>NZ_JBYFCG010000004.1:0-306908 GCF_057652095.1 Flavobacterium sp. R1_16
TACTTGCTCCTTCAGAATGTAAAAGATTACCTCACTAAAAATCTATTTTAATTGGAGTTCGATGAACTTCGTTTGTAACGAATAGCGGGAAATAGCTCCTACATTACTTCATTAATTGCAATTACAATTATAAAAATTATTTCAAATGCCGTGCTTATATATTGGAAGTGTTTTTCTAATGCTTATATTTGCGCTTCATAAAATTAGAACAATGATTAAGATTACTTTGCCCGACGGGTCAGTTAAAGAGTTTGCACTAGGTGTAACTCCTATGGATGTTGCTAAAAGCATTAGTGAAGGATTGGCTAGAAACGTGATTTCAGCTTCTTTCAATGGTTCAACTATTGAAACAGCTACTCCATTGACGACAGATGGTTCTTTAATCTTATTTACATGGAATGATGACGAGGGTAAAAAAGCGTTTTGGCACTCGACCTCTCACGTTATGGCACAAGCTCTTGAAGAATTCTACCCTGGCATAAAATTAACTCTTGGACCAGCCATTGCAAATGGGTTTTATTATGATGTGGATTTTGAAAATCACAGAATTACTGATGCTGATTTTAAAAAAATTGAAGATCGTGTATTAGAAATTTCGAGAGAGAAACATGAGTTTAAACTTAGACCTGTTTCTAAAGCAGAAGCTCTTGAAATCTATAAAGATAATGTCTACAAAACAGAATTGATTACAAACCTTGAAGACGGAACAATTACTTTTTGCGACCACTCTAATTTCAGTGATTTATGTCGCGGAGGACATATTCCTAATACTGGATTTATCAAAGCGATGAAAATTATGAGTGTGGCAGGCGCTTACTGGCGTGGCGATGAAAAGAACAAGCAGTTGACTCGTGTGTATGGAATTTCGTTCCCTAAACAAAAAGATTTAACCGATTACTTAGAATTATTGGAAGAAGCCAAGCGTCGCGATCATAGAAAACTAGGAAAAGAGTTAGAATTGTTTGCGTTTTCTCAAAAAGTAGGCCAAGGACTGCCTTTATGGCTGCCAAAAGGAGCTGCTTTACGTGATAGATTAGAACAATTTTTGAAGAAAGCTCAAAAAAAGGCAGGTTACGAACAAGTAGTTACCCCTCATATTGGTCAAAAAGAACTGTATGTTACTTCAGGACATTATGCAAAATACGGTGCCGATAGTTTTCAGCCAATTCATACCCCTGCAGAAGGTGAAGAGTTTTTATTGAAACCTATGAACTGCCCACATCACTGTGAAATATACAACAATAAGCCATGGTCGTACAAGGATTTACCAAAACGGTATGCCGAATTTGGAACCGTTTACAGATATGAGCAAAGTGGAGAATTGCATGGTTTAACACGTGTTCGTGGATTTACACAAGACGACGCACATATTTTTTGCACACCAGAACAATTAGACGAAGAGTTTAAAAAAGTAATTGATTTAGTATTGTATGTTTTTAGTTCTCTTGGATTTGAAAACTTTACTGCTCAGATTTCTTTGAGAGATCAAGAAAACAGAGACAAATATATTGGATCAGATGCAAATTGGGAAAAAGCAGAAAATGCAATCATCAATGCTGCTCGCGACAAAGGATTGAATACCGTAGTTGAATATGGCGAAGCAGCGTTCTATGGTCCTAAATTGGATTTTATGGTCAAAGATGCTTTAGGAAGACAATGGCAACTAGGAACTATCCAAGTAGATTATAATTTACCTGAGCGCTTCGAATTGACATATAAAGGTTCTGATAACGAACTACATAGACCCGTTATGATTCATCGAGCTCCTTTTGGTTCGATGGAGCGATTTATTGCCATTTTATTAGAACATACCGCAGGAAATTTCCCTCTTTGGCTCATGCCTGAACAAGCTATTATATTGTCTTTGAGCGAGAAATATGAAAATTATGCAAAAAAAGTTTTAAATCTGCTAGAAAATAACGAAATTCGCGCCCTAATTGACAACCGAAATGAAACTATCGGTAAGAAAATTAGAGAAGCCGAAGTGCAAAAAATGCCATTCATGCTGATTGTTGGTGAAGAAGAAGAAAAAAACGGAACCATCTCTGTACGCCGTCACGGTCAAGAAGGCAAGGGCAATATAACTGTTACGATTGAAGAGTTTGTAAGAATTGTAAACGAGGAAGTTGCAAAAACATTGAAAGTATTTGAAGTTTAATTAAAATAATATAGCCATAGCAATTAGAAACAATAGAGGTTACCAACCTCGAGTAGAAAAAAAAGATGAACACAGAATTAATAATTTTATTCGTGTTCCCGAAGTTCGTCTTGTAGGAGATAACGTTGAGCCTGGAGTTATAAAAACTTCCGAAGCTTTGCGATTAGCAGACCAATTAGAATTAGATTTAGTTGAAATTTCTCCAAATGCAGAGCCACCAGTTTGTAAAATAATGGACTACAAGAAGTTCGTTTACATGCAAAAAAAGCGTGAAAAAGAACTTAAGGCAAAGTCTACTCAAATTGTGGTCAAAGAGATTCGTTTTGGTCCTCAAACAGATGAGCATGATTACGAATTTAAAAGAAAGAATGCTGAAAAATTCCTAAAAGACGGAGCTAAATTAAAAGCATTTGTTTTCTTTAAAGGACGTTCTATTATATATAAAGATCAGGGGCAAATCTTGTTGTTGAGACTAGCTACAGATCTTGAAGAATATGGAAAGGTGGAAGCAATGCCAGTATTAGAAGGAAAGAGAATGATTATGTTCATTGCGCCGAAGAAGAAAAAATAGGCAGTTGTATTCGCAGTTTTCAGACTATGTAATAAGAACAAAGTATTGAAAACCAAATAGTAAAGTAAGTAAGTTAAATATAAATAAATTAGGGAAATTATGCCTAAAATGAAAACCAAATCTAGCGCCAAGAAACGATTCAAAGTTACTGGTTCTGGAAAAATCAAAAGAAAGCATGCTTTCAAAAGTCATATTTTGACTAAAAAATCTAAAAAACGTAAATTAGCATTGACTCATTCAGCGTTAGTTCACAAAACAGATGAGAAAAGCATCAAACAACAATTAAGAATTATATAATTTAGTAACTAGTAATTAGTCGTTGGTAATTGGTTTACACTATTCACTAATCACTTTTTACTAATCACTAAAAATTCTTTAGGTTAAAAAATTATTTAAAATAACCTTGGAGTATGGCTTTAAGTTCTCTTGATTCAATTCGGGACGCCTACTACAAAAAAACAGAAAAATTATGCCAAGATCAGTAAATTCAGTTGCTAAAAGAGCAAGAAGAAAAAAGATAATGAAGCAAGCCAAAGGTTTCTTTGGTCGCCGTAAAAACGTTTGGACTGTAGCTAAAAACGCAGTTGAAAAAGCGATGGTTTATGCCTATCGCGATAGAAAACAGAATAAGAGAAACTTTCGTTCATTATGGATTCAACGTATTAACGCTGGAGCTAGATTAGAAGGAATGTCTTATTCTCAATTCATGGGATTAGTTAAGAAAAACGGAATCGAATTGAACCGTAAAGTATTAGCAGATTTAGCAATGAATCACCCAGAAGCTTTTAAAGCTGTTGTAAAAAAAGTGAAATAAAAACGTTTGTACAATCAATTTAACTTACTTATAAAAGAATCCCAGTCGAAAGATTGGGATTTTTTTTATTCAAAAAACACTCCATTTCTTTATATTCAAAATAAACAAATGAAAATCAGAAGATTATTCCTATTTTTGATTAAATGTTGAAGTGAAAATCTTCCTTTCAAGCAAAATAACATTTACCCTAAATATGATTTTGCTTCATACAAATGCCAAAAAACAGTGATAATTCAATTTCAAAAGGAACAATTAAGTTATGGAGCAACCTATTCAAAAAAGAATTCAATCTATCGATATCCTTCGTGGTATTGTTATGGTAATTATGGCACTCGACCATGTAAGAGATTATTTCCATATTCACGCTTGGACTGACGATCCAATGAATTTAGAAACGACAACACCAGCACTTTACTTTACTCGATATATTACCCATTTTTGTGCACCAACCTTTGTATTTCTTTCTGGTATTTCAATTTATTTGCAAAGTTTACGAAAAACAAAACCTGAGTTGAGTGCGTTTTTAATGAAGCGAGGTTTGTGGCTTATTTTCGTAGAATTAGTCATTGTTTCCTTCGCTTGGTCATTTAATCCCGCTTTCGAACGCTTTCCTCTTGGTGTTATTTGGTCAATTGGAATTAGCATGTTTCTTCTTGGATTGCTCATCAGATTGCCATATAAAGTAGTTTTAGGATTAGGATTACTAATCGTTTTTGGACATAATTTATTAGATTTCCCTGAAGCAGCAACTGGCTTTAATGGTGGATTTTGGTTGGATTTATTCCACAGTAGCAACTGGACTTCTTATCAAATCATTGGGAATCGAAATCTGATTATTGCTTATCCTTTTTTACCTTGGTTAGGGTTAATGATAATGGGATATTGTGCTGGGCAGATTTTTTCACCTCAATTTGATATTAGTAGAAGAAAGCAACTTTTGACTCGAATGGGACTTGGCTTACTACTATTATTTTTGATTTTGCGTAGTATCAATATTTATGGAGATCCTGTAGTTTGGTCACAGCAAAAAAACGTATTGTACACTTTTTTTTCTTTCATAAATATTCATAAATATCCTCCTTCATTATTGTACATGTGTATCACAATAGGCTCTACACTAATCCTATTACCGTATTTAGAAAGACTAGAAAACCGTTTTACCAAAATCACGGTTGTTTTTGGACGTACTGCTTTCTTCTACTATATCTTGCATATTTATTTCATTCACATTTTAGCAATGATTAGTTTTTATGTTCACGGACATACGTTAGCACAAATAGCAGAAGGTGAAAGCATTTTTAAATGGAAATTTGTAGTTCCAGGCGAAGGTTTTGGTTTGATTGGTGTTTATGCTATTTGGATTTTTGTAATTGCATGTTTGTATCCGCTTTGCAAATGGTATGACACCTATAAAACCAATCATAAAGACAAATGGTGGTTGAGTTATTTATAAAAGACTATTTTTTGAGGTAAAATTAATGTAAGCCTTAATTAAAATTATAAAAAAAATTATTCATCTCCCGAAGTATGATGATTAAAATGAGTTAAATTTTTAAAACTATTATTATAGTAAAAAAATAACCTCATAGTATGATTAGAGTCGTATTGATAACCTGAATATTTTTGTTGGTAAACATTCATATATCCGAAGTCAAAACTTAATTTAGAGCTGATATTCTGTTTAATTCCGATAAAAAATCTATTTTGGTCAAAAGTATTGTACACCACTTCTTTCCCAAAATGAATTAAAATTTCATCTGAAATTAACAAAGAAGGCATAGCGATTTTCTTGAAAATAGGAATATTAAAACTAACCAAATAACGAACTCTATCGGTGAATCGATTATCTCCAGTTGGCACATCGTTAGTAATTTTTTCTTGCCAACGTTGTTCATTACGAATTCTCTGTAAAACACTTACATTTCCAATTTTAGAACTCAATTGGGCTTGTTGATATATTCTGTTTTCATTAGAAAAAGTATTCCAACCTTCTTTCGTAGGAGCTAGCCACATATGAGCATAACCCGCCGCTAATAAAACTTTTGAATTGGGCATAAAAGCAACTCCTATTCTAGTAAAATAAAAACTGTCTTGACTAACAAAATCATTCCTTCTCACATGCAAATCCAACAATAATCCCAAATGTTCATTGAATCTGAAATTATTATTAATACTGAACCAAGATTGTGTCTGTTTATTGACTTCTTTCTCTGCATGAACTTGGCCTAAGATAGTTATAGGGAAAAAGATAAAAATTGATATTGCTACATTTTTCAACATCCTTTTAATGTATTTATTTTTAATTATAGCAAAGTAAAGGGATATAAACTACTTGAAGAATGATATAAGTCATTTTTGAAATAATCGCACAAAAATTATAGTTTTAAAAGTGTGTATTGTTTATAAAACTTAGGTATGAGATTACGCTTTGTGATTTATTAAAATCTTCTCACAGCACGAACGTAATAAGTATTACCTTTCGTACTGTAGTAGTTATATCCTGCATCAAAGTACTTATAATAAGCATAATTTGCATCTCTTTCAGTTGAACTCCAATAGATTCCGTACTTAAAACCATTTAAAGACCCTAGTATTGTATTAACAATAAATGCGGCTTTATAACATTCATCCAATTCCCAAATCGAGGGTAAATACCAATCGTTAAATCCACCTCCATTGTATACTTTACAAATAGTTGATGCCTTATCTGCAGAACTATTTTGCGAAACTATAGCATTAGTATTAGAGTTACCATCAACTAAATTAGTTGCTCCAGATGAGGGCACTGCAACATTAACTGTTCCACTCCAAGCAATTAAATTATTATTTATTGAGGTAGCCATATCCATCAATGAAGCAATCAACCCCTTCTCTACTCCGCTCTCTTTCCATACGGCAACAACAATTCCTCCTCCATACAATTCCCCGATGTAATGCGTGAAAGCGCTACCACTGCCTCCTCCTGTTCCTCCCACAGATTTCCAACTTGCTCCATCCCAATAATAAAATCCTGGAGAGTTTACCCCAACAGTTGTTGTCAGATAAACCATCATTCCTTGTTGAGCAGCAGTTGGATTTGTCGCTGGAAAAACATCAATCTTTGGTATGATTAAGCCATCTGTATTCGTTGGATTCGCTTGATCACTAGATTTAATTTCTAACTGTGCATTTGGAGTAGTTGTGTTTATTCCTACTTGAGCATTTAATGTCGATATAACAAAAAATAAAATAAGGAATAAGCTATATTGAATTTTTTTCATCATAATTTTAACCTAAACTAAATCAATCTCTTATCTTTATTTTTATACTTATAACAAATCGACGATGAATTGTTTAATTTATTTTGCAAAAATAGAAAATTTTTATAATTCGAATCAAATTATCATAAATAGTAGATAAAGTGACACTTATATCTGTTTATTCTTACTTTTATGTCTTTAATTTTTTCTTTCTAGCTGCAGGAAACAAGACATTATTTAAAATTAAACGAAAACCAGGAGAATTTGTATGTAAATCAAGTACTGTTGGCTCATCACCAACCCTGTGTTGATAGTCTTCGGGATCGTGTCCTCCATAAAATGTGAACATTCCTTTTCCTTTTTGACCGTGAATATAACGAGCCTCACCATTTAGTTCACAACTCCCCATAACTAGAATATTAGATTTTACTAATTCTGCATCAAAAGAAGTGGTTTGTCCCATAAAGCCCTTAACTAATTGTGTGTGATTCTGACACAACATACTGGGTATCGGATCCCATTTTGCTGAAAAATCCATTAAGGTAAAATAATCTTTTTCAAAAGGAACTTTCCTTTTTTCAGTCATGTCAATATCTGAAAACTCATAATGCTCGGGCTTTCTATCAAGAATAAAATTTTTAAATGCAAAAGTCTTACTGTAATCAATTTTTGATTGATAATCGGCTTGACTTGCATCACCATCAAACATGGCTTCACAAATATCAACTCCCTCAGCAGATAAAGCAATGTCAAAACTATCCGTTGCAGAACACATTGCAAACATAAATCCACCGCCAATAACGAAATCTCTGATTTTTTTAGCAACAGCCAATTTTTCTTCAGAAACTTTTCTATATCCCAACTTTGAAGCAAGGGCTTCTGCCTCTTTTTTTTGGTCTATATACCAAGGAGCATTTCTATACATCCCATAAAATTTTCCATATTGACCTGTAAAATCTTCATGATGTAAATGCAGCCAATCGTATAACAACAATTGGTCACTTAGAACTTCCTCATCATAAATAGAAGTAAATGGAATTTCAGCATAGGTCAAAACCATAGTTACAGCGTCATCCCATGGTTGTTTACCTTTTGGAGTATACACTGCAATTTTTGGCGCTTTTTCTAAAACTACTGCATCCATATTTTGAGAAGGACTGGAAATTTCATGCAAAATAGATTCTTGCTCACCATCAGTCAGAATTTCAAAACTTACCCCTCGAATTTGGCATTCTTTTCGAATTTCGGCAGCATCGGGTAAAAGAAATGAACCACCTCTATAATTTAATAACCAACTGGCTTTATATTGTTTGTCTAAACACCAATACGTAATTCCATAGGCCTTTAGATGATTTTTTTGAGAAGTTTCATCCATAGGCAGGAGAATATAGGATGCCCTTGTAGTGATACTATATAAAATAAGAAGAAAATAAAATAAACTCTTGAAGCGCATTTTTACATTTTAGTGTTGCAGAACCAATTCTAATTACACCTTTTCAAAGATAAAAGTTTAAATGTAAAAAAAATCATAAATAAATTCACTTAAAAGAAGTGGATTACCGATCAAAGATAATTAGAACGGAACATCGCTCTCGTCCTCATCACTATTTAGGTTACTACCAAAAGCTTCGTTTGCAGAAGGCAAATTTTTAGTTATAAATGGATTATCTTCTCGATTCATTTTTGAAGGCAAATCATCGTAACTGCCACCATATTCATCAAGATTGTCAAACTTACCGAGACTACCAATGAATTTTAATCGAATGTTTTCAAGAGAACCATTTCTGTGTTTAGCGATAATAAACTCCGCTTGACCTTGGGTTGGAGACTGCTCTTCGTCGTCCCATTCATCAATTTTATAGTATTCAGGTCGGTATATGAAAGATACAATATCGGCATCTTGTTCAATTGCTCCAGATTCACGAAGATCGGAAAGTAATGGTCTTTTGCTAGAACCTCGTGTTTCTACTGCACGTGACAACTGTGACAAAGCAATGACTGGAACTCCCAACTCCTTGGCTAAAGCTTTTAAATTTCTAGAAATAGTAGAAATTTCTTGCTCTCGATTGCCTCCTCCTTTTCCGTTTCCTCCAGCAGTCATCAACTGTAAATAATCGACTATTATCAATTTTATTCCATGTTGCGATGCCAGACGTCTCGATTTAGCTCTCAAATCAAAAATGGATAGTGAGGGAGTATCATCAATAAAAAGTGGTGCTTTTTCTAAGTTTTTAACTTTTATACTCAATTGTTCCCACTCGTGTTTCTCTAATTTCCCAGTTCTTAGTTTCTCTGATGACAATCCAGTTTCTGATGAAATTAGACGTGTAATTAATTGAACCGAAGACATTTCTAATGAAAATAATGCAACTGGATGTCCAAAATCAATAGCAATATTTCTTGCCATGGAGAGTACAAAAGCTGTTTTACCCATACCAGGACGTGCCGCAATGATTATTAAATCTGAAGGCTGCCAACCAGAAGTTATCTTGTCTAACTTTTCAAAACCTGTAGCAACACCGCTTAGTCCCTCTTTACCCGCTATTTCCTCAATACGTTTTTTAGCCTGAATCACTAGACTTTGAGCAGTTTCTGAACTTCTCTTGATGTTTCCTTGAGTTACTTCATATAATTTTGATTCTGCTTTGTCAAGTAAATCAAAAACATCTGTAGTTTCATCATAGGACTCTTCGATAATTTCTGATGAGATTCGTATTAAACTTCGTTGAATGTATTTCTGTAAGATGATTCTGGAGTGAAATTCAATGTGGGCTGAGGAGGATATTTTTTGTGTGAGCTGAATCAAATAAAAATCACCCCCTGCCAATTCTAATTTTCCGTTCTTTTTTAACTGAGCAGAAACAGTTAATAAGTCTATGGGTTGCGTATCTGTGAATAACTGTACAATAGCCTCAAAAATATGCTTATGAGCCTCTTTATAAAAAGCATCTGCCTGAAGAATATCAATAACCTCATCAACCCCTTTTTTATCAATCATCATTGCACCAAGAACCGCCTCCTCGAGTTCTATAACTTGTGGTGGTAGCTTTCCTTTTTCAAGGTTTATGATAGTAGTTTTATCTACTTTTATTGGGCTGATATTTCTGAAATTTTCCATAGTGCGAATGTATATAAAAAATAAAAAAAATTAGTGTAGAGTTATTAGAAATCCATGTTAACAAATCAGTGTTTTTTGTTTATAAGTAAAAAAAAATCCGAAACCATAGGGCTTCGGATATAGACTTGATTTGTAAGAATTTACTCTTTGAATTCGCCCATCTTACTGTATTTATCCATCCTCTGAGCTACTAATTCTTCTGTTGATAAATCTTTTAATTCATTAAATGCTTTTAGTATGTATTGCTCAACCGTTTTGAAAGTTGTTTCTTTATCATAGTGAGCTCCACCTAGTGGTTCTGGAATAATATCGTCAACTAATTTTTGTTTTTTCATATCTGCAGAAGTCAATTTTAATGCTTCGGCTGCTTGCTCTTTGTATTCCCAACTTTTCCAAAGAATTGAAGAGCAAGATTCAGGAGAAATCACAGAATACCAAGTATTTTCCATCATTAATACTCTATCACCAACTCCTATTCCAAGTGCTCCACCTGAAGCACCTTCACCAACAATTACTGTGATAATTGGTGTTTTCAGTCTGCACATTTCAAATATATTTCTTGCAATTGCTTCTCCTTGTCCTCTTTCTTCGGCTTCTAGACCTGGATAGGCACCTGGAGTATCAATTAATGTGACAACTGGAATACCGAATTTTTCTGCCATTTTCATTAATCGTAATGCTTTACGGTATCCTTCAGGATTTGCCATCCCAAAATTACGTAATTGACGCATTTTGGTATTGATTCCTTTTTGTTGTCCAATGAACATAAACGATTGACCTTGAATTTTACCAAGACCTCCAATCATTGCTTTGTCATCTTTAAAACTTCTGTCACCAAAAAGCTCTAAAAATGTTCCTTTCGTTAAATTAGTAATATGTTCTAATGTATAAGGTCTGTTAGGATGACGAGACAATTGAACACGTTGCCAAGCCGTCAGATTTTTGTATATTTTTCTCTTGGTTTCGTCAAGTTTCTTCTCAATTTGTTTGCAAGTTGTAGTGACATCAACATTGGATTCTTGTCCAATAATTTGACATTTGTCTAATTGGTCAATCAACTCTTTTATGGGAAGTTCAAAATCTAGATATTCCATAGGATGTGTTCGATTTTATTTTGTTTGGAGAGCAAAGATAAAATATAATATTATGAACAAAAGAAAAAAATTAGTTTTAATTGTAAACATTTTACAGAATATACAATTTAGATGCGCCAAAAAAGTGAAAGCCATAATGACTAAAATACTCCCTAAACACTATTTTTTATAGTATTTAATAAGTCCGTTCATAATAACTGTTGAAAGTATAATTAATACCCCAATATAAAACTCAATACTCATCTTTTCTTTGTCTTGAAAAACAATAACTGCCAGAATAATTCCATAAATAGGCTCTAAATTAATGGTTAGCATTACTGTATAAGGACTCAGAAATTTCATCACTTTTACCGATGCAATAAAAGCAAAAGCCGTACAAACAGAACTTAAAATCGTTAAATACATCCAATCGTTAAAGCTCAATTGGAAAAAGTTAGAATTAAAGCCACCAACAAAAAGGAAATAGGCTGATAAAAAAACTACTCCACTCAAAACTTCATAAAAGGATACTATTGTAGGATTGTATAATTTGGCATACTTACTATTAATAACAGAAAAAAGAGCAGATAAAAAAGCTGACGATAGTGCAAACAAGATTCCGTGAATGTAATTACCTTCAACCTTAAAAATAATACCTAAACCAATAATAACAAGAACTCCAAACAGCACTTCATATAAAATAACTTTTCTTCCGTGTAGTAAAGGTTCTAACAAAGATGTGAAAAAAGCTCCAGTTGAGAGACACGCTAAAGTAACCGAAATATTAGAAACCTTAATTGCTTTAAAAAAAGTGAGCCAATGCAGTGTAATTATTAATCCTGCAAAAATAAATCCAATTAAAACTTTTAATGGAATAGCAAACGGAATTTTCTTTATCCAAATGAAAAGAAGTATAAAAACCGAAGCCATTGCCATTCTATACCAAACTAACGGAATGGCGCTAAGCGAAATTAAGGCACCTAAAACAGCTGTAAAACCCCATATAAAAACAATGAGGTGAAGTTGCAGATAACTCTTAACATTATCGCTTGGCATTGCGCAGAAGATAAACAGCTAAACTTCCAAAAACTATATTAGGAATCCAAACCGCAATGATAGGAGGAATAGTTGATTTTTCGGCCATTACTCCAAAAATTTTGTCAAAAAACACAAATGCAAAAGCCAAAAGAATTCCTATTGCTAGATTCATTCCCATTCCTCCTCTGCGTTTCATCGAGGAGACAGCTACAGCTATTATGGTTAAAATAAATGCTGATACTGGAACACTATATTTTTTATATAAAACTGTCAAATAAACATTAATATTGGCATTTCCACGCTTTCTTTCTCTCTCAATAAAATGAATTAAATCAATATAACTCAACGTTTCTGCTACATAAACTGTAGGGGTTAAATCGTCCAAATCAAAACTAAAAATAGCATCCTTTTGTTCAGCTTTTTCAATCAAATCTTCTAATTTGCCCACTGTTCGCTTGGTATATCCAAACATGGTATAAGTGCTATCTTCTGGATTCCACTTAATTCTGTTTGCGGTTATTTTATAATCCAATTGATCCCCTTTAAATTTTTCTAACGAGAAATTAAAGGCTGTTTTAGAAATAGTATTGAAATTACTTACATATATGTATTCGTCATCACTAATTTGTCTAAAAACATCCGAATCCTCACGCATTTTTTCTTGTCCGTTTCCTATCAAGTAAGTATATCTAAAATTGTTATACACCTCATTAGCTTTTGGAGCAAGAAAAAATCCCATAATTAAGGCACTGACTGATACAATTGTTGCTCCAATAATATAAGGTCTTAAAAAACGTGTAAAAGAAATCCCCGAACTTAAAATGGCAATAATCTCAGTATTGTTGGCTAATTTTGAAGTAAACCAAATGATAGAAAGAAATAAAAAAATGGGAAATAAAAAATTGGCAAAATGTATCGTGAAATGAAAATAATAGTTCGCAATCTCAATGAACGGAACTTTATTTTCAATCATTTTGTTTACTTTCTCCGAAACATCAATGATAATCCCAATTGGAATAAACAACAACAACATTACCGAAAAAGTAGCTAAGTATCTTTTGAGAATGTATTTGTCTATTATTTTAAGCATCTTTTTATTTTTATCGTTTTCTGTGAAATAAACGAATCACTATTACAATCTTTGGCTCATTTGCTTCACCATCATCTCTTTCCAAACTCTGAAATCTCCTGCTAAGATATGTTTTCTGGCCTCTCGAACCAACCACATGTAAAAACCTAGATTGTGTATGGTAGCAATTTGTTTTCCTAAATACTCATTGGCGGCGAACAAATGTCTTAAATACGCTTTCGTATATTCTGTGTCGACAAACGTTATCCCCATTTCATCCAGTGGAGAGAAATCATCTTCCCATTTTTTGTTTTTTATGTTGATGGTTCCATTTGCTGTAAATAACATTCCATTTCGAGCATTTCGAGTTGGCATCACACAATCAAACATATCCACTCCTAACGCAATATTTTCTAAAATATTAATTGGAGTCCCCACACCCATCAAATAGCGAGGTTTATCCTGAGGCAAAATATCGCAAACCACTTCAGTCATAGCATACATTTCTTCTGCTGGCTCTCCAACCGATAATCCACCAATAGCATTTCCTTGTTGACCTGCATTTGCAATATATTCTGCCGATTGTATTCTCAAATCTTTGTAGGTGCTTCCTTGAACAATTGGGAAAAAAGTTTGCTCATATCCATATTTTACAGGTACTTTTTCTAAATGAGTAATACATCGATTCAACCAACGATGCGTCATGTGCATGGAGCGTTGTGCATATTTGTAATCACAAGGATAAGGGGTACATTCATCAAATGCCATAATAATGTCTGCACCAATAGTGCGTTGAATTTCCATCACATTTTCTGGGGTAAAAACATGATAGGAACCATCAATATGCGACTTGAATTTTACTCCTTCTTCCTTAATCTTTCTGTTAGCAGACAGTGAATACACTTGATATCCTCCAGAATCAGTCAGAATGTTTCTATCCCAATTCATAAATTTGTGTAATCCCCCAGCTTGCTCTAAAATTTGAGTTTGAGGACGCAAATACAAATGATACGTATTTCCTAAAATAATATCTGGATTAATTTCTTCTTTTAATTCACGCTGATGCACTCCTTTTACAGAAGCAACTGTGCCTACAGGCATAAAAATAGGAGTTTCAATCACGCCATGGTCTGTAGTAATACTCCCTGCTCTGGCTTTAGATTGAGTGTCTTTTTGTAATAAATCGAACTTCATATTGGTGTTTTTCCCGACTGTTCGGGACGGCAAAGATAAAAGATTTAGGATTTAGTCCCGACACTTCGTGATAGGATTTAGGATTTTATTTAACACTTACACATTCAGCCCTGTGATAACTATTATAAAAATCATTTGTCTCTCGGCAAAATAAAAATTACATTTGCGACAGTTTAACTTTAACATACAAAATGAAGCCTAACATTCAACAATTAAACGATTTAACTATCCAAGTCCGAAGAGATATTCTTCGAATGGTTCATGCTGTAAATTCAGGTCATCCCGGAGGCTCTCTTGGTTGTACAGAATTTCTAGTTACCTTGTATCAAAATATAATGAATCGCAAAGAAGGCTTTGATATGGACGGCATTGGAGAAGATTTATTTTTCCTTTCTAATGGTCATATCTCACCTGTTTTCTATAGTGTATTAGCTCGTAGTGGTTATTTCCCTGTTTCAGAATTAGCTAGTTTCCGCTTACTCAATTCTCGTCTCCAAGGACACCCTACTACGCATGAAGGATTGCCTGGCGTAAGAATTGCTTCTGGTTCACTTGGACAAGGTTTGTCTGTTGGTATTGGTGCTGCTCAAGCTAAGAAATTAAATGGTGATAAAAATCTTGTTTTTACACTTCACGGAGACGGCGAATTACAAGAAGGTCAAAACTGGGAGGCCATTATGTATGCTTCTGCAAAAAAAGTAGATAATCTAATCGCTACTGTTGACCTTAATGGAAAACAAATTGACGGAACAACTGATGAAGTTCTTGCTATGGGTAGTTTACGAGCAAAATTTGAAGCCTTTGATTGGGATGTTGTAAAAATCACCAAAGGAAATGATATTGAGTCTATCATTACTGGAATGAATGAAGCAAAATCAAGAACTGGAAAAGGAAAACCTGTTTGTGTATTATTGCATACCGAGATGGGTAATGGAGTTGACTTTATGATGTACAGTCATGCTTGGCATGGAAAAGCACCAAATGATGCACAATTAGAAAATGCTTTAAGTCAAAACCAAGAAACTCTAGGAGACTACTAAAATTTAAGATTGTTGATTAACAATTTCTGATTGCAGAATTTTTTAATCTTTCAATTTTTAATCTTTCAATTTAAAAAAATGAAAAAATATACAAATACAGGAAGTAAAGATACTCGTTCAGGTTTTGGAGCCGGAATGACAGAACTAGGTCAAAAAAACGAAAATGTTGTTGCACTTTGTGCCGATTTAATTGGTTCATTAAAGTTTGACGATTTCAAAAAAAATCATCCAGAACGTTTCTTCCAAATTGGAATAGCTGAAGCAAATATGATTGGTATTGCAGCTGGTTTAACTGTTGGAGGAAAAATTCCTTTCACTGGAACCTTTGCCAACTTTTCTACTGGAAGAGTTTACGATCAAATTCGTCAATCTGTGGCCTATTCTGATAAAAATGTAAAAATTTGTGCTTCTCACGCAGGACTAACTCTTGGTGAAGATGGAGCAACACACCAAATTCTTGAAGATATTGGACTAATGAAAATGTTGCCAGGTATGACCGTAATCAACACTTGTGATTACAATCAAACTAAGGCAGCTACATTGGCTTTAGCAGACCATCACGGCCCAGCTTATTTGCGTTTTGGTCGTCCAGTTGTACCTAACTTCACACCAGCCGACGAACCATTCGTAATAGGAAAAGCGATTATACTCAACGAAGGAACTGATGTAACGATAATTGCCACAGGTCATTTGGTTTGGGAAGCTTTAATCGCAGCAGAAACATTGGAAGCCAAAGGTATTTCGGCAGAAGTTATCAATATCCACACAATTAAACCTTTGGATGATGAAGCTATCTTGAAATCAGTAGTAAAAACGGGTTGTGTAGTTACCGCTGAAGAACATAATTTCCTTGGAGGATTAGGCGAAAGCGTATCTAGAGTTTTAGCTTTAAATAATCCTAAACCACAAGAGTTTGTTGCCGTAAAAGACAGTTTTGGCGAAAGCGGAACTCCAGAACAACTAATGGAAAAATACAAGCTAAACAATCAGGCGATTGTAGAAGCTGCAGAAAAAGTAATCAAGAGAAAATAACCATTCCTTTTGTATCAATAAAAAAACCGACTTGCTTAAGTCGGTTTTTTTTATTCTCTATTGTAAGGTAATTATTTACAAGTTTTATCCAAATGTTTTTTGGTTCCGGTTGTTAATCCGCTGCAGTCCAAAATCAAATCATAACTTGTAGGAATTACTCCGTTTATTTTAATTTCGTTTAAGGTTAAAGCACCGTCACCATCATCATCTTTATCTTGATAATTTGGTTTTCCGTCACCGTCGGTATCATCGTTTGTCGGATCAAAATCGCCATTAAGATCTTCATCTACTGAAAGAATCCCATCTTCGTCTTGATCGGCTCTCTTCACTTTATATAATTTAAAAGAAAAAACCAAAGGTGAATAAGACGGAATGGAACCAGATGCTCCATTATAATACCCTAATCCTGATGGCAAAAACATAACCCCTGCTCCAAAATCCTTGAAAACAGCTGGGTCTGGACTTGACTCTGAAGACTCAGGATAACTTCCTGATGTAAACTTTGGGAAAATTTCAGACCAACCTCTAATTGTGGAATCTAATCCTATTATTTGTTGAGGAAATAAAACAGATTCAAATGCTGTGCTTTCGATATCTATTTTTTTAGTACCATCAGTAGTTGTTGAATTGTCTTTCAAATAAAATCCGCTATATGAAGCCAAAACTCCATCAACCGTTGTTGGTCTTTGTCCATCTAAACTATTGTCTTCTCGTAATTTTAAATAATAGACTGTATATTCTATATTGTGAAGTGTGACTGGTTTTTTTAAAAGCTTGGGAAAAGTTGGGCTATCTAATAACGACCAAATAGAAGGTTGGGTTCCACCAGCAGGAATCTTTGCCAATGTTATGTCACTGTTGTCTGTAAAAGTCCATTCTTGGTCCGTACCAACTAAATAATACGTTTTGAGATAGTCGGCAATAGTTGTACTATCCGTCTCATATTGAACGGCAAAATCTCTAATTGGAACTGGCTCACTTGTATTGGAATCTTTGTTGCAAGAAAATAAACCCAAAGCCAAGGAAATTACAACAAAATAAAGCTTAAATTTGTTCATTATAGAGATTTTTTAGGAGCGCAAGATACAATTTTGATTTATTTTTGTAAACAATTTAACGCCGATTTTAGAAAAACATGAGAGTGGATAAATATTTGTGGTGCGTCCGATATTACAAAACCCGAAACATGGTTACAGAAGCCTGTAAAAAAAATCATATTACCGTAAACGGGCAAATTGCTAAACCTTCTAAAGAAGTTTTTCCCTCTGATACTATTACTTTTAGAAAAGACCAAATTACACAAATAATTACTGTTTTAGACATTCCTGAAAATCGCGTTGGAGCAAAATTGGTAGACATTTACAGAAAAAATGAAACTCCAGAAGAAGCCTATCAACATTTAGAATTATTGAAACTAGCCAAGGAACATTACAGAAAAACGGGTGATGGTAGACCTACAAAAAAAGACAGAAGAGATTTGAATGATTTTGAAAATAAATTAAAAACAAATCCTCAAAACGAGTTATAACTATTTTCCACTTGCTTTAAAACGACTCTATGGAACACAACATCATACTCAATCATCAAGAAATAGAACATAAAATTAAACGAATAGCCTTTCAAATCTATGAAAACTTTGTAGATGAAGAAGCTGTCGTTATAGCTGGAATTACAAAAAATGGATTTGTACTTGCTGAAAAAATTGCTCAAAGCCTCACTTTGATTTCACCAATACAAATTATTTTATGTGAAGTTTTTATCAATAAATTACATCCGAGTGATTCCATTTCCACTTCTGTAGCAAGAGAAGATTATGAAAATAAAGGTCTTGTATTAGTAGATGACGTTTTGAATAGCGGAACTACTTTAATATACGGAGTCAAACATTTTCTTGAAGTACCGCTAAAAAAGTTTAAAACAGCAGTTTTAGTAGATAGAAATCACAAAAAATATCCCGTAAAAGCAGATTTCAAAGGAATTTCTCTAAGCACCTCTTTGCAAGAGCATGTTCAAGTTGTTTTTGAAGAAAACACAAGTTATGCTTATTTAAACTAATAGCGACTGTATTTCTAAAGCTGTTTCTTGTGGTGTTTTTCCATCTGTAGTAACAACATATTTTGCTTGGTTGTAATAAAAGCTTCTTTCAAAAAGATGTTTAGCAATAAACTCTTTCATTTCTTCTTCGCTTTTACTTGCAATTAAGGGTCTATTTGCCTTTTGAGTTCTCAATCTTTCATACAATTTGTCGATTGACGTTTTTAGGTATATTGTAGTGATACCCTCTTGATTCAAAAGTTCTTGATTGTTTGCAAAACAAGGCGTTCCTCCACCAAGACTCAAAATCATATTATTTTCTAATAGTAAAATTCTTTTCAGCACTTGGTGCTCCAATTTTCTAAAAAACACTTCACCTTTTTGTTCAAAAATTCTGGAGACAGACGCATTTTGCTCTTTTTCAATAATTTCATCTAAATCTAAGAACTCATAATTGATGCTTTTTGACAATAATTTTGCAATTGTTGACTTTCCTGAGCCCATATATCCTATCAAAATTATTTTCTCCATAGCAATAAAACCTTATAAATAAAGACGTTAACAATAATTAGCAAAAAAACACAAATTTAAAATAAAATACCTTTGAAAAATAAATAATAACGCCTTATATTTGCACCCGCGTTGAAGAAAGGTTAATGACTTGATAGCTCAGTTGGTAGAGCACATCACTTTTAATGATGGGGTCCTGGGTTCGAGCCCCAGTCAGGTCACAATTTTAAAGCCAAATGCATTGGGCGAGAAGTTTATCCCGAGAGCGAAGAGAATCGGGAAGCCCCAGTCAGGTCACAAAATTATAAACATCTTCAAGCGACGACTTGATAGCTCAGTTGGTAGAGCACATCACTTTTAATGATGGGGTCCTGGGTTCGAGCCCCAGTCAGGTCACAACAAGTCGTTCGCCTTGGCGGGTGACTTTTTTTGTTTTTGGCCACGTGGAGAAACGGTAGACTTGCCATCTTGAGGGGGTGGTGCTCGTAAGGGCGTGTGGGTTCAAATCCCACCGTGGTCACAATACTTAATCGTAATTTCTTATTTTATAAGTAGTTACGATTTTTGTTTTTATAAAATGTACTGTAATTGTATTGTCGCTAACTTTATTGTAATATTTTCTATTTGTAAAAATATGTTTAGATTAAAAAAATCAACGAGACATAGGGGTCATAACGAAAAAAAGTACTTTATATCTAGGTAAATTTAACTTGACCAACATGAGAGGGACGTATGAAATACATAACTTATATTTTATTCATTTATAAGATAATTATCATAAAAATTATATAAACTCAATTTATCAAATCAAGTCTTAATTAATTCACTTAAACCTAGATTAATAATTAAGTTGTAGTAGTGAATGAGATAATGTTTTTTTTCTTTATTAGGTTACTATAAACCTGTAATATATATTGAATTAGTGTAAATGCCTTTATTTAAAATTCCGTAAAATATCTAAATATAACTTGTTTTATTAGTGGTAGATTATGTTAAAGCGTTCTGTATTTACTAAAACTTAGAAGTTCTCTAGGTTCTATTTCTAAGGCATTCGCAATTTTAACTAATGTTCTAATTGTAGTATTTACTTCATTTCTTTCAATTCTGCCTATTGTAGATTTAGGTAAATTACATACATCAGCTAAATTTTGTTGAGAAAGATTTTTTCTTTCTCGAATTTGCCTTATATGAATTCCTAAATTTATTAAAAATGCATCCTCTGAAACCATATTCAAAGGTGGCAAACAAATATTTTTTGTACGGACGCTTTTACGCCTCCGATTTTATTATATTTGAATAATTTAATACAATTACGGTTTGCCGTAAAATACTTAAAAATTAAATTTCAACTTTTGTAAAACTTTAAATTGTTCATTTATGAAAAAAACTATTTCAATTCTATTGTTGTCATTAATAATAACCTCATGTTCAAAAAGTGACTCAGAAAACTCATCAAGCGCAAATAACAAATCGTTTCATCCTCCCGCTTGGATTCAGGGAACTTGGGTTCAATTTTACGGGAATATCTCTTCAGGGAGCGGTTATAAATTCACTTCAGACAATGTATGCCAAGTTATTTCAGGAGGTCAAACTTGCTATAAAGAATTGCTAAATACTTATGATAACTCTAATATTGAAGTAAATGTGAATGAAAGTATTAATACAAATAATGAATATAAATTTTCATGGACAATTCAAGCGTCAACTGTTAAATTACATTTTAAAAAAGGCACTGATAACAAAACAATTTTTCAAGTGTATGAAGGGGTTGGAGATATACCTCTCACAAAACAATAATTTAAATTAAAATTATGAAAAATATTATATTCTTTTTATTGTTTACCTCTTTTAGTTTTGCACAATCTATTTCTGAAAAATGGAATTCTCTTACTAGATGTTATGAATACACCGATGAATATGGTAATTTAGTTGGCACTAAATCATATAATAGTCTTACTAATTCATGGACATATACCGCTGTAAATAGTTCAAATAATCGTTATAGTGAAACGTATGACACAAGTGCTATTGATTTACAAGGTGCTGTGGCTATGGAAAAACAAAGACGTTATGATAATAATCGTAATAAATTACAAACTACTGTTAATAATATAATGACTAAAATAGAAAGCTTAAATTATGGAGATAGTAAAACTACAAAGATAAAAGAGCGATTTACAAATGAATATATGAAACAACTTCAAAATCATTTTCAAGATGGAGATTTATCAAAAAATAGTGTGTTCTCTCAAATGAATAATTGGATGTATTTTGGCGTAAATAAAATAATAAAAGAAGAAAATGAAAATACATTTACAGAGGAATTTAAAAAAGATAATACTGTTTCTGCTTTAATGAAGTATAAAGGAACATACAATGTAAAATTTGTTGAAGAGTACATATATTTAAAAGGTAAATGGGTATTAAAAAACACAGATAAAACTAAAACAGAATTTACGTACAACGACAATTTTATTTCTTTTAAAAGAAGTTATTTTCCAGAACCAATGTATAGAGAGTTAATATATCTTTCGTATAATTCTACTTTAAAATATTATTTTTATAATTCAAAATACGGTTCAACATTAATTGCAGAAGATTTTACAAATGTTATTCTTTTTGACAAAGAGGATAGTGATGGAAAACCAACAAATAAATATATTTTCTACTTTTAAAAACAATAATTTCAAAGAACAAATTTTAACTTAAACCTAAATATATTATGACTGATAATCCTGCACAATTTTTTGACCAAATACTGAAGTATTTATCGACAGATTATAATAAAATTTTTACGTTTCAAGAACTAAGCAATAATTTACCTAAATCAAAAGTTATAGATGATAATACCATTGAAGCTTTAGCTAACATATCTTTAATAGCTGAAAGAGATAAAACAAATTTGATTAATTCTTTAGAATTTTTAAATAGTGAAAAACTAATTAAATGGTCTATTTCTCAACAAAAACTAATCATAACTTCTAAAGGATTTATTAAGATTAAAACTAAAGGATTTGAAAAAGAGGCTTCTGAAATTGAATGGGATAGAAAATATACAATATTTAACAATGTAGTCACTCCTTTAATTGCATTATTAGCCTTTATATTAAGTATCTGTACCCTATTTTTTAAAAATTATCCATATACCAACTATAAAATAAACAATACAAACAAACAAGAAAATACAAAGTAATATTCCCATAACTAGACGAATTGTTTCCATACTATTTAAGATTGATTTTATTTATGTTTTATTTTAACTATTTAAAATATTATTATGAGCACTGAGCCCGAAGAACCAACTTCTTACATTCCTTTACATCCAACCAAAACTCCAAACTTATTTTTACATGGAGCAGATGATTTTGGCACAATGGAAAGAGGAAAAGTATATAACTCAATTACTTACAATAAAGAGATAATTGATATTAATGGCAAACCAATTCGAGCTAAAAAACCTAAAAAGAAAACTATTATGCCTTTACAAGTAATCACAATCCCTGCTCAAATGTCCGAAGAAATGGACGTAAATTTATTAATGCTTATTAAAACAGCTAATCACCATATTGAATTGATGGCAAAAACACTAAAAAAATCAAAGGTTAATGATATAAAAACAGCTGATAATAGAGAAGTAATTATAACGCTTTCTGTTAGTCCAGAAACAGGCTCTATTGAAGTTGATAGACAGTTTATACTGCCATAGGTTGCTTAATTTGTTTTATAATTAGTGTTTTTATCTCTTTAAAGGTCACTCTAATTTCTTCCCCTTTTTGCAATCTTTTTAGCTTATTTTTATCTAAAATTTTAAATTCGTTAGGTAAGATTGAATTTTATAAATCATCTACATCGAACTTACTATTGATTCTGCTCGATAGATTTTATCATTTTCATTTAAATGTTTAGATATTGTACTATTTTTGGTTAATATTTTAAATTTATACATCATGTTAGATTTTAGTTATTATTTGGTTATAGTCTATGTTAAAAATGATAGACTGTCTTATCCTAATTTTATTACTTGTGCAAAAACAAAAACAGAATTTATTCGTATTAATGACTTATTTGAATTTTTAAATGATGGTAAAAGTGGATTGTCTGATGATACTTATGATTTAAATAATACTTTTATAAAAATAGAAGATAATATTGGGTGGAAAAATTATTTAAAAACAGTTAATTTTTAGTTTGTGTAGAATTGTATATAGTTACCTTAATTTATTTATTGAATTAATTATAACTTTTTTTTGTTTTCTGTTAACAAAGAAACCGAATACACGTAATTTAAAAATAGCCCTAAACGAAAAAAGTCTAAACATACGTTTAGACTTTTTTTAAGAGCGAAAGACGAGGCTCGAACTCGCGACAACCAGCTTGGAAGGCTGGAGCTCTACCAACTGAGCTACTTTCGCATTACAACGGTGCAAATATAGACAATAAGTTTAATTTGCTCCAAATTTTTTTTATAAAAATCGTTAGTTTTTTTTATTAACCTTTTTTCAAACATTCAAAAAAGAGATAATCTTTTTAGTATTAATTTGTTAGCTGATAACAGGCAACGAATCAAAAGGCAACTATTTTTAATCACGACAAAATTTTGGCCCTATTTGAATAATTTCTTGACGGATGATAAATAAACAAGCAGGATTTATTTTTTATTGTATTGATAATATCTGTTGTGAGTGCTGCTGGAAGAGCTGGACAACCTTGACTCCTACCCAATCTTTTATTGACCTTTATAAAAGCATCCGAAACATAATCTGCTGCGTGCATAACTACTCCTCTTTCTCTAGCTTTGTCATTTACTCCTTTTTCTAGTCCATCTAATTTTAGTGACTTTCCATGTTTACCTTGGTAAATCTCTCCCGTTACATAAAATCCTAAACTACTTTTGAAAGAAGAAGCCTCATTGGAAAAAGATGTAGCAAACTCTTCTCCTGTATTTCTTCCATGGGCTACTAAGGAATTAAATAAAATCGTATTGGTTGTTAAATCTATCACCCAAAGCCTTTTTACATTGGATGACAAACCGAAATCAATGAGGGTTAAGATGTCTTTTTGGATAAGCCCTTTTTCTTTTAACAAATTGAATCCTTTTAAAGCTTCGGAAAAACTTTCCATTTTGGGCAAGGAAAAATGATTTGCATTTAGATTATCATATACCCATTCCGCATTCATTTCGCTATTAGAAACCGAAACTTTATGAGATACATTCTCAACCTTTTTACTTTCGTCCGAGGGAGACAAGGTAAAAGAAGTTAAAAAGAAAAAAAACAAAGGAAAAAACTTATAAATCATTGATTGTATTTAAGTTAAATGACAAATTTGAGACGTTTTCAAAATTACAAAATTCATGCCAATATTAAATTTGGATTTCAAAAACTAATATACAATGGAGAATATTTTTTGATGTAAAGGAAAAACGAAAGTAATTGAAATATATTGCAATAGAGTTGCAAATGTTAATTTTATGGTTATTTTTGTAAGATAAAGCAGTAGTTTTTATGAATAAATTTCAGCGTCTATTACTATTCTTGATAGTGACTCATTTTCATTCTTTCGGTCAAAAGAAAGTTTTAAATGCCATAACTGCGGGAAACATTACAATAGACGGGAAATTTAATGAGCCTATATGGGAATACGCTCCTGTGGGCAAGGATTTTATAATGTTCGCCCCTGACAATGGCAGACCCATAAATGAAAATAAAAAAACTGAAGTTCAAATTGTTTACAACGACGATGCCATTTTTGTTGCTGCAAAAATGTACGATGATGAGCCCAATAAAATTCTGAAAGAAATCACCCAAAGAGACAATTTTGGCACCTCAGAAAACTTTGGGATTTTTTTAAACGGCTTTAACGACAGCCAACAAGATTTTAGATTTTATGTAAGTGCCGCTGGAGTGCAAGCAGATTGCATTTTTACTAACGAAAACGGCGAAGATTTTACTTGGGATGCTATTTGGGAAAGCCAAGTAAAAATAACCGATTTTGGCTGGGTGGCCGAATTAAAAATTCCTTATGCCGCCTTGCGTTTTTCTAAGAAAAAAGAACAAACTTGGGGACTCAATTTTTACAGAGAAATACGCAGAGACCGACAATCCTATACTTGGAATTTTATTGACTCCACTATCAATAACGAAAGTGCCCAATCAGGAATATTGCAAGGAATTGAAGACATTCAAACGCCAACGAGATTGTTTTTTATTCCCTATTCTTCTTTTTATTTGAATTCCAATCGATTTGAAAAAACCACGGGACAATTAAAGGCCGGACTTGATATTAAATACGGAATTAGCGATGCTTTTACTCTTGACGCCATATTAATTCCAGATTTTGGCCAAACAAAATTTGATAATGTCGAATTGTATCTCGGCCCTTTTGAACAACAATTTACAGAAAACAGACCTTTCTTTACAGAAGGAACTGATTTGTTTAAAAAAGGAGATTTATTATACTCCCGAAGAATTGGCGGATCGCCTGATTATAAATTGAGTAATGTAGAATTTTTTAATGGAAATTCCACGATAAATCTCATTAACGCTTCCAAAATTTCAGGCCGCACAAAAAACGGCTTAGGAATAGGCGTGCTAAATGCAGTCACAGAAGAAACAAATTTAGAAATAGTAAACTCAGAAACCGGAGAAGTAAGAAAAGAAATAGAACCCTTAGCTAATTATAATGAAATAGTTATTGACCAACGATTCAGAAAAAACTCTTCCGTTTCTTTCGTAAATACTAACGTGACCCGAATTGGAAGTTTTAGAGATGCGAATGTGTCTGCAGCCGTTTTCGATTTGAATACAAAAGGAAACACCTTTAATATAAAAGGAGATTTCAAGTACAGTTATGTAAATGAATCGAATAATATTGATGACAAAAAAGGATATAATACTTCTTTATTTCTGGGAGAAACTAGCGGAAAATACCGATATGGAGTTGGAGGAAAATATATTTCAGAAGATTATGACAATAATGATTTAGGCATTAATTTTCAAACCCATTATTACACTCTATATTCTAACAATAGTTATAGAATATTGAACCCTACCAAACATTTCAACACTTTTCAAACCAACTTAAATTTTTACAGTGAATTTGATAATAGAACCGGAAAACTACAAACTGGATCGGCCACTTTAGTATTTGATACTACCAGTAAGAAAAACGATTATTACGGTGTAAATATTTATTCAAGTCCACTAAAAACGTATAATTTTTATGAACCTCGATCTAGTGATGATTCAAAATTTTTAACAGTACCTGAAAGCGTTGGAATTTGGCTCTATTTTTCTTCCAATTACAACCATCCATTTGCTATTGATATTAATCCCTACTATACTTACATAAATGAAAAAGACCGCGTAGATTATGGTCTCACAATTAGCCCAAAATACCGATTTAATGACAATTTTTCATTAAATTATAAAACCAGTTTTTACAGACAAAACAACAACGTAGGTTGGGTTGACTTTAGTGAAGACGACGCTACAATATTCGCTGTAAGAAACAGAATTACCTATATCAACACCCTACAAGGAAAATACACCTTGAATGAAAAAATGAATATTAACTTGGCGGTAAGACATTACTGGTCTTATGTTACCAATCATGATTTTTATACATTACAAGACAACGGAACGCTATTATCTAACACCACATACGCAGAAAATAAAGATCAAAATTTTAACACCTGGAATTTAGACCTCTCCTACTCTTGGTGGTTTGCTCCCGGAAGTCAAATTTCTGTATTGTACAGAAATAGCTCTTCGATATATGAAGATAATTTTAGTCGAGAGTTGACAAAAAACCTCAGCAAGGCAATTGATAACAAGAATTTAAATCATATTTTTTCCATCAGTATTCGTTATTTTATAGACTATAATACTTTGAAAAAATAAAGCTTTCTCATCAAAATAATTATCAAATTATCGGTCTGAAATCACAAACTAAAATTTTAAAATACCTTATCTTTGCTCACTACAATCTCAACAGAGTTGACCCTGAAAAATAAAAACATAACACGATGAACAAAAAAGTAATTTTAATGATTCTTGATGGTTGGGGAAAATCTCCAGACCCTAAAGTTTCTGCCATTGACAATGCGAATGTTCCATTTATCAATTCACTTTATACTCAATATCCTAATGCACAATTAAGAACTGACGGTCTCAATGTTGGTCTACCCGAAGGTCAAATGGGAAATAGCGAAGTGGGTCACATGAACCTTGGAGCAGGGAGAATTGTTTACCAAGATTTGGCAAAAATAAATCTTGCTGTAGAGCACAAAACGTTGAATCAAGAGCCTGTTCTAGTAGAAGCCTTTCAATATGCCAAAGACAACAATGCCAATGTTCACCTCCTAGGTTTGGTATCAGATGGTGGAGTACATTCGCACACTTCACATTTAAGAGGATTAATTGATGCTTCTCAAAATTTCGGATTACAAAAAGTATACGTTCATGCCTTTACTGACGGTCGTGATGTTGATCCAAAATCAGGAAAACAATACATTCAAGATTTAGAAAAATACATTTCAAATACATCCGTAAAACTAGCTTCAATTGTAGGTCGTTATTATGCAATGGATCGTGACAAACGTTGGGAAAGAGTAAAAAAAGCCTATGATTTAGTTGTAAATGGAATTGGGACACATTCTAAAAATGCTATTGAGAGCATCAAACAAAGTTATAAAGACAATATAACCGATGAATTTATCGACCCAATAATCATGGTCGATGCCAATGATAAACCACTAGCTACAATTAAAGAAAATGATGTCGTTATCTTCTTCAATTTCAGAACCGATAGAGGAAGAGAACTCACTGAAACGCTTTCGCAAAAAGATTTTCATGAGCAAAACATGCATAAATTAAATTTGTATTATGTAACCTTGACCAACTATGACGAAACCTACCAAAATGTAAAAGTGGTATATAATAAAGATAATATCACAGAAACCTTAGGTGAAGTTTTAGAGAAAGCAGGTAAAAAACAAATCCGAATTGCAGAAACCGAAAAATATCCTCACGTTACTTTCTTTTTCTCTGGAGGAAGAGAACTACCTTTTGAAGGTGAAAGTCGCATATTGAAAAATTCTCCAAAAGTGGCTACCTACGACTTAAAACCTGAAATGAGTGCATACGAACTAGCAGATGCATTGGTTCCTGAACTGAACAAAGGCGAGGTAGATTTTGTATGTCTGAATTTTGCCAATGGAGACATGGTGGGTCATACGGGAGTAATGGAGGCTGCGATTCAAGCTTGTGAAGCAGTAGATAAATGTGTAGAAAAAGTAGTTACTGCTGCTCTAGCTAATGGATATACTACCTTGATTATTGCTGATCACGGCAACTGCGAAACCATGATAAATCCTGATGGAAGTCCAAATACAGCACACACAACAAATCCTGTTCCTATTATATTAGTAGATAAAGAATTGAAACAAATTCACGATGGGGTTTTAGGCGACTTGGCTCCGACAATACTAGAACTCATGGGAATTGAGAAACCAGAAGTAATGACAAGGCACTCCCTACTATAAAACAAAAGCTCCAAATGGAGCTTTTGTTTTTTAACCACAATTTACCAAATTATAATAAACCTTTTCAATCCATTCTTGGTGATTAGGATGTGCAATCTTCACCATTTCTTGGGTTCGCTGTTTTAATGTTTTTCCATACAAATCAGCAATACCGTTTTCAGTAATAATATACTGAACGTGAGAACGTGTTGATACAACACCTGCTCCTTGTTTGAGATAGGGAACTATTCTACTTTCTCCTCTATTAGTAACAGAAGGTAAGGCAATAATAGCTTTTCCGCCCGGGCTTAGTGATGCGCCTCGAATAAAATCCATTTGCCCACCTACACCAGAATACATTTTTGCCCCAATGGAATCAGCACAAACTTGTCCTGTTACATCAACTTCAATAGCTGAATTTATGGCCACCATTTTAGGGTTTTTCCTAATCCGAGCGGTATCGTTTACGATTGAAGACTCTTTCATTTCTATAAACGGATTATCATTAACAAAATCATACAATCGTTTTGAACCTACCAGAAAAGTAGCCAATGCACGCCCTCTTGATGTGCCTTTATAATTACAATTGATGACATCATTCTCTATCAAATCTATAACTCCATCTGAAAACATTTCAGTATGTAATCCTAAGTTTTTATGATTTGTTAATTTTGCTAAAGCAGCGTTGGGTATTGAACCTATACCCATTTGTAAAGTACTCTCATCTTCAATTAAAGAAGCAATGTAAGCCCCTATTTTATCCTCTAATGGAGATATTTTTTCCATTTCATGAGCGTAAATGGGCTGGTTTACCTCAACCAGATAATCTATCTCAGAAACATGAAGAATTCCATCTCCAAAAGTTCTTGGCATCTGAGGATTCACTTGTGCAATTACCGTAGTTGCGTTTTCAATTGCTGCCAAAGTAGCTTCAACAGAAACGCCCAATGAACAGTAGCCGTGACTATCTGGCGGCGAAACATGAATTAAAACTACATTTAGTGGAAGTACTTTTTTTCGAAACAAATAAGGCAGTTCACTCAAAAAAACTGGTGTGTATGACCCATTGCCTGCGGCCAATGTATGCCGAACATTTTTACCAATAAAAAAAGAGTTTACATGAAAACTTTCAGCTAACTCTGGATTTGCATAAGGCGCTTCACCTTCGGTATGCAAATGACATATTTCAACATTTTTTAATTCGGCGGCTCTTTCTGAAAGTGCTTTGGTTAAAATTGTTGGACAAGCCGCTGCAGCTTGAACATAAACTCTGTCATTTGATTTTACAACTTTAACCGCTTCATCAGCTGTAACATATTTGCTCATAGTAGTGAAAAATTGATTGAATCAAATTTAAGATTTAATCCGTATAAAAAATATGACAAAACTCATAGTACAAATGAAATGTAAAAAAGAATTGCCAGACATATTTTACATAAATAAAAGTTAAAATTTCACAATTAATAGTATTACTATTATATTTGCAATTGAATTTATCAATCAAGATATTCTGTCAAATGTTAAAAACAACTTTTTCCATATTTCATTTTGTGTTCATTACTATTAGTATCCTATTTACTTCCCTTAGTAGTGCGCAAAATAATAGAAGCAAAGAAACCAATTCCATTGGATGGTACACCTATAATGGTACTCTGAAAATAAATGAAAAATTTGGGATACATACAGAGTATCAATGGCGAAGAGAAAACACCATTACCGAATGGCAGCAAAGCTTACTTCGTTTGGGAGTTAATTACCAACTTAACTCTAAAGTTCAATTGCGATTAGGCTATGGTTGGATTGAAACCTTTCCTTATGGAACAACTCCAATCAATAATTTTGGTAAAGATTTTACTGAACATAGAATTTTTCAAGTAGCTACAATAACTGATAAAACGTCGATTGTCGAATTGTCGCATCGATTTATGTTGGAACAAAGATGGATTGGCCGCTACTCTAATCCCAATTTGACTAATGAGAACGAATATCTTTTTGCAAATAGATTACGCTATATGTTTAGAATTCAGATTCCTTTAAAAGGAAATGCCATAAATGACAAAACACCATATTTAGCGGCTTATGATGAACTATTCATCGGCTTTGGACAAAATGTAAACGAAAATGTATTCGATCAAAATAGATTAGGTTTCGTTCTTGGATATAAAATAAATAAGAACATTAAATTGGAAGCTGGCTATCTAAATCAGATTCTTCAACTGGGAAGAGAAGTAAATTCAAAAAATGTATTTCAATACAATAATGGTGTTATTCTGAATACCATTTTAAATTTTGATTCAAGTAAAAACAGAACTAATACTCAATAATTAAGAATTAACCCTTATTCGATGGAAAATTTACTGTCAACTATAAAAATTCAAGTCAACGAAAAGATTTATGTTAAGGATCCTGAAACATCCATTTTAGGAAAAAAAATTATTGAAAAGAGTATTCTTCTCATAGATGAAATAGGCTTTGAGGAATTTACTTTCAAAAAACTTGGTGACTTGATAGGGTCAAATGAAAGTTCTATCTATCGTTATTTTGAAAACAAGCACAAATTGTTAATCTATTTATGTTCTTGGTATTGGAGTTGGATGGAATATAGACTGGTATTTACTACAAATAATTTAACTGATCCTTTGGAAAAACTAAAAAAAGCAATAGCCATAGTAACAGAAAAAGTGGAAGATGACTCAAATACCTCACACATCAATGAATCGATTTTGAATAAAATTATAGTTGCAGAGTTTACCAAAACTTTACACACGAAAGAAGTAGATAGAGAAAACAAAGAAGGGTTTTTCTTGATTTATAAAAGAGTAATAAACCGAATTGTGGCTATGGTTCATGAAGTAAATCCCGATTATAATTTTGCAAAAAGTTTAACCTCAACAATAGTTGAAGGGGCTTTACACCAACATTTTCTTCAAAATCATTTAAAAACTATTACCGATTGTAATGACTCTGTGAGTCCTACTGATTTTTACTTAAATTTAATTGAAACAACACTAAAAAATAAATAAGATGACCCCATTAAAACGATTCTATAGCTTGTTACGCTTAGACCGAAAAGATGTATTGCAAATTATTTTTTATGCCATTTTTTCAGGATTGATAAGTTTATCATTACCACTGGGCATTCAAGCAATCATCAATTTTATCCAATCAGGAAGAATAAGTACTTCATGGATTGTATTGATTGTATTAGTGGTGCTAGGAGTTGTATTTGTAGGCATTCTATCCTTAATGCAACTTCGAATAACCGAAAATTTACAGCAAAAATTATTTGTTCGTTCCTCATTTGAATTTGCTTATCGACTTCCTAAGATAAAGTTTGAAGAAATATATGCTACTTATCCACCAGAATTGGCTAATCGTTTCTTCGATACGCTAACCATTCAAAAAGGGACATCAAAATTACTTATTGATTTTTCTGCAGCCTTATTGCAAATCGCTTTTGGTATTATTCTTCTATCCTTTTACCATCCGTTTTTTATTGTTTTTGGGTTTTTCTTGGCTATTCTTTTATACTCCATCTTCAAATTTTCATACCATCAAGGTTTGGATAGCAGTTTAAAAGAATCCAAATACAAGTATAAAGTAGCGGGCTGGTTGCAAGAGATAGCTAGAAACAATTTCAGTTTCAGAAGACAAAACAATTTTGATTTTGCGCTTCAAAAAAACGACAATTTGGTAAGCAATTACTTGAATTATAGAGAAAAACACTTTAGTATTATTCAGCGTCAGTTTACACAACTCATCATCTTCAAAGTAATTATTACTGCAAGTTTATTGCTAATTGGTGGGTTTTTAGTTCTTAATCAACAAATGAATATTGGACAATTCGTTGCTGCCGAAATTGTTATTTTATTAGTCATTAACTCCGTTGAAAAATTGATTTTAGGATTAGAAACTTTTTATGATGTATTGACTTCCATAGAAAAAATTGGTCAGGTAACCGACATGAACTTAGAAGAAGAGTCAAATACAAATATTTTAGATTGTCTTTTGAACATAACTTTAGAAACTGAAAATATAAAATTTAAATTTCCAGATTCTACAGAGCCTGTCTTGCAAAACATTTCTTTAACTATACAACAAGGTGAAAAAATAATTATAAGTGGCGAAAATGGAGCAGGAAAAACAACCTTAATACGTTTACTTTCAGGACTTATTCAGCCAACATCAGGTACCTTTTTTATAAATGACGATACATTTAAAAAAATAGACTTAAAACAATATCGTTCACACATAGGCACTATCATTCAAGGGGAAACCCCTTTTAAAGGAACAATTTTAGAAAACATCACATTTAATAATCCCGATGTAACTCAAGAAGATTTAAAGTGGGCGTTAGATGCGGTTCAACTTACTCCTTACATAAAGACCTTACCAGAGGGATTAAACACAAGAATCTTTCCAGAAGGAAAACAATTATCATCTTCAAATGCTCAAAAAATTCTTTTGGCAAGAAGTATAATTAATAAACCTCGTATTCTGTTTCTTGAAAATCCTACTGACAAAATGGATGAACAAGTTGCCAAAGAAATTATTGAATTCATATTGTCTGAAAAAAATAAATGGACCGTAATTGTGTCTTCAAGCAATAAACACTGGAAGAACAACTGTACTCGAGAAATCATAATGAATAATGGAGCAATAATTAAAGATTTAAAAAAATAATTTGTTATGCTGAACTTAACAGAAAAAAATAAAGCCAATCAAGCATCCTTGGGTCAATTTTCTACGATAAAAAATCTTGAAAACAGACCTCATTATAAGATGTTGAATAGAATAATAGCCATTTTTTCCATAATAGTAGTGCTGTTTTTGTTCTTACCATGGACTCAAAACATATCTGGCTCTGGTTCTGTTACCACTCTAAAACCCGACCAAAGACCACAAACCATTCACACGGCAATTGCTGGAAGAATTGAAAAATGGTATGTAAAAGAAGGAGATTTTGTCAATAAAGGCGATACCATTCTTTTTATTTCAGAAACTAAAGAAGAATATCTCGACCCAAACCTTGTAAATATCACAAAAAATCAAGTTGAAGCTAAAAAACTTGCACAACAATCCTATAGCGGAAAAGTGACTTCATTATCCGCTCAAATTCAGGCCATTGAAAACGAAAAAAAATTAAAATTACAGCAAGCCAGTAATAAGATTAGACAATCTATATTGAAAGTAAAAAGCGACAGCATGGACCTAGTAGCCGTTAGAACACAGGTAAAAATCGCAACGACTCAATTCAACCGATCTTTGGCTTTGAACAAAGAAGGGTTGAAACCATTAACAGATGTAGAAGAAAAACGTTTAAAACTGCAGGAAGTTGAAGCGAAAATTATAACCCAAGAAAATAAATTGCTCGCTAGCGAAAACGAATTGATTAATGCGAAAGTAGAAATCAATAGAATTTCTGCTGAATATGCCGAAAAAGATTCAAAAGCCAGAAGCGACCAGTTTACGGCTCTAAGCAATCAGTATGACACAAAAGCTCAAGTCAACAAATTAGAAAACCAATACGCCAACTACAAAATTAGAAACGGAATGTACTATATAAAAGCTCCACAAAGCGGTTATATAAACAGGGCATTACAATCTGGAATTGGCGAAACTATCAAAGAAGGTACCCAAATTGTGAGTATCATGCCTGCAAAATATGATGTAGCTGTCGAAACTTATGTCAGTCCAACCGACTTACCTTTAATTCATAAAGGAGAAAAAGTTAGGGTTTGGTTTGACGGTTGGCCTACAATTGTTTTTTCAGGTTGGCCCAACATGTCCTATGGAACTTTTGGAGGAAAAATAGTAGCAGTAGAAACCTACATCAGTGAGAATGGGAAATTTAGAGTTCTCATTGCTCCAGATGAAACGGAAGAAGCTTGGCCAAAACAAATCAGTATGGGCTCAGGCGCTCAGACACTAGCTTTACTAGACGATGTTCCAGTTTGGTTTGAAATTTGGAGAACCCTTAATGGATTTCCTCCTAATTATTACCAACCTAAAAACACTTCAACAAAAGATAAAAAATAATGAAAAAGCTTTTAATTCTTTTATTATGTTGTGGGCATTGGGCTTTTGGGCAACTAAACAGTTCAAAGGAATTCACCTATAATGAATTCTTAGGATATGTAAAAAAATACCATCCGATGGTAAAAAATGCCAATTTGGAATTGAATAAAGCTCAAGCTAATCTACTGATGGCTCGTGGAGGATTCGATCCAAAAATTGAAGTTGATTTTAGTAAAAAACAATTCAAAAATTCGGAGTATTATTCGATTTTAAATAGCAGCTTTAAAATTCCAACTTGGTATGGTATTGAAGTAAAAGCAAGCTTTGACAACAATGAAGGTATTTATCTCAACCCCGAAAACTCAGTTCCCAATCAGGGATTGACATCCTTAGGCGTATTCGTTCCACTTGGACAAGGATTATTTATTAATCAACGAATGGCAGATGTACGAAAAGCAAAAATACAACTCCAACTAAGTAATGCTGAAAGAAAACTTCAAGCCGTTGCTGTATTGTATGAAGGTTCTGTTGCTTATTTCAATTGGAAGAAAAACTATAATGAAGTAAAGCTCTATGAAAACTATCTAAAGAATGCTCAAATCCGTTTTAAAGGAATCCAAACGCTAATACAACAAGGTGATAAACCTGCTATTGATAGTGTGGAAGCTGGAATAATTGTAAAAAATAGATTGCTTAGCTTGGAAGATTCTCGTTTAAAATTGAACAAAGCTAAATTAGAACTCTCCAATTTTTTATGGCTAGAAAATAACATTCCACTTGAACTTTCTGACGAACTCATACCAGAAGAAAAATTAGAGCTCACCATACAAGAAACGCTAAAAACAAATGATTTATTGGGCAGTCAATTCTCAATCACAAATCATCCAAAAATTAATGCGCTACAAAGTAAGATTAACATGTTAAACGTTGACAGAAAGCTAAAAGCCAATATGCTCTTGCCAAAAGTTGACATTGGGTATTCCTATTTATCAGAACCAAGTTACTTTGATAATTACCAATTTGAAGATTACAAAATTGGATTGAATTTTTATTTTCCTCTATTTTTAAGAAAAGAGAGAGGAGGCTTAAAACTTGCTAAATTTAAAGTTCAAGAAACTGAATTTGCTCTGGCAGTTGAAAAAGTGCAATTGACCAATAAAATAAATGCGCAAAAAATTGAGATAGCATCAATACTCAAACAAAAAGAATTAATTAAAGAATTGGTGGAAGATAATAATCTAATGCTCAACTCAGAGGAACGACTGTTTTCTTTCGGTGAAAGCTCAATGTTTTTAATCAATTCAAGAGAAAATAATTTAGTTACCGCACAATTATCATTGATAGCAATGGAAAACAGATATTACATCTCTAATTCAGAGTTGTTTAAAATTATGGCAAATCCGGATTAAATAACATAAAATAGTTACTTTTGCAGACTGAAAAACAGGTCTTATGATTATCCAGAAAACAAGAGAAGAAATAGAACTCATGCGCGAAAGTGCACTTATCGTTTCTAAAACTCTAGGCATGATTGCCAGCGAAATTAAACCCGGAGTTTCCACATTATATCTAGACAAACGTGCCGAAGAATTTATTCGTGACCATGGTGCTGTTCCTAGTTTTCTTGGCTTGTATGGTTTTCCTAATTCGCTTTGCATGAGCCCTAATGCACAAGTAGTTCATGGAATTCCAAATGACAAACCACTCGAAAGCGGCGATGTAATATCTGTAGATTGTGGTGCATTCAAAAATGGGTTTCATGGAGATCACGCCTATTCATTTGAAATTGGAGAAGTATCCGAAGAAACTAAAAAGCTACTACGAGTAACAAAAGAAAGTTTATATGTAGGTATCCGCGAATTTAAAGCTGGAAATCGAGTGGAAGATGTTGGAAATGCCATTCAAAAATATACAGAAAGTTATGGCTATGGCGTAGTACGAGAATTAGTAGGCCATGGTCTAGGTCAAAAAATGCACGAAGACCCAGAAATGCCTAACTATGGGAAACGAGGTCGAGGAAAACTATTTGTTGAGGGTATGGTAGTTGCGATTGAGCCAATGATTAACATGGGAACACGAAACATCAAACAGTTAAAGGACGGCTGGACTATACTTACTGCCGATGGAAAACCAAGTGCCCATTTTGAACATGATGTTGCCTTGGTTGATGGAAAACCAGAATTATTGTCCACATTCGCTTATATCTATAAAGCATTGGGAATTGAAAGTAACGAAGAAGATGAATTTAGAAAAGAGCCACTAAAACTATAATGAAAAGAATTTTTAAATTTATACTCAACGTCATCCCTAGACCAATACTCATTCGGCTGAGCTATGTGGCTAGACCTATTTTAGCTTTTGTTTTAAAAGGAAATAAATTCACTGACCCTATCGACGGTAAGAGTTTTAGCATGTTCCTTCCCTATGGCTATGGCACTCAACGAAATAATGTACTTTCGCCTAGCACCTTATCTTTGGAAAGACACCGCTTGCTTTGGCTCTATTTAAAAAATGAAACCGATTTTTTTACTTCAATAGAAAAGAAGAAAGTATTGCATTTTGCCCCTGAACAGGCTTTTTATAAACTGTTTCGAAATCAAAAAAATCTAGACTATACTACTACCGACTTATTTTCTCCTCTTGCAGATGTTAAAGCTGACATCTGTAATTTGCCTTTTCCAGACAATCAATACGATATTATTTTGTGTAATCATGTTTTGGAACATATCCCAGATGACACTAAGGCGATGAGTGAATTATACAGAGTTTTAAAACCTGGCGGAATGGCTATCCTACAAATCCCACAAGATCTTTCAAGAAAAGAAACTTTTTCAGATGATAGTATAACCGACCCAAAAGAAAGAGCTAAAATTTTTGGTCAATACGACCATGTACGCATTTATGGTCTTGATTATTTTGACAAACTAAGAAGCATAGGATTTAAAGTTGTTGAAGAAAATTACACACTAAAAATTAGCACTGAAGAAGTAGAGAAATATTGCCTGGCTAAAGGAGAAATTATACCTGTTTGTTACAAATAAGTTAATTTTAAATCAAGCAGTTCATTTCAATATTATCTTTACATTTACACTACAGAAAATATTCATAATTTATGATGAACTCCTTGAAGATAACTTTAATTGCACTGTTACTAAGCCTAGTTGCGCATGCACAAGTTGAAAAAGAAGTGTTGCCTCCCTACAACATAAAAACAGTTTCTTTTGTTCAAAATGGTGAAAATATGATTCCAATATTTAGGCTTGGAGACTCTTTTCAACTGCAATTCGATGACTTATTTGGAAGCGAAGCCAATTATTATTATCGATTTGTACACTGCAATTACGATTGGACTCCTTCTGACCTTACCCGAAATGAATATTTAAAAGGATTTGACGATCAAAGAATTCAAGACTATACCAATTCCTTCAACACACTTCAACTCTATTCTCATTACAAAGTACAATTCCCTAATAAATTTACCCAGCTATCTGTAAGCGGAAACTATATTATTAAAATTTTAAACGAAGATAGAGAAGTCATTTTTTCACGTAAATTTATTGTATACGAGGACTTGGTTTCAGTGCCTATGCAAATAAAAACTGCCAGAAATATCAAAGACTTAAATCACAAACATAATATTGATTTCTCCATAAAATCGAATACTATTTTATTTCAAAGCCCTTTAAAAAACGTTAAAGTTTTATTACTTCAAAATGGCGTTTTAGCAACTGGAATTACCAATATAAAACCCATGTATACTGTGGGCAATGACTTGATTTACAAATACGATAGTGAAACCCAATTTTGGGCAGGAAATGAATATTTAAACTTTGAAAATAAAGACATTAGAGCTGCTAATAACCTTGTTGGATTTGTAGATTCTTCAGGTGGCGTTTACAATTCTCATCTTTATACTAATGCTGCACGAGCAAAACTTCAATACACGTACTTCCCTGATATTAACGGGAACTTTGTTGTAAAATGCTTAAACAGAGAAAATAACGAAATCGAAGCCGATTATGCTTGGGTCTTTTTCAGTCTTTCTGCACCTAGTTATTATGGTAAAGATGATATTTATGTTAACGGAATGTTCAACAACTACGCACTAACTCCAGAATATAAAATGGAGTACAACCAAGCCAAAGGAACTTACGAAAAAGCCATCATGATTAAACAGGGCTTCACCAATTTTAAATATGTAATAGCAGATAAATATGGGAAAATCGATGAAGAAAATGCTATCGATGGCAATTTTTATCAAACAGAGAACAACTATTTCGCCATTGTTTATTATAAAGAAAATAATGCCCGATACGACCGTGTAATTGGTAAAGGAATAGCTACTTCGACCAATATTATAAATTAAATCACATAAAATTTAACTTAAAATTGACATTTCAATTTGTAATTTTCGTAAATTTGACCTGATAAATAGGACATTAGTATGGTTTCTCAAATAACAAGAGGTATAAAAATTTCAGTTTTGACGACTTTTGAAGGTACTTACTTCAAAAATCACAAGATTCATTTTGCCTTTAGTTATGAAATTACCATTGAAAATCAGGGCAAAGATTCTGTTCAGTTAATTTCTAGACATTGGGAAATTTTTGACTCATTAAACGAAATAGAAATTGTTGATGGTGAAGGAGTTATCGGCAAAAAACCCGTTTTAAAATCGGGAGAGTCTCACACTTATACTTCAGGATGTCTGTTGTCTTCCCCATTTGGTTCTATGCATGGCTATTTCAATATGGTAAATTTTACCACAACAAAAAATTTTAGAGTTATTGTTCCTTCATTCAAATTGAGTGCCCCTTTTGCCTTGAACTAATTGCAAAACAAAAAAAAGAAATTGTTTTGTAAAATTGCATTTCTATCTATAAATTATCAAATTTTCCTTTGTACTTTTGTTTAAAACTAAATAATTCTCATTATTTTAAGTTATTTATATTCATAATTATCATTCATTTGAAAACCATTAATGAGTGAAACTAAATTCAAAGAATATGTTAAAAGGATTTTTTCATGTACCAAAAGCAGTTAACGAGCCTGTAAAATCGTACACTCCAAATTCTCCAGAAAAAGCAGCTGTATTGGAAGCCTATAAGAAAATGTGGAACTCAAAAATTGATGTTCCTTTATATATAGGGAGTGACGAAATTAAAACGGGTAACACCAGAAACATGACAGCGCCTCATGACCACAAACATGCCGTAGGAACCTATCATATTGCCGAAAAACACCATGTAGAAAAAGCAATTGCCACTGCTCTTGAAGCCAAAAAAAAATGGGCAAATCTCGCATGGGAACAACGAGCTGCCATTTTCTTAAAAGCTGCTGAATTGATTGCTGGTCCTTACAGAGCTAGGATTAATGCCGCTACGATGATTGCACAATCTAAAAATATTTTTCAAGCAGAAATCGATGCTTCATGTGAGTTAATTGACTTTCTACGATACAATGTAGAATTTATGACTCAAATATACAACGACCAACCCAAATCAGATTCGGCTGTTTGGAACCGTTTAGAATATCGTCCGCTTGAAGGATTTGTTTATGCCATTACTCCTTTTAATTTCACGGCAATTGCTGCTAATCTTCCTGCAAGTGCCGCTATGATGGGAAATGTTGTAGTATGGAAACCTAGTGATAGTCAAGTTTTCTCAGCTAAGATAATCATTGATGTTTTTAAAGAAGCAGGAGTTCCTGATGGCGTTATTAATGTTGTTTTTGGAGATGCGCAAATGATAAGTGATACTGTTTTTGCCAGTCGTGATTTTGCTGGTATTCATTTTACTGGTTCTACTCATGTTTTTAAAGATATTTGGGCAAAAATTGGAGCCAACATTCATCACTACAAAACCTATCCTCGAATTGTTGGGGAAACAGGAGGTAAAGATTTTATTCTAGCTCATCCCAGTGCCAATGTGAAACAAGTTGTTACTGGAATTGTACGTGGAGCCTTTGAATTTCAGGGACAGAAATGCTCTGCTGCCTCTAGAGCCTATATCCCAAAAAGTTTATGGAATGATGTGAAATCGCAATTAATTGCCGATGTAAAATCGATAAAAATGGGTTCGCCTGAGGATTTTAGCAACTTTGTAACTGCTGTGATTCACGAGGGTTCTTTTGACAAACTAGCGCGTTATATTGACCAAGCTAAAAAAGATAATGATGCTGAAATTCTAGTTGGTGGAAATTACGATAAGTCTGTTGGATATTTCATTGAGCCTACTGTAATTGTTACTACAAATCCGAAATATACCACTATGGAAACGGAATTGTTTGGACCCATAATTACGATTTTTGTTTATGAAGATGCAAAATGGAATGAAACATTACTACTTGTAGACGAAACATCAGAGTATGCCCTAACAGGAGCCATTTTTAGTCAAGATAGATACGCTATTGAAGAAGCTACAATTGCACTTCAAAATGCTTCTGGAAATTTGTATATCAATGACAAACCTACTGGAGCAGTCGTGGGAATGCAACCTTTTGGTGGAGCAAGAGCCTCAGGAACCAATGATAAAGCAGGTTCAGCTTTAAACTTATTGCGTTGGGTTTCACCAAGAACTATCAAAGAAACATTTGTTGTCCCAGAAGATTATAGATATCCCTTTTTAGGAGAATAAAATTTTATTCTATCGTGTAGAAAGCCCAATTTTGTTGGGCTTTTACTATTTCTAAAAAAAGCTTTTTCTTTTGTATCTTTGGCCTTCATACAATAACTTAAACAAATGAAAACAACCTTTCTTTTTTTACTTCTCTTTTTTTCAAGTTTAAATTTTGCGCAGAATGCTATTGATTCTTATTTTGGCAGTGATAAAGCAGTTTACGATGTCGTTGATTCCGGCACAACTCTTGACCAAACCAACTCAGGTGCAAATTTGGTTTGGAACTTTGATTCTTTTAGCAAAATTGGTCAATCTGATGATACTGTATCTACTCCATCAACAAGCGAGTTAACTTCTTATCCTAATTCCACAAAAAAAGTAACCATAAACAGTTTGCTTTTCTCTACAAGTGCTACTAGTAGTTCCGAAATCTTTTCTTCCAAAATTGCCAATGTAGAATCTATAACCGCTTTAAAAAACAACGACTTAGAGCTTAATTATAAAACCAACAATGCCAAACTTGGCACTTTCCCGATGAATTTTGGAAATACAACCACTGATGCAACTGCTGGAACCTACGTTTATGGTATGTATCTAGGCACTTTTACTGGTACTATTGTCACTTCGTTTGACGCTTATGGAACCTTGGTGATGAATGATATTGGAAACGGAATGTTCAACGACAATGCTTCTCGTTTAAAAACAGTTCAAAATATTACCCTGAATTATGGTGTGTTGACGAATGTTGGAACCATAACACAAACCACTTACAGTTACTTTAACACCACTTTCAATAGCTCTAATAGTTTGATTTTAAGAAATGTAACTACTGTTGTAAGTGTTCCTTTGCTTGGCATCAATCAAACAGTGACGCAAACTGAACGCTTTAACACTATGAATCTAAGCGTGAATGAACCAACGTTAGTATTGAAACAAATTCAAATTACTCCAAATCCTGCTGAAGATGTATTACATATCACAAGCAAAGAAAAAATAGAGTCCGTGCGTATTTCTGATAGTAATGGAAGACTAATTATCAATAGCAATTATACCGAAAACTACTTAAATGTAAGTTACTTAGAAAAAGGGATTTACTTTGCAGCCATCAAAACCGATAAAGGAACAATTGTAAAAAAATTTATAAAAAAATAGTTTCCTCTGAATTATGCCTTGAATTTTAAAGGCAAGTGAACCACTTTTTTAGTTTCGAAAAAATCAGGTTCAAAAAAGTCAGCAATGTTGTATTCGGTGGCTTTAGGGAAAGCTGCTAATTCTTCGGTTAAATCTCCTCCTTTGAGATACAGAATCCCATTTTTGAGTTCGTGTTTGTTTTGCTTTTTGATTTTATCTTTTATCCAAGACACAAAATCAGGCATATTGGTTACGGCTCGACTAACTATAAAATCGAAATCACCTTTTACACTTTCAGCTCGCATTTGCTCGGCTTTTACATTCTTGAGTTCTAGAGCTTCGGCAACGGCTTTTACTACATTGATTTTTTTCAGAATTACATCTATCAAATAAAAACGCGTTTCTGGAAACAAAATAGCCAATGGAATTCCGGGAAAACCTCCACCAGTTCCAACGTCTAAAACATAGGTGCCTGGCTCGAATTTTTGAACCTTGGCAATGGCTAAAGAATGCAGCACATGTTTGACATACAATTCATCAATATCTTTTCGGGAAATCACATTAATTTTGGCATTCCAATCTTGATATACATCGTATAATTTTTCAAATTGTTCTTTCTGTACAGTCGTTATTTCAGGGAAATACTTCAGGATTTCTTCCATGTTTTAATTTTTAACAAAAGTAACACTTTTAGTGTTGAAATATTTAACTCTATTTTATCTGTCAAAAATTTATAATAATTACCTTTGCGTTTTATGTTTAAAATTATATGAATACCACAGCTCCTACATTTGCCAAGCAGGATAATTTAAAATTTTTCAGAACCCTTAATGCTAAAGTAAACAATTACTTTAAAGAAAATAATATTCAAAAAACCGGAAATTGGAAATTATATTTAAAAACCATCATTCTTTTTACTGTTTTCTTGACTCCTTATTTTCTAATCATAACGCTAACAAACATGCCTTTTTGGTTGTTCCTTCTGCTTTCTATTGTACTAGGAATAGGAATGGCAGGCATTGGAATGAATGTAATGCACGATGGAAATCACGGTTCCTATTCCAATAAAAATTGGGTTAACAAATTTATGGGAGGCACCATTTATATTCTTGCAGGCAACGTCTACAACTGGCAAGTGCAACACAATGTTTTGCACCATACCTACACCAATATACACGGTCATGATGAAGATTTAGATGCAGGTCGTATCATTCGTTTTACCAAAGATGCGAAATGGTACAGTTTTCATAGATTTCAACATTATTACTCTGTGTTTTTATACGGATTATTGACTTTCAACTGGGCTTTAACTACCGACTTCAAGCAAATGAGAGCCTATTTAAAACGGAAGTTGTCTTATGGAGAAGCCAAAAGCACCAAAATCCTTTGGACGACTTTAGTAATTACAAAAGTCATCTATTTTTCGGTTTGGATTGTGCTGCCAATCGTTATTGGGATTACATGGTGGAAGGTTTTAATTGGTTTCTTTGTCATGCATTACACCGCTGGATTGATTCTAAGTATTGTCTTTCAGTTAGCACATGTTGTTGACGAAACAGAAAACCCAAAACCAAATGATTCTGGTGAAATGGAAAACACTTGGGCGATACATCAATTATTTACTACCGTTAATTTTGCACCAAAAAACTGGATTGTCAATTGGTACACTGGCGGATTAAACCATCAAATTGAGCACCATTTGTTTCCTAATATTAGTCATATTCACTACGGAAAAATTGCGAAGTTAGTCAAAGAAACTGCCCAAGATTGTAACCTTCCGTATCACGAATACAAAACCATGAGAAGTGCCGTAATTGCACATTTCAAACACTTAAAAGAATTAGGAATGCAACCTAAACTCACTACTTAAAATAACTACAATACATATAAAAATGAATCCATTATCCGATAGAATAAACAATTTGGCTACCTCGCAAACATTAGCCATGGCCGCATTGGCCAGAGAACTAAAAGCACAAGGAAAAGACATCATCAGTTTGAGTCTTGGCGAGCCTGATTTTAATACGCCTGACTTTATCAAAGAAGCTGCAAAAAAAGCTATTGACGAAAATTACAGCACCTATTCTCCAGTTGATGGCTATGTAGAGCTAAAAGAAGCTATCTGCCGCAAGTTTAAAAGAGACAATGGCTTAGACTACAAACCGTCTCAAATTGTGGTTTCAACAGGAGCTAAGCAATCGCTTTATAACATTGCTCAGGTAATGTTGAACGACGGTGATGAAGTGATATTGCCTGCGCCTTATTGGGTTTCTTATTTTGAAATTGTAAAATTATCTGGTGGTGTTCCTGTAGAAGTTCCTACTTCTGTAGAAACAGACTTTAAAATTACCCCTGAACAATTAGAGGCTGCTATTACGCCAAAAACAAAAATGATTTGGTACAGTTCGCCTTGTAACCCAAGTGGCTCTGTTTACAGCAGAGAAGAATTGACTGCTTTGGCTAAAGTATTGGAAAAATACCCTAATATTTATGTTGTTGCCGATGAAATCTATGAGCACATTAATTTCTCAGGAACCTTTTGTAGCATCGCTTCTATTCCAGGAATGTTAGACCGAACCATCACAGTAAATGGTGTTGCAAAAGCATTTGCTATGACAGGATGGAGAATTGGTTATATTGGCGCACCAGAATTTATTGCTAAGGCTTGTACTAAAATTCAAGGGCAAGTGACTAGTGGCGCTAATAGTATTGCACAACGTGCTACCATTACTGCTGTAGATGCTGATCCATCGGTATTGAATGAAATGGTGCAAGCGTTCCACAGCCGTAGAGATTTGGTAGTGGGTTTGATTAAAGAGATTCCGGGGATGAAAATTAACGTTCCAGAAGGTGCCTTTTATGTGTTTCCAGATGTTTCTTCTTTCTTTGGGAAAACATTAAACGGAACCAAGATAAACAATGCCGATGATTTCTCTATGTACCTTCTATCCGAAGCTAATGTGGCTACTGTAACCGGTGATGCCTTTGGAAATCCAAACTGCATTCGTTTCTCCTACGCTACAAGTGAAGACATTCTAAAAGAAGCGCTCCGCCGCATTAAGGAAGCGGTTACCACTTCTGAAGTTTTAGCATAAAAACACAAGCCTCAAGATATCTTGAGGCTTTTTTTATGGATTTATTTTTCGAATGACCTTGGCGGGATTTCCAACTGCCAATGAATGCTCTGGAATATCTTTTGTCACGACGGCTCCCGCGCCAATGGTACAACCGCTTCCTATTGTAACTCCGGGGCAAATAACTGCATTCCCTCCTATCCAACAATCATCACCTATGAAAATGGGTTTTGAAAATTCTACCGTTCGTCTTTGAATGGGATTCAGTGGATGAGTTGCGGTGTAGATATGAACACCAGGACCAAAGAACACATTGTTTCCAATTTCGATTTTCATGGTGTCAAGAACGACGCAGTTTACATTGAAATACACATTTTCTCCACAATGAATGTTATAGCCATAATCACAATGAAACGGTGGCTCTATGTACAATCCTTTGCCTGCATTGGGCAATAATTGGCTCAAAATAGTCTTAGCCTTTTCATTCATTAGGTATTCAGTGACATTCAATTTGTGTAATAATTTTTTGGCCTTAGTTCGCTCTGTCACTAAAACATCGTCATTGGCAAAATAGATTTCACCAGCAAGCATTTTCTCTTTTTCGGTTTTCATAATCCAAATATACCCCAACCTATTAAATAAACCAATACTTCGCTGGAAAAGACATTCTGAAAATGCGTGGTTAAAACGAATACACATTCTTTAGGAATTTCTACAAAAATAGTATAGCCCAAACCTTTTGGGGTACATCCCAAGAGTTTGGGTATTGATCCCGAAAGCTTCGGGATACAGCCCGTAAATTGCGGGATTGAACCCGAGAGCTTTGGGGTCGAGCCCGAAGGTTCTGGGATTGAACCCGAAGGCTTCGGGCTGTAGCCCGAGAGTTCCGGGCTGCAACCCGAAAAGGTATTTTTTTAGTAAAAAAAGCCTCAAACTACGGGTATTTGCTAGAGAAACTCCTTTTTACAGCGCTTTATATACTATTTCTTCCTCTGATAATTTAAAGGTTTTGCTGAATTATTTTATTTATATTTGGAAGATAATACGATATAAAGTAGTGCGTATGCACAAGTTTACACAACTTATGATTAACACTCCAAAACAAAATACAGATGAAAAAAAAATAATATCATTACAAAAGCTAATGATAATCATTGTCATTATTTGGGCAATGTCTGCGGAAATAAGCTGGTTGGCATTTTCAGATTGGTCAAAAAGTGGAGCTTTTGCTGACACATTTGGTGCAGTTAATTCACTGTTTTCCGGTTTGGCTTTAGCAGCAATTATTTACACAATTTATTTACAAAAAATTGAACTTGCCTTACAACGAAAAGAGTTAGAATATACAAGAGAGGAATTATCCCGTACAGCTGATGCTCAAGAAAAATCAGTTTTTATGATGAATGAACAGATTCGTCTTTCAAATCTTCCTTTTTTACAATATAGTTCCAAAGTTATTAGAGGAATAAATTCTTTAATAATATTCAATGAAAGTGAACATCCAGCATTTGATATTGATATTTGGTTATTTGTTACAGAAAATGAAGAAGATTATCCACATAGTGTATTTATCGAAAAATATATAAAAGATGAACATAAGCAAAATGTAAACTTAGATTTAATAGCAGAAGAAATTTGGGGGATTTCTGAAAGAGGAATATATCACTCTTTCCCAAAAAGCAAAAAAATTATTATTCCTATTGATTATCCAATCGGAACTGGTTCATTTGAAATTTATGTTCAATATAGGGATAACCTAGGAAATAATTACTCTCAAAATATTTGGTTTATGTCACAAGAAGATAAACTAAATCCATTTCGTGATGCTATTTATCAACCAAACTTTCCAACAATTACTAATAGAATTGATTTACTCGATGTGAATTTAACTGAAAATGATTTACCAGAAATCGCAAAAGAATTAACTGAATTGAAGAAAGCCACAATTTTCGGCTCATATCTGAAGGACAGTGATTTCAAAGGTGTTGAATATAGGTGGGAAATGAAAAACGTATAAAACCTGCATATAACAAAGAACTGTGCTTTAAAAACAAATGAAAAATGATATTTTTGGACTATGAAATCCATCCTTCAAAATATCTCCTCTCGTATAACTTCTGCAAAACCGCAAACCATAGCACTAATTTTTCATCACTCCATTTTCAAAAGATAAACTTCTGTATCTTTATATTACAACAAAAGAAAACATATTAAAAACGCTGAAAGCTAATAAGCTTAAACTTTTTAAATTTGAACGTTGAGTTTAAACTTAAAAATCTTTATTTATATTTGTGAATGCAAAATCACTTAAAAGATGAACTACACAATGTCCTTTCAGGAAAGAGCGAAATTAGGTTTGGAGCAACTATCCAAGCAGTCTCCCGTTACCTTAACAATGGCGAGAAAGCAAGCCCAACTTTTGAAGTCGAAAAGCATTTCAAAAAACAAGAAACAGAGAAGTTAGAAAAGTACATTTCAGCGAATAATCTCTGGATAAAAGACATTGATTTCTCTCAATATGTCAGTGAAGGTGCTGAACAAAAAGTTTATCTAAAAGATAGCGAGCACGTCTTAAAACTAAACGACAGTATTTACTACAGTTCATGGAAAGATTATTTTTACAACTTATTATTGCACAACTATTTTTTTTCAGACACAGCATATGAACTTATTGGATTTACCAAAGACAATGAGGTTTTATATGCAGTAGTGAAACAGAATTATGTCTCAATAACATCTAATACAAATCTGACCGATGTTAAAGCGTTTCTAACGCTAAACGGGTTTGAAAACAATCGTAATAATGATTATTACAACCCTGATTTAGGAATAATTTTGGAAGATTTACACGATGAAAATGTATTGACCAGAAATGGAATACTATACTTTATTGATACCGTCTTTTATTTGACCGAAAATTTCTGGAAAATTTAAGACTACCGCTAACAAAGAACTCTACTTAAAAAACAAATAAAAAATGATACTTTTGAACCAATGCAATCCATCCTTCAAAATATCTCCAAGTACGTTACATTAACTGCAGAAGAAGAGCAGTTGTTTCTATCTAAAACGGAAACGAAAACTGTAAAAACCAAAACCATTTTGTTGAGTGCTGGTGAGATATCCCGATATACTTATTTTGTGAATTCTGGTATTCTGCGCAGTTTCAACATTAACGACAACATTATCGAGCACGTCTTGCATTTTGCCTGTGAAGGCTGGTGGATTGGGGATATGTACAGCTATATTGCTGAAAAACCCGGAAATTTATTTATCGAGGTGCTAGAAGATGCCGAAATTGTAGTTATCTCAAAAGCACATCATCAGCAATTGTATCATGATATCCCAAAGTTGGAACGCTTTTTTAGAATATTGACCGAAAACTCACTGGTAGTGCATCAAGAACGATTGATGGACAACCTGAGTTTGACTGCTGAGGAGCGTTTTGAAAAATTCTGTAGCAAATACCCAACCTTGATTCAAAAAATCCCTCAAAAACACATTGCTTCCTATATTGGCGTCACGCCTGAGTTTTTCAGCAAAATGAAAGCACGGCTGTTGAAGAAATAGCTCTAATTCACCCACTAAAACCCGAAACACTCATTTCTTAATCTAGGTTAAGTGAGTTCTGCTACTGCCCATTGTACATTTGTATCATAATAATTACTAAATTTATACGATATGAAAAATACAGTTATACACAGAGCGAATACAAGAGGTCATGCTAACCATGGTTGGTTGAATGCGTATCATAGTTTTAGTTTTGCCAGTTGGTATAATCCAGAACGAGTACAATTCGGAGTGTTACGCGTTTTGAACGATGATACTATTGCTGCTGGAATTGGTTTTGGAACGCATCCGCACGACAATATGGAAATTATCACTATTCCACTCGAAGGTGATTTGGCTCACAAAGACAGCATGGGAAATGCAGAAACTATCAAAACGGGCGATGTGCAAGTCATGAGTGCTGGAACTGGAATTCAACACAGTGAGTTCAATCCTAATGCGGACCAACAGACTAAACTTTTCCAAATTTGGTTATTTCCAAAAGTGAGAAATGTAGTGCCTCGATACCAACAAATTACTTTGGACAAATCTTTAGAAAAAAATGATTTTGCGCAAATACTATCTCCAAATGCCGATGATGCTGGCGTATGGATTCATCAAGACGCTTGGTTTTATTTGAGTGATTTTGATAAAGGTTTTTCGAAACAACTTGCGTTGAAAAAAGAAGGCAATGGTTTTTACATCATGACTATTGAAGGTGATATTGAAGTGGATGGTGAGAAATTAGAAAAAAGAGATGCTATTGGTATTTGGGAAACTTCCGCAATTGAGATTAAAGCCAATACTGACGCTAAATTTTTAGTTATGGAAATTCCTATGGAGCAGTAAAGGAGTGGTCGGTAATCAGTGGTCATTGATCAGTATTCAGTGATCAGTGGTCAGTATTCAGTAATCAGTTAAATAGAATTTATGAGTGAAGTACAACTAAAAATCAATGGGGATAAAGGATTTTTCTTCATTGATGTCGATGAAAAACACGAGGCCATGATGACCTTTGTTTTTGCAGGCAAGGACAAAATCATCATTGAACACACGGAAGTAAACCCAGGCAATGAAGGGAAAGGTTTTGGTAAAAAAATGGTAACCAAAGCGGTCGAGTATGCACGAGAAAACGGCATTAAAATTATTCCTCTTTGCCCTTTTGCTAAAAGTGTTTTTGATAAAACCCCTGCATTTAAAGACGTTTTATAATTATGGAAAAATTGTTAGAACAGGACATCGTTGGTCAAATTGGTTCCCAAAAATACCTTTGTACTATTTCATGGCGCAATGGCACGTTACTGATGGACGAACCCGAGAATGTGGGCGGACAAAATATTGGGCCTGACCCATTTTCAACTTTTTTAGCGTCGTTGGCGAGTTGTACCCTATCGACCTTGCGCATGTACATTGACCGCAAAGGTTGGGACATTCCAGAAATTTCTATATCACTCAATTTGACTCAGGAAAACGCGGGTGAAATAGTTACTACCATTAGCCGTGAGATTACTTTTTCAACAGCCGTATCCGAAGAAATTAAAGCTCGATTGCTGATAATAGCCGAAAAATGTCCCGTTTCTAAAATTTTAAAAAATCAAGTACTCATTAACACCACACTATAAATCATGGATCCTAAAAACCTCATCAAAGAATACAGTAATGGAGAAGTAACCATTGTATGGCAATCTGGAAAATGCATACATTCTGGAAATTGCGTTCGAAATAATCCCGATGTTTTCAAACCCAAAGAAAAGCCATGGATTACTCCTGAAAACTCGACTACTGAGAACATTATTGAAACCATAAAAAAATGCCCTTCGGGTGCACTAACCTATTATTTAAATACCAATAAATGAAGAAAATCATAGCTTTTGCTGGTTCATCGAGTAGAAATTCTATCAACAAACAGCTGGCGGTGTATGCTGCCCATTTGTTTGAAAATGCTGAAGTTGAAGTTTTAGATTTAAACGATTATGAAATGCCTGTTTTTTCTGTAGACAAAGAAAAAGAACAAGGAATTCATTCACTAGCCCATGATTTTTATGCCAAAATAGGCACTGCTGATTTGATTGTGCTTTCGCTTGCAGAACATAACGGAGCCTATTCTTCGGCTTTCAAAAACACTTTAGATTGGGCTTCGAGAATTAATGCTAAAACGTTTCAAGAAAAACCCATGTTACTATTAGCCACTTCGCCGGGAGCGAGAGGCGGAAGTACTGTTCTAGATATTGCTACTAAACGGTTTCCGTTTCAGGGTGCGGTTGTAAAAGGTAGCTTTTCCTTGCCTAGTTTTTATGAAAATTTTGATGTTGTACATGGAATTATTAATCCCGAATTGAAAAATCAGTTATTGGATACCATCAAATCAATTGAATTTTAATTTTATTAGTACTTTTGCCTTTCAAATTCAACAAAAACTAACAATTCAGCATCACATGAAAGCATACGTTTTTCCTGGACAAGGAGCTCAATTTACCGGAATGGGTAAAGATTTATATGAAAATTCGGCTTTAGCCAAGGAATTATTCGAAAAAGCGAATGACATTCTAGGTTTTAGAATCACCGATATTATGTTTGAAGGCACTGCCGAAGAATTGAAAGAAACCAAAGTGACACAGCCTGCTGTTTTTTTACATTCGGTTATTCTTGCAAAAACACTAGATATTAAACCGGATATGGTTGCTGGTCATTCTTTGGGCGAATTTTCCGCATTGGTTGCCAATGGTGCTTTATCTTTCGAAGATGCCTTGAAATTGGTTTCTCAGCGTGCTATAGCCATGCAAAAAGCTTGCGAAATTACACCTTCAACGATGGCTGCGGTTTTGAACCTAGACGATTCAATCGTAGAAGACATTTGCGCGTCTATTGATGGAGTTGTTGTAGCTGCCAATTATAACTGTCCGGGACAATTGGTTATCTCAGGAGAATACAAAGCAGTAGAATTGGCTTGTGAAAAAATGAAAGAGGCTGGAGCGAAACGCGCTTTGATTTTACCTGTTGGTGGCGCTTTCCACTCCCCTATGATGGAGCCTGCTAGAGAAGAACTAGCTGCTGCGATTGAGGCCACTACCTTCGCTACTCCTATTTGTCCTGTGTATCAAAACGTAACAGCAAGTGCGGTTTCTGACCCAAATGAAATCAAAAAAAACCTAATTATTCAATTGACAGCCCCAGTAAAATGGACCCAATCGGTACAACAAATGATAAAAGATGGAGCGACTAGTTTCACTGAAGTTGGTCCAGGGAAAGTTTTGGTTGGATTAGTGAATAAAATTGATAAAGAAGTAGAAACGATTTCTGCTTAATAAAATTCAAAAAACAAAAACTAAAAGTCCTCATAACTAAATATTTATGAGGACTTTTTTTAATTATCTTAGTACATAAATCTAAACCAAAAAATATCATGAAAAACATTTTCACAACACTAGTGTTCATTATATTGCTAATTTCTTGTAAACCTGAAACCAAAGAAAAATTAGACGATGCCAAAAATGCGATTGGAACCGAAATAAAAGAAACAATAGATTCAGCTACAATAAAAGCCGAAACCGCTTTGGATTCTACAAAAATAAAAGTGAAATCTAAAGTAGATACTATAGTTGTCAAAAGCGCACAAAAAGTAGAAGAAGCTGCAAAAAAAGTAAAAGAATCAGTAAATAAATAAATTACTCATTATAAGCCGTTTGCATAATTATTATTGCTACTTTTGATACTGTAATTCTATCTTAGAAAGATGAAATACTTTGTAAAAATAATTCAAATTGTAGTTGTTGTCTTTCTTCTTTTGTGGATTTCCATAGTAAGAGGACAAGAAAAAATAGCTGAGTTTGAAACAAAAGGTAGCTATACATTCCCTAGAAACGATGAGAAAAACCCTTGTATTTCATCCGAAGAATATGCCATCCTAAACAAAGAAGTAGCAGATAATATCAAAAAATTTAGATTAGACACAAGATCTAATAAAAGTGCTCTAGCCACATCTTTACTTTGGCCCTTGAAACAAGCTTCCAGTTTTACGCAATGTGAATACCACTTTATCGCAGCTTATGTTGACCAAAACACAGCAACAACAGCTATTCAAGATTACAATTGTGAGTCTAATACCTATGACGGGCATCATGGAACGGATATTGCCATTTGGCCTTATGCGTTTAACAAAATGGAAAACAACGAAGTAGAGGTTATTGCAGCTGCTCTCGGAACGATTATTCAGAAAGCAGATGGGAATTTTGACAGAAACTGTTCATCCAATACATTGACTGCAAATTCTATTATAATTCAACACGCAGACGGTAGTTATGCCTTGTATTGGCACATGAAAAAAAATTCAGTGACATCCAAGTCGGTGGGTCAAACTGTGGTCGCTGGAGAAAAATTAGGGATTGTGGGAAGTTCTGGTAGTGCTTCTGGTCCACACTTGCATTTTGAAGTTTGGAGTGGTAGTACTAAAGAAACGTATAAAGATCCCTTTGCAGGCTCCTGTAATACTTTAAATACCAATTCTTGGTGGGCTTCACAAAGACCACATTCAGAACCTGCCATCATGAGAGTATCTGTAAATACCACTGATATTACTCTTGCCAACTGCCCCAATAGTGATGTGCTTACTGAAAGTGACACTTTTGTAATCCCCTTTCTAGGTGCAGGATTAGCTGCTGGATATGCCAAATTTTATGTGTTTTTAAGAGAGCTTCCTGCTGCAGCAACTATAAATTTAGAAATTCTAAACCCTAACGGAACGGTTTTCAATAGTTGGTCACAAACTTTCCCAACCTATAGTAAATTGAGATATTGGGGGTTTTCCAAATTATTACCAACGGTTGAAGGACTTTACACTTTCAAAGCCACTTACAATGGCGTTAGTTGTTCCAAGACATTTACTATTACTAAAAATCCATTAGCGATTGAAAGCCATCAAATTGATGTCTTTACTGTTGCTCCTAATCCTACAAAAAATATTTTTCAGTTTTCAGGCGAAGGAATTGAAAATGACAACTACACTTTGACTTTATCAAGTATTACGGGTCAAATTTTAAGAGAAGAAAAAATAAAATCTGCTAATGGAATACTTCAAAAAACTTTTTCCGTTGAAGATTTATCCTCAGGTATTTACTTTTTAAATATCGCTTCAACTAAAAGCAGAACCATTAAAAAAATTATAAAACAATAAATTCAAAAAAAATCCCAAACTATCTTGACGATAATTTGGGATTTAGATTATTATAAATTAAAAATCTAACTTCTTATTTTCTGCTCCCACTTCCATGCACTAGCTAATGCTTCTTCCAAAGTAGACTGAGCTTTCCATCCTAAAACCGTATTGGCTTTATCCGTATTTGCATAAGCCGATGTGATATCTCCTTCTCTTCTTGCTACAATTTTGTAAGGCAGTTTTTGTCCGCTTACTTTTTCAAAAGCTTTGATCACCTCAAGTACTGAACTTCCTGTGCCAGTACCTAAGTTAAAGGTTTCTACTTTGGTCAAATTCTTTTTATTGATTAAACGCTGTAAGGCCACCACATGAGCTTTGGCTAAATCTACTACGTGAATATAGTCTCGTATGCAAGTACCGTCTGGAGTAGGATAATCGTCTCCATAAACTGATAATTCTTTTCTTAAACCAATCCCAGTTTGTGTGATAAAAGGAACTAAATTTTGAGGAACTCCAATTGGCAATTCACCTATTTCAGCAGAAGGATGCGCTCCAATTGGATTGAAATAACGCAATAAAATAGCATTGATAGTAGTAACTTTAGTTACATCTGTAATTATTTCTTCGCCTATTTGTTTGGTATTTCCGTAAGGCGACATAGCAACTTGAACCGATGCATCTTCTGTGATTGGCATTTTTTCGGCTTGTCCATAAACCGTACAAGAAGAACTGAAAATAAAATTAGCTTCTGGTTTTTGTTGCAATTCTTGCAAAATGTAAACTAAAGCATTGATGTTATTTTCGTAATACAATAATGGGTTTTCAACGCTTTCGCCTACTGCTTTTGAAGCGGCAAAATGAATAACACCCGCTACATCATTGTGCTTTTTGAAAAAACTTTGAACAGCTGCTTTGTCTCTTAAATCCATTTTCTCAAAAATTGGGGTTTTACCAGAAATGGCAACTATTCCTTTTAAAACCTCTTCAGAAGAATTGGAAAGATTATCAATTATAACTACTTCAAAACCCTCATTTTGTAATTCGACTACTGTATGAGAACCTATAAAACCTAATCCTCCTGTAACTAAAACTTTCATATTTTGAAATTTGTGTATTTATAAACTAACGAAAAATTCGTCACTATATTCTTTTATTTTAAAAACTCTAAAACGCTATTGGTTATGAATTCGATTTGTTCTTCATCTAACTCAGTGTGCATAGGGAGCGAAATTACTTCTTTTACCAACTGATTTGTTATTGGGAAATCTTCTTCTTTGTAGCGGGCATCCAAATACGCTTTTTGTGAATGTAACGGAATTGGGTAATAAATGGCGCATGGAATTCCTTTGTCTAATAAATGCTGCATTAAACCATCTCTATCTGCATCAATAATTCGAATCGTATATTGATGAAAGACGTGACAATCGCAAATATCACAAATACTTGGCGCAATAATATTTTTATGACCTTCAAAAGCTGCAGTATATTTTCTTGCTGCATTTTGTCGTGCTGTATTGTAAGCATCTAACAACGGTAATTTAGCATTCAGCACAGCAGCTTGAATACTGTCTAATCTAGAATTTACCCCAACAACATCGTGATGGTAACGCACATACATTCCGTGATTTACAATTCCACGAAGTTTATGAGCTAGTGCATCATCATTAGTAAAAATAGCCCCACCATCACCATAACAACCTAAGTTTTTAGAAGGAAAAAATGAGGTAGCTCCGACATGTCCAATAGTTCCTGCTTTTTTCTTCGAACCATCGGAAAATTTACAATTAGCTCCTATAGCTTGTGCATTGTCTTCAATAACATATAAATTATGTTCATTTGCAATTCGCATAATCGCTTCCATATTAGCAGCACGACCAAATAAATGTACGGGCACAATCGCTTTTGTTTTAGGTGTGATTGCTTTTTTTATGGCTTCGATGGAAATATTCATATTTACCAAATCTACATCCACTAAAACAGGCGTTAATTGCAAAAGAGCAATTACTTCAACAGTTGCTGCAAAAGTAAAATCGGCTGTAATAACCTCGTCTCCAAGCTTTAAATCTAGTCCCATCATAGCGATTTGCAAAGCATCTGTTCCGTTTGCGCAAGGAATTACGTGCTTTACCCCGAGATACTCTTCTAGATTTTTTTGAAATTGGTGAACTTGTGGTCCGTTGATATAGGTTGAAGTTTCTAAGACCTCTTGAATTGAAGCATTTACTGTCTCTCTTATGGTATCGTATTGACTTTTGAGGTCAACCATTTGGATTTTTCTCATCAACTTATAAATTAATTGCACGCAAAATTACTAATTTAATGACGTACAGCAATGAAAATTCTACAAAGAGGTGTATTTTAGCCACACAATTTTTGACCTTATGCATTTCTTGTACAATTTAATAATGGTTTTGGCAGAATTTCTGCTAAAATTTATTGTTCCATTTAGCCCAAAGATAAAACTTTTTGTGGAAGGCAGACAAACTGTTTTTACAACATTATCTCGCAAAATAATGGCGTATGATAAGTCCATTTGGTTTCATGCTGCCTCATTGGGAGAATACGAGCAAGGGCTACCTGTTATAGAAAAAATGAAACGAAAATATCCAAATCATAAAATTGTTTTGACTTTTTTCTCTCCTTCAGGTTATGAAGTTCGAAAGAACAATACTATTGCCGATGTTACCGTTTATCTTCCGCTAGACACTAAAAAGAATGCTGAAAAATTCATCCAACTTGTTCGGCCAGATATGGTTTTCTTCATAAAATATGAGTATTGGCCTAATTATCTAAAAAAATTAAAAAAACAACAAATCAGAACCTTTTTACTATCGGGTATTTTTAGAGAAAATCAATTGTTTTTTAAGTGGTATGGCGGGTTCTACAGAAAGGCTTTGGATACATTCGAATATTTTTTTGTTCAAAATTCCACATCAAAGGAATTACTGTTGCAACTCGGAAAATCAAATGTTACTGTTTCTGGAGACACTCGTTTTGATCGCGTCATTTCAATTTTAGAAAAAGACAATACGTTGGATTACATTTCTCAATTCAAAAACAATACGCTAACGATTGTTATAGGAAGTTCGTGGCCAAAAGATGAAAATATAATAGTCGATTTCATCAACACTGCTATACATCCTATCAAATTTATAATTGCGCCTCACAACATTAAATCGGAACAAATTCAAGAATTAAAAAATAGCATTTCAAAAAAGGTGGTTTTGTTTTCTGAAAAAGAGCAGCAGCATCTTTCTGATTATGATGTTTTCATCATTGACACTATAGGGATTCTGACTAAAGTATACAGTTATGCTGATATTGCCTATGTTGGCGGTGGTTTTGGTAATCCTGGAGTGCACAATATTCTAGAACCAGCAACTTTTGGAATTCCAATTGTGATAGGTCCAAATTATTCTCATTTTGCTGAAGCAACAGCCTTAGTCAATATGGAGGGTTGTATTTCTATTTCAAATGGTGAAGAATTAGCAGAAGCTTTTGAAAATTTAATACAAAATATTGATATTAGAAACGAAAAAGGACATATTTGTAGCACTTTTGTAGCAATGAATAAAGGAGCTACGAATACCATTTTAAACTACTTTAATTCCTGAAATTCCTAACAAAATCTATTCTTTAAAATATACATTGTTAAATCTATAAAAGTTATAAACACGCAAACGATTTAGTAATTATGATGCGTTTAAAATGATTTCAGAAGATTTTATTTTGCTGTACCTTTATGTTTCCTAATGAAAATAGGACTTCTAAAACACCCTAAAAATGAAAAAAGCATTAATTTTATTTTGTGGTTTGCTCCTTTTTAAAAGCCAAGCCCAAGTTCACACTACCTACTTATGGCACTTGCACCAACCAACCTATTGGGGAGATGTAAGCAAGAAAAACCCTAACCGATACCAAATGGTTAAAGAATCTCAAGATCTAAAAACTTCAGGTCAAAATAATGACAAAAATGGTTTGGCTCATCCAACCAATAATTTACAAGAAATCTTTAGTACTGGAGATAGGGTTGCCGCCTACCAATTTGCTCCAAAAAATGCTATCAATTCTATCAAAGATTTACCAGAAGCTGGAGCGCAAATTACCTACGGAGGTTCGTTAATGGAAAATGTAAATGAGCTGGCACAAGCTAATCAATGGGGGTATTCTCCATCTTGGATTCAAAATATAAAAGATGCCAAATCATGGAAAACTTCAGGAGGACTACCTAGAATGGAAGTTGTATCCTTTACTATGCATCACGCTCTTTCGCCGCTATTGAGTGATGAAGCTTTAAAAAAAGAAATTAAGGCTCATCAATATTATTCCGCTCAATTATTTGGAACGCATGATTCCAAGGGATACTGGCCAGCAGAATGTGCCTTTTCAGAAAGAATCATCAAAACCTTAACTGAGTGTGGCATAGAATGGTCGGTTATTGCAAACAGTCATTTATCAAGAACGCTTTCTGATTATCCCATAAAATATGGAACTGGAGGCACGATGTGCGATTTGCCCAATAAAGCCGATCAAGTAACCACAAAAGGTACCATATGGTTTTCAGCACAAAAAGATGCTCGTGGAGGCCAATTTGCAGTTCCCTATTGCTATTTACCTCACAAATCAAAATATATTGACCCTGAAACTGCACAGGAATATAAAATCACCGTAGTTCCTATGGCAGATTACGAAAGCTATGAAGATGGCTATGCTGCAATTGGAACATCATTGTTAGAACCTATTGTGGCAGGAGCTCCAACTTCTCCTAGACCACCTCTAGTACTTTTTGCGCATGATGGAGATAATGCTTGGGGCGGTGGTTCTTCTTATTATGATGAATCCGTAACTGGATTTTCTCATTCTGCAGCTGCCAAAGGAATTGTTCCAACTACCATTCCACAATATTTAAAAGACCACCCTGTTCCAGATAATGAAGTAGTTCATATTGAAGACGGTGCGTGGGTAAATGCTGATGGCGACTTTGGACATCCTCAATTCGCTAACTGGTTATGGCCTTTCTACGATTCAAACTATAAATTTAATCCAACTGGATGGACGGAAGATATGATGAACCAAGCCATAACAACAGCTGGAGAAAATCATGCAATCATGGCGGAACAATTAGAAGGGAATAATCTTCGAATGAGTGAAATAGTAAACCCAACATCAGCTGTAAGCCCTGCAGAAAAAGCTTGGCATTTCCTAATGGCAGGTTATGATAGCGGAAATGCATATTATGGTTTAGCTGAAGATTTAGAGATAAAAACAACACTAGCTGTTAATAGATGCGTTCAGTTTGCAAAACCGACATTGGATGCACATCCAGGAGTTGATAATACCAAGCCTTCTGTTTTTATCCCACAACGTTGGCCATATAATCCAGGTGAAAAAGGATTTGGAGCCCCTTACGGTTACAAAGAATTTCTAAACTCAGCTGACTTTACAGTTTATACTTTTGCTTATGATGTAAGTGGAATTCAAAAATCTGAATTAAAATACAGAATAGATAATGATGGCACCAATAATCCCAATTCAAATCACAACGAAATTTATGCTGGTGGAAGTGACGTTGGAAGTTGGATAACGTTACCAATGACTGAAAGAATTTTTCCAAAAGGAAACATCACTAGTAATTCACAAGCCGATTTGTATATGTTACCTGATGTTATTGCCAACCAATATTATGCAGAAATTGCAGGCATATCTGAAAAATTATTAGACTATTATGTAGAAGTGACTGATAATAAAGGAAATGTGACTAAATCTAAAATTCAACACGTTTGGGTAGGCAAAAATTTAGATGTTGCTCCCAAAATTGCTTTTGAACCAGCAAGTAATTATTCATCCACACCAATAGATGTAAAAATTACCGCTACAGATTCTACTGATCCTAGTCCAAAAGTATATTACACCACCGACGGAAGTACCCCAACCACCTCATCTCCGAATTTTATTTCCACAAAAACCATCAATATTACCACCACCACAACCTTTAATGTACTTGCAATAGACAATGAAGGAAACCAAAGTACTGCTTCTCAAAAATTTACTATTGGCGCTATTACTCCTATTACAGTTTATTTTAAACCACTAACAGCTTGGGGAATACCTAAAATCTATTATTGGAATGCCGTTCCTGCAGGAAGTATTCCTACAATCACATGGGCGCAGTCCATTCCAATGACTCCAGATGCTGATGGTTGGTATAAATATACTTTCACAGGAGTTACTTCTGTAAATGTGATTTTTAGAAATCAAGCAGGAAATTTACAAAGTAAGGATTTAACTGGTATTACTGTAGACACTTGGTTTGACTCTTCCTATAATCCAGTTTTATCTGTAAAAAATCAAAATCTACCAAAAGAGGAATTTATAGTATATCCTAATCCTACATACGGAACCGTTAAGATTTCATCAAAAGATAAAATAAGTGAAGCAGGTATTTTCGATAGTAAAGGAAGTCTGGTTTCTTTTCAAAGTATTAATGAAAACCAACAAATTGAAATGGGCGATTTAGCTCCTGGAACCTATATTCTAAAAATGATTACCAAGGAACGAAAGGTAGTATTTAGAAAAGTGGTGAAAAATTAAAATTACTTTTGTTTTTTAAGAGCCTTTCTGGTTAATAATCAGAAAGGCTTTTTTTATGAAAATTTTACAATAAAAAAATTATATATTGCTCCAATGAAAATGTATTTAAAATGAAAAAACTACAATTACTCCTTATTCTCTTTGTTATTAATATTCATGCCCAGCAAGGTGGCATGTGGATTCCTTCGATGCTGCAAGGAATGAACGAAAGTGAAATGAAAAACCTTGGAATGAAAATCAAAGCAGAAGATATTTATTCCATAAACAAATCGAGTATTAAAGATGCTGTACCGCAATTTGACAACAAGTGCACAGCTGAAGTCATTTCTGACAAAGGTTTAATTTTAACCAATCACCATTGTGGTTTTGATGCCATTCAGGAACATTCTTCTGTAGAACACGATTATATAACCAATGGTTTTTGGGCATATAAAATGGAAGATGAATTGCTCAATAAAGGTATGGTAGTTTCTTTTGTAATACGAATTGATGATGTTACTACAAAAGTTTTGGATGGAATTGCAGGACTAGTTTCAGAGGTTGAAAAACAAAAGAAAATTCAAGAAAACATAGCAACTCTAACCAAAACATCACCCAAAGAAGCTTGGCAAGAAAACACCATTAAAACATTTTATGCTGGAAATCAATACTTGCTTTTTGTTACAGAAACGTTCAAGGACATTCGACTGGTTGGCGCACCACCAAGTTCCATTGGAAAATTTGGCGATGTTACTGATAATTGGGTTTGGCCCAGACACACAGGCGATTTCTCACTATTTAGAATTTATGCCGACAAAAACAATCGTCCAGCAGAATATTCAACTGAAAATGTGCCTTACAAACCAAAATGTTTTTTCCCGATTTCTCTAAAAGGGTTAAAAGAAAATGATTTTACCATGGTGTTAGGTTATCCTGGAACAACGCAAGAATACTTACCTTCTTTTGCTGTAGAACAAATTGTAAACAGCTTAAATCCCGTCAAAATAGAACTTCGCGATGCGGTATTAAAAGTTCAAGATGGTTTTATGCGAAAAGACAATGCTACAAAAATTCAATATGCTGCAAAAAATGCAACATTGGCAAACGCTTGGAAAAAATGGATGGGAGAAATTAAAGGATTGAAAAAATCAAATGCAATTGGTGCCAAACAAGAATTTGAAAAGCAATTTCAAGAAAAAGTTATAACTGCAGGAAAACAAGCAGAATACGGAAATTTGTTGCCCGATTTTGAAAAAAATTATAATGAAATCAAAGACTATGCATTGGCTAGAGATATTTTTAATGAAACCGTGCGCAATGCAGAAATTCTTGCTGTTGGTTATAAACTGTATCATTTGGAACTACTTTACAATACCAAGGGTGAACAGTCTTTCAATGATAGAAGAACAACTTTAATTAATGGCTTAGGAGCATTTTATAAAGACTTTAATCCAGTAGTAGATCAAAAAATCTTTGAAAAATTAATTGACATCTACAGCAAAAAATATCCTAAGCAGTTTTTGCCAACTTCATTAGAAAACAGTAATAGTGAAAGTTTAGGAAATGAAGTTTTTACAAAATCCCAATTGGGGAGCTATGATAAAATAAAAGAACTATTAACTGGCGACACAAAAGTTGTTTTAGAAAAATTAAATAATGATATTGGATTTCAAATAATTAAGACTATTGCTGATGCGCATTTAAAAAATGTTGCTCAAAAATTTGATGAAATCAATTTAAGAAACATAGCTACACAAAGAACCTACATGAAAGCAATTTTAGAGTTGTTTCCTAAAAACAGAAATTTTCCTGATGCCAATAGCACACTTCGCGTAACATATGGAAAAATTAAAGGCTACAAACCAAGTGATGCCATAACATATGAACCTTTCTCTTACCTTGATGGTGTTATGGAAAAATATATACCTGGCGATTATGAGTATGATGTTTCTAAAAAATTGATTGATTTATACACTACAAAAGATTATGGAATGTATGGGGTAAATGGTAGAATGCCATTAGATTTTATAGCCACTAACCATACTACTGGAGGAAATTCAGGAAGTCCTGCACTTGACGCTAAAGGAAATTTAATTGGTTTAAATTTTGATAGAGTTTGGGAAGGAACGATGAGTGATATTTATTATTCACCTGAAATATGCAGAAACATCATGGTAGACATTCGTTATGTTTTATTCATAATTGACAAATATGCGGGCGCACAAAATATAATTTCAGAGTTAAAACTCCTACTCCCGAAACAGAAAAAATGAAGTTAAAACGCTGTTAGAGAATTAGATTCCATACAAATACCGCAATAAAATAAAATCTTTTTAAAATTGTTTTTTGGCATAATATTTGTAAGTAAAGAAGCGGCAATTGATTATATTTTTTTTAAAAAACATTGAAAAATATTTTTACGTAATAAAAAATTTATATCTTTGCCTCGAATTAATAATTAACCTTTTATAATTAAGTAAGATGAAAAAAGTATTTTTAAGTTTAGCTGTAATTGCTGCATTAACTGTAGAATCTTGTAAACAAGCTGAAGCTCCTGCTGAGGATGCTGCTGCTGCTGTAGATTCTGCTGCTGCTGTTGTTGACACTGCTGCTGCTGTTGTTGATACTGCTGCTGCTGTTGTTGATTCTGCTGCTGCTGCTGCACCTGCTGCACCTGCTGCTGAAGCAAAAAAATAATTAGAAACTTTTCTAAAAATTTTAAAACCTCGCAATGCGAGGTTTTTTTTATTCTTAAAACTAAATAAAGCTATACAAAAAAAGCCTTAAACATTGTTTAAGGCTTTTTGTACTCAGAGCGGGACTTGAACCCGCACGAACATTGCTGTTCACTGGATTTTAAGTCCAGCGTGTCTACCAATTTCACCATCCGAGCATTTTACTTTTTAATGTTAAATCTAATTTTTAGAAAAAATTAATTAAATATAACACCATCACGAGCATTTTACTTTTTGACTTTATAGCTAGTTAAAATTAACTAAAACAAAATCTACTAAGTGTATGGTTTGAGCGAAAAACGGGGCTCGAACCCGCGACCTCGACCTTGGCAAGGTCGCGCTCTACCAACTGAGCTATTTTCGCAAATCATTTTTTTTTAAGAACGACTATATACCTTTCATATAGCGAGGGCAAATTTAATACTTTAATTCAATTCTACAAGTGTTTTTTATAAAAAAAGTAGACGGATTCCTTAATCTCTTGATACCCTATTCTTTACTCTAAAAACACTTACTTTTTTGTTAACATTCTTTTGATTTCATTGAGCTTCATCATGGCCTCAATAGGAGTTAATGTATTGATGTCTAAATTCAGAATCTCATCTTTAATTTCCTCTAACAAAGGGTCATCTAAATTGAAAAAGCTCATTTGCATCTCATCCTTAGCTGATTTAATTCCGTTTAAGGCCTCGCTAGAATGGTCTTTTTCTAATTTTTTCAATAATTTCTGCGCTTTCTGAATAACCGTTTGAGGCATTCCAGCCATTTTAGCTACATGTATTCCGAAACTATGAGCGCTTCCTCCTTTGACTAATTTTCGAATAAAAAGAACATTATCTTTCAATTCTCTAACCGATACATTATAGTTTTGAATTCGGCTTAGCACTTCACTCATTTCGTTCAATTCATGATAGTGCGTTGCAAATAAGGTCTTCGGTTTAGCAGGATGCTCATGTAAATATTCCGCAATGGCCCAAGCTATTGAAATTCCGTCATAGGTGCTTGTTCCTCTTCCAATTTCATCTAATAAGACCAAACTTCTGTCCGAAATATTATTCAAAATAGAAGCTGTTTCATTCATTTCGACCATAAAAGTTGATTCACCCATCGAAATATTATCGCTGGCACCTACACGAGTAAAAATCTTATCTATAATTCCCAATCGCAAACTGTCTGCAGGAACAAAGCTTCCCATTTGAGCCAAAAGAACAATTAATGCTGTTTGTCTTAATATTGCTGATTTCCCAGACATATTTGGTCCAGTAATCATAATTAATTGCTGTGTTTCTCTATCAAGGAAAACATCATTGGTTATGTATGGTGTTCCAACAGGCAACTGCTTTTCAATAACAGGATGACGACCGTTTTTTATGTCTAACTCGAACGAATCATCCATTTCAGGACAAACATATTTGTTTTCAATAGCCAATTGTGCAAAAGAAGTCAAACAATCTAATTGAGCTATTAAATTTGCGTTTAATTGTACTGGCTTTATATAAGTGGCTATCCAATTGACTAATTGTTCAAAAAGTTGGTGCTCTATTTGTTGTATTTTTTCTTCAGCTCCAAGTATTTTAGTTTCATATTCTTTGAGTTCCTCGGTAATATATCTTTCAGCATTGACAAGGGTTTGTTTCCTAATCCATTCCGAAGGAACCTTGTCTTTATGTGTATTTCTAACTTCTATATAATACCCAAATACGTTATTGAACGATATTTTAAGTGATGCAATTCCTGTTCTTTGTGACTCACGCGTTTCGATTCCTTCTAAATATTCTTTCCCAGAGGTAGATATAGCTCTTAAATCGTCTAATTCGCCACTAACACCTGTAGCTATGACATTACCCTTTGCAATTGCAACGGGAGCTTCTTGATTCAGCGTTGTTTTAATTTTTTCTCTAAGCAAATCACAACTATGCAGGCTATCACCAATAATTTTTACAGCCTCTTGATTGCTTTGTAGGGCTATGTTTTTGATTGGAAGTATTGCATCCAAAGATTCTTTAAGAAAAACAACTTCTCTAGGTGATACTTTACCCGTTGCAATTTTTGAAATCAATCGCTCTAAATCAGAAATTTTCTTAATTTGATTTTGAATATTTTTAAGAATGTCTTGGTTTTCTTTCAGATATGCAACTACCTCATGTCTATTCCTAATTTTATTGATGTCTTTTAAGGGCAAAGCCAACCAACGTTTCAACAATCTTGACCCCATTGGCGAAAGCGTTCTGTCAATTACATCCAAAAGTGTAACCGCATTTGGATTATAACTGTGGTACAATTCTAAATTCCGAATTGTAAAACGATCCATCCACACATAAGCATCTTCTGCGATGCGCTGAATTGATGTAATGTGTTGTCGCTTATTATGCTGTGTTTCCGATAAATAATATAAAATAGCACCAGAGGCGATGATACCTTCTGTCAATTCTTCAACGCCAAATCCTTTTAAAGAATTGGTTTGAAAATGGCCCATCAAGGTTTCTAAAGCGTAATCTTCTTTGTACACCCAATCTTCGAGATAAAAACTATGAAAATCTTCTCCAAAAGTTTCTTTAAAATCAGTTTTATTCTGTTTCGAAATTAAAATCTCACTTGGATTAAAATTTTGTAAAAGTTTGTCAATGTATTCGTCGGTTCCCTGAGCCGTGAGAAATTCTCCCGTGGAAACATCTAAAAATGAAATCCCAATTGTTTTTTTTCCGAAATAAACAGAAGCTAAAAAGTTATTTGATTTGGATTGTAAAACCTCATCATTCATTGATACCCCTGGAGTGACAAGCTCTGTAACTCCTCTTTTTACAATAGTTTTGGTCATTTTTGGATCTTCTAGCTGATCACATATAGCTACACGAAGCCCTGATTTAACCAATTTTGGCAAATAGGTATTTAAAGAATGATGTGGAAAACCAGCTAATGCAGTCTCGGTTTCAGAGCCCGCACCACGTTTTGTGAGTACTATTCCTAATATTTTTGAAGCACGAATAGCATCTTCACCAAAAGTTTCATAAAAATCACCTACTCTAAACAATAGACAAGCATCAGGATACTTCCTTTTAATCTCATTATACTGCTTCATCAAAGGTGTCTCCTTGATTTCTTTTTCTTTTGCCGCCAAAATGTTCTATTTTAAATTGTAGAAAAATACCTCAGCGAATTTAAATATTTAAAAGACATTATATCCTCTGCAATAAAAAAAATATCTTTTAAGAAAAATTTATAATTGTGGTTAATTTTTTTTATATAGATTTGTCATTATAATTTAATCTAAAAAACAAATGAAAAAAATATTTTTGTTAGCAATGTTAGTTGTTTTTGGTATAGCAAACTCTAATGCTCAGAATGCAAAAAAAGTAAAAACAACCAAGAAAACTACAACTGTTGATGCTACTAAGGCTACCCCTTCAAAAGCGATTGCTCCAAAAGTTGAGGGAGCAGGAATGCTTTTCGAAAGTGAAGTTATTGATTATGGAACAATTCCACACAATGCAGATGGAAATCGTGAATTTGTTTTCACTAACAATGGTACAAAACCATTAATCATCACTAACACTCAAGGGTCTTGTGGTTGTACAGTACCAACAACACCAAAAGAGCCTATTGCTCCTGGTGCTAAAGGTAAAATTGGTGTGAAATATGCTACTGATAGAGTTGGTCCATTTACCAAAACAGTTACAGTAACCTCAAATGCTGAAGGTCAAGCAACAAAAACACTTACTATTAAAGGAACTGTTTTACCAGACGAAACTCCAGCTACACCAACTACAAAAAGTTAATTAATTTTTTCAATATTCAAAAAGGGCTTCCTGATTTAGGAGGCCTTTTTTATACCTCAATACTACTAGCATGCGAAAGCTTGAAAACAGCGAATTAAATAGAAAGTCAATAGAAGACTTTAAAATAGCAGATAAAACCAAACTGATTATTATATTAGACGATATTAGAAGTTTAAATAATATTGGTTCTGTATTCCGAACTGCTGATGCTTTTCTAATTGAAAAAATATTTTTATGCGGGATAACCGCCACTCCTCCCAATAAAGAAATTCACAAAACAGCGCTTGGTGCAACAGAGACTGTAGCGTGGGAATACCAATCTGATGTGTTAGATGTTATTAAAAAATTAAAAAATGACGGTGTAACTGTACTTGCAATAGAGCAAGTTGAGAATTCTCAGCTCCTTAATGAATTTGTTGTAAATCCAGATAAAAAATACGCACTAATTTTTGGCAATGAGGTTTATGGTGTTTCACAAAAAGCAATTGAAATATCTGATGGTTGTATTGAAATACCACAATTAGGCTCTAAACATTCATTAAATATATCTGTTAGTGCTGGAATTGTAATTTGGGATTTATTTCAAAAAACAACTCAACAAAAATAAATTCCGCAATTAACTCAAGTATGAAAAATTACAACTATTCAAAAATAATTTTAAGTCTATTCTTTTTTGTATCCTACTTAGGTTATTCTAAAATTAACTTTCCTTCCTTAAATAAAAGACCAAAACCTCCAATTGCAAATATTGCACCTGTAATCGTAGCAACGGGAAATCAAGTATATTGTAAACTAACCTATCAAAAAATTGTAACAGACATTACAATAACTGACCCCGATGACTCAAGCACAGAGGCTGTTTACATTCAAATTTCTTCAGGATACAAAAATGGTCAAGATCAATTACGTTTAGTGGGATTGCACCCAACAATAACATCAAACTGGGATGTGTCAACAGGAAAATTGAAGCTATACAGCCCTATAGGCATAGCTATTAGTTATACTGATTTTATTGCTGCTGTAAAAGACGTTGAATACACAAATTTCTCGTCTGCTCCCTCAGGGACAAGAGAGTTTTCTATAAGTGTAGGACAAGCCAATTTCCTTCCATCAAATGGTCATTATTATCAATTTATTCCTAATCTTGGTATATCTTGGTCTGACGCTAAAATTGCCGCTGAAAGTAGTACTTATTATGGCCTACAAGGTTATCTAGCAACTATTACCGCACAAGACGAAGCACTTTTAGTTGGAGAACAAGCATCAGGAACAGGATGGATTGGAGGGACAGATGAAGAACAAGAGGGTGTTTGGAAATGGGTAACTGGCCCTGAAAAAGGAATAATCTTCTGGAATGGAGCTGAATTTGGCAGCACTCCTAACTTTGCTTTTTGGAATACTTTAGAGCCTAATAATTTTCAAGGAATTGAAGATTACGCACACATCACTGCTCCTGGTGTTGGAATTTTAGGCTCGTGGAATGATTTAGGTAATACTGGTGAAAGCAGTGGAACCTATCAACCAAAAGGATATATTGTGGAATACGGTGGTATGCCAAACGACCCAATTCTTGAAATTTCAAGTAGCACCACAATTAGTATTCTTACAGAACCTTTGGTTCCTTCTGACAGCCAAATTTGTTCTGGCACTACTTTAACCATCAATGCTCAGTTTTCAGATGGAGTTATAAATTGGTATTCCGACCTAACTTCAACAGACATTTTATACACTGGCAATACATTCAAAACTCCCGTTTTAACACAAAACACAACTTTTTATTTTGATTATGGATGCCAAACCAGAAAAACGATTGACATAAAAGTCATTCCAACACCTAGCATAATTTCAACTACTACTCCCATAACTATTTGCTCTGGCGATGGCATAACCCTAGAAGCAATTCCTAGTTCGGGCACTGTCAATTGGTACACCAGCCCAACTAGTAATAGCATTGTAGCTAGTGGCAATAGTTCGACAATTCCTAATATTACTAAAAGTAGCACTTATTATGCTGAAGCAGTAGATATTGGCTGTAGCGATTCTAAAAGAATTCCAGTAGTAGTTACCGTTTATGAACTACCGAATGTATCTGATGAAGAAATATCAATTTGTGAAGGAAGATCTGTTTCGTTAAATGCAGGAATTTCAAACATGCAATACCTTTGGTCTAATGGGGAAACAACACAAATTATACGTACAAATCAACCAGCTAGTTACTCTGTTATTGTAACATCTCCCGCGCCTCAAAATTGCTCAAAAACAAAAAAAATAAATCTTGTACAAATTCCAAAACCAACAATCAAGGATGTTCTTGTTAATGAATCCAATGTTACAATTATTACATCGCTTTTAGGTGATTTTGAATATTCAATTGACGGTATAAATTATCAAGATTCCAATACCTTTAATGTAGACAAGGGTGGGATTTACAATGCATTTGTTAAGGATAAAAATAATTGTGGAAAAGATTCAAAATCATTTGTAGTAATTACTTATCCCAAATTTTTTACGCCTAACAATGATGGGGTAAATGATTTATGGTTAGTAATGGGTATGGAAAAATTTCCAAATGCAGTCATTGAAATCTTCGATCGGCATGGAAAACGCGTTGCCTATCTGTCTAGAAGAAACCAAGGATGGAATGGAAATTATAATGGTAAGGCGCTGCCAGCTACTGACTATTGGTTTGTTTCAAAAATAGACGATTCAATTCCTGAAAAACGGGGACATTTCTCTCTGTTGAGATAAAAAATTAATGTACTTTTTTTCTTATTTCCTCGAGTATAAAAACATAATCTTCCTGATTTTTAATGAAATCTCTATCGGAAACATCTATGATTAAAATATTCAAATCATTTTGAGATTTAATATAATCTAAGTATCCCCGATTGATCTTATCTAAATATTCTGCAGGAATTTCTTGTTCATAGCTTCTACCTCTTTGCTTTATATTTTCCAATAACCTATCTGTATTTTGATACAAATAGATATATAAATCAGGCTTTGGCATTTCTTTATAAATGATTTCAAAGAGCTTTCTATACAAACGGTATTCGTCATCGGAAAGCGTAACTTTTGCAAAAATCAAGGATTTAAAAATATGATAATCTGCCAATATAAAATCTTTAAACAAATCAAATTGTGCTAAATCATCTGAAATTTGCTGAAATCTATCTGCCAAAAAAGACATCTCTAAAGAGAATGCGTATCGGCTTTGATCTTCATAAAATTTAGGCAAAAACGGATTGTCTGCAAACCGTTCCAAAACCGTCTTTGCATTAAAATCTTGAGCTATTTTATTTACTAATGTTGTTTTTCCAGCGCCAATATTTCCCTCAATGGCAATGTAATTGAATTTATCTAACGGAATCTTTTGTAATGGAAACTCTAAGTTTTGAATTACCTTGCAATTGCTTTTATCTTCAGAGGCTTTTAATAATTCAGGCAAGTATTTTTGTAGAATAGGATGCCTCCAATCTAAGTTTAAATCACGCATGGGTAACAAAACGAACATCCGCTCTTGCATTAAAGGATGCGGCACTTGAAGATTTTCAGTCTCAATAATTTCTTCGTTAAAGGCAATAACATCAATATCTATAATTCTAGATTGATACCCTTCTGTTTCAGAACGAATTCTTCCTAACTTGTTTTCTAAATTTAAAACTTTGGCTAAAATTTCTTCCCCAAAAAGCGACGAATGCATCACTAAAGCACAATTATAAAAAGGCTCACTTTCAAAACCCCAAGCAGGTGTTTCGTAAAGTCTGGAAACTTTAACTACCGTACCCACTTCATTATGAATACATTCAATAGCAGATTGTATGGCATCTAATCGATTTCCTTGATTACTTCCTATTGCTAAAACAACTTGATTCTGACTACTCATATTAAACACAAATTAACTAAAAGAATTTTAGAATAAAGTATATTTGCAAAGAGTGTTGATAAATTTATTTATACCTTCATTTGTAACAATATTTAACTTTTTGAAACTTATTAAGAAAAAAATACTACTATGAGATTTTTAGGAAATGTGTTAGCAACACTAGTTGGGTTATTTGTTTTTTTCATGATTTTATTCTTTGGGATGCTCTTTTTAGCAGCAGTTTTTGGTGGAGAAGCGGAAACAAAAGCGGTAGAAAAAAATTCGGTCATACAATTGGATTTGTCAGATGTACAAATGGATTATGCTGGAAAATTCAATTTTGAAGACTTCGATTACTACGAAACCAAGCATGACGGACTGTCTGATGTAATTAGAGCCATTGATGCTGCTAAAACTGACGATAAAATTAAAGGAATTTCCATCTTAAACAATGAATCTTCACTTGGTTTAGCTCAAATAAAAGCATTGCGAAAAGCATTGGAAGACTTCAAAAAAACAGGAAAATTTGTTATGGCTTATGCCAATGCATACAGTCAAAAAGAATATTATTTAAATTCTGTAGCCAATACCATTTACCTTAATCCAGTTGGCGAAATGGATTTCAAAGGATTATCATCGGAGATTATGTTTTTTAAAGATTTTCAAGAAAAATACGGCATCAAAATGGAGGTCATTCGCCATGGAAAATACAAAAGTGCGGTAGAGCCGTTTCTTGAAAACAAAATGAGTGATGCCAATAGAGAACAAATTTCAACTTTATTAAATTCTGTTTGGAATTCTATATTGATTGACATTTCAAAAAGCAGGTCTATTCCAACAACACAATTAAATCAGATTGCCGATGGCCTTTTGGCAAGAACTCCAGAAATGGCAAAAGCCAATAAATTAGTAGACAAAATAGCCTATGAAGATGTATATCATGACGATATCCGAAAAATCTTAAAAGTTGCTACAGATGAGGACTACAATACTATTTCTATTTTAGATTATGCCGAAAATAATGCTACCACAACTAAAGATTATTCCCAAAAAGACAAAATTGCTATCATTTATGCTCAAGGAGAAATTAAAAGCGGAGAAGGTGATGTAAACGAAATAGGCGAAGGTTCGATGCGAAGAGCATTAAAAGAAGCAAGAACAGATAAAGATATAAAAGCAATCGTTTTACGAATCGATTCTCCAGGTGGAAATGCATTAACGTCCGATTTAATTTGGAGAGAAATAGAATTAACCAAAAAAGTGAAGCCTATAGTTGTTTCTATGGGGAATTATGCCGCTTCAGGAGGCTATTATATTGCATGCAATGCTAACAAAATTTTTGCAGAAGAAAATACAATTACGGGCTCGATTGGCGTTTTTGGAATTCTACCTAATTTCACACAACTGACTACTAAAATGGGTATCAATGTAGAACAAGTGAATACCAATAAAAATTCGGCAGACTACAGTGTTTTCAGACCTTTAGACGAAAATTTCAGGGCTTTTACTCTTGAAGGTGTAGAAAAAATATACAAAACCTTCGTTACACACGTGGCTGAAGGTAGAAAAATGACTTTTGAACAAGTTGACACCATTGGTCAAGGTCGAGTATGGTCTGGTGCTGATGCAGTTAAAATTGGTTTGGTAGATAAAATAGGCGGATTAGATGATGCACTAAAATATGCGGCCGATTTGGCAAAAATTAAAGACTATAAAACTCAAAATTTCCCTGAATACGATAAAAATTTCAAAGATTTACTAGGAAAACTTCCATTTGTGCAGTCTAAAGAAGAGTTTATAAAAGCAGAAGTAGGTGAAGAAAACTACAAAGTCATAGAACAAATAAGAAAAGTTCAGGCTAAAAAAGGCATTCAAGCCGCTATGCCATTTGAGATAACTATTCAATAAACCCGTAATTTGTGATTTATAACAAATCCGTTTGAGAAGTTTCTTAAACGGATTTGTTGTTTTTTTTAAGATAACATTAGAAAACAAAACATTCATAAATACTATTTTTGCATTATTAGAGGCATTGTTTTTGCACTATGCTATTCAAACTAAATCCAAATTGTTATGATGAAGAAAATATTGAAGATTATCGGAATTCTACTTCTTTTAATTACTGTTTCCTTATTTGCTATCCCCTATTTTTTTAAAGATCAAATCAAAGCCAAGATTACAGAAGCCATCAATAAAAAAGTAGATGCTAAAGTATCTTTTGCAGATGCCGATTTAAGCTTCTTTAAAAGTTTCCCCTTGGCAAATGTTTCAGTCGATAAACTACTTATTATCAACAAAGCTCCTTTTGAAGGCGATACTCTTATTTCAATGGGCGAATTGAATTTAAAAATGTCCATCAAAGAACTCTTTAAAGGAAAAGAGGAAGCGATGAATATTGAAGCCATTTCAACTGAAAACGCATTAATCAATATTATTTTCAACAAAGATGGTGTTGGAAATTTTGACATTGCTTTAAAAGACGAAGAGAAAAGCGAATCAAAAAGCGAACCCATGTCGTTGAAAATAAAAGAATATGAAATTGAAAACTTACGATTCAATTACATCGACGAAGGTTCTAAAATCAAAATGACAATAGACAGTTTAAACCATTCGGGAACTGGTGATTTTGCGGCTTCAAAGCTCGACTTGGTTACAAAATCGACTGCAAAAGTCTCTTTGTCTATGGATAAAATCAATTATATGAATCAGGTTCCTGTTACTTTGGATGCCGTTTTAGGAATTGATTTGGACAAAAGCAAATATACCTTCAAAGAGAATAAAGCACTTATTAACCAACTGCCTTTAGAATTTGACGGTTTTATTCAATTGGTAGAAAACGGTCAGGAATATGATTTAAAATTTAAAACTCCAACCTCAAGTTTTCAAAACTTTTTGGGCTTGATTCCATCTGCCTATGCAGGAAATTTAAAAGATGTAAAAACTACTGGTGATTTTTCTGTTGCAGGATTTGCAAAAGGATTGTTTTCTGACGCTAGCGTTCCTAAATTTAATGTTGCCATTGCTTCCAATAATGCTTCATTTCAATATCCAAACCTGCCAAAATCAGTTCAAAATATTGTTGTTGATACTAAAATTATCAATGAAACTGGATTACTCAACGACACCTATGTCAATTTAGATAAACTCTCTTTCAAAATTGACAAAGATGTTTTTAATGCCAAAGCAAACATCAGAAATATTTCTGAAAATCCGTTAGTCAATGCCGAATTAAAAGGAACTATCAATCTTGGAAATGTTTCTAAGGCTTATCCAGTGAAGCTAACTGTGCCGCTTTCGGGAATTCTAGTTGCTGATGTCGTTACAAAATTTGACATGAAATCGGTTGAAACCAATCAATACGAAAAGATGCAAAATTCTGGAAAAATGACCTTAACAGGATTCAAATATGTGGATGAAACCAATAAGGCAATGAACATCAACAAAGCGATGGTTCAATTTACCAATACCAAAATTAATTTGCAGGAATTGGATTTAACAACCGGAAAAACCGATATGAAAGTAAACGGTATTTTAGAAAACTTCTATGGATTTATGTTGAAAAAACAAGAGCTAAAAGGAAACTTCAATATGGATTCCAATCAGTTTGCCGTAGCAGATTTTATGTCGTCTGAAGCACCAAAAACAGATGAAAAACCAAAAGAAGCTGTAAAAATTCCTTCCTATTTAAATTGCTCTTTGACTGCAAAAGCCAATACGGTTTTGTATGATAATTTAACTTTAAAAAATGTTTCTGGTAAAATCATCGTCAAGGACCAGAAAGTAACCTTAGAAAATGTAAAATCTTCCATTTTTGGTGGACAAATTATAGCTAGTGGCGCTGTTTCTACCAAGGAGAAAATTCCTGTTTTTAATATGAATCTAGGAATGAATGCTGTTGATGTTCAGCAAACGTTTACCCAATTGGAAATGATGAAAAAAATTGCCCCTATTGCGGGTGTAATCAATGGAAAACTCAATACTACCATCAAATTATCAGGTAATTTAGATGAAAAAGAAATGACTCCAAATGTCAATTCCATTTCTGGAGATTTGTTAGGTCAACTCTTATCGACAACTGTTAATTCAAGTAATTCTGAACTGTTAACCAAATTGAGTGAAAATGTAAAATTTATCGATTTGAAGAAACTGAATTTAAATGATGTCAAAGCGGCATTATCATTCAAAGACGGAAAAGTTAACGTAAAGCCTTTTGACATTAAATACCAAGATATAAAAGTAAATGTAGGCGGTCAACACGGTTTTGACCAAAACATGAATTACAATCTTAAATTTGATGTTCCTGCTAAATATCTAGGGTCTGAAGCCAATGCATTAATCGCAAAATTATCTCCTGCTGACGCCAAAAAACTAGAAAACATTCCAGTAAACGCTATTATTAATGGAAACTTTAAAAATCCAAAAGTTACGACCGACATGAAAAGTGCCGTTACCAATTTGACCAATCAATTGGTGAAACAACAAAAAGAAAAAGTTGTAACCAAAGGAAAAGAAACCCTAAACAGCATCATTAGTAATGCTACCAAACCTAAAAGTGATTCTACAAAAACAGATGTAAAAGAAGATGTAAAAGCAAAAGCAGGAGCATTATTAAATGGTTTGTTTGGGAAGAAGAAAAAAGAATAAATCTATTATCTAATTTATATAACCCTTCCAGAGTTTGAAACTCTGGAAGGGTTTTGTTCTTTTATAAATCTATTTTTACCACATATCCCTCAAAACTTCGAATATTAAAAACCGTTCCATCTTCAAAAATGAGGTATTGTCCTTTTATACCCATTAATACCCCTTTGAAATTTGGATTTTTATCTAAACTCAAACTATTGATTCTGGTTGGATATTGTAAAACAGGATATTTCATCTCATAAATATCATTTTTATTCAAATAAAAAAACTCTTGTACTTCTGGAGGAAGTAGTTTTTGGACTTTTAATCGTTCCTGAATTAAATCAGTGGTAATAATATCATTGGTAAGCATTTTTCTCCAATTGGTTTTGTCAGAAAAATGGTTTTTTAAGGCTACTTCAGTAATTCCAGCTAAATAGCGATTGGGAACCTCAACAATCGATAAAGCTTTTTCAGCACCTTGATCTATCCAACGCGTTGGAACTTGAGTTTTTCGGGTTACCCCTACTTTTACCTCGCTAGATAGTGCTAAATAAACAATGTGAGGCTGCAACTGCACTTTCGATTCATAGTCCAAATCTCTATCGGCTATGCCTAAATGAGCGGTACTCAATTCGGGTTTCATAATCCAATCGCCAACAGCTGGACTGGAATAAAAACAATCATAACAAAATCCTTGACGGAAAATCTTTTTCTTTTTACCACAGTTCAAACACTGATACCCTTCAAAAGAAATGGTGATTTCTTTGTTCAATATCTGATTCAAATTCAAAAAACTGTTTTCAAAAACCAAATAATATTGAATTGGATCTCCGAATTCGGTTTGCATTTTGGTGAGTACGCCTTCGTAGTTCATTTTATCTTTAAGAATTTTTCATTTAGGAATTAAACCCAAAATGTTTGAATATTGTAATTTTTTGTTATTTTTGAGTACGTTGTAAAGTTATGGATTTGCAATTGAATTTCTCAAATCCTAAATCGTAAATCTAAAATCCTAACTAAAATGCCATTACCAATAATCAACTCTATTGCTTCATGGGTATTAAAACAGCGCATTCATCAAATTGAGCTGTTTTTAAAATATCCAAATGAAGTTCAGGAGGAGCTTTTGATGAACTTAATCCGTTCATCAGAAAATACGGCTATTGGTAAAAATTATGACTATTCATCCATTAAATCCTATCAAACTTTTACTGAGCGCGTTCCCATTTCTACTTATGAAAACCTAGAACCGTTGATCGAGCAGACAAGAAAAGGAGAACAAAATATTCTTTGGAATACACCCATAAAATGGTTTGCAAAATCAAGCGGAACTACTAACGCCAAAAGTAAATTTATCCCTGTAAGCAATGAAGCCTTAGAGGATTGTCATTACAAAGGCAGTAAAGATTTATTGTGTTTGTACCTAAACAACAATGAAAATTCAGAGTTATTCCTTGGTAAAAGTTTACGCCTTGGAGGCAGCTCTCAAATTTATGAAAATAACAATTCCTTTTTTGGAGATTTATCTGCAATATTAATTGAAAATATGCCTGTTTGGGCAGAGTTTAGTAGCACGCCTAGCAACAAAACTTCTTTAATGAGTGAATGGGAAAGTAAAATTACAGCCATCATCAACGAAACAAAAGACGAAAATGTAACCAGTTTTGCAGGAGTTCCGTCTTGGATGTTGGTATTATTGAATAAAATTTTAGAAGAAACAAACGAAGAAAATTTATTTGATATTTGGCCTAATCTCGAAGTCTATTTTCACGGCGGAGTAAGTTTTGATCCTTATCGTGAACAATACAAAAAAATATTGCCCAGAAATAATTTCAAATATTATGAAATATACAATGCTTCTGAAGGATTTTTCGCTATTCAAGATTTGAACAATTCTAACGATTTGTTACTCATGCTTGATTACGGTATTTTCTATGAATTTATCCCTATGGATGTATTTGGAACTGTAAATCAAACCGCCATCCGACTGGCCGATGTAAGCTTAGATAAAAATTATGCAGTCGTTATAACCACCAACGGAGGTTTGTGGAGATACCTTGTGGGTGATACAATACGTTTTACCTCATTAAACCCCTACAGAATTAGAATTACAGGAAGAACCAAGCACTTCATTAATGTTTTTGGAGAAGAATTGATGGTTGAAAATACCGACAGAGCTATCGCAAAAACCTGTCAAATGACGCAATCTGAAATTGTAGATTATACTGTGGCTCCTATTTTTATGAAAGATAAAGAAAAGGGAGCGCACGAATGGATGATTGAATTTAAAAGAGCTCCGAAAAATCCTCTTGAATTTCAGAAAATTTTAGACGAAAATCTACAAGCTCTAAACTCAGATTATGAGGCAAAACGATACAATAATATGACCTTAAATCCTTTAGTTCTTAATATCGCCAGAACTAACCTTTTTTATGATTGGCTAAAAGAACAAAACAAATTAGGAGGTCAAAATAAAATTCCGAGACTTTCAAACCAAAGGGATTATTTAGAACAATTACTAAATTTACAAGTTCGTGTAAACAGTTGAGATGAAATTAATTATGTTGACAATCGTGTTCATTTTGACAACTTCATGCGCTAGCAAAGTGTGTGGTGGAAGTGGCGGAAAACGTTGTGTTGATATTTCGCAAAAAAACAGTCCGAAAATTATTTCTTAAAATTTGTAACATTTTTTGATTTTGAATATCTGATAAGCAATCATCAATCAAAATCAATCAAAAATGAAATCATTACTTTTTGCAGCTATGCTGCTTTTGTGCAATACTATAGTTTCTGCACAAGAAACTGTTAAACCTGAAATTGCTCGCGACTCTGTAAAACCAAAAGAAAATTCATTAAAAGAAGTCCAGGTTTTCGGCAACAAAAAACAGTACATCAAAGTTGACTCAGATAAGACAACAGTAAATGTCAAACAAAATCCTATGCTTAATAGCGGAAGTAGTCTTGATGCCGTAAAAAAATTACCTGGAGTTATTACATCGCCTACAGGTAGCATCACGTTGAATGCTAAAAACGTGGTCATATACATTGATGGTGCCCCAAGTTCTTTAAGTGGGACTGATTTGCAAAACTATTTGTCAAGTTTGCCAGCAAATGCCATTGAAAAAGTGGAATTAATTTACAATCCTGGGGCTTCATTTGATGCAAATGCTAGTGGATCTGTCATTAATATTATTACAAGTACGAAAAGAATGAAAGGTGTGAATGCAAGTTTTAACATCAATTATAACTTTAACAAATACCAAAAACCAAGTCCTCAAATTTTATTGAATGGAAAAGAGAAAAACTTAAGTTGGCAAACCATGATTGGTTATAATTATATTGATGGGGAGAACAATACAAAAAGTGAGCAAACTTTTACCTCATTTAGTCCAGAAGAAAATCTGGTTCAAAAAACGTTTACACAAACTACTAATCGTAATTTTTACTTCAGAACTGGAACAAATTATAAATTGAGTAAAAAATCAAATTTGTTATTTAATTACAATTTAAATGTTGCCAATGACCGCTTCGTTAACCAATCAAGTACTAACGGAACTGGAATTGATTATACAAATAATAGTACCGCAAAGAACAAAAACAACAATCATGAAATTAGTTTGCAGTATAAAACAAAGTTAGACACTATTGGACGAACACTCGACATTGTTGCTTTTAGTAATTTCTTTGATAAAAATCCTATTACAAAATCTAATGGATTAAGCAACGACATACCATCATTTTACAACGGAGTAGTTGATTTTAATTTAAACAATCATTACCTCAAATATGATTTTGCTTTCCCTTTTGAAAAAATAAATTTTTCATTCAATACAGGAGGAAAGTTCAATATGTTACGAATCAATAATACTGGGATTTATAATCTAAACACGTCCGCAAATTCAATTACCGACTTTGATTACAAAGAAAATAATCTAGCTTTCTACGCAGAGGCTAGAAAAAAAATTAAGAAATTCAACTTTACTGCTGGAATACGTTTTGAAGATTTTAAAGTAGATCGTATAGCTTTGGAGAACAGCAACAAAACGAATATTAATTTCAAAAACACTAATTTTTTCCCAAACTTGAGTGCACTCTATGAAATTAATCAAAGTATGAATGTTTCAGCGTCCTACTCAAAGAAAATTCAACAAGCCGATTATAATACTTTAGACCCTAATAATTTTGCCAATTTTGACCAATACAATACGTCGGGAGGTAATCCATTTTTAGACCCTACTTTCTTTGATAATTTTGAATTGAAACTTACCGCGTTTCAATTCGTTCAACTTGGCGGAAATTATTCTATTGCTAGCAATGCAAATCGATTTATTTTTAATGCAGAACCCAATGAGCTAGTTAGCAAACAAACCTTTCAGCAGTTTGACAAAATTAACACCTTAAGTTTCTTTGCCTCATTTCCAATTCCGTTAGATTATTTCTTTAAAGGAAAGGAAGAATTTCAAAAGCGAATGAACAACATGGATAAAATGAATTACATTTTCTTTAATTTAAATTATATTGACTTCGATACAAAAGGATACGATTTTGAATTTAAGAATAAGCCCGTGTTAAATTATTCTGCTCAAGCCCAGTTTATTTTACCTTGGGAAGTAAAAAACACCATGTCTTATTTTTTAACTCCAAAAGGCACCTATGAGATTTACCAAATTGTTAAACCTATTCATCAATTTGATATCTCTTTCAATAAAGACTTTATGAATAAGAATCTAATGATAGGATTGCATTGCTTCGATGTTTTCAACACCAATGAAATCAATGCTTTAGTTTCTTCAACAAATTTAAAAACTCGATTCTATCAAAAACCTGATACACGAACTTTTAGAATATCATTGACATACAATTTCGGGAATCTTAAACTAGAAAAAGAAAACACAGACATCAACACCGAAAAAGTAAAAAGCGGTGGAGGAATGCTAAAATAAAGTTTTGAATTGGTTAGTGTTTTTAAAAGTCTTGAATCTAGTATTCAAGACTTTTTTAGCTTAAAAAAATGCCTCAGATATTTTGATGTTGTATTAGTATTTGTAATTTTGCGCCCTCTCGGGATGTAGCGCAGCCAGGTAGCGTACTAGCATGGGGTGCTAGGGGTCGCTGGTTCGAATCCAGTCATCCCGACAAAATACAATACCTCTTTAAAACAAAATCCCATTTGTTATCACAAATGGGATTTTTTATAGTATAACTGGAAAACTTTATTCTTCTTGCATCATATCAATGTGTCTGTCGTGGTAACCCAAAAGGTACAAAATACCATCCAATCCTAGACTTGAGATTGATGTTGATGCATTTTCTTTTACTTTGGGCTTTGCATGAAAAGCAATTCCTAAGCCTGCCAAGTTGAGCATAGGTAAATCATTAGCTCCATCACCAACAGCAATGGTTTGATTGATATGAATACCCTCTCTTTCTGCGATAGCTTTAAGATATTCCGCTTTCTTTTTACCATCAACAATTTCTCCTAAATAATTTCCCGTCAGCTTGCCATTTTTAATTTCCAATTGATTGGCGTATACGTAATCAATCCCTAATTCTTTTTGAAGATACTCTCCAAAATAAGTAAAGCCACCAGATAAAATTGCAGTCTTATAACCGTAATATTTCAACGCCTTCATTAATCGATGTGCTCCTTTTGTAATAGGCAAATTTTCGGCAACACTTTGCAATACCTCTTCACTCAAGCCTTCGAGCAATGCCATTCTTTTTTTGAAGCTTTCACTAAAATCGATTTCTCCATTCATCGCTGACTCTGTAATGGCTCTAACCTGCTCTCCCACACCTGCTAACTCCGCCAACTCATCGATTACTTCGGTTTGAATCAAGGTAGAATCCATATCAAAACATACTAAACGTCTGTTTCTTCTGTACATATTATCCTCTTGAAAAGCAATATCGACATCTAAATCTCCTGAAATTTGCATAAAACTTGCGTTTATGGCAGTTTTATCAATTATGTTACCCGTAACAGATAACTGAATACAAGAACGAGGATATTCTTCTTTTTCTACCACAGAAACCCTGCCCGTTAATCTGATTATAGAATCAATATTCAAATTTTGGTCAGACATAATTTTCGTAACCGCTGCCAGTTGAACTGCTGTTAGGGTTTCTCCTAAAATATTTATGATATAACGTTGTTTGCGTTGACCTTTAACCCATATTTCATAATCAGGTATAGTGATTGGGATAAAATTAACTTTGATTCCTAATTCATATGCTTTGAATAATAAATCTTTCAAAACAGCGGCTGAACTTGAACCTGTTTTTATTTCAAATAAAATCCCCAGAGATAATGTATCGTGTATATCCGCCTGACCAATATCCAGAATTACAGCATCATAAGCTGCCAAAATAGATGTTAAACCAGCTGTTACTCCAGGCTTATCCTGACCAGAAACTTTTAATAAAATAATCTCTTTATCTTCTACAATCATTTTAATTTACATTGAATTAGTAGGGCAAAAATCGTCAATCTATCGTTTATAAAAAAAGAATATCTAGTGTTTTTTGAGAAATAGAAAATAGGTATGAAAACGTAAATATTTTCGGCAACTTAAACCATTCCTACACAAAATACCCGAAAAAAAACCTGCTCAAAAAATGAACAGGTTAAATTGTTTTTAAAAAAATATTTTAAGAAGCAATTTCCAATCGCTTCAATAAATTTTTGGTTAAGGTATCTTCAGCGTAACTTTTATCTATTCGCAATGATTTTTCATCAGAACTTGGCAAATCATACATTGCATCTGTTAGTATTGCTTCGCACAATGAACGCAATCCACGTGCTCCTAATTTGTATTCTAAAGCTTTATCAACAATAAAATCTAATGCTTCTTCTGTGATGTTAAAATCAACATCATCCATGGAAAATAATTTTTGATACTGCTTGATTAACGCATTTTTAGGTTCTGTTAATATTGCTCTCAACGTTTCTCTGTCTAAAGGATCCATATGAGTCAATACTGGCAAACGCCCAATAATTTCTGGTATTAATCCAAAATCTTTAATGTCTTTTGGAATAACGTATTGCAATAAATTGTCTTTATCAATCGTATCAGAATTTTTTGAAGTACTGTATCCTACAGCCTGACGATTCAATCGTTTTGAAATGATTCGTTCTATTCCATCAAAAGCACCACCGGCAATGAATAGAATATCTTTGGTATTAACTTCAACAAATTTTTGATCTGGATGTTTTCTACCTCCTTTTGGCGGAACATTTACAACTGTTCCCTCTAATAATTTCAATAATGCTTGTTGAACTCCTTCACCAGATACATCACGAGTTATCGATGGGTTGTCACTTTTACGTGCTATTTTATCTATCTCGTCAATAAAAACAATTCCTCTTTCAGCTTTGTGAACATCATAATCAGCAGCTTGCAGTAAACGGGTCAATATACTTTCAACGTCCTCGCCAACATAACCCGCCTCTGTTAAAACAGTTGCATCTACAATAGCCAAGGGAACATCTAACATTCTTGCAATGGTTTTTGCTACTAATGTTTTTCCTGTTCCAGTTTGCCCAACCATAATAATGTTGCTTTTCTCAATATCTACATCGTCATTCAATTGCTGTTGCATCAATCTTTTATAATGATTGTAAACAGCTACTGCCATTACCTTTTTGGTTTGTTCTTGACCTATGACGTATTCGTCTAGAAACGCTCTGATTTCTTTTGGTTTTCTCAAAATTAAATCAGCTACTAGTTTTGTTTTTCCGTGAGTTTTTAACTCTTCCAAAACAATTCCATGTGCTTGTTCAATACATTTATCACAGATATGTGCATTGATTCCAGCAATTAAAAGATTGGTTTCTGGTTTTTTTCTACCACAAAACGAACAATCTAATACTTCTTTTGCCATTATTTTTTAGTTTGTAGTATTACTATATAATGCACAAACTGTACACTACATATTGAATACTAATTTAGCTTCTTCTTAAAACTTCGTCAATCATACCGTATTCTTTTGCTTCATCAGCAATCATCCAGTAGTCTCGCTCACTATCTTTATGGACTTTATCAAATGTTTGTCCTGAATGTTGAGAGATGATTTGATATAATTCATCCTTTAACTTCAACATTTCACGAAGATTAATTTCCATATCGGTAGCAACTCCCTGTGCTCCACCAGATGGCTGGTGAATCATTACTCTTGAATGTGGTAAAGCAGAACGTTTTCCTGCAGCACCTGCACACAATAAAACAGCTCCCATAGAAGCGGCCATTCCAGTACAAATTGTAGCTACATCAGGTTTTATGTATTGCATGGTATCATAAATTCCTAAGCCTGCATATACACTTCCTCCTGGAGAATTTAAATAAATTTGTATGTCTTTTGATGCATCAGCACTTTCTAAAAACAATAATTGTGCTTGAACAATGTTTGCTATTTGATCATCAATTCCTGTTCCTAAAAAAATAATTCTATCCATCATCAATCGGGAAAAAACATCCAACTGAGAAATGTTCAATTGACGCTCTTCAATAATATAAGGAGTCATCCCTTTGGGTGTCATTGCATTTACAATTTTATCGTAATACAAATTATTAACACCATGGTGTTTTGTAGCAAATTTTTTAAATTCCTTACCGTAGTTCATAGTTTTTTATTCTTTTCTTAATAGCTTTGATAATGCACATTCAGCGCCAAAATACAATTTTGACGCTCAAATATAATCATTTTTTTTAAATTTATTCGCCGTATGAGGCTGCAATAAATTCTTGATAAGAAACTTCTTTCACTTTAGCATTTGCTTTTTCTTTAAAAAGCTGTAGCATTTTCTCTCCAACTACTTGACCAGAAAGCCTTTTTACTTCTTCTTGATTGGCTAAAACTCTAGCAACAATTCCTTCTACTTCCTCATCTGTTGGATTGGTTTGTCCAAACTGAGCCATTTGTGCTCTAATTGCTTTTGCAGTAAAAGCTTTTAAATCCTCAAATGTGATTTGAATATTGTTTTGCGATAATGCTTTTCCTTCTATAAGTTGAAAACGCAATCCCTTTTCAGATCGTGCATATTCCGCTGCAGCTTCAGCAGGCGATAGTTTTTTCTCACCAACAGTCTGCAACCATTTTATTAAGAATTCTGCTGGTAAATCGAACTTTGTATTTTCTATTAGGAAATCAGTTACATCAGCCATTAATTTTTGGTCGGCTTGTTGTGCAAATTGACTCTCAGCATCTTCCTTAATCTTTGCTTTCAATTCTTCAAGAGAAGCTACTTTACCTTCTCCAAAAAGTCTATCAAATAATTCCTGATTTAATTCGGCCAATTCTGTTCCGTTGATAGATTCAATGGTAAAATCGACATCGATATCTAATCCGTGAACAACATCATGTCCTACTTTTAAAAGATCCATCAATTGGTGGTCGTCTTCAAACAACCCTTTGGTGTTGATGGTAACAACATCACCCACTTTTTTTCCTATGAATTTATTGGCTACTTTTTTATCATTAAAAATAGACAATGAAATCGTTGATTTGGTATTGATTCCATGTTCATCATTAACAAAAGTTCCTGTAATATCATGATTTTCTTCAACAACAGTTTGAGGAATTGGTTTTCCAAATTGTTTTTGAATTCGAACTACTTGATCATCGATTAATTTATCATCAGCTGAAATTACATATTTAATGATATCGTTTTGAGCCTCTAAATTCAATTCAAATTCTGGAGCCAAACCAATTTCGTATTCAAATACTAAATCATCAGCATCCCATGAGAAATTTTCATTAACTTTTGGCAGTGGTGTCCCCAAAAGATTTAATCTTTCTGATTGAATGTATCGTGTTAATGCTAACTCAACTACTTTATTTACCTCTTCAATTTTTATTCCTTTTCCGTATTGTTTGACAACCAAGTCTTTAGGAACCTGTCCTTTTCTGAATCCTTTGACTGTTGCCAAAGGCATTTTTTCGTTAATTCTCTTCTGAACTTGACCTTTATAATCCATTGGAGAAACTGTCATTACAATTACTTCATTTACTGCGTCAATCGCTACTCTTTTGATATCCATTCCTTCTTTAATTTACATAATAAAATTGGGTTGCAAAATTATACTATTTTTACAACCCAACCAAGTTTTTAATATATTGCTGTTTAATTATTTATCGGCTCCAGTTATAGACAAGACAATCGACTGCAAAACAGACAAAATAATACTGAAAAATAAAGCCGTCCAGAAAGAATCGACTTCAAAACCGCCTACTATTTTTGTGCATAACAGAATTAGTATGGCATTGATTACCAGTAAAAACAATCCTAGCGACACAATAGTAACTGGTAAAGTTAATATAACCAAAATTGGTTTAATAAAAATATTGAGCATCCCTAAAACCACAGCAACAATTAGAGCAGTAGAGAAATTAGCCACGCGAACCCCAGACATAAAGTAGGCAATGACAACAACTAGAATAGAAGTGATGAGAATTCGGAAAAGTAACTTCATATTGTTTTCTTTAAATTTAAATAAATGTAATACAATTTTAATTTGCTTTCAAAAAAGCACTTGTTTTTTCATAAAACTCTTTTGGGTTTTCGGCATGAAGCCAATGACCCACATTGGTAATGGTTTCTATTTGAGCTTGAGGGAAATGATTTTTAATTCCCTGAAAATCCTCGTCTTTGATATAATTAGAATTTCCTCCCCTAATAAACAATGTTGGTTTTTGAAACAGTGCAGCAGACGGCAATTCCACTCCAATTTCTTCAATTTTTTTATTGAAAACCTCCAAATTAAATCGAAATGCCAATTGCCCGGGCTCTTTCCAATACAAACTTTTCATCAAAAACTGACGAGTGCCAAAATCAGAAATGTGCATTTTTAAAATCTCATCTACTTGTGTTCGGTCTGGTTTTGTAGAAAAATCGACAGCATTTAATCCTGCTAAAATATCTTGGTGGTGCGGACTATAATATTTTGGTCCTATATCTGCGATTATCAATTTTTCTACTTTTTCAGGATAGGTCGTTGCAAATAACATCGCAACTTTTCCTCCCATGGAATGACCTATAATGGATAGATTTTCAAGATTGTTTTCGATACAATAATTCAAAACATCCGCAGACATAACCTGATAGTTAAATTCATCCGAATGAAAACTTCTTCCATGATTCCTTAAATCGAGCATGTGAACCTGAAAACCTTCGGTAGCATACTGTGTTCCTAAGGTTTTCCAATTATCGGACATTCCTAAAAATCCATGAAGAATGAGAAGTGGTTTACCAGAACCTTCTATTTTAGAATGAAGCATAAAATTATTTTAATTTATTCAAATACATGTTAATCACATTATCCAATCCTAGATAAATAGCTTCAGATATCAAGGCGTGCCCAATGGAAACCTCCAAAAGATTGGGAATATTTTGATGGAAATACTCTATATTTTCTAAACTTAAATCGTGCCCTGCATTGATACCTAATTCTAATTCGTTTGCCAAATTTGCGGCAGCAACATACGGTAAAATTCCTTCTTTATTCCCTAAATTGTATTGATGAGCAAACGCCTCTGTGTACAACTCTATTCTATCGGTGCCTGTAGCTTTAGCACCTTCAATCATTTCTAGAACTGGATCAACAAAGATTGATGTTCTAATGTTATTGCGTTGAAATTCCTGAATCATTTCCTTCAAAAAAAAATGGTGTTGTACTGTATTCCAACCCGCATTAGATGTGATGGCATCTACAGCATCTGGAACCAAGGTTACCTGTGTGGGTTGAATTTCTAAAACTAAATCGATAAAATTCCCTTCTGGATTTCCTTCTATGTTATATTCTGTGTAAACAATTGATTTCAAATCTCGAGCATCTTGATATCGAATATGGCGTTCGTCTGGTCTAGGATGGATGGTAATACCTTGTGCCCCATATTCCTGAATGTTTTTTGCAACTTGTAATAAATCCGGGACATTTCCGCCTCTAGCGTTTCTTAAAGTTGCTATTTTATTAATGTTTACACTTAACTTTGTCATTGATACTAACTTTTAAATCTATTTGCACAAAAATACAAAGTTAAACTAGCTGTAATTGCATAAATTTAATTAATTTGCATCATCTATTTAGTTGTTTATCTATGACAGAAATTAAAGACTACATCACAAACGATTACAAGGGAATCAATAGCGATGAAACCATAGCTGATGTTCACGACTTTTTTCACGAATTGCCTTTTTCTCATTTTCCAGTTTTGGAAGAAAATGTATATATAGGTAGCATTACACTTGACGATATCGAAACTTTTGATAAGGACAAAAAAGTTAATGACTATAGGTATACTCTCGAAGGTTTTTTTGCTAGGAATTCGATGATTTGGTTGGATGTTTTAGAAGTTTTTGCAAAAAATCACACCAATATTGTTCCTGTTTTAGACGAAAGCAATAGTTATCTTGGCTATTATGAGCTTGAAGATATCATTAAATTTTTCCATGAAACCCCATTTTTGAAAGAACCAGGAGGAATTATTGTTGTAGAAAAACCTGTTTTAGACTATTCTATGAGTCAAATTGCACAAATTGTGGAGAGTAATAATGGGAAACTTTTAGGGCTTTTTATATCTGAATCTGATGTAGAAAAAGTTCAAATTACTATCAAAATTAGTCTGGGCGCTATGAACGATATCATCCAAACTTTCAGAAGATATAATTATGACATTATATCAGAACATCATGAAGATATTTATATTAACAACTTAAAGGAACGTTCTGATTATTTAGATAAATATCTTAACATTTAGATTTTATTTAAACCTTAGACTCACGAATCAACAACAGCATGAAAGTAGCCATCTACGGACAATATTATCAAAATAGCACGGAGCCAATTATAAAAGATATTTTTATTTTTTTTAATAGGAATAATGTAGATATGGTTGTTGAAGCCTCTTTTCTTGACTTATTACGTGAGAAAAAAATTATAGAGGAAGACTATGAAACCTTTAGCAAACACTCTGAATTGAACGGTAGCTTTGATATGTTTATCAGTATTGGAGGAGACGGAACCATATTGAGAGCGGCTACATTAGTTAGAAAATCAAATATTCCCATTTTAGGAATAAATGCCGGGCGGTTAGGATTCCTAGCATCTATACAAAAAGAAAATATTGAGGCTTTTTTGAAAATGGTGATTGAAAAAAAATACACTATTTCTCCAAGAACTCTATTGTCTCTGAGTTGCATCCCATCAAATTCGGATATTCAAGATATTAATTTTGCCATGAACGAAATCACAGTAAGTAGAAAAGATACTACTTCTATGATTACCATTGAAACCTATTTGAACGATGAGTACTTGAATTCGTATTGGGCAGACGGTTTAATAATTTCTACACCTACTGGTTCCACAGGTTATTCTATGAGTTGTGGTGGTCCTATTTTAACCCCAAATGTTAAAAGTTTGGTTATTACTCCTATAGCACCACATAATTTGAATGCTAGACCTTTAGTTATTCCTGATGAAACTGAAATTCGACTTAAAGTATCTGGAAGAGAAGAAAATTATTTAGTTTCATTGGATTCGAGAATAGCATCAATACAAAAAGAATCGATTTTAATCATCAAAAAAACTTCTTTTAAAATTAATATGGTTGAAATTCCTGACGAAACCTTTCTAAAAACACTTAGAAACAAATTGCTTTGGGGAGAAGATAAAAGAAATTAATCAGATTTTCTCATCCTAACTATACTACAAACCTGCTATTTGGCGTTTCCTTACTTTATTACTGTATGAAAACTTCATTTTATTCATTCATTTAACCGAATTTGAATAGAATTACTCATTTGATAACCATATCGTAGTCATAATTATTATATTTGCACGCTATTTTCAAGATAATGAATAGACTTTTTATTTTTATTTTTCTAATTTCAGGATTAGTGGCACAGTCTCAAATCCATGAAGTTGGGGTATTTTTAGGTGGAAGTAATTATGTGGGAGACATTGGCAAAATGACCTATATTGCACCAAACGAAGGTGCTTTTGGGATTTTGTACCGATGGAATAAGAGTCCAAGACATTCTTGGAGAGTTTCCTACACCCAATCTAAGATTACTGCTAATGACAAAGAGGCAAGTGCTCCATCGAGAAAACAAAGAGATTATAATTTTGAAAACAGCATTAAGGAAATATCATTAGGACTTGAATTTGATTTTTTTGACTTTAATTTACACGATTCAAAAACCAAATTTACTCCATACGTATATTCTGGATTGAGTTATGTTCGCTACGACGGATTATACTTTGTTAATGATTATTCTAAAATTGATAAAAAGTATGGAACTATAGCTATTCCTATGACGATTGGAATAAAAACTAAATTCATAAACCATATTATATTGGGGTTTGAAGCTGGGGCAAGATACAGTTTTAAAGATGATTTTGACGGAAGCAACCCAACAAACAAAAAGTTCGAGAGCTTGAAATTTGGAAATATAAATAGTAACGATTGGTATGTTTTTACTGGATTTACAGTAACCTATACTTTTGGCAATAAACCATGCTATTGCGCAGATTAAAATGAGTTTAATAGAAAAAATAAATAAAGACAATTTACCCAAACACTTAGCCATTATTATGGATGGCAATGGAAGATGGGCAAAACAAAAAGGGTTGTTAAGGGCTTTTGGACATGAGAATGGCACCAAATCAGTTCGATTAACTGTAGAAACCTGCGCTAAATTAGGCATCAAAAATCTCACATTATATGCCTTTTCTACTGAAAATTGGAATAGACCCAAACTTGAAGTTGAAACTTTAATGAAATTATTAATCAGTTCATTAAAAAACGAACTTCAAACCCTTCAAGACAATGACATTAGATTGAACAGCATTGGCAATCTTGAAATGCTACCAAAATCAGCTCAAAAAGAGCTTCTTGATGTTATAAAGAAAACTGAAAAAAATTCACGAATGGTTCTGACATTAGCCTTGAGTTATGGATCAAGAGAGGAAATAATAAGTGCTATAAAGAAGATTAGTGATAAAGTTAAAAATAATATAATTTCACCCGACAGTATAGATGAATCAATTATAAATCAGCATCTTTACACGCACAATTTACCCGATGTAGATTTATTAATCAGGACTAGCGGTGAACATCGAATCAGTAATTTTTTGTTATGGCAAATAGCCTATGCAGAATTATACTTCACAGATGTTTTATGGCCTGATTTTAAAGAAGATGACTTATACGAAGCTATAATCAGTTATCAGAAAAGAGAACGAAGATTTGGAAAAACAAGTGAACAAATTAAATAATTTTTTAGTGTTAAACAAAAGCATAAAACTAGTCATACTTCTATTATTTTTTGGAAATTTATTTCATCTTAAAGCACAAGAAAGAGTGCCTTTTGACCAAGGTAAAAAATACATTCTAGCCGATGTAAAAGTTTTAGGTAAAATAACTTACAACGAACAAACTATAGTCACATTTGCAGGATTACAAAAAGGTCAAGACATTACTGTTCCTGGCGAAGAAATAAGTAATGCTATAAAAAAACTTGGGAAATTAGGTCTTTTTAGCGACATCGATTTTTATACCAACAAAATTGAAGGAGACAGTATCTTTTTAGAATTAAACATTAATGAGTTACCAAAATTAAGTGAAGTAAAATTTGTTGGAATAAAGAAGAACAAAACCGAACCACTTATAAAAGACAATGGCTTGACCAAAGGCAAAATAGTAAACGAAAATTTAATTACTACCACTAAAAATTATATTGAAAATAAATACAAAAAAGACGGTTTCTATAATGCTAAAGTTAACATAAACACCATTCCAGATACAATTGGTGGTAATAATGTGAAAATGCTTCTCAACATTGACAAAGGAGACAAAGTCAAAATAAAAGAAATTGTATTCTCGGGGAACGAAAAATTTTCTAGTTCAGCGCTCCGTGGCGCAATGAAAAATACCAAACAAATCAATCGTTTCAGAATTCTAAAAGGGTCAAAGTTTATTGAAGCAAAATACCAAGAGGACTTAGTCAAAATTATTGATAAGTATAAAGAAAACGGCTACAGAGATGCCAGAATAGTTTCTGATAATGTCACCTATAACAAAGAACAAAATAATTTATCTGTAAAAATTAATTTAGAAGAAGGACATAAATATTACTTTGGAAACATTAAATTTCTAGGAAATACTGTATACCCAGATCAAGGACTAAACAGAATGATTGGTATTAAAAAAGGAGATGTTTACAACGGTGTTTTATTAGAGAAAAGAATTGCTGATAAATCTAAACCTGATGGAGATGACATCACAAATTTGTACCAAAACAATGGTTATTTGTTCTCCAACATCAATGCCGTTGAAGTTAAAACAGCCAATGACACTATAGATTTTGAAATTAGAATAGTAGAAGGTCCTTTAGCCTATTTTAACAAAATAACCGTAGTTGGTAACGATAAGACCAATGATAAAGTTATCTACCGAGAATTAAGAACCAAGCCAGGACAAAAATACAGCAAAGAAGAATTAGTTAGAACCATTAGAGAAATAGGTCAATTGGGCTTTTTTGATCCAGAGGCCATCGATCCAAAATTTAAAAATGTAGATGCTGGCGCAGGAACAGTTGATATTGAATACAATCTTGTAGAAAAAGGGTCAAGCCAAATCGAATTACAAGGAGGTTATGGAGGAGGAGGCTTTATAGGAACTTTGGGGCTCTCATTCAATAATTTCTCTGTTGGAAATCTATTTAATAAAGAAGCATATAAACCTTTGCCTATGGGTGATGGTCAAAAAGTTTCGTTACGACTTCAAGGTAGTACCTATTTCCAAACCTACAGCTTATCATTTTCAGAGCCATGGTTTGGTGGCAAAAAGCCTGTGCAGTTTAGTACTTCATTAGCCTATAGCAAGCAATTTGCTGGGAGCCAATTTGGAGGCGGTGTAGACAAAAGTAAAAGCTTTAACATCATTTCACTTTCGGCAGGACTGGCAAAACGATTAACAGTTCCTGATGACTTCTTTGTCCTATCACAATCTATCGCGTTTCAATTTTATGATTTAAATAATTACAACACAGGATTGTTTAGAACTTTTAGTGATGGTTCAGCGAGAAACTTATCATATACTATCGGATTGTCCAGAAACAACAAAGGTGTTAACCCTATTTTCCCAACCTATGGTTCGGAATTTGGATTAATAGGAAAGTTCACTTTCCCTTATTCATTGGTTAATGGTATTGATTATGCCGATTTAAAAAACCAAGAAGCCTATAAATTAAAAAACAACACTAGTAACGAAATTACTGGCAATAATGGTGAGATAATACAACCAGGCGATTACATAAATTCTGCTGGAAATACTGTTGGAAAAAATTATACAGCTGCTGCCGAAGATCAAGGGAAAATTGATCAGAAAAGATTCAATTGGTTGGAATATTACAAAATTAAATTCAAAGCAGATTGGTTTACTAAAATTTATGGTAAGTTAGTGCTGCGTTCGTTAGGAGAATTTGGTTATTTAGGGTCGTATAACAAAGCTAGAGGTATTGTTCCTTTTGAACGATTTTATGTAGGAGGAGATGGATTGGCCAACTTTGCTCAAGATGGTCGTGAAGTAATTCAATTGAGAGGGTATCCAAATAATTCATTATCTTCTAGTGATGGAGGTACTATTTACAACAAATTTTCGTTAGAGATGAGATATCCAATAACATTAAAAGCAGCAGCATCGATTTATGTGTTAAGTTTTCTTGAAGCCGGATCGTCTTGGGATACTTTTAGACAATACAATCCGTTCTCATTAAAAAGATCAGCAGGAGCTGGTTTACGAATTTTTATGCCTGCGTTTGGTTTATTGGGAATCGATTTCGGATATGGTTTTGACACCTTAACAGGTGAAACTAAAGCACATGGAATGGAAACTCATTTTATTATTGGTCAACAATTCTAAAAATAACTATATTTGGCATGATATTTTCTAATAAAACCTTAGTTATGAGAAAACATATTTTAGCATTATTTTTAATTCTGGCATGTTCCATCACAATGTATTCGCAAACTAGAGGTGTGAAAATTGGGTATATCGATATGGAATACATTTTACAAAATGTTCCTGACTACATGGAAGCTAAAAGCCAATTAGAAGCTAAAGCTCAAAAATGGAAACAAGAAATTGAAGCTAAGAAAAATGAAATAACAAAACTAAAAGAGGCCTTAAAAACGGAAAGAGTTTTATTAACCAAAGAATTGATTGAAGAAAGAGAGGAAGAAATCACATTTCAGGAAACCGAATTATTAGATTACCAACAAAAAAGATTTGGCCCTAACGGAGATTTGAGTATTCAAAAATCAGTTTTAGCTCAACCCATACAAGACCAAGTTTTCACAGCAACTCAAGATATTGCAGAAGCTAAAAAATTTGATTTTATTTTTGACAAATCTTCAGACTTAACCATGCTATTTGCTGCTAAACGTTTTGATATAAGTGACCAAGTAATTCGAGTAATTACCAGAGCTACAAAAAGAAACCAACTGAGCAAAAAACAGTTGAAAGAAGAAGAAGCAAAACAGGCAAAAGAAGACATGGAAGATGAAAATCCTGCCAATGCTGAAAGACAAAAAATATTAGGCGATAAAAAAGCCGAGAGAGAAAAATTAATCGCGGAGAGAAAAGCAGCAATAGAAGAAAAGAAAAAAGCCGCCGAGGAAAAAAGAAATCAATTATTAGCAGAAAAAGAAGCTCAAAAAAATGGCACTCCAATTCCTGTTACATCTGAAGAAAATCCTTCACCCAATCAAGATGTAACTCCAAGTGCTGAAACTGAAAAGACTGTAGAAAACAATCCTGTAGATGCAAAAAAAGCCGCTGCTGATGAAAGAGCAAGAATACTAGCAGAAAGAAAAAAAGCATTAGAAGAAAAAAAGAAAAAAATAATTGAAGAACGCGAAGCTGCAAAAAAAGCTAAAGAAGAAAAATCAAAAACAAATTAATTAATAAATATTCGAAAAAGATGAAACAAGTTAAAACTTTATTGATAGCAGTTACTATGTTTATCGCTGGTAACCAAGTTATAAATGCTCAATCAAAAACAGCTCATGTAGAAGTTGGTGAAATAATGGCTAAAATGCCGGCGATGCTAGAAGCTCAAAAGCAACTAGAAAAGTTAAGTGGCACCTATGACACAGAATACAAAAGTATGGTTGAAGAATACCAAAATAAACTAAAAAAATACGAACAAGAAGCTACAACAGTTACCGATGCTGTCAATGAAACTCGCTCTAAAGAAGTACAAGACATGCAAAAAAGAATTGTAGACTATAGAGATAATGCTCAAAAAGAATTGCAACAAAAAGAATCTGAAATCGTTAAGCCTATAATGGAAAAAGTAAAAGCTTCTATTGCAAAAGTAGGTAAAGCAAAAGGATATCAATATGTATTGAATTCTGAAGGGCTTTTATTAGCTGACGGTCCAAACTTGACTGCTGATGTGAAAAAAGATTTAGGTTTTTAATAAATCATTCCCTTATACAAAAAGTGCTCACTCGAAATTCGAGATTGAGCATTTTTTTTTTACATTTGATTCATGATAAACAATCAGCCTATCGGCCTTTTTGATTCGGGAATTGGAGGCACATCTATTTGGTCTGCCATCCACGATTTGATGCCTAATGAGGATACTATTTATTTAGCCGATAGCCTAAATGCTCCCTACGGCAAAAAGTCAAAAGATGAAATCATTGCATTGAGTAAAAAAAACACAGAATTTCTTTTGGATAGGAATGCCAAGATAATTGTTGTAGCCTGTAATACCGCAACCACAAATGCCATCAAAGAATTAAGAGCCTCCTATCAAGTCCCATTCATAGGTATTGAGCCAGCTATAAAACCTGCGGCCTTAAATTCGAAGACTCAGACTATCGGTATATTGGCGACCAAAGGAACACTTAGTAGTGAACTTTTCAATAAAACCATCGAACTATATCAGGATACAAAAATAGTTGAACAAGTAGGCCATGGTTTAGTTGAATTAATCGAAAATGGCGAGATTAATTCTCCTGAAATGACAAATCTACTCCGCTCCTATTTACAACCTATGATAGACGCAAACATTGATTATTTAGTACTGGGTTGTAGCCATTATCCATATCTAATTCCTCAAATAAAAAAGATTATACCTCAACACGTACAAATAATAGATTCTGGAGAAGCAGTAGCTCGACAAACCTATAAAGTATTATCTGAAAAAGTGGGAACACATGATATGGGAAAAGGAAAAGCTATTTTTTATACAAACACAAATCCAAAAGTACTTTCTGATATTTTAAAAAATAAATACCAAATAATACAAAAAGAGTTTTAAGTATTTCAATTATTATTCCTTAAACCAACTGGAATACATTACATAATTATTCGAAATTCTTTCAATCTCTCCAGCAAAATCAGACTCATTAATATTTTTAATTTTTTTAGCTGGAACACCAGCCCAAATACTACCTGATTCTACAATGGTGTTTTGAGGTACAACCGCGCCAGCAGCTATAATCGAATTGCTCTCAACCACACAATTGTCCATAACAATTGCCCCCATTCCTATTAAAACATTATCCTTAATAGTACAACCATGCACAATTGCATTATGCCCAATAGAAACATTATTTCCAATTACAGTAGCATGCTTCTGATAGGTACAATGGATAATGGCTCCATCCTGAATATTTACCTTATTCCCAATGCTTATTGAATTAACATCGCCTCTAATAACAGCATTAAACCAAACACTACATGAAGCTCCAAAAACAACATCACCAACTATAGTGGCATTTTCTGCTACATAACAATCCTCTGGAATTGATGGACTTATGCCATTTACTGACTTTATTAACATAACTGTAAAAAAATAGTCCCGAATAAATCGGGACATAAATAATTTTTAATTAATTGCTGGACAATTACAGTGGTATTTATCTGGTTTACAGAATAAATTAATTCCTAAAGTAATTTGGTGAAAACCTCCATTATCAAATTTGACATCTCCGACTAAGTGAGAATATGTGTAAGCAAACATAAAGTTTTGATAATTAACCCCAACTATTGGGGTAATGTATTGTAATTTTTGAGTTTTAATGCTTCCATTTTGATTATATTCAGCACCATCTAAACTTCTTCTATACGATAATCCTCCCCATAGTTTTCCTGTTTCCAACTCTTTGTAAGCTTTCAAATTTAAATCAAATGTGCTTTCTTTTGTTTGACTTATCGATTGAAACATAACAGATGGCTCCCAAAGAAGGCTATCTTCCTCTCCAAAAGTATAACCTATATTCAATATTAACTTTCTAAGATTATCGCTCTCAATATCACTATATATTTCTCTTCTTGTTTCGATAGCATTTTTAACAGTCGCATGAGCATAAAAATCCAAATAATTGTAGGACATTCCGATATCTACATTAAAATAAGAATCTTTCTGAATTATATCTCCTCTGACAATTGGATCAAAATCACCTGGTCTTAAAAATGCAGTTTCATCTAATGTACTTTGAGTTAAACCCACATTAACTCCAAAAGACAGTTGGTTCAAATCCACATCATCCCTAGAAAACATGATATGGTGGGCATAAGTCAATTTAAAGCCTGTTTGAGAATGGTATCCATTTCTGTCATTGTAGATAATAGCTCCTGCACCAGACTGTTCGCCTATTCTTCCGTTGAAACTTGCCGTTTGCAAAGCCGGCGCATCTTCTTGACCAAACCATTGTTGACGACCTGTTAATCGCAGTTTAGTACAATTTGCAGCTCCAGCCATAGAAGGATGCAACAAATAATAATTATCTGATAAATAATCAGAATACACTGCTATACCTTCTTGAGAGAACGAAAATTGTGTTGTAAATAACACAACTAATAATCCTAATTTCTTAAAATTCATTATTTTTTATCTTTAATTAAATACCATTACATACGATTTTATTGATACTTAGGAGTAAATAATAAAACCATTTTATTAGTTGTGCCCAAATATATAAATTTTTGATCATTTTTTAATTCAAAATAAAATTTTATTCGTTTAAAATCGTATGCTTTTAATACTAAACAAAATTTTATAGAGTAAAATACAAAAAATAATCAAACGTTAATTTATTGTTTAATTGTCCAAATATAATTAATCACTCAAAATAACTTCGTTAAATTTGTAAAAAATAAAAAAGTCATGATTAAGTTAACCATAAAAGAGACGCAGAATCCAACCGTATTAAAATTTGAATTTCCTGATTTTATAACTCAAAATCAAAGTTTTGAATTTAAAAATATTGATGAAGCTAAAAATTCACCCTTAGCACAACAACTCTTTTATTTGCCTTTTGTTAAAACGGTATATATCTCCGGAAATTTTATCGCTATTGAAAGATTTAGTATAGTAGAATGGGGTGATGTTCAAGATGCAGTTGCCGAACAAATCGAAAATTTCGTTAATAATGGAGGAATTATAGTGACCTCAGACGAAAATAAAACTAAAAAGCAACCTGCAACTGTTTATGGCGAAACCACCCCAAATCCATCAGTATTGAAATTTGTAGTGAGTAGAATGTTAACAAAAACTGCTGTTGAATTCAAAAATATTGATGAAACTTCAGCTTCTCCTCTTGCAAAAGAACTATTCAAATTTCCTTATGTAAAAGAAGTTTTTATTGATGAAAATTATGTTTCCATTACTAAATATGCTGTAAATGAATGGCAAGAAATTACTTTAGAATTACGCACTTTTATAAAAGAATTTATTGAAAATGGAGGGACTGTTATCGATGAAAGCCTTATAGAATCTAGCCCTAAAATAGAAAAACAAAAAATAGAAAATTTCGACAGCCTTGATGTTACTTCACAACAAATCATCAACATTCTCGAGGAATATGTAAAACCAGCTGTAGCTGCCGATGGTGGAAATATTCTTTTTGATTCTTATAATGAAGACGAAAAAAGGGTAAAAGTAGTGCTTCAAGGAGCTTGTAATGGCTGTCCATCGTCGACATTTACCCTAAAAAGCGGCATTGAAAACATGCTCAAAGATATGCTCAACGACAAGGATATTATTGTCGAAGCCCTTAACGGATAAAAAATCAAAGCGTTTCTACTCGGAACGCTTTTTTACTACACTAAAAATGAATCAACTGTCCCAAGAAAGCAGTCCTTATTTATTACAACATGCCAACAATCCTGTACATTGGAAGGCTTGGAGTGCAAATACTTTAGCAGAAGCTAAAAAAAACAACCAACTCATCATTATTAGCATAGGCTACTCAGCCTGTCACTGGTGTCACGTCATGGAACATGAAAGCTTCGAAAATGCTGAAGTAGCGCAAACCATGAACACTTATTTTACCAACATAAAAGTAGATCGTGAAGAACATCCTAACGTTGATGCGGTTTACATGAAGGCCGTACAAATAATGACTGGACGTGGCGGATGGCCTTTGAACGTTGTTACTCTTCCTGACGGAAGACCTGTTTGGGGCGGAACCTATTTCAGAAAAGAAGAATGGATTAATACATTAGAGCAATTACATGAATTGTATGTAAACAATCCTGAAAGAATGATAGAGTGTGCTGAAAAATTGCATGAAGGCATTCAATCTATTAGCCTAATCCAAAGTCAAAAATCTGAAACCGAATTAAATCAAGACCTCATAAAACCTTTGATTGAGAAATGGAAAAAAAGTTTTGATTGGGAATACGGTGGAATGGCTCGCGCTCCAAAATTTATGATGCCAAACAATTATCAATTTTTATTGCGATATGGCTTTCAAAATAAGGATGCCGAATTATTAAATTTTGTTCATCTAACATTAACAAAAATGGCTTATGGCGGAATTTTTGACACTATAGACGGAGGTTTTTCTCGCTATTCTGTTGATTTAAAATGGCATGTCCCTCACTTTGAAAAAATGCTTTATGATAATGGGCAATTGATTTCACTTTATGCGAATGCATTCAAGCTTACAAAAAACCCTCTATACAAAGAAGTGATAGAAAAAACACTTCATTTTGTTACAAAAGAATTAACTAATGTTGAAGGAGGATTCTATTGTGCATTAGATGCAGATAGTGTAAATGAAAATAATCACCTAGAAGAAGGGGCTTTTTATGTTTGGAATAAAACAGACTTGCAACAGCTATTGGAAGATGATTTCAAGCTTTTCTCAACAGTATTTAATATCAATGATTTTGGGTTGTGGGAAGCTGAAAATTACGTTTTAATACAAACACAATCACTGAAAGAAATTGCAGCACAAAATCAAATAAGCTCAAAAGAGCTTGAATTAAAAAAGAAATCTTGGGAGCAATTATTATACAATGAAAGAGAGAAAAGAGCAAAGCCACGATTGGATGACAAATGCCTAACTTCTTGGAATGCTATTATGCTCAAAGGTTTTGTCGATGCTTACAAGGCATTAAAGAATGAGGATTATCTTAAAACAGCCATCAAGAATGCTAATTTTATTATTAAAAATCTTTGGACCGCAGAAGGTAATTTACTTCATAATTTTAAAAATGGCAAGAGTACCATCAACGGTTATCTTGAAGATTACTGCTTTGTAATTGAGAGTTTTATAGCGCTATATGAGGTTACTTTAGATGAAAAATGGTTGCATAACGCCAAACAACTCACCGATTATTGTTTTGAACATTTTTACGATAAAGAAGAACAATTCTTTTCTTTTACTTCAAAAAAAGATGATGCGTTAATCTCCAAGCACTTTGAAACCGAAGACAATGTGATACCCGCCTCTAATTCGGTTATGGCAACAAATTTATTTCAATTGAGTATATACTATGATAATTCATATTATGAAAAAATCGCTCGTCAAATGATTGAAATAATTATTCCAAATATCGATTATCCTTCTGCATTTTCGAATTGGCTACTCCTTTTTTTAAATTATTCCGAACAAAACAAAGAAATAGCCATTTGTAGTGAAAAAGCCCTAGACTATTGCTTACAATTACACGAGCACTATCTTCCGAATGTTATCGTTGCTGGAACTGAAAAAAAATCTACGCTTCCTTTTTTAAATGACCGTTTTTTTGAAGGAAAAGATTTCTTTTACTTGTGTCAAAACAAAACCTGTTTACTTCCTAAAGAAACTTTTGAGGACATTTATGGCGAATTAATTTAAAATTTTACTTTTGCAGCCATTATTACAAATTATCTTTTTATACTTTTTTAATTACAAAATGAAACTACTTATCAACATCAATTTAATCGACCAATATACATCAACATTTGTAAATGCACTGATTGACTATGCCCCTAGACTCGTCGCTGCAATAGTGCTTTTATTCCTAGGAATTTGGGCAATACGAATTATAAATTCATTATCAAGAAAAATAATGGTGAAACGAGAAATTGAACCAACACTTATAGAATTTTTATCGGATATTATCTATTGGGGACTTCGAATAGTATTATTTATTGCTGTTATTTCGAAATTGGGAATAGAATCCTCTTCATTCGTTGCTATTCTTGGCGCAGCAGGTTTGGCCGTTGGTTTATCGTTGCAAGGTTCGTTGTCTAATTTTGCTGGTGGAATGTTAATCATCTTATTCAAACCCTTTAAACTGGGTGATGTTATTGAAGCTCAAGGCGTTTCGGGAACTGTAATCGACATTCAAATATTTGTAACACAGTTATTAACTGCAAACAACCAAGTGATTTATGTTCCTAACGGTGCCTTATCCAACGGAACTATTATCAACTACTCTCAACAAGAGAACCGAAGAACCGATTTAACTATTGGCATTTCTTATGAAACAAATATTAAAAAAGTAAAAGACATTATTTTTACTGTAATTGCCAACAATCCAAAAATTCTAAAAAACCCTCATCCTACTGTCTCTGTTAAAGAATTGACCGATTCAGGAATTAAAATTGCGATACGAGTTTGGTCAAAAAACGAGGATTTTGGAGATGTTTGTGCTGCTATTTTGGAGGATTCAAAAATTGCTTTTGACACAGAAAAAATTGCCTTCCAACCTTATTTAAAGGAAGATTCAAAATAATTTTAATTTTATTTCTTAGAAACAGTACCTACAAAATCTTTCAAATAAAAAGGTTCAAAATAAGCGACATCAACAATGTCGTTTTTTTTATACTTTTCATACGCCATCGCGCTCATATCTTTAGCTGAAGGATAGACAATGGTATCCAAATAAACGTGGTTTTTTTTATTTAAAACGGTTTTGCTTTTTTCAGCACAATCTCCTATGAAATAAATAGTTGAATCAATGTCCGAAAAAGATTCTGAAGTAAGAATTTCAGCTCTAATACCTCTGATTTCTTCATGTTTAGAATTAAAAACTGCGCTGTATACCTCCATTCTTCTAGCATCAATCATTGGAACAATACAGCCTTCATTGACACTAACCTGTGATGCGAGCAAAGACATGGTATCTATAGCTATTAGAGGAATATCAAGAGCAAAACACAACCCTTTAACTGCCGAAACGCCAATACGTAATCCTGTGTAAGAACCTGGCCCCTGACTTACCGCAATTGCAGCAATATCTTTGAATGATACTTCAAGCTCATTTAAAAGTTCTTCAATAAAAACATGTAATCGCTCTGCATGCGAATAGCCTTGTTCGGCAATTTCCTTACATAAAAGTGTAACTCCATCTTTTGAAAGAGCAACGGAACAATTTTTGGTAGCCGTTTCGATTGCAAGAATATAAGCCATTATTTTGAATTATCTGTTTTATTGTCACTACTAACTTTTACCTTATCTCCAGAATTTAAATCTTTTGATACTGTATTGTATGGCCCAACAATTACAACATCACCAGGTTTTAAACCTTCTGTCACTTCTATATTAGTATCATCTTGAATTCCTGTTTTTATGATTCTAATTTTAGCTTTTTCTCCCACTTTTAAGAAAACACACTCTAGCTTTTTATCACTTTTTTGTTTTATGATGTTCTCTTCAGAATTTGGATCTTCAACTTGTATTTTTTTGACCGCAGTTGTATCTGATTTCACCACCACTGAACTAATTGGAACTGCTATTACTTTTTCTTTTCGTTCCGTAATAATGTCAACAGTAGCTGTCATGCCTGGTCTAAAAGGAGAATACGAAGATGGTTTTCCAACCAATAAATCTTGATAGGATTCTTTTAGGATTCTCACCTTAACCTTAAAATTTGTTACTTGATTAGCAGTCAAAGCTGAACTAGCAGAATTTGAAATACTAGTTACTACGCCTCTAAATTGTTTTTTTAAGTAAGCATCAACTTGCACTCTGGATGAATCACCAACATTTATTTTTACGATGTCATTTTCATTCACCTCTACTTCCACTTCCATGTTATTAAGATTTGCAACACGTAAGATTTCTGTACCCGTCATCTGTTGTGTTCCTAAAACGCGCTCTCCCAACTCCACATTTAGCATAGAAATTGTTCCGTCTGCTGGCGCATAAATAGTTGTTCTTCCGAGATTGTCTTTTGCCTCATTTACGGTGGCAGAGGCACTCTTGACATTGAAATAAGCCGATTCTTTTGCTGCTTTTGCACTTTCAAAACTAGAAATAGCCCTGTCCCAATCGGATTTAGAAATAATTCCTTTATCGAATAAAACTTTGCTTCTTTCGTAATTTGCCTTGGCCTCTTTAAAGGTTGCATCGGCTTGGCTCAAACCTGCTTTAGTTTGTGACAAACCAGCAATTGTTCTGTTGTAACCCGAAGTGTATAAATCTGGATTTATTTTCACCAATAAATCTCCTTTTTTAACTACTTGTCCTTCTTTTACAGGCAAAGCTATTATCTCTCCAGATACTTCAGATGAAATTTTTACTTCTATCTCTGGCTGAATTTTACCCGTTGCAGAAACGGTTTCAACGATAGTAATTTCATTTGCTTTTGCTACTTCTACATCTATTGTCTTGTCTTTATTGCCAATAATTCCTTTTTTCGAAAGTACAATCAAAGTACTAACTAAAACTAGTACCGAGGCTATTAAAATATAAATTGTTTTTTTTGACATGTCTATTGTTTTTGAATGATTGGAATTCCAAAATAAAGCTCTAAAACTTTAAGCTTGAAAATATAATCGTATTTGGTTCTTAAAACTTCAGATTGACTGTTAGAAAATAATGTTTGGGCTTGATTAAAATCAAAAGCGTTCATCATTCCAACGGCTAATTTTTCTGAGGCATAATTAAATGCTTCTTTTCTTGCTTCGAGAGCAAGGATTGCAGACTCATAGGTGTTAAGTGCTCCTTTTACATCGGTAAAGGCTTTATAAACATTACGCTCTAAATCTAATTCCGATTGATTGAGGGCGAGTTTACTTTTTTCGATACTAATTTTGGAACGCTGTACATTGTTTTTTACTGAAAATCCATTCAAGATAGGAACACTCAATTGTACTCCGAAATTATGCCCTTTATTATCGCTAAACTGATTGAAAAAAGGATTTGGATTTTTGAATCCAACAAATTTTCCTGTGGAATCAAAAACAGGAACATCAGCATAGGAAATTCTAGTATTAAATCTGTAGAATCCTTGCAAACTAGGCTGAAAAGCACCTTTAGCAATTTGCATGTCTTTTTCTGCGATTTCTAGATTTGATTTGGCAATTTTTATTTCAACTCGAATTTCTTTAGCTTTCTCAAATATGGTCTCTGGACTTAGCAACATTGTTGGACTTTCTGCTACTCCATATTCAACATCGGCAATGTCAAAATTTTTAAAATCATCTAATTGTAAAAGTTGAACCAAACTTAGTTTAGAAATTATAAATGCATTTTCAGCGCTAACAACTTTTTGTTTATTGGAGGCGACCGTTGCTTTTATGTCGAGTAAATCTCCTCTAGGAATTGACCCTGCCTTCACTAATTCCTCAGTTCTGGCATATTGTTTTTCACTTATGGCTAATTGTTCCTTTTGCACTTTTATATTCTCTTTATCGAAAAGAATTTGCAAAAAAGCATTGGCGACATACAATGAAATATCCTCTTTCATTTTGTCTAAATTGTACTGAGAAGCAAGAATTTGAAGATTCGATTTTCGCAATCTATTTTGATTTTGCAAACCTTTATAAATATCAATACCTGTGTTCAATCCTGTCGCAGAAAACTGAGTGGTTTGGTTTTCTAAAATCCCAGTAGTTATATTTTGGTTCAAACCAATATTCCAAGAATGAGAAGCATCAGCATTTATTGATGGTAAAAAATTTCCTAAAGCACTATTTTTATCAATTTTGGCCAAATCAGCATCAAGAGTGGACTGTTTTATAGAAATATTATTTTTCAGAGCATAATTAACACATTCTTGTATAGTCCATTTTTTAGTTTGTGCATGAGACGCAAATCCTATTAGAATGATAAAAATGAAACAATTAATTTTATTCATATTTCCTTAAAATGAAAGTGTAGCAAAGGTACTACAGATATTTATATTATTCTGAAATTTCTCCTGTTTTTAAGGCTTCAAGCCCTTCATTTTAGTATTACTTTTAAAAAATAAAAATAAAAAAATGAGACTGCTTTCAACTCATTTAAAACTTCATAGCTATGAGACTGCTTCTTCTTAAAAATGTTACACTAATCTCACAAAATATAATTCGTTTAACTAATTTTACAACTTCAAACCCATTTTATGACGTCAAAATATCAGTACTTAATTATTACTTTTCTTTTAATTATAATTTCGAGCAGTTGTTCCTCTACTCAAAAAATTAATGCGTTAAAACCAGAACCCGATGAAGCTTCGCCTCTGATTTATGACAATGTTGCCTCATTTATCAATTTACCCATTAAGTTAAAACTAAAGGATGTTGAAAATCAAACTAACAAAACCTTAAATGGTTTAATTTATGAGGACAACACCATTGAAGACGATGATTATGAAGTCAAAATATGGAAATTGGCTCCAATTACACTAGAAAATGAAAACGGAAGAATTAGAACCGTTTTACCTCTGAAAGCTTTTGTAAAATATCGAATAGGAACCAATAAACTAGGTATTTCTCTCTATAATGTTAAAGAATTTAATTTTAACGGAAAAGTTACATTATCAAGTGATGTGGGCTTAACCAATTGGAAACTTCATACAAAGACAGAATTAAAATCCTTAGACTGGAATGAAAGTCCAACAGTTACCGTATTAGGAAAAGCGATACCTATAACCTATTTAATAAATCCTACCGTACGCCTTTTTAGAGCTAAAATCGAAAAATCTATTGATGATGCTATTGAAAAATCCATTGATTTTAAGCCTAATGTTTTGGATGCTTTAGAAAAAATTTGCACCCCTTTTGAAATGAGTCCAACCTATCAAAGTTGGCTGCGAATTGTCCCATTAGAACTGTATACTACTGATGCTAAACTCCAAAAAGAAACTATTTCTTTTGAAATGAGCCTAAAGTGCAATATGGAAACCCTAATTGGGCAAAAACCTCTATCTAAATTCGATAGAACAAAAATTGTATTAAAACCAGTGCAAAAAATGCCTGAACGGGTGACTGCAAATATTGTTGCTGTTTCCACTTATGAAGACGCCTCAAAAATAATGACCAAGAATTTTTCTGGACAAATATTTGAAAATGGCTCGAAAAAAGTAACCGTTCAAAATGTTGCAATTTGGCATAAAGGAGGAAAAATGATTATTGCCTTAGATTTAACTGGCAGTTTGAATGGAAAAGTATATTTAGCCGGATTTCCACAATACAATGATGAATCAAAAGAAATCTATTTTGATAAATTAGACTATGCGATAGACACTAAAAGCAAATTAATTAAAACTGCCAATTGGTTAGCGAAAGGTTATGTTTTGAATAAAATACAAGAAAGTTGTCGGTACTCTATTAAACCAAATTTAGATGAAGGAAAACAAAATATACTTCACTATTTGAAAAACTATTCCCCAATGCCAGGTGTTTTTGTAAACGGAACAATTGACGATATTCAGTTTCAAAAAATTCAATTAACCAACAAAGCAATTATCGCTTTTGTAAAGATTAATGGTGATGTAAATATTACAATTGACGGAATAAAATAAGGATTTATGAGCTTTTTTTGTTTTTGTACATTTTGTAAACAGCATATCCAATAGCACCTATCAGAAGATACGGAATTATCATTAAATAGACAATACCGTCGTTAATCGCTTCTGCTTTAGCACCATTCCCTTCACTTTCAATAGCCGCTCGACACATAGCGCATTGTGCTTTTGATGGTAGAGAATAGAAAATAGAGAATAGGAGATAAAGAGTAAAAATAGTTTTTTTAGTTTTTCCCATTTTACTTCTAATTTCTAATTTCTGACTTCTAACTTTAGTTAACATAATATGGAGAAATCATCAAGTACACTAGCACTCCTGTAACTGCAACATACAACCAAATAGGAAAGGTTATTCTGGCTATCTTTTTGTGCTTGTCAAAACGCTCGGCAAGCGCTCTTACATAGGTAATTAAAACCAATGGAATTACAACTATCGATAATAAAATATGAGAAATTAACAAAAAGAAATAAACATAGCGCACAAAACCTTCTCCCCCAAATTTTGTTGAATCGGCCGTCATGTGATAAGCTACATACATGATTAAAAAAACAACTGATAATCCTATTGCCGTTGTCATTAATCGTTCATGAGTTTTCCTTTTTCCGTTCATAATGGCTACGATGGCACAAACTAACACAAAAGCAGTTACTCCATTTATAAAAGCATAAATAGGTGGTAAAAAAGAAAGTGGCTCTACATAAATTCCAAAATCTTTTAGCTTCACACTAAATAAAATGGCAACCGCAACAGGTATCGCGATTGATACCGTAATAATAAACTTGCTAAATTTTTGCTCTACCGAATTATTTTTTTCCATTACTCTCTCAATAAAATTGCTATATCTTCTTTAATTGCTTGCACACCTTCTTTCTCAATTCCTTCGTAATACAAAATCGGATTACCGTACTCATCTTTTCTGCAACGTATATTTCCCTTTTTATCTATCAAAGCAAAAAAACCTGAATGCTCAAAACCACCGTTCACCTTACTATTTTCTCCTGCATATAAATTGAATCCTTTATTTGCTAAATCATAGATATACTTTTTGTCTCCAGTTAAAAAATGCCAATTTGATGATTTTACTCCTAACAATTCCGCATGTTCTTTCAAAACTTCTGGGGTATCATGTTCAGGATCTATTGTGATGGATACAATTCCAAAATTTGGATTACCAAAAAATTGATTTTGAACCTCAATTAAATTCTTATTCATCTTAGGACATATTGAGGGACAGGTTGCAAAGAAAAACTCCAGAACGTATACTTTGTTAGTATAATCCTCATTGGTAATTGTTCTCTTGTTTTGATCTATCAGTTCAAATTTTGGAGCTGGTCCTATTACCATTAATTTGTTATTAAGTGCTCCATTATTGGAAACACTATCAAGCCTATCTCCTTTTACTACATTTCCATTTTGAATTCTATCAACAATTTTTGGAATAGCGTAGATGCCAAAAATCAAAATGATGAATGAAATACCTATGTACGATTTATTTTTTAGCATGATTTAAATTTTTCTTTTTGAGCTGTTCCTTTTCAAGGCTAGTCGATATTCTGCAAGAATTACTTTAACATCGTCAGTCATCTCGTTATATAAATCTGAAGGAGAAGAGGTATCATAACCTTCTTTGTATTCATCTTTATCCTTTCTGCCACGCAGATTTCTTTTTTTATCAATTATATACACATTTTGAGTTCCAAAATGACTATCGAGTTTTCCTTTTAACTTCAAAGTATCGTAATAATCTTGAATTTCATTTGTAGGTGCAAAAACAAAATACCATTTTGAAACATCAGTTAAATCACTTAATCCTTTTAGAATTTCTTTTACCTGACCCTGAGTTCCATTTGGAGCAATCATTACAAATTGAAAATCTTTAAACTCTCTGTTTTTGTTGTATATCTTTTGATTAAGGTTAAAATAATTTCCTTTATCATGGAGTATATTATCTCCTGTAAAGCCTAAAATTGTAATCTTATTTTCTAGAGTAATTCGCTCTCCATTTAGGGTCTCCCAATGCTTTAACTCGGGAATATTTGGAGTAACCGTAGGCAAAAACATAAAACTATTTACACCGGTTGCAAAAAAAAGATAGGCAACTATAGGGAAAATGAAGAGTATAAAAAGAACTAAATTTTTTTTCATCTAAAGAAGCGTATTAATGAAGTACAAAAATAAAAAAATCCCGATGTTATCGGGACTTTTATATGAATTAATATGCAATTAAAAATTCCATTTGATAGTGGAATCTTTAAAAACCTCGAAAATATAATCAGCTTCAACCAAAAGGATGAATAATAAATACGAAACTAAAAATATAACTGGAGCTACAACTGTCCATCTTAGGCTAGATTTCTCTCCTTCCATGTGCATGAAGGCCCAAATAATATAATATGCCTTAAAAATAGTTAGTATGATGAAAATCCAATTCAATAAGTTCATTCTTAAAAGATTAGTCATATGCAAGAAATCAGGCTTTACAATTCCAAGGAAAACCTCAACTATGGTTACTACGGAAAGGATTCCGAAAACCAACCAAATTCTTTTTGTATTAGAAACGTGTTCGTGTGACATAATAATAACTTTAAAAAATTAAACTAAGTAGAAGAATGTAAATACAAATACCCAAACTAAATCTACAAAGTGCCAATACAATCCAACTTTTTCAACCATTTCGTAGCTTCTTCTTTTTTCATAAGTACCTAATAAAACATTGAAGAAAATAATGATATTGATAACTACTCCAGAAAATACGTGAAACCCGTGAAACCCAGTTATAAAAAAGAAGAAGTCTGCAAATAGTTTACTTCCATATTCATTTCTTGTCAAATTAGCACCTTCAACCACTAGGGCAGCATCAGCCAATCTTGCTTCAGACTCTGCTCTAGTTAAAATAGTTTTGTGTTTGTGTTTACTTAGAGTATGATCTATTTTAGCGTCTTTTTTAGCAGCAGCGTCATCTTTATATAAACTCTCAGTTCTTATTAAAAGTTCAGGATGAGCTTTGAAACCTGCTTGTACTTCAGCAACAGAATATGTTGGTAAAGAAGGCTCACTCATAAACCATTTCCCTTTACTTCTTTCCAATTGTTCTCTTTCTTCAGGAAGTGTAGCTGCAAATTCCTCTAGTTTTACTCTTTTGCCTGTATTGTCAACAAACTGTAGTAAACTTCCACCTTTAGTTTCAATCGCTCCATACTCTCCATGAATAAAATTTTTCCACTCCCAAGCCTGAGAACCAACGAATATTAAACCTCCAATAATAGTAAGAAACATGTAAAATGCCACTTTAGATTTTTTCATTTGATGTCCTGCATCTACAGCCAAAACCATAGTTACAGAAGAGAAAATCAAAATAAAAGTCATCAATGCCACATAATACATCGGCGCTGAAACACCATGCATGAATGGAAAGTGTGTAAACACCTCATCGGCTAGTGGCCAAGTATCAATAAATTTAAATCTAGAAAAACCATAAGCTGCTAAAAATCCAGAGAAAGTCAAAGCATCTGATACGATAAAAAACCACATCATTAATTTACCATAACTCGCTGCTAAGGGTTCGTTTCCGCCTCCCCAAGTTTTTTCGTCATTGTTTGCAGTTGTAACTGTAGCTCCCATAAAAGTTATTCGTTAAAAAGTTCCCAAATTTACATTTTTTTCTTATTTAAAGAAAAATAAAAATAAAAACAAATAAATCCACAATAAATCAAGAAAGTGCCAATACATCGCACCTAGCTCAATACCAAGGGTTTGAGTTGAATTGTATTTTTGTTTAAAATGATTATAAATAATAATTAATAGTGAAATTAGTCCGCCAAATAAGTGCACTAAATGCGTTATGGTAATTACATAAAGGAAAGTTGTTGTTATGGTACTTTCACTTCCTGTAAAATAATATCCTGCTTTTACAATCTGCCCAAATCCTACAAACTGAAGCACAACAAATAAAATTCCCAATCCAAGAGTTGCCAAAAGAAATGAAGTTGTAGCATTTCTATTGTCTTTCTGAATGGCTTTTTTTGCCAAATGAAAAGTGACACTACAAGCAATTATTACCACAGTGCTTATAAAAAAAGCATTCGGAAGTTCAAAATTCTTCAACCAATCTGCTCTAGATTTACTCACAACAAAAGCACTAGTCAATCCTGCAAAAAGCATGGTCATACTTATCATAGCAAACAACAACATCAATTTGTAGGATCTTGCTGTTCTTGCTTTGTGTTCATCAACGGTCATTGCTGTCTGTTTCATTATCGTAAAAATTTATCTAAAATATAAACTATTTGTAACAATGTTATATAGCTTACACTAACCAACATTAACGTTCTTGCTGCTTTTGCAGTTCTCAATTTATACAATCGCACCGCATAAAACAACATCCATAATCCTAGCAAAAATACTACAATTGCGGCTATTGGGGTTATATATAATGCTCCTGTGAATCCCAAAACAGGTAGAAGTGAAGCGATAATCAACCAGACTGTATACAATATGGTTTGCAAAGCTGTCGATTTGTCTTTTTTACCTGAAGGCAACATAAAAAAGCCAGCTTTCTCATAATCTTCAAACAAAAACCAACCAATTGCCCAAAAATGCGGGAATTGCCAAAAAAACTGAATTAAAAATAGTGTCCCTGCTTCAATTCCGAAATTACCCGTAGCAGCTACCCACCCTAACATGAAGGGAATTGCACCCGGAAATGCCCCAACAAAAACCGATAAAGGCGTTACTGTTTTTAGTGGCGTATAAACACTGGTGTATAAAAAAATTGAAATCGCACCAAACATTGCCGTTTTTGGATTGATGGTATACAATAAAACCAAACCAATAATTGTCAAAAGACTAGCTATAAATAAGGCAGTGTTTGAAGTCATTCTACCTGATGGAACTGGACGATTCTTAGTTCTGTCCATCAAGGCATCCAAATCTTTTTCTATGACTTGATTGTAGGCATTTGATGCACCTACCATACAATAGCCGCCAAAAGCCAATTTCAATAAAACTACCCAAGTGCTAGATTGAAAAACTTCAATTCCTAAAATAAATCCTGCAATCGAAGAAAAAACAACACTAATAGCCAATCCAGCCTTAGTAATTGCCTTAAAGTCGGTGTAAGTAGATTTAAAAGAAAATGTATTTGTAGTTAAACTCAATTCGGTTTTCATTTGCAGTTTTCAATCCCGACTCTTCGGGAGCTGCAAATGTAATTTATAGTTAAGTATTTAGCAAAAAAACAATTCATAAAAAATAATCGATTACAAAAGATGAATAGATATTGTCAAATCTTCCTAAGATAAAGATAGCACATTAGAAAGGCTTATTTGGACAATCAAAGTTAAATATTCCTCTAAAACGACAAAATACTAGAGAAAACTCTTAATAAATTATACTTCTATATCTTTGTGAGAATCGAAAATTATTGTTTTTAATATTGAATTACATAGCTGGGTAGTAAAATTCGCAAGGCAAATAGGTTAAGATTTTTTAAAATTAGCATTTGAAATGGTTTTAAAAAATTTATATTTACAAGCTTAAAACAGACTTAGAGACAATATCTTTTATCACATAAGTATTTGTTTTACATAATTTTAAAGTTTAATAAATGATTTTTAAAATACTAAATAATTAAAAAGATGAATAAATTGGTTATCAAACTTTGTCTGTTATTTTTCGTTTCTAAATTTTATGCTCAAATCGATTCAAATTTTTCCTCACCGAATAAAAAAGTGAATTCAATCCCAACAGTTACTATTGGAACCCAGGTATGGACTAATAAAAACCTTGACGTCACTACTTATCGAAATGGGGACCCTATTCCTGAAGTAACAGATCCTACGCAATGGAAAAATCTTACAACTGGGGCTTGGTGCTATTATAATAATGCTTCAAATGATGCAATTTATGGCAAGCTTTACAATTGGTATGCAGTAAATGATCCCAGAGGCTTAGCTCCTGAAGGGTTTCATGTACCCACTAGCGATGAATGGTTGCAGTTGATTAATTATTTAGGCGGAAGTGCAGTAGCTGGAGGTAAGTTGAAAGAAGCTGGCACAACAAATTGGAATTCTCCAAACAAAGACGCTACGAACAGTAGTGGTTTTACAGCATTGGGCACGGGAAATCGAATCGATTTTGGTAGTTTTACACAATTCAAAAATTCTGCTTCTTTTTGGACATCATCGGTCTTCTATGATAACTTTTCGTTTATATATAGTATGAATTACAATACTGCCAGTGCAAATAGGAATTATCCTCCCAAAACATATGGGATTGCGGTTAGATGTGTTGCAGACAATGATTTAAACAATGCATCATATTCAGATACGATGAACAGTTTTTCTATGTATCCGAATCCTGTAACTGATATTTTGAGTTTGAACAATATAGGTAATGATACTACAAACTTACATATTGAAATAATTACCCTAGATGGACGTTTGGTTTTGAAAAAGGATTTTAAACCAAGCCTTTTGATAAAAATTGGAGTAGAAAATTTACCAAACGGAATGTATTTGTGTAAAATTTCCACAAATAGCAAGCAGCAAACAATCAAATTTTTGAAGCATTAATCAGTTAAGGATTAGTCCCCCCACTGTCGCGATTGTACTTTGTAAGGTTTCAAATGTAATTTATAGTTAATGATTCAGTAAAAAGATGTGTTTTGTTTACCTGAGACTTAATCCCATTTGGTAACGCTTTAGCTGAATCTCGTAAGTATTTAATTAAGATAAGTATACCGAAAAATCTCTAGTTTTTGCATTTCAAAAAAAACACCATAAAAAAAGCATATTTTTAGATAAAAAAAAGTAAATTTGTTATAGATTTTCAACTTAAAACTTTGACAATCATAATCTTACACTCCTACTATATTTAGTTATTAATAGGCTCCATATTAATAATTGTTAGCTTAATGTTTAATTTCTAAATATGTTCATTATGAAAAATCTAATCATTCTTTTTACTTTGGTGTTGATGAACACAACTGTCCACTCACAATGTTGGAAAATTATTAAATCAGATGGAAGCAATCAAACTTTTGCTATAAAAAATGACGGTACTTTATGGGGATGGGGTCACAATAATTTTGGGCAAATAGGTGATGGAACACATGGAGATGGAACCAACAAATCTTCACCTACACAAATCGGTATTGATTCTGACTGGGAAACCATTGCTGTTGGTCTTTATCATTCTGTTGCATTAAAAACGAATGGAACTCTATGGACTTGGGGGCTCAATCTCACAGGCGAGTTAGGAGACGGAACCTATGATTACGGTACCGAAAAATACATTCCAACACAAATTGGAACCGCTACAGACTGGAAATCAGTAGCAGCTGGAGCATACCACTCCTTGGCTATAAAAAATGACGGTTCCTTGTGGGCTTGGGGACTTAACTCCGATGGTGAATTAGGAGATGGAACTAGTGGTATCGGAGTAAACAAATATATTCCAACAAAAATTGGGACTGCAACATGGACATCTATAAATGCTGGAACATATCATTCTGTTGGAATAAAATCGGATGGAACAATATGGACTTGGGGTAGCAATTCCTATGGTCAATTGGGTGATGGCACAAAAATAAGCAGAAATATTCCCACACAAATTGGTTCAACTAATAATTGGAAAACTCTAATCGCTGGTGGATATCATACTATTGGTGTTAAAAACGATGGTACTTTGTGGGCTTGGGGGAATAATGAATGGGGACAATTAGGAATCGGGGTTTTTGAATATTTTAAACTAGTCCCAACCCAAATTGGAACCGATACTAATTGGCAAACACTTGCTGCTGGTGGAAACCATACAATTGCTATAAAAAACAATGGTTCATTATGGGCTTGGGGATACAATTCCGATGGTGAATATGGTAACGGCATCTATGGTTTTAATAATTTTGCTCCAGCACAAATTGGAACAGCAACAAACTGGCAAGATGTTGTTACAGGATTTGCTCATACAGTCTTCATAAAAACAGATGGATCACTATGGTCAACAGGCGAAAATTGGTTAGGACAACTGGGAGATGGCACCTTCAATAGAAGAAACACACCTATTCAAATTAATTGTCCTGGATTAAGCATTGATAATATAACTTCTGAGAGCAACTCTATATTTCTATATCCTAATCCTACCAGAGACTTTATATATTTTTACAAGAGTGCATCTTATTTAATTGATAAAATTTCCGTGACGGATTTTACAGGAAAAAAAATATTAGAACAGAAAAGAGACTTCACGAAAATAGATGTAGAACAATTACAAAAAGGTATTTATTACGTACATTTTTTTTCGCACGGAAAAAGTTTTGATAAAAAATTTATTAAACAATAAAGAGATATAGGCTTTTTTAGATTATTTTCTCCATCATTAACCGACTTAATAATCAAAATACCAATTGAAAATATCACATCTCAACCCAATAGAGAACCAAGTCGTATCGGATTTAAAAGTGGTTTCGGTTTCTGTATTGGGATTGAAATTTCTGTAGACAAAACTTCCGAAAAACTTTAGGTTGGTTTGCGGATTAATTAAATAACCAGCTTGTACATCGGCGATAAAAATATTGGTTTTGTTCCCTTGACCAATTTTTACATTGGCATCTCTAGCTCTATCAATATCATAATCTTTATAAATATCTGCACCGTAATTTTTAGAATCCTCTTCCGTATTAAAATCCAATCCTCGAACGCCTGAAGTGATTTTAGCATCTGAGAAAAATCGTCCTTTATGATAACGAGCAACAACAATAAACTCTTTGAAATTTCCTCCCCATTGATGACCCAAACTTTGATTAGTGTGTGCATAATTTGTCAAGGGATCGCTGTGAGAATATACATAGGGTCTCACATGATTGAATTCCACTTGCAACAATAAATTTTCGACATTAAAAGCATTGAAATATTTAGCCCCAAATTGATATCCAAATTTATTTTTCCAGCTATTATTTACATTTTTAATATCGTTGAACGAAAATTCATCTATTAAAAACTGTCCGTAAAAATTGATTTGGTTGTCCCATTTGTATTTACTTGTAAGTCCTAGCAAAGCATTTCCTGAACGTGCCGAAGAGGAAAATTCCACTGAGCGATAAAATATAATTGGATTGACAAAGCTCATATCAAAACCTCTATTGTTTGTGTTTGCCCATACCACCGATTCAAAAAAACCAATATTCCATCTTTTAGTAGCATTCCAACTCAAATAATGATTGGCCATATACTTGGTAGCATAAGTTCTTTCTACAGTCACTTCAGGACGAACATCTTTCAAGAACATGTAGGTATTGGTATATTTGATTTTCCAAAAACTAGTATTGATTTTAAAGAAAGGATAGGGACTAACTCCATCTGTAGTAATCAGTGAGCGATACCCGTCGCCTATAAAATTTCTTCCATACCCTAGTTGCAAATCAATAAATTTATTAGGTGTAAAAGTTAAATTGGCTTCGGCCAGAGGCATGTCGAAAGCATCTGTTTTGAAATTTTTAGTAATTCCAATTCCCGGTATTACAGCTGCATTGGGATCGCCATTAGCGCCTATTGACATGGCATAATTGTTTACATAATCTGCAAAACGACCTTGACTTTCGTATATTGTTGTAGTAAAATTCAACTGCTCGCCCAGTCCACCTTGTATTTGTATTGCTCTCGTATTTAGATATGTACTTTTAGAAACACTAGGATTGCTTATCCCTTTTTGTAAATCAAAAATAGGATTCATGGTAAACCAATATCCTTCTCCTTGAATCTCTACAGTATTCTCATTCCACAGTTTTCTTCCCCACCAGTCTGATTTGGTTTTTAATAGTTTATCATTAGCTTCTTTAAGGTTATAATATCTCGAAACCTCAGCATAAGTAAAAGGCTTTGAAGCGGTATGATTATTGGCTCCCAACTGATTCATTGCTGCATCAAATTGAGCATAATAGCTATGCGAGAAAGGAATGTTTAAATGACTTTGAAACTTTGGATTCTTGAATTTATGATATACAATACTGTCGTATTCTGGCAATTCTTTATCTTTATTTTTATAAAAGTTTTTAGCTTCTGCTTTCTTTATGGAATCATTTTCTGCTGCAATCTGCTCTGGACTTTTTTGTGGTATGCTAATTTTTATAGTGTATTTAGAATAGATTGGTTTCCCATTATATGTTGGCGGTCCAATAACAGGGAATTTTTCAAAAACTCTTTTACTTTCTTTTACTAACTCATCATCAACGGCATCAACATACTGTACATTGAACTTCCCTTTTTCATTCACCTCAAAAAGTACACTAACCGTTCCTTTATAATTGGTTTGCACTAAATTATCTGGAACTTTAAAATTTGAATAAATAAAATCCTGTACCTCAGTAAAAAAACAATTCTCTAACGCTTTGTCAAATTGATTCTCACAACTGGGGAAAACAGGAAATTGGTCTGGACTTTTCTTGGCAATTTGAGCTTGAGAAAAGAAGAAACACAATAGAAACAAACAAGAAGGTATGTATTTATTCATCATAGACTTTGAAATACTATTTTTAACATATAATGTTCAACATAAAGCTAGATAAATGACAATTTTCATTTTTCATTATTTGATACCGTATTTGTAAAAATCCGTATCAAAATTACGGCAAAAACAGAACCCGTTGTATTCGCTAGTACATCCAACACATCGCCTTTTCTACTTACAGTAAATACTGTTTGCGCAATTTCTATTAAAACACCATAGAGAAAAGCAGCTAAAAATACTTTAATCAAAACTCGACTGACTGTATTTTTAATATAATTGTTCTTTTTTATTAGGTATAAAAACCATAAAATGGTAAAAACAAAATAAAACGTAAAATGAACGTACTTATCAGCAGATTTAATTCCGATGCTCGGCAATTTTTTCGAATTCTCTAAACACAATACCGCAATAAGCAAGGTCCAAAATTCGGCTAGCCAAAGATAGAAGTGCTTATGCGCCAATAAGTTCTTTATATGCCTCACTTGAAAGTAATTCTTCAAAATCGTTTACATTGGCAACTTTTACTTTAATCATCCAACCTTTTCCGTAAGGATCGGTATTTACACTTTCTGGGTTACTTTCCAAAGAATCGTTAAATTCAATTATTTCTCCAGTCATCGGTAAAAATAAATCAGAAACCGTTTTAACAGCCTCTACTGTTCCAAAAACTTCGTCTTTTTCCAATGTTTGATCTAAGGTTTCCACTTCGACATAAACGATATCTCCAAGTTCCTTTTGCGCAAAATCGGTTATTCCTATTGTAGCAATATCACCTTCTAAAAGTGCCCACTCATGGTCTTTAGTGTATTTTAAATTTGATGGTATATTCATTGTATTACTTAATTTACTTTTTTACTAGATTACAAATGTAGCCTATCCTTTTTATTTATAATCTTAATTTCCGAAATTATATCTCATTGTAAAACCTCCTCTAATATTTGTTATTGGGAAAGAGGTTGATATCACAGCTTTAGAGAATGAATGGTCATAATAGAAAATTATGGTTAAATTTTTACTAAACGAATAATCTGCTGTTAGCTTGGCTGACCAAATGTTTTGTCCTCCAGATAGCTCGTTGTTATTGTAATCTAAATAACGAACTATAGTTTGACTATTTCTATAAGAAACATCTGCTTTTATGTTAATGTCACTCTTAATAATTCCCGAAGGGTTATCGGCTAGTTTAGATGAAAAAATAACATCTTTAATTCTATACCCAAAACCAAAAACATATTCAAGACCTCTAACTTCTGTCAAAAGATTATTATCAAAACTCATAGATAGTGCTCTATCCTTTTTCATCTCAGCTAGAATTTTTACAGAATTTTTCATTTCAAAATCCAAACGAAGTAATGGATTAAATTGTTCTACAAGATTGATATTTGAAATCAAAACTTTACTAAACAAATTTCCTCCTGAATCCGCATTTAAACTTCCATCGGATTTGTATCCTGAAGGTGCTTTATCGTACTCAAAATTAGATCGGAATGAATTAACAGTATATGATGCTTTGTAACTGCTTTGTAGAGAAAAACGCTTGAATTTTTCTTTGAAAAAAGTATAACGCATTAATCCACTATATTTAACAACCCAGTTTGGAATAGGAATATTTCTAAAGGCGTCTAGAGAAATTCCAGAAGCATTGCTGCCAGAATAAGCAGCTAAGAATGAAGGTAGTAGAACAGCTTGACTATTTCTACCAAATCCAATTGGGTAACCTTGATTTGCAACATAAATAGCATAATTAGGATCTGTTGGTCCTGGAATTGGGTGAGCGGCATCGCCATATCTTGGAATTGTTGAACCTCCATAAAAATTTTGTGCCAATCGATCTGCAATAACTAAACGATTACTTTTCAATTCTTCAAATGGAGCTGAATAATTTTCATCACTTCGAGCAAAGGCTGTTTTTATCAATACTGTTGAAATGTTGAAATTCCCAAAATTGTAAGGCGACCTAGAATTATATTGTCCGTTTGTAACATCATATTGTTCAGAAAAATTATCAATATAGGTTCTATCGGCTGACAAATCAATTTTAAAATCGGGAAATAAATCAATATTAGCAGTCATGTTTAAAGTCTTGCTTATGGTTTGAGTAAAATTCTGATTAAAATCAGGATAATTGGTTAACCAACCATTTTTAGCAGCTTCAAATCGTATATCGTCTTGACTACCAAAAATAAACCCTAAAGTTGGTTTTGTAGAACCAAAAAAACCTAGTCCTGGAGTATAACCCGGAAGAACAGTGGCTTTATTTTCAGTATAATTAACTTGAATATTTTTTACACTTGTAAGAACACCTATCAATCCTTTCACAAAAACATTTTGATTAGAATTTGATTGAGCGACATTTGTATTTACTATTTTTTGACCTGGTTTTGGCGCTACAGTTGGTTTTGCCGTTGGTCTGTTTGCTTTTTTAGTTAACCCAATATATTTGTAAAAAGAATCCATGTTGAATGAATTGTTCAATTTGTGTGACCCTGCGTTTTGAATGGTATTACCTAAATCGTAACCTGGCAATAAAGTAGTATTCCTTTGCCAATTATAATCACCTGTGTAAGAATATGTGGATTTCAGAAAACTAAATAAAGGTATTTTATTTATTGGTAAATCATAATTAACAACCAGTTGTTGTGTATGCTGATTGGGGTCTCCCGTATTCCAATAATCAGTAAAAAGGGCAACGTCATTAAGAGGCTGATTGTTTTCATCCAAATAATTTCTGATGATATTATTTGATGAAGCACTATAATTTACTTTTAGAGACTTGGTCAAATTATAATTAAACCCATACTGATAATTAAACATGTAATTTCTTCGGTATAAAGGATCCAAAGGAATTCCTTCTACTTCAACTTGTCTAAATTGTTGTCTGTTGTATTGTCTGTTAATATTGGAGCTAAAAGAAATATTTGAAGGCAGATAATTAAAATTAAAATCGCTTAACAATCTCCAATATTCACTTTTTTTCATGAATTTGGCTTTCTTAAGCGGTTCTATGGGTTTTGACTGAAAAGAATACGTATAATCAGCAGTAGTAGTTACTTGCTGGTCTGTATAATTGTCAATTTCAAAATTATGTCGCTCCACTACATTATACGAATGTGACAATGTAAGATTTTCAGGGTCGTAAATATGCTGTTTTTGATTGGTTCCTCTTTCTTTTCTTACTCCAATAAAATTGATACTTTTCCTTTTTGTATAATCAATAGCTCGCTGTCTAATATTTTCTCTTTCTCTAGAGTCTTCTGTAACATCAAGTAATTGTTGTAACTTAATATCTTGATTAAATGGATCGTATTGAGGTGTAATCGTTTCCTCTCCAATGGAATAATTAAAGGGAAGATTAATACCCCATTTCTTTGGCATTAACTTTCCTAAGCTTAGATTGGTGACTATGTTATATTGCTGAATATCCTCACGGCTACGTTCATTTGGTCCTTGCTCTAATGTACCAAATCCAATTGTGCTTAATTTTCCAGAAGCCGATATAGTTGCAAAATCAGCGAAATTTGCATCTAAACTTACCACGCTTGCCATACCTCCATTATTGTCCATTTGTGATAATCGAAGTTCGTTAAACCAGACTTCTCCTTTTATTTCTCTTGGCACTAATGGACTTCCGTTGGGATTAGAACCTCCTTTTGTATTATTTTTCACCCCTACCATCAACATTCGAACCAATCCAAAGTTTGGATTTCCTCTAACCCCTAATTTCAGTTTATTCGGACGAGAAGAATCTAACTCATTCTCGTTTTTATAATAAATTTCATTTGGTCCTAATGGCGGAGCGCTACGAGATAATATTTTCAATTCGGTTAATAATGCCAATGGCAAATCAATATTATTAGCTTCAGGCCATACTGTTTCAGATGTTGAGGCTCCAGCAGGAGTAATACCTAAAGGAATTTCTACTTGATAAAAATTTTCAGTGAAATCATTCCCAAAACGAATGAAACCTATCATCTCATTATTTTGCAATGGAGAAGTATCTTCTGTCAACGCCTCTGCGTGAACAAACATTTGTAGCTTCTTGAACTGTCTCATGTCGACACTCACATTCTTGAATACCGCTCTTGAATCATCGGTTTCAAGACCAGTTCCTGTAACTCTTAAAGACAAAGATTGCTCGTTTTGATTGATTACTTGATTATTGTTATACAACTGTTCCCTAACAACTCCAGGAGGTGAAACGTATTTCACTGGTTGCCGCTCACCGTTTTCTTGAATATTTACTGATTGTACATCAAAATCTGTTGTGTCTAAATTATTTTCCTCAGTAGTTTCAGCATCTAAAGTGTTAGTATATCTTCTCCACTCACCTCTCACCAAATCTAATGCCCCAAAACGAACAGTAATTTCATCTTCAAAACCAGTCATGAACATTCTCATAAAACGAATAGACCTAAAATCAGTTATAGGACCTATTTTATTTTCAAACTGAGCCACGGGAATTTTAAATTGAATCCATCTAACTGGAGTTTTCTCTCCAAAAGAAGCTCCAGGAGTTGCCGCTTCTGTATCTAATACGTTAGTTACATATTTTGATGTTCCAACTTTCATTCCTGGTTGTATATCAACGCTATATTCATAATAAGCGTTAAAACCATCCATGGTATTATCCTTGTTGATGTCCTCAACATCTGGCACGGTTGAATTTCCTCTAGAATCAGTGGTAAGGTTCACAGGAGAATTGCCCTGTGTCCCATTGAAACCTCTATAACGTTGCAATACATCACCTTGAGCATCTAAAAAATATTGATAATTATCTGCAGCTGGATCTGATAGTCCTGCAAAGTTTGTATAAATTTCACCTTCTTTTTCATCTGTCAAACCGTCTAAACCGACATCTTGAACTGCTCGATTTCCTTCGCTTGTATCAAAGGCATATACGAGTGATTGTGAAGCGGGCACTTTCCCCCATATTGTTGGATATGTCAATTGATTAGAGCCTGCTTCTGGCAAACCATTTTCAAACTGTTTCCTTCCGTCTTTCAATATATCCTCCGAAATAGAACCTAAATCAAAATAAATTTTACCTGTATTGGTACTATTTTGAGGTAAAGCACCATTCCCAACATATGGATCCATAACCCAAAATTGAATGTATTCAACATTGGCTAACTCAAAATTAGTTGAATTTAGCGAACGCATAATCCCTCCAAAATTATCTTTGGGATTAGGTAAAAGATTTGTCCCTGCTGCTAAAGGATTATTATTGTACGGCCCCCTTTCTTTTGGATAATAGGTTAAATCTAAAGTATTAATTACTTGAGTTTGCCCAATGGCTACATCAGTTACTGGATATAATTCCTCGCTGTATACTCGTCTCGTTTTATTTAGTGATAAGTCATCTGTAGAAATTCCTGAAGGTCTTTGTTGGTAAAAAATTGGGTCAATGGAATACCAACTCAATTTTGCTCGTTTATCGCCATATTTTATATCATTAAAATCAGCACCAAAATCGTTATATGTGCTTTCGGCATCTTTTACGGGTACCGAAGCCAAGCTCCATGAAAATGGAGAACGCAAATCAATCGTAGTTTGTGAACCTTCAAAATCATCTACGTATATAGTAGATTCTCCATTAAATTTATCTGCTTTAGGAGTATCTGGTTTTAAGAATGCTATTTCACCTCTAAATGATATATTAGATGGAACATCCGTATCCATAAAAGGCAATTTATTTACTAATCTAGTAAAGAAAGGAACCTCTGTTGAAAAGTTGGTATTGACCCCAAAAATAGTATTGTTTACAGACTCTTGACCGTATCTGGATTTTTGGGTCAAAGGTCTTTCAGTCATTTTTAAATAGGTAGCACCTACTAAGAATTTTTCTGAAAATTTATGTTCGATATTCAATCCCATAAATCTTCTTGTCTGCTGACCAAAAACTGAATTGTTCTCAACCGAAACTTGTATTGGAGTGTTTGAAGCTTGAAGCGAAGGGTCTAATATTTGTACTCTTCCTGCTTGATAATTTACACTATAATCTATTCCTTCTTGTAAAACTCTTCCACCTGCTGTTACAACAACCGAACCTTTAGGCACATTAAAAGCACCTATTGGAATTCCGTCGCCGCCAGCTGATTTAAATTTTCCTCTTAACTGAAATTTATTTTTATCTCCTTCTTGTAAGGCTGCAGCTTGAGTTTGCCTATACATGTTTTTGAAAACATATTTTTTCTGATTTGGATTAAAATCAATAGAAGAATTCTGATCGCCATCATAATTTTGAGCAGCATCTGTCCTCAATTTCTCAAATAATAATTTACCAAAAGGCTCAACAGTAGTAAAAATTAATCTTCCGTTTTGAGTATCAACAGTTAACCCTTGAATAAAATCAAAAAAACCATCTCCTCCAGCTTGTGGGTCATTGTTAACATTTAATTTATCAACATTAAAAACTTTCAATAAAGGCGTTTCTGCAACTTTGTCCTCTGGTTTTGAAGGGTCTGGAATAGGAAATGGAGTGCCTTCAACTGGAGTAATATAATTCAAAGGAGAAGGATCAGTATAGAGTATATTGAACTTAAAATCTTCTTGGTCTAATTGGTAAGCTCCAGGAATTTGATAAATATTCTTCATCATGATATTCCAAATTGGTTTTTCTACAGCTGTTAGGTTACTTTTCAGCATTTTCAAGACCAATGTCTGAGAGGTTATTGTTGCAGGTTCTCCTGTTGTAGGGTCTATAGCTCCTGCTTGTGTAGCATCTACTCCATCTGTTCCAAACTCACCCACTTGATAAACATCTGACCCCACTGTATACTGATAGGCCACTGCCAACACTTCATCGTTTGCCAATCGTTGTTGTAGAGATATATATCCTAATTGGGTATTGAATGTGTATTCGTTAGCATTTAATTTTCTTGCATTTTCCAATTTAGAATAATCTTGCCCTTCGATTGCTGTTATTGTATTAAAACCCGCACCAGCTGTAGCAATCTCTCTAATATTAGCATTTAACAATCCTCCTCCAGTAGCTATCAATCCAGGGTCGAAGTCATTGTTCTTGTTGTCTACAGGAGTATCTGCATCTACATTAAAAAATCCTGCTGGAATGGTATTAAGTGCTATAATTTTATCGTCACTAATTGGATTTTTATTAGAGTCTGTTAATTGTGCTTCTCCTAAATCCTGCAAAGCAATAATATTTCTTAAATTATTATTAGTTGTATTTATTCTATTTTGACGGTTGGTTACCCAAACTTCAATTCGAGTAATTTGTACTCTACTGTCAATAAAAGGGTAATTTTTTAGAGAAGCATCGTATTTATTTCTAAAATATTGTGAAAGAAAGAAATGCCTATCGGCATCATAATCTAAACCAAATAATTCAAAGTCTTGTATGGTTCCTCCTCCTTGAGCGGTTACAGTTTTAGTTTGCGATTTTTGCTCAGAGAATACTCCAGTGACGGTTGTTTTTCCAAATTGCAATTGGGCCTTAACACCAAATAAACTCTGGGCTCCACGAATTAAAGAACTATTTAAAGGAAGGCTTACGTTTCCGACTTCGATTTTTTGAATAATATCATCTTCAGTTGGAGCGTATTCGAGTTTTATTAGATTTTGAAAAGCAAATGTTGACTCTGTATCATAATTAGCATTCACATTCAAACGTGTTCCTACTTTTCCAGCCAAACTCATGCTGATTCTTTGGTCAAAATCAAAAGTAGTAGTCGACCTATTTCTGGGCGAAATGGATGGATTATCCTGTTTAGAATGACGGAAACCTAAATCAACCTCAACAGAACCTGTAGGCTTAACATCGATGGTATTGCTCCCGAATATAGTTTCAAAAAAACCTGAATTAATATAATATCTGGGTAATAAATCTTTTTTAGCTTCTTCAGCTCCTTCTTTTTTACCATCAATAGCGTCTGATTTTTTCTTAAAATACTCGCGCATTGATTCCCTCAAAACTAATTTTTCGTATTCTTTAGGAGTTAAAATTATAGGATAGCTAATGTTGAATCCATCAAAAGTATTCGTGTAAACATATCTGTCGGTGACTGGGTCATAGGTGTAAGCTTCTAAAATACTTGGCGGATTTTTGAACTCTACTTTTCCTACATCATATCCTTTTTTTACAGTATCTGTGACTTGTCCATTCTCCTGTGCCTGTACTCCAAAACTAATAAAGAAAAACAACAGAAAACTCCTGTTTTTTAGAAGAAAGTTTATTTTTTTTATGTAATCTGTTTTCAAGTATTATAAATTTTTTAACGCCTGTTTTATAATTGATTCTACTGAAGCTTGTGTGTCGACACTAAGTACTCTATCAACTACTTTCTCTGCCAATTTTCTATTGAAACCTAAAACCTCTAATGCAGATAACGCTTCATCTTTGTTTGTATTGTTTTGATGTATTGAAACTTCATCTAAATCATACAATTTTACCACTTTATCTTTTAAATCTAATATTGCCCGCTGTGCCGTTTTATTCCCGATTCCTTTTATAGATTGAATGGTTCCGATATCTCCAACAGCCAATGCTTGAATAATTTGTCTAGGTTCTAGTGAAGATAACATTGTTCTGGCAATACTCGCCCCAATTCCTGAAACGGACAACAACATCTTGAAAATTTCTCTTTCGGATTTTTCAACAAAACCAAACAAGGTATGCGCATCTTCCTTTATTTGAAGATAAGTGAACAATTTGATGTTTTCAGACTGTGGTAGTAAAGAATACGTATGCAAGGAAATATTAACATGATAACCAACTCCTCCGCAGTCAATAACTACCTCTGTAGGTGATTTTTCAATTAATTTTCCTTGTATGTGTGCTATCATAAGTACGTTAGTATTATGCCAAATATAACAAAAAACTTCTATTAGGATTCGTATCCCTAAACTATGTGTTATATCTTTATATCAAAATCGTTCAACCTACTCATTTTTTCTTGTGCATCTACCACCGCTACAGCAGCCATATTTACCATTTCTTCAACGCTTGCGCCCAATTGAAAAATATGTACTGGTTTTTCCATACCTAACATTATTGGCCCAATTGAATCTACTTTGTACAATTCTTTCAATAATTTGTAGGTAATATTTGCTGATTCTAAGTTTGGAAAAATTAAAGTGTTTACCTTTTTGTCCGCCAATTTTGAGAAGGGAAACTTCGCTTTTAGCATATCTGAATTTAGAGCGAAGTCAGCTTGAATTTCACCATCGACAACTAAATCTGGGAAATATTTGTGCAAATAGGCTACCGCTTCTCTAACTTTTGAGGTGCTCTCATTATTGGATGATCCAAAATTAGAATACGATACCATTCCTATTACGGGTTCCATACCAAACATCCTAACCGTGTTAGCTGTCATAAGAGCTATTTTAGCCAAATCATCTGCTGAAGGGTTTGGGTTTATAGCGGTATCTGATAAAAACATTGGACCACGATTGGTTAACATCATGTTTGCAGTGGCAAAAATAGAAATCCCAGGTGCTTTGCTAATCAATTGCATCATAGGCTTCACTACCGATGGATAACTTCTGGAATATCCTGTAACCAATGCGTCTGCTTCTCCTTCATTTACCATCATCGCACCAAAATAATTACGCTCACGCATCCATTTTTGTGCATCTAGTAATGAAATTCCTCTTCGCTGCCTTGAATTCCAAAAAATTTCAGCGTAACGCATTCTTCTGGCATCTTCTTCCTTCATTTTTGGGTCAAAAATGGGAACCTCTGCATCAAAACCTATTTCTTTTTTGAGTTCGACTATAACTTCTCTATTGCCAAGCAAAATAGGATATCCTATTTTTTCCTCCATAACAATCTGAGCCGCTTTTAGCACATCTAAATGATCTGCTTCTGTGAAAATAATACGTTTTGGATCATTTTTGGCTCTATTGGTTAAGAGGCGAACCATTTTATTATCAGAGCCCATTCGCTCTGCTAGCTCATCTTCGTAGCGTTCCCAATCTTCGATAGGATGTAACGCAACTCCCGACTCTATCGCCGCTCTTGCTACAGCAGGTGCTACGGTTGTAATTAATCTTGGGTCGAATGGTTTTGGAATAATGTAATCGCGTCCAAAAACAAGTTTGGTTTCACCATAGGCAATATTTACTTGTTCAGGAACGGGTTGTTTCGCCAAAGCTGCCAAGGCGCGAACCGCAGCCATTTTCATAGCTTCGTTAATTTTTGTAGCGCGAACATCTAAGGCTCCTCTAAAAATATAAGGAAAACCAAGAACGTTGTTCACCTGATTAGGATGGTCTGAACGACCAGTAGCCATAATAATATCTTTTCTGGTGGCAATAGCAAGATTGTAATTGATTTCAGGATCAGGATTTGCCATGGCAAAAACGATTGGATTGTCTGCCATTCCTAATAACATCTCTGGAGTCATCAAATCTCCTGAAGATAATCCTAGAAAAATATCTGCTCCTTTCAGAGCTTCTTCTAAAGATATTGGCTCGATGTCTTGAGCATATTTTTGTTGTAATTCTGAAAGTGCTGGGTTATTTTTTGTCAAAAGTCCTTTGCTATTGAACATCAAAATGTTCTCGACTTTTACTCCCAATAAAACATATAAATCTGCACAAGCGATTGCAGCCGAACCTGCTCCTGACACTACCATTTTTACGTCTTCGGCTTTTTTATTGGCAAGCTCTAGAGCATTGATTAATGCTGCCGAAGATATGATAGCTGTACCGTGCTGGTCATCATGCATGACAGGAATATCTAACTCTGCCACCAAACGTTTTTCTATTTCAAATGATTCTGGAGCTTTTATATCTTCAAGGTTAATTCCTCCAAAAGTTGGCGCAATATTTTTTACCGTTTGAATGAACTCTTCTACATCTTTGGTTCCGATTTCAATATCGAAAACATCAATATCTGAAAAAATCTTGAACAGCAATCCTTTTCCTTCCATCACTGGTTTTGAAGCCTCAGGTCCTATATCTCCCAAACCTAAAACGGCTGTTCCGTTAGTGATTACTGCGACCAAATTTCCTTTTGCAGTGTACTTATAAACATCATTAACGTCTTTAGCTATTTCTAGACAAGGCTCAGCAACACCGGGAGAATAGGCCAAAGATAAATCTCTTTGGGTGGCATACTTTTTAGTAGGCACTACTTTAATTTTTCCGGGTGTGGGTTTGGCGTGATATAATAGAGCTTCGCTTCTTTTACTGTTCTTATCCATGATGGTATAATTATGTTTCGACCTACAAAGGTAAAAGTCTCAATGTAAAAAGGAAATTTTTAGGGAGATAGTTTTGCACAGTTTTGTTGATGTTCTTCAACAGCAGTAAAAATCAGGAAGTGTTTCAACCTAATTTATGGTGTTTTTTTGCGAGTGTTTTTCAAGAAAATGTTTTTTGCACACATAGCTGTGATGATTTTTTGAAACTATTTTTATTGCTTGTATGTGTTCACAAGTTAGATGTTCACAACAGCTGAGGAATCATAATCTATAAAAGGACGAATCAAGTTCATCAAAATCTTTAACTACTGAAAGTTTAACACGCTTATATAATTTAATATCTGACCAAGTTTCTTTAAATATTTCGTCTCCAGATTCTTGATTATCACTTTCATTTATATTTTCTTTAATTAATTTTCTTTTTGTTAAAAAATTTATACTTGTTTCTGTATTCACAATTGGACCATAATTTGAACTTGAATCATATCCAATCAGTTCAAAATCAGAATTTTTAAATTCGAATATATAACGCCAATATCCATATCTTCCATGTCCATAATGCACATACAATTTTTCTTTGCTTATTTCCACTGATAAATCTGGCGGCATATAAACTCCTCCATCTTCATTTTCTGATGAGAAGCATTTATAATTTTTAACTGCTAATTGATATTTCCCTTTTTCATTGAATAGAATAATAATTCCTCTTCTATTCTTGTCAACTTTATGTTCATATTCGTCAATTACAATTTTAGTTTTATCTGTGGCCTTGATTATTAATATACAGTCTTTTAAATTATCTTTGTTTAAATCCCCATAAATCTTCTCAAAGACTACATACCCTTTTGGTAAAAAGGCAGATAAATTCTCGACTTGTTTAGGTTGTCCAAAAACCGTTATGGTTAAAATCGCAATTATAAATGATAAAGGTTGTCTCATAGAAATAATGTTGATATATAGCTTATGGCGTTGCTTTACTTCAACGGAAAGGTATTATTTTATAACCCGCTTTCCAAAAGTTATGATTTATATTTTAATTTAACGAGGTACTAGATGCAATCAAGCATCAGATAGGGTAAACCCTTTAAAATATTCTGATTACTTGTCTATCCTCTTTTTTTTCCTAAAATCCAAATATAAATAGCCAAATCTATTTCGCCCCTTCTTGCACAGGCTCTTGCGGCTGAACCGCTGGAGTTTTTTGAGGTTCTACGTATTCGGTTTCTTGTAAATCTTCGGTTTGTTTGCCTAGTTTTACTTTAGGATTGTCTTGCGTGCCTGTTATGGTCATAGGAATTCCTAAGATGCCTAATGGTGGTAAACCCAATCGCATTTTAATATTCAATTTGCCGTCAAAACTGGTGGTTCCCTCTATTCGTGGTCTAAATCCTGCGACTTTAAACTTGAAACGGTCTATGGTAATAATGTTATTTTTGATGGCTGTTGTAATAACAACTTCTGTCACATCTGGGTTTTTGATGGCTTCCGTTTCGGTTTTTTTACTTACGGCTCCAAACATTTTAAAGCCCATCATTTTTACCTTTTTTACAGAAAGTTTTCCTCCGCCCACCAAGGAAGGGTATATGGGCTGCATGTTCCCGTCTAGTTTCCCTGCTACTTTATAATCTAAAGAAACGATTCCTTCTGCTTTTTCAGCTGCCGTAGCCATTTCGCGGAACATCTTTATTTCGTTGTACGCACGTTTAATATCAAAATCTTTGGCTAGAATTTTGAAATCGAAAAAGGCTCTGTTGGTCGCTTCGCTTCCGTAAACTGCATTCATATTTACGTTACAATCTATCATATTCAAACTTGTATTGTTGAGCATCAATTTGCCTTGGTTGATGACCAAATTCCCTTTAGAATCCGCTATATTGAGTTCGCCAAAAGTTACTTTTTTAGCGGCAGCCGTTAGATTTAAATTGAGATTAGAAGGAATAATTATAACTCCACTTTCAGTGGCTGGTTCTGTTGAATTGCCCACAGTTTTCTCAGCAGTTGTTGTGGTAGTTGTAGAGCCAGATAGGAACTCATCCACATTGATATAATTGGAAGAAAAAGAGAAATCTCCTTTTAGAACCGCATTATCTGATAGCGCAAAATTAATAACGTTTTGCATGGCCCCATTCATATTAAAATCGGAAGCGCCATAAGTAGCGATAAAATTATTGAAACTCATTTTGTCCTGCTTGAACGTAAACAGTCCTTCCTTGATGATAAATGGCTTTGGCAAATATTCTGATGTCGTTTTAATATTTCGAAGCAACAGTGTTCCGCTATTGTTTAGCTTGTTATAATTGCCGTTTGTGGCATCGCTTTGCTTTCCTTGAAAAGCGACATCTGCTTTGAGATAGCCTTCTACATCCAATCCTTTTCGAGAGAACACTTTATAGATTTTAGCCACATCGATTTCGCCTTTGGCCTTAATATCATAGGCAATATCTTCAAAATTTTGAAAACTAGCATTCAAATGAAAAGGTTTTCCTTCGAAAACAAAAGAAGCGGGATGTATGGCTACTTTCGAATCTTTTAGAGTGCCATTAGCATTAGAAATTTTTGCAATCAAATTGATATTCTGAATCGGATGAGGATAATATTCCGTTTTAATTGTGGTGTTTTTCAATGCAATATCACCCTTGGTTACTGGAACTATTTTGTTGGTTTTGTCGTATTTCCCTTTAGAAGTGACGTCCATTTTTAAACTTCCTTTCAAATCCATGTTTTCGAATCCAAAAGCGCGATCCATTTTTTGCAAATCCAAAGATGCTTTTATGGTGGCATCAACCAGTGGAGTTTTCAATCCCGTGGTTTTTACAATCGCTTTAAAATAATCGGTTCCAACATTAAAAAAGATAGAATCGAGGTTGACTTTTAATTGCTCGGTATCTAATGATGGGAGTTTGGTGTCGAAATTCAAATACAAATTAGTTACCGGAAATGGAGCGTCTTTATAATCAATTTTGCCATCTCTAATTTTCATATTAAAAGCCAAATTGGGTTTTGAATTGGTTGAGGCTATGTATCTTCCTTTTAACGTAAGTGAAATATCGGTTCGTCCTTTTACCTTGGTTTTATCTAACCAAGTTACGTATTGTGGAGGAAGTGCTGTAAAAAAATCGTTAAGTTTACTGTCTTTGGAATCGATGGTGAAATCGAGATTGTAACCATTTTTAAGAAAATCGAATTTGCCTATAAATTCAACTGGAAGTTTATTGATTTTTAGGTCATTTTGCTCAAAGATAAACGATAGGGAATTGGTATTAATTTTCGTAATCAAATCGGCTTTCACTCTTTTATTTTTGAGATAGGTTTCATTATCAAAAGTAAAATCTAATGAATCTATTTCTGCTTCAGTATACAAATCAAAGATGGATTGGTCTAAATCTCCTTTGCCTATATAATTAAAACCTTTAGCATCGATTTGAATTTTTGCCGATTTATCGTCGTATACCAAATGGCAATTCTCAATATCTATTTTATCTAATCGAATGGATGTGGATGATGGCTCATTGTTGGTTTCTTTTTCGTCTGAAACATATACATTATAATTGGCTTCTCCTTTTTCGTTGACTTTTACATTCACTAATGCATCGGAAATGAATATTTTGTCAATCTTTACTTTTTTATCAAAAATCAAGCTTTTGACATTAATCCCAAAAGCAACTTCCTCAGCCTTGAGCAGTGTTTCATCTTTGTAAGGTTGAGAACCTTTAAGAGAAAATTGAGTTAGGGTGAGCGTGAGAGAAGGAAAGTGATTGAAAAAAGACAGATTGGCTTCTTTAAAATTTAATTCTCCATTTAATTTGTGATTGGCAAATTTCTTGACTTCTTCAGCAATAGTATTTGGAAAAAGTATGGGAAACAAAATCATTGCTAATAGAAGTATTGCAAATGAAATTCCTGAAATCTTTACTATTTTTAGTCCGATTGTTTTTACTGATTGTTTCATGTTGCAAATTTAGGTCTCTTAAATTTTATGGGCAACTATTCCACTTAAATCATTTGTTTTAAGCGGAAAAAGCCTTCCCTAAAAGGAAAGACTCTTTCAAATTTAAACTAACTAACTTTCTTTTTTATTGTTTGATCAATTTCATCGTCATTAAGCGGTTGTTATCATCTGTAGCTTTTACCATGTAAATACCTTTGTTCAAATCACTGATGTTAAATTCATACTCATTGGATTTCTTGTCAAAGCTTTTCACCAACTGTCCTGTAATTGAAAAAACTTGAACGGTTTTGGTATTTGAATTTATTTTAAAATAATTTTTAGATGGATTTGGATACAAGCTTACCTTCTTTAAATCATCATATTTTGTTGTCGATAAAGAAGATGGTTTGTTTCCGTACATTCTAAATCCTCCAGATTCAATAGTAATTTTATCAGTTGTAGCAACAACTTCAAGAGGAGTATCATCCATCAAATTATACCATGTTCCTACATACGGGAAATTCCCTGTAATATTTTGTGAAGTGGTACTAAAATTAGACAGAATCACCACATTTTTAATAGTATTAGGGTCGGTTATCGAATTATCAGAAATATAAATTGAAGGCGTGAAAGTCCCTGAATTTAAAGTTACTGTGCCATTAAAAACAGGTTCTTTTATTTTCAATTCGTTAATTCTAGTATAGGTATCATACAAGGCTCTTCTTTCTGGAACATCCATCCAGTTTTGCGTCCACTGATTGACATGTTTTGTGACGAGTTTACAATCTCCCGTTTTAGTACTTGATTCGTCATTAACTGTACCATCAGAGCAAGTATAAATTGATGAATCCCAGCCTAATTCTGCAAACTGCCATATCATTTTAGGCCCTGGAATAGTTGTAGAAATTGCTGCAATCGATGCCATTCTTTTTAAAGCTCCTGATAGGGATTTTATTTCGGCCGATGCTCCATACGTTCGTGCCTGATACATTAATCTATCTTTATCATGACTCTCCGGATACCCAAGCACTCTTCTTCCTGTAAACCCTTTTGAAGTGTTGAGCATGCCATTGAGATTTTTGTTTCCTCCATTACCTTCGATTAATTGTGTGTAAGGGCTAAATTGTTCACTCCACATCATCACACCTTTCCCTTCTGCAATTCTATAATTTGCCCATTGTTGTTCTTCTGCACTACCACCCAGATGCTCAAAAATTGCATAATGATTGGGGTCTAAGCTCCATGAGTAATCAACATAGGTTTTTAGAAGAGCTACACGATCAGATTGTGTTGCATTGGTACAGCTTTGTTGGGCATTCCCATCATTTGTTGCATTACCTGTATTAATGTATGGACATTTTTGAGTGAACCCTTTGGTTAAATCCCATCGGAAACCATCAATTTTATATTCAGTTATCCATTGTTTTTGGGTTCTGTTTACATAGTATTGCGTTAAAGCACTTTGATGATTCAAATCGGTACCAACACTGTAAGAATGCATGGCACTTTGATTCGCATACGGGTTTTCTGCAGAAACTCCATTAGACCAACCGTCGTTATTGGTATCTAACATCCACATTCTTTCAATCGCAGATCTCCCAAAAACATGATTTAATGCTATATCTAAGATTACTGCTATTCCATTTTGATGACACACATCAACAAGCTCTTTTAATTTTGCAGGAGGCCCATATCTTTTATCTATCGCTAAATGATAGGAAGTGTTATAGCCCCAACTTTCATTGCCTTCAAATTCCATTACAGGCATTAACTCAATTGCATTGATGTGTAAGCCTTTGAAATAATCCATTCTATCTATTAAATCCTGATAGGTCTTATTCACATCAAAATCTCTAACCAAAAGTTCATAAACAATTAATTTCTCCTTTGGTGGTTTTACAAAATTAGTTGTCGCCTCACTCCAATTGTAACTTCTAAAGGTGTTCGTTCCTGTTTGAACAACAGTCACATCTCTGTCTTGCCCTGCTGGATAATCAGGAAGGTTTGGATAAACTCCCAACGTTTTTATTTCAGGATCATCATAATTATTTAACGTTAAGGTAGAAAATGGATCTGCAGTTTTTACTAGTACTGGAGAATTTACTGGGCGATCTGTATTGTCAACTATCCAATATTGAAAAGTATATACCTGTTCTGGAGTTAAACCCGTTATATCAATCCAAAACTTTCCTGTAGTTGGATCTTTTTTCATCAAATAATTAGACGTTGGATTCCAATTATTGAAGCTTCCGGCAACGTAAACATAATCTTTCAAAGGCGCATTTAGCACTAAGGTTACCTTAGTTGCATCTTCAAAATAATTCACACCATCTTCAGTGCCGTTGGGTTGATTTTCATTTATTGGTACTGCATTGATAATTACGCTAAACTTTTTTTCAACTACTTTAGTGCCTTGAGAAACCGTTAAAGTGTAAAAAACATTTTCGGTTATATTTGTTACTGGAAATGAATACGATGAAACATCGTTACGCGAGTCCACTTGATTTCCGTTGGCAGTTAAAACATAATTGGCATTTCCTCCACTGTTTGAAGCTTCAATTGTAAAACTACTACCACTATCAGTGATCCTATTTGTATTGGCAACAGTTGGCGATACTAATGTAACTTGAAAAAGACCTACGTTGAATAAAAAATCTGCTGACTTAGCTGAACCATTTAGTGTTTTAGCTAAAAATCCAATCTTGTAAATACCCGTGGTATTGTAATAATCAGAAGGTTTCAAAGTATAAATATAGGTTTTACTCCCATTTTGGGATAATTTACTTGCCGCTGCAGAGGCTGTCCAAGAGCCATTATTAGGAGTCCCAATATTAGCTCCATTGGCATCCTGCGCCCATGCCCAAAGATACAAGTCACCTGTGATTGGTGTGGTTAAAGTAAAGGTTACCGTTATACTTTGGTTTTCTTCAAATAAAGCAGGAGAAACTGTAGCAACTGCTGATGTTACTTGAGCAAAACCTAAAGAGCTAATTGCAAAAACACACAATAGAGAAATTATTTTTTTCATTTGATGAAATTAAATTTTAATACTACAACTACTAATTGTTGCTATTTAACCCTGAGAGGTATAAGTTAAAAAGGGCTGTTTTTAGACAGCCCTTTTCAAGTATGTATGGTAAATATTTAGTTTGCTATTGTAAGCTTACAAGTATAATTTCTTGGTTTACTTACATCAATAACTACATCGTACTTCTGTTTTGTTCCATCATTATCACCAGGTACTTTTATATCTTTTCCAGGCAAACCGGTTCCAAAATCGAACAAGCTTGATTCTTCACCTGAATTAATAGGAAATCCTGAACCTCCCAAAGTTGTTATAATTGTGGAACTTGCAGATGGTACAGAAGGAGGTGTACCCGATAAGGCAACAGTCCAATCACTAGACTTGAATTTAAATAGTCTTCCCTTGAACAATTCAATAGTTATTTTCCACACATTGGAATTGTTGTCATCATTCATTGGAACCATATTAATAGAACCTACAGTTCGTATTGCTGTTCCAAAAATTCCAAAAGCTTTGTAGTAACTAAGTTTAAATGTCCTTGCTCCAGTTCCTTCTGTGTTCAAATTTGCGGTTACAAAATAGTGCCCACTGGTTGGTATATTGATACTGTTAGACTCGCTTCCTTCCTCAATAGCATCGCCAGAACTTGTTCCATAGACTTTAGCACCTACAAAACTACCACAGTCGTCTGGTTGGTAAAATTTGTAATTCCCTGCCTCCAAATACATATATCCTTGAAAATCATCTAATCTATCATAACTTGATGATTTAAGCTTTGGAGCATTAGCTGGAGATTCTAAATCCTTGACAAAAGCTAGCTCCTTTGGTGTAGTTGTATAGCCTGTGACTGTAAGTGAAATTGGCGTTGATATTTGAATTTGTTGATTACCTGGCACGTTCCCAAGTGTAGACTCAACTCTTATCTCAACATTCATTGGGCTACACTTAAACGTTGACAACCCATTCAAAAACACATTAATCTGATTAACAGTCAAGGTACTATCTCTTCTGGTAAAAGGCACCTCAGATTTTACAAAAGCTGTAGGATTATCCTTATCGGTGACAATAAATTTGTAAGTTAGACCCGTTGTTCCTGTATTTCCAGTTGGAACACCATAATCAACTTCCCACTCTAAATCAATAAATGGCTGACTTGCATTTGTTGCTAATAAAACGCTTGGTGGTGCTGACTCTGATACATCACTCAATTCAAACCCATTCAATACTGCAACGGGCTCTTTATCATTAGTACATGAGCCAAGTGAAATAAGCAAAAATGCAAAAATTGTTGTTTTTAAAATATTTTTCATTTATATAAATATTAAATATTAATTGTACCCTGGATTTGGAGTTAATTTTGGATTTGCTTCCATAGCTTTTAAAGGAATCGGAAACAAATTGTAGTGAGCCGGTATAGCATTCCCATCTTTAACTCCGCCTTTCCATGGCCATAAATAACTTCCACCCGTAAATTTTCCGAAACGAATTAAATCCGTTCTTCTATGCCCTTCAAAGTTTAATTCTCTGGCTCTCTCGTCCAAAATAAAATCTAATGTTAATTCGCCAGCTGAAATAGGAGTTGCATTAGATCGAGTTCTAATTGCATTTACATAAAACAATGCATCACCTGTTGTTCCACCACCTCCTCTTAATGTACATTCTGCTAGCATTAAATACGCATCTGCCAATCTATATAATGGAAAATCTGTCCCTGCAAAAAGCACTGGACTACCTGGATCTCCTACAAAATTAGTATTCACAAATTTAATAGAAGGAAAACCATCAACCCACTTTTTATAATCGGTCATTTCGTAATTATGCCTTTTAGCTGGGTCTTCAGAGGTATAATTTGTAAAAAACAATCTCCCCCTATCATCTGAAGACTCTGCCAAACCTTGAGCACTGTTTGCAAACAATCCATACCAAGCCTTTGTAGCTCTATGACCTCCCCATGCGTTGGAGTCTCCTCCTGGGTTTCCATAATCCGTGGTAACCATTGTTGCAGAACTCAAACTTCCACAAATTAAATAGGTAGTATTTCCATAACTCTGACTTTTAACCGGGTCAGCAATTAAAGGATAAATAATCTCATTTTTAGCATCTGTAACATTATTGTCTCGACAAAATAAACTTCTAAAATTATCCGCCAATTTGTATCCCCCTTCGTCAATTACTAATTTAGTATACTTGTAGGCTTTATCATATTTGCTCTCACCTACATAAACTTGTGCATTTAGATACAATTTAGCTAATAACATTCTTGCTACACTTCGATTAGCTCGTCCATATGTATTTGACATAGGCAATAACTTATCAGGGCTAGAAGTCAAGTCTTCGTCACAAATATCGGTTAACTCATCAGTAACAAACTTAAACAATTCTGCTCTAGTTGACTCACTTTTAGGCTCTGTAACTCCTAAATCTGCTTCAGTTAATAATGTCCCCTTTCCAAAGCAATCAATTAAATAATAATATGCTAGAGCACGCAAAAAACGCATTTCACTTATTAACTGTTGTTTATTAGGCAAGTCAGGTTCTCTTTGAATTATATCAATCAATTTGTTTGCCTGAGGTACTGTATAATATACCCTATTGTAAACATACCTAAAAAATTTGTTATTCCCATCCCAATTCGATGTAGTAGTCAATTGGTCTAAACCATTATCCCCCCAACGATTTTTCATACCATCGGCAGTAAAATCTTGTAAATTAATAATTCCTCTCAAAAAAGGAGATTCCCCAGCATCATCACCAGGAGTATCAGTACTTGCTGGACCACTTGATCCAGATAAAGCAAATGTACTATATACCTTAGACATTGAACCAATAATAAAGGCACTACCACCCTCTACTTGGTCAGGTGATAAATCAATTTTATTTTCTGTGTTCAAATCATCTGTACAACTGCTTATTAGTAATAAACTAAATAACAGTACTAAACTATTAAATTTGATGTTTTTCATAATATTATTTATAAAATTAAAAATCAAGACTTACTCCAAAAGTATATGTTCTAGGCCTTGGATATAAACTGCTATCCCTACCTGAATTACTTTCAGGATCTTGACCCGAATAATTAGTAATTAAAAAGGCATTATTTACTGTACCACTTACCCTCAAGGTTGACTTCCCAACAAATTTAAGAAACTTATATCCTAAAGAAATGTTATCACAACGCAAAAACGTTGCATCCTCTAAAAAATAATCAGACAATGAAGTTTCAGATGCGGTGAAATTTTTGAAATCTGGATTAGCACTTCCGTTGTAAAAATTTAAAACATTATTTAAAGTTGTAGGCTGAGAAGGCGGAGCTGCAGCATCTATGTAGCCTCTATCTACAACATTTTGATTGTAAATCTGTCCTCCTATTTGACCCCTAAAGGTAGCCGCTAAATCCCAATTTTTATAAACTATATTGGTATTTAAACCATATGTCCAGTTAGGAGTTATAGGCTTTAAGTATCTATCCGCTAAAGTGACTTGACCATCATTGTTGAGATCTTCATAGGCTCCAACGATTGGCTTACCACTAGCATCATAAATTTGTTTGTAAACATAGGCCTCTCCTCTTTGATAACCCACAACATCATAAGTACTGTAAGTATTACTACCTACACCTGATCCACCTATTTCATTTCTTCCTTCCAAATCCACAACTTCATTAATGGCATAAGCAATGTTACCCCCTACACTTAAAGAAAAATTATCGGTAGTTATGGCTTTAACATTTAAACTAGATTCAAAACCTTTGCTCTCTATTGATCCACTATTTGTAATATTTACAGTTGCTTCTGTTCCTTGTCCTGCTACTGAAGTTATTACAGCTAATAAATCTGTTGTTTTACGCGTATATACGTCAAAACTACCCGACAATATGCTATTCTTAAAAAATTCAAAATCTAAACCAAGGTTGTATGTAGCTGTTTTCTCCCATGTCAAATCAGCATTATATGGTTTTGAGGTGTAAATATTTATTCCTTCCAAATATTGATCACTAGATCCTGCTAACTGATAATAAAGCCTTGAAGGGAAGTATCCCGCATTGTTTGCAAAATTGGCCTGTCCAGTTTTACCCCATCCTGCTCTCAATTTCAAATCTTGTATTACTTTAGAGTCTTTAATAAAATTTTCTTCTTTCAATTTCCAAGCTAACCCAACTGCAGGAAAATAACCCCATCTGTTCTCTTCAGTGAATAAAGAAGATGCATCTGCTCTAAAAGTTGCTGTAAACAAATATTTGCCTAAAATGTCCACATTACTTCTTGCAAAAAAAGCCTGTAAGTTAAGCGGTGAATAATATCTGTTATTTCTATTATTTTCGTTTGCTATAAAAGTCTCTCTAATTCCTGTATCTGGATCATTTCGAAATGAAAGTGAATTCCCGTCGAATTTAAAATTTTGATACGAATACCCTCCTTGAGCGTCAACCTTTCTAACAAAACCAGTTAACGATTTAGAATAAACTAAATACGCATCCATAGTTGTATTGGTTTCGGTGTTGTTATTAAAACTAGCTAAACCAGGATTAAATAAATAATTTGTTTCAGGATCTGTTCCTTGATTAAAAGTATAAGTAGCAATAGCGTTTTCGCTAAAAGTTTCTCTATATCTAGATTTTGTAGCATCTAATCCAAAATTGGCAACAGCTCTTAAATCTCTTAAAAAAGGCAGCTTATAATCAAACTCAATGTTTCCTAAAAACCGTAACGCTCTGTCAATACCATTTCTTTGTTCCAAAATAGCTAATGGATTATCTGCTCCAATTTTTATGTCTCTGTTACCAGACAACTCAGTTTGTTGGTAATATCCAGCAAACTTATTGTTAAACGATGGTCCATACACAGGTTTGGTTGGATCCATAGACAATGCAGCACCAATAGCTCCTTCATTCCCTCCATTTTTATAGGTAGAATTCCCTTTTGCATTAATATCAACCTTCAAATTGTCATTCAAAAATTTAGGAGTCATTTTAAATGAATAAGACAATCTCTCGTAATCATTGTTTTTTATAAGTCCTTGAGCACTAGTATATCCAACAGAAGCTCTAAATGGTATTTTTTTGTATAAGTTAGCTCTAGCGCTAAAATTGTGATCCGTATTTATTGACGTTCTAAAAATTTGATTTTGCCAATTGGTATTACTCAATATTCTTCCTTCAATTTGAGGAGTCGCTAAGTCATCAACAAAATTGTTTGAAGGATCATCAATTCCTAAAAAATTAGTTCTAGTTGGATGATATTGTTGTATGAAACGAGTGTATTCAGATGCATTCATAACATCCAATGCTTTTGCTATTTTACCAACAGAAATATTTGCTGAATAATTAAACTGTGGCGCTCCAGCAGTTCCTTTCTTTGTTGTTATCAAAATAACTCCATTAGAAGCTCTAACCCCATAAATTGCAGTAGCAGAAGCATCTTTCAAAATCGAAAAACTTTCCACATCATTAGGATTGATTAAATTCCATGGATTGGTTCCAGTATCGCTAATAGGAACACCGTCAATAATAATCAAAGGGTCATTAGCCGCTACTAGAGAAGCACCTCCACGTATTACTATTTGAGGTTTTTGGTCAGGAGCACCACCGCCATTAGTAATTCTAACACCCGCAGCTTTACCTGCTAATAATTGGTCAGTAGAAACAATCGCTCCTTTATTAAAGTCTTTTGAAGTAACTAAAGCAACAGAACCCGTTGCGTCTTTCTTTTTGGCAGAACCATATCCCACCTGAATAACCACTTCATTTAATTGATTGGATTCTTCCTCAAGACTCACCTTTATGTTATTTTGAGAACTGTAAGTGATAGAGGAATTTTTATACCCAATGTAAGAAAAAACGATTTGATCGCCTTTTTTTACTTTTGGTAATTTAAATTTTCCATCGAAATCTGTTGAAGTACCGTTCGGAGTACCCTTAATAATTACATTCACACCAGGTATCGGCTGATTGGTCTTTGAATCAACAACAACTCCTTCTAAAGTGGTTTGAGCAAAAACACTAAATGGTAGAAATAGCAATAAAAATAACAACTTTTTGTAAATTGTTTTCATACATTTTGTTTAAGTTAGAAATTAGTTTTGTGCTTATATTTTTACTTCGAACGTTAAATTTAGTTAAATTTATCTTCCTCGAAAAAAAACATACGTTAAATTAAACACGAAAACGTAATAGTGTTGAAAACTTTCCCGATTTTTCATAATTTTTACTCTAAAATTATATTTAATTAAAATTAAAATTATCTTTATTCTCAAAACACTATTTTACTAACGAATCTCATGAAAAGAAAAGTTACTTTAAAACAAATCGCCAAAGAGTTAGACGTATCCATCTCTACCGTTTCTAAATCACTGAAAGACAGTCCAGAAATTAGCGAAGATACACGGCAAAAAGTGAGAGCATTTGCTAAATTATACAACTATAAACCAAATCTAATTGCACTAAGTTTAAAGAACAGAAAAACAAAAACAATTGGTGTAATAATTCCAGAAATCATACATCATTTTTTTGCAACTGTAATTAGCGGAATTGAACATATTGCAAACCTAAATGGTTATAATGTTATCGTGTGTCTTTCTGACGAATCATTTGACAAAGAGGTTATTAACATGGAAATGTTAGCCAACGGGAGTATCGATGGTTTTATAATGTCATTATCAAAAGAAACGCAACAAAAAAAAGACTTTCACCATATTACAGAGGCTATAAATCAAGGAATGCCTGTTGTCATGTTCGATAGGGTGGCAAACGACATTCTCTGTGACAAAGTAATCATTGATGATAATCTTGCCGCTTTTGAAGCAGTTCAATATTTAATAAATAAAGGATTTAAAAAAATTGCACTTATATCGACCATTGATTACATAAGCGTTGGAAAACTTAGGACTGAAGGTTATCTCAAAGCCCTGAGAAATAATAATATCCCAATTGATGAAAATCTTATTCTCAAGGTTGAAGACATGGATCATTGCGAGGATAAAATTGAAGAGCTAATGAAAAATAATACTTTTGACGCCATATTTGCTGTTAATGAATTATTTGCTGTAACATCAATCAAATTAGCTAGTAAGTTGAACTTAAAAGTACCTGAAGACCTGTCAATAATAGGCTTCACTGACGGAATGATTTCAAAATACTCCTCTCCAAGTATAACAACAGTAAGTCAAAATGAATTTAAAATGGGTGAGAAAGCAGCGAAAATGCTTATCGATAGATTAGAAAATGAAGATGAAGAAGAAGAGCATTACAAAACAGAAGTTATAGAAACCAATCTTGTAGAAAGAGAGTCAACTATCTAACTACTACATTTTTAATGAATCAACGCTACTGATTTTAAACTATTTTGTAAGATTATTTTTTTATATAATTTGTTATAAAAAAAATTAAAATAAAATTCATCAATTAAAATAAATTATTACTTTTACCCCCATTCAAAACTTATATTTTTACTTCGAAATATGAATTAAGTTTTGATAAGCAAAGCGCTTATCGTATCAATCAATAAAAATACGATAAATGGAAAAACCAAAGTTAAGTTTTTGGCAAATTTGGAATCTAAGTTTTGGATTTCTAGGAGTTCAAATTGGATATTCTCTACAAAACGGCAACACAAGTAGAATATTAGAAGCATTAGGCGCCGATGTTCACAGCATTGGTTATTTTTGGCTTGCTGCTCCTCTAGCAGGATTAATTGTTCAACCAATCATTGGGCTTTCAAGCGATAAAACTTGGACCAGACTAGGACGCCGAATACCATTTATTTTTGGAGGTGCAATAGTTTCAGCTTTAGCTATGTTTTTCATGCCAAATGCTGAATACTTCACCTATCTTTTACCACCCTTAGTATTTGGAGCTACCATGCTTTTATTGATGGATACTTCCTTTAATGTAACTATGCAACCATTTAGAGCACTTGTTGGAGACATGGTCAATGACGAACAGCGTAATCTAGGCTATTCTTTACAAAGTGCATTAATAAATTTTGGAGCTGTTTTCGGCTCACTACTTCCTTGGATTCTTGCCAAATCAGGAATTGCAAATGTTCCTGCTGAAGGAGAAAAAGTAGCATCTTCAGTAATATGGTCATTCTATATTGGTGGAGCAATTTTATTAGTAAGTGTTTTATGGACCGTTTTTAGAACAAAAGAATATGCGCCAAAAGAACATGCTTTGTACAATAAAATCGATTTAGAAGCTACTGAGAAAAAAGAAAAAACAAATATCTTTAATCTAATAGGTAATGCACCAAAGATTTTTTGGCAATTGGGATTTGTGCAGTTTTTTTCTTGGTTTGCATTATTTCTAATGTGGGTATATACAACCAGAGCTATTGCAAATCAAGTTTGGGGACCAGATGCGATTGACGCAAAATCAGTAGGTTTTAATGAAGCGGGAGATTGGACAGGAGTTATGTTTGCTTTCTACAGTGCTGTTGCGGCTTTATACTCTTTGCTAATTCCAAAAATAGCAAAAGCTATTGGAAGAAAAAAAGTATATAGTTTTTCATTACTACTCGGAGGAATTGGTCTAATTTCAATGATGTTGGTTCATGATAAAAACATATTATTATTATCCATTTCAGGAGTAGGTCTAGCGTGGGCAGCAATATTGGCAATGCCGTATGCTATGCTATCTGGATCACTTCCTGCTGATAAAATGGGCGTTTATATGGGATTATTCAATGCAACCATCACTTTACCTCAAATTACTGCTGGCATACTCGGAAGTACCTTGATTGCCTTTTTTGGTGGTAATCCAATGACAATAATTGTAATTGCTGGAGTTTCCATGTTAATTGCAGGATTAGCTGTATTTTCTGTTAAACAAAATTCAGCTACAGAATAACAAAATTTGATTTCTAAAATGAAAAATGTTAAAGCTTTTATATTCGATTTAGATGGCGTAATTGTTGACACTGCTAAATACCACTATTTAGCGTGGAAAAAAATTGCGAACCAGTTAGGAATCGATTTTACCCATGAACATAATGAATTACTTAAAGGAGTCAGCAGAGTTCGCTCTCTTGACATTATCCTAGAATTAGGTAATGTTGAAGCAAGTCAGGAAGATAAAGACAAATGGCTTGTTCAAAAAAACGAAGATTACCTATCCTATTTAGTTACTATGGATGAAAGTGAAATTCTTCCAGGAGTGATGCCTATATTAAACTATTTAAAAAACAACAAACAAGGAATAGCTCTAGGTTCTGCGAGTAAAAACGCTAAACCAATTCTTGAAAAAACGGGCATTATGAGTTATTTTGATGCAATTGTTGACGGGAACGATGTTTCAAATGCCAAACCAGATCCAGAAGTTTTTCTTCAAGCAGCCAAATTATTAAATGCATCCAACGAAAATTCTATAGTCTTTGAAGATTCCGTAGCAGGAATTCAAGCTGCCAATATTGCAAATATGACTAGTGTAGGCATTGGAGATAAAGAAGTTTTACAAGAGGCAAAATATATTTTTCCAGATTTTACACATATGGATACCAGCTTCATTGAAGCATTAATAAATAAGTAAAAACACATAACTTTAATAACGCATAAACAAATAAAAATGAACCAGGATTATATTAAACCAGACAATTGGTCCATCATTGAAGAGGGATTTGATGTAGAGAGAGTAAAATCGTCTGAAAGTCTTTTTAGCATCGGAAACGGTGCGATGGGACAACGTGCTAATTTTGAAGAAAGCTATTCAGGGCACACTTTCCAAGGAAGCTACATAGCAGGAATTTATTATCCTGATAAAACTAAAGTAGGCTGGTGGAAAAATGGCTATCCAGAATATTTTGCAAAAGTATTGAATGCGCCAAATTGGATTGGAATTGATATCGAAATCAATGGTGAAAATCTTGATTTAAACAAATGCTCTTCCGTAAAAAACTTTCGTCGTGAATTAAACATGAAAGAAGGTTGGTATAATCGTTCATTTGAAGCAACCTTACAAAATGGAACTGAAATTGCCGTAAATGTTCGCCGATTTTTATCTCTAAATTTAGATGAAGTTGGTTTAATCAAATATGAAATTACGCCACTAAATAAAGATGCTAAAATAATATATAAACCCTACATTGATGCGGGAGTTACTAATGAAGATGCCAACTGGGAAGAAAAATTCTGGGAACCTTTAGATGTTAAACACTCCGAAAACAAAGCATTTGTTACTGCTAGAACGTTTAAAACGCATTTCATTGCCACAACATTCATGCAAAACAGCATTTTATCTAACGGCAAAGATTTAAAAATCACTACTGAGAACATTGAATCTAGCAAAGATAAAATTCAATTTATATATGCTGTATCTGTTGTAAAAGGAGAACAATCAGCTATCGAAAAAATAGGAGGTTATACCGTTTCTTTGAATCATGAAAATACGCAAATTGGTGCAGAAAACGCAATCCAATCTGCTATTTCAAAAGGATACAATCAATTATTACAAGACCAAATTGATGCATGGGCAAAAATCTGGGAAATGAGTGATATTACGATAGAAGGAGATGTTAAAGCACAACAAGGTATTCGTTTCAATATTTTTCAATTAAACCAAACCTATTTAGGAAAAGACAGCCGACTGAATATTGGTCCAAAAGGATTTACTGGAGAAAAATACGGCGGATCAACCTATTGGGATACCGAAGCCTATTGCATTCCGTTTTACATGGCCACTAAAGACCAGCAAGTAGCAAGAAATTTATTGACGTATCGTTACAATCAATTGGATAAAGCGATTGAAAATGCTGCAAAATTAGGTTTTACCAATGGAGCAGCGCTCTACCCAATGGTTACCATGAATGGTGAAGAATGTCATAACGAATGGGAAATCACCTTTGAAGAAATTCACAGAAATGGAGCTATAGCCTTCGCTATTTTTAATTACCACAGATTTACAGGAGATTATTCTTATATACCAGAAAAAGGATTGGAAGTTTTAATTGGAATCGCTCGTTTCTGGCATCAAAGAGTCAATTTCTCAACTGATAAAAATAAATATGTAATTCTTGGTGTTACTGGTCCAAACGAATATGAAAACAATGTAAATAATAATTTCTATACCAACTATATTGCTAAATGGTGTATTGATTATGCTTACGAACAAATTCAAAAAGTTTCTCTTGAATATCCTACAGACCACAAAAGAATCATTGAAAAAGTAAACCTTAATGATGCTGAACTACAGTCTTGGAAAAAAGTTGCAGACAATATGTACTTCCCATTTTCAGAAGAACTTAATGTTTATTTACAACAAGATGGTTTCTTAGACAAACATTTAGTAAGAGTTGCTGATTTAGACAGAAGTCAAAGACCAATTAATCAAAAATGGTCTTGGGACAGAATTTTACGTTCTCCTTATATCAAGCAAGCGGATGTATTACAATGTTTTTACTTCTTTGAAGACCATTTCACTAAAGAGGAATTGAATCGTAATTTTGAATTCTATGAATCATTTACCGTTCATGAAAGTTCACTTTCACCATGTGTTCACTCTATTCAAGCAGCTGTTTTAGATAAAATGGAAATGGCTTACACTTTCTACCTAAGAACTTCTCGTTTAGACCTTGATGATTACAACAAAGAAGTAGAAGAAGGTTGTCATATCACTTCTATGGCAGGCACATGGATGAGCATCGTTGAAGGTTTTGGAGGATTGCGTGTTAAAAATGACAGCTTGCATTTCTCTCCAAAAATTCCAAAAGAGTGGAATGGATACTCCTTTAAAATTAATTTCAGAAACCAAATTTTGAAAGTTTCTATTAATCATAACGATACCCAATTTACTCTTGAAGGCACTAAAGAATTGAATGTCTTTGTAAATGGAAAAGAAGTTTTGGTAGAGCCTAATAGCTTAGTAACTGTATAAAATTTGTTCTCGCTAAGACGCAAAGTCGCAAAGATTTTTTTGCGACTTTGTTTTTATACTTACTCAAATATATGCTGCTTTGACTTGTGAAAAATGAATGAAAACGAAATATCAAAAATAATAGTAAACGTAAGCTATAAAATTCATGTGAGACTTGGGCCTGGTCTTTTAGAAAGTGTTTACGAAGCCATATTATACCATGAATTAATAAAAGAAGGATTAAAAGTTGAAAGACAAAAACCAATCCCTGTCATTTGGGACGGAATTCATTTAGATATTGGATTTAGTTCAGACTTAATAGTTGAAGATAAAGTGATTATTGAAATAAAATCTGTTGAAAAAATTTCAAATGTACATTTAAAACAATTATTAACATACATAAGAATAACAGACTTAAAATTGGGATTGCTAATAAATTTTAACGAGGCTCTAATAAAAAACGGAATTAAACGTGTAGTACATGGATTATAAAAAAGCTTTGCGCCTTTGCGCCTTTGCGAGATTTATATTGTTATATGCATTATTATCTATAACAACAATATCTTTTGCCCAAATTGACAAAGTAGAACCTCCTTTTTGGTATGCTGGCATGCATAATCCAGAATTACAAATTATGTTTTACGGTAAAAACATTGCTGAAAACGATGTTGCCGTTTCCAATAGCATCATTATCAAAAACATTCAAAAAACCGAAAATCCAAACTATATTTTTGTGACCATTGACACCAAAAATGTAGCACCCCAAGATGTTGTTTTTTCATTTTCTAAAAACAAAAAAGTAAGTTTTACACAAAAATACTCTTTAAAACAAAGAAGACCCAATTCCGCTTTACGCAAAAGCTACGATGCTTCTGACGTGATATATTTAATCATGTCTGACCGTTTTGCAAATGGGAATCCTAACAATGACAGTGATGCATCTGTAACAGAAAAAGGTGACAGAAACAATCCCGGCGGAAGACATGGCGGCGATATTGAAGGAATGATTAATCATCTAGATTACATCAAAGAATTAGGTGCTACAGCGCTTTGGCCTACTCCACTTTGTGAAGACAATGACAAACGCTATTCCTATCACACTTACGGTCAATCAGATGTTTATAAAATTGACCCGCGATTTGGTACCAATGAAGAATATTTAAAATTATCGGCTGAGTTGCATAAACGAGATATGAAACTCATCATGGACTATGTCACCAACCATTGGGGGGCTGAACATTGGATGATGAAAGATTTACCTACCTATGATTGGCTCCATCAATTTCCTGGTTATGCACAAACTAATTATAGAATGACTACCCAGTTTGATACAAATGCATCAGACATTGATTCCAAAATGTGCATGGATGGATGGTTTGTAAAATCGATGCCCGATTTAAATCAATCTAATCCTTTAATGCTAACATATCTTATTCAAAACGCGATTTGGTGGATAGAATATGCTGATTTAGATGGGTTTAGAGTTGACACATTCTCATATAATGATAAAGAAGGTATTTCAAAATGGACGAAATCAATAACTGACGAATATCCATATTTCAACATAGTTGGCGAAGTGTGGATGCACGATCAGGCACAAATGGCCTATTGGCAAAAAGACAGTAAAATTGGTGCAATAGAAAATTTTAATTCTAATTTGCCAAGTGTTATGGATTTTACATTATTGGAAACATTAACAACCGTTCTTAATGAAGATAAAGCAGCTTGGAACAAAGGAATGATTAATGTTTATGAAAATTTTACCAATGATTTTCTATATCCAAATATAAACAACATCATGACTTTTGTAGAAAATCATGACACCAATCGCTTTAATACCGTCTATAAAAACGATTTTAAAAAATATCAAATCGCAATGACACTACTTGCAACAGTTAGAGGAATTCCTCAATTGTATTATGGCTCAGAAATTGGCATGGATGGAGACAAAGACAAAAAAGGAGATGCTGATATTCGAAAAGATTTTCCTGGCGGATGGGCTGGAGATGCAAATAACGCCTTTTTAAAATCAGGAAGAACTGTAGAACAAAACAACTATTTTGATTTTACTTCCAAATTGTTCCAATGGAGAAAAACCAATGAAGCAGTCCATTTTGGAAAAATGAAACATTACATTCCTGAAAATAACGTTTATGTTTATTTTAGATACACGGATTCTAAATCGGTAATGGTTGTCATAAACAACAGCGTAGAAAGTCAAACCATAAAAACAAATCGTTTTCAAGAAAGTCTTCAAAATTATACTACTGGAAAAGATGTTTTGACCGACAAATCAATTAATTTAAAAAATGATATTACCATCGAAGGAAAATCGGTTTTGGTAGTAGAATTAAAATAATGAACACCATTAAAAAAGTTAAGATGAATTGAGTTTCATTGAGTCTTAACTTACCTTAATGTAGACCTTAACTTCTTAATGTAGACCTTAACTTCTTAATGTTAAAATAAAAATGAAAAAGTTTTTTATACTACTATTGATTTCGACTGTTTCATTGGCACAAAATGCAAACAGAACATTTCTGAACTTTAAAAAAGTCAACAACACCTTAGAAATAAATACTTCCGACGGAAAATATATCATACAATCTTATTCAGATAAGATTATTGAAACCGCTTTCATTCCTAATGGAGAAACTTACAATCCAGAATCTCATGCTGTTATCGTATCTCCAAAAAAAGGTAATGCTAAGATAACCAACTCCAAAAATTATATTCAATTTGCCACTAAAGGAATTGTTGCTACCATCGAAAAATCACCTTTTACAATTTCGTATTCGTATAAAACCAAAGAACTCCTATCTGAAAAAAATGGGTATACAATGAAAGATAGTACTGCTATTCTAGATTTTAATCTCGATTCATCAGAAGTTCTTTATGGCGGAGGTGCAAGAGCTTTGGGAATGAACCGCAGAGGCAATCGTTTACAATTGTATAATCGCGCACATTATGGCTATGAAACTCATTCTGAATTAATGAATTTCACCATGCCATTGGTTTTATCTTCAAAAATATATGCTGTGCATTTTGACAATGCTCCTATTGGTTACTTGGATCTAGATAGCAAAAAAAACAACACCTTGGCCTATGAAACCATTTCTGGCAGAAAAACCTATCAAGTTATTGCTGGCGATACATGGGAAGACTTAATTGGCAATTATACCTATTTAACAGGAAAACAACCGTTACCCGCCCGCTGGACGTTGGGCAATTTCTCTAGCAGATTTGGATATCACTCACAAGAGGAAGTTGAAAAAACGATCAAAAAATTTCAAGAGGATAAAATTCCTGTTGATGCAATAATTTTGGATTTGTATTGGTTTGGAAAAGAAATGAAAGGAACCATGGGGAATTTAGATTGGGATAAAGACAAATTTCCTGAGCCAAACAAAATGATTTCTGATTTAAATGAAAAAGGAGTAAATACAGTCCTAATAACGGAACCTTTTGTGCTGACAACTTCCAGCAAATGGCAAGAGGTAGCAGATAAAAAAGTTTTGGCTACCGATAAAAACGGAAAACCATTCACCTATGATTTCTATTTTGGAAATACGGGTTTAATAGATGTGTTTAAGCCAGAGGGAAAAACATGGTTTTGGGATGTGTATAAAAAATTAATAAATCAAGGTGTTGGTGGTTTATGGGGTGACTTAGGGGAACCCGAAGTTTTCCCATCAAAAGCAATTACAGTAGCCGGGAAAGCAGACGAAGTGCATAATATTTACGGACACAATTGGGCAAAATTAATCGCCGATGGCTATAAAAAGGATTTTCCTAATCAACGTCCTTTCATCTTAATGCGCGCAGGTTATTCTGGCTCACAACGTTTCGGAATGATTCCTTGGTCTGGAGATGTAAGCAGAAGTTGGGGCGGACTGCAATCACAAATGGAGATTTCGTTACAAATGGGAATGCAAGGTATGGCCTATATGCATTCTGATTTGGGTGGATTTGCTGGCGATTATTTTGATAACGAATTGTACATTCGCTGGTTGCAATACGGTGTTTTTAATCCAATTTTCCGTCCGCATGCCCACGAGGATGTTGCCGCAGAGCCTGTTTATAAAGACATTGTTACTAAAGCCAAAGCTAAAAAACAAGTGGAGTTGCGTTACCAAATGTTGCCTTATAATTATACCCTCTCTTTCGAAAACAATCAAAAAGGGCTTCCTTTAATGCGCCCTTTATTATTTGAAGAACCCGATAACAAAGCTCTTTTGAGTATTTCTGAAACCTATCTTTGGGGAAATGATTTCTTGGTAACTCCTATAACAAAAGCAGGAATTACTTCAACTTCTATTTATTTTCCAAAAAACAACAATTGGTTTGATTTCTATACAGATGAAAAACAAGTTGGTGGAACAACAAAAAACGTTACAGTAGTGGAAAATCATATTCCTGTCTTTGTTCGTGGAGGTGCCTTTATTCCGCTAATAAAAACTATTCAAAACACAACTAGCTATTCATTAACTAATTTTGATTTGCACTTTTATTATGATGAAAAAACACCATCAAGTCAGGGAAAATTGTACAATGATAATGGGCAAACTCCTAATGCTTTTGAAAAAGGCGAATATGAAATTTTGAATTTTACAAATGAGTCTAAAGACAAAATCGTGACACTTTCCATTAAAACCGAAACTGGAAAAGCCTATAAATCATCGGATAAAAATATTAGTTTACTGCTTCATAATCTAAATTCAAAAGTAAAAAAAGTAAGTGTAAACGGACAAGATACTGCATTCACTACTAAAGATAATACTATTGAAATCGCTATTGTTTCTAAAGCTAATCTCAACACTACTATTCAAATTCAATTATAAAAAACTACAAAATGAAAAGAATTCTGTTTTATACACTTTTTTCAATGACACTAGTACTAACTGGCTGCTCATCCTCTAAAAAAACAACTATGAACCCATCAAGTAAAACTCCTTTTGTTTGGGAAGGAGCCAATTTATATTTTTTATTAACGGACCGTTTTAAGGACGGAAATGAAAAAAAAGAAATCTATTTTGACCGTACAAAGACTGCTGGAAAACTACGTGGTTTTGAGGGCGGAAATATAAAAGGAGTGATTCAGAAAATCGATGACGGCTATTTTGAAAAACTAGGGATAAATGCTATTTGGCTCACGCCAATAGTAGAACAAATTCACGATGGTGTAGATGAAGGCACCGGACTTTCTTATGGATTCCATGGGTATTGGGCGCGTGATTGGACCGCTTTAGACCCTAACTTTGGCACAAAAGAAGATTTGGCTTTATTGGTTCAAAAAGCGCATGCAAAAGGTATTCGCATCGTATTGGATGGAGTTATCAATCATACTGGCCCCGTAACAACCATTGACACCGTTTGGCCAAATGATTGGGTTCGTACTGGTCCTCAATGTGATTACAAAACTTTTCAAAATACTACCGCTTGTACTTTAGTTGCCAATCTTCCCGATGTAAAAACAGAAAGCACACAAGAGGTTGCCCTTCCACCCTTCTTAATCGAAAAATGGAAAAAAGAAGGACGTTATGAAAAAGAAGTAGCTTCGCTGGATGCCTTTTTCAAAAGAACAGGATACCCAAGAACACCAAAAAATTATATTATCAAATGGTTAACGGACTACATTTCGGAATTTGGAATTGATGGTTACCGAGCAGACACTGTTAAACATACCGAAGAAGGTGTTTGGGCCGATTTCAAAACCCAATGCGAATATGCTTTTGCTGAATGGAAAAAGAATAATCCTGAAAAAGTTTTAGACAACAATCCTTTTTATACCATTGCTGAAGTCTATAATTATGGTATAAGTGGTGGACAGCTATTCGATTTTGGCGATAAAAAAGTCAACTATTATCAGAATGGATTCAACAACATGATTAATTTCGAGTTCAAATGGGATGCGCAAAAAGACTATGAATTTATCTTCTCAAAATATTCTAACAAACTCAACAACGAGTTGAAAGGATATAGCGTTTTAAACTATTTGTCATCACACGATGATGGTTCTCCTTTTGATGCTAAACGAACTAAAAGTATTGAGAGCGGAACAAAGCTATTGCTTTCTCCTGGAATTGCTCAGGTGTATTATGGAGACGAAACCGGTCGTTCATTAGTAGTTGAGGGAACACAAGGCGATGCTACTTTACGTTCTTTCATGAACTGGGATGATGTACAATCCAATCCTGAAACGCAAAAAATTCTTTCACATTGGCAAAAATTAGGACAATTTAGAAAAAATCATCCCGCTATTGGTGCTGGAATCCATCAACAAATTACAGCACAACCTTATACATTTAGTAGAACCTTTGCGAAAGATGGTTTTGTAGATAAAGTAGTGATTGGATTGGATTTACCTACAGGTTCAAAAGAACTTTCTACAGGTTCTATTTTTAGTGACGGAACAGTAGTAAAAGACACCTATTCTGGTAAAGAAGCTGTGGTTACTAATGGCAAAGTTACTATTGACAGTCCTTATACTTTTGTTTTGTTAGAATTGAAAAAATAGTTTCAAATAATTTTCATTAAAACGTCTTTAGAAATGAAGGCGTTTTTTTATGTTTACACTTTAGAATTACTATGAATTCAATCCTAAAAATAGGACATCGTGGTGCTAAAGGGCACGAGCCTGAAAACACTCTACTTTCTTTCCAAAAGGCATTAGATATGCAAGTTGACGGAATAGAATTGGATGTCCATTTGAGTGCCGATGGAGAACTCATAGTCGTTCATGACGAAAAATTAGATCGAACCACAAATGGAAAAGGCGCTGTAAATACGTTCTCTTTATTGGAACTCAAAACATTTAGAATTAATGAAGAACACAAAATACCTTCGCTCAACGAAGTTTTTGATTTGGTTGACCGACAATGCTTTATCAATGTAGAACTCAAAGGAAATGGAACAGCAAAACCTGTTGTTAACCTAATCGAACAATATATCTCAACAAAAAACTGGATTTACAATCATTTTTTAGTTTCTAGTTTCGATTGGAATGCTTTACAAGAAGTTCGTTCTCTAAATTCACAGATTCCCATAGGAATCCTTACACATACTGATTTGGATTTAGTAATCGCTTTTGCGAAATTTATCAAAGCCGAGGCCATTCATCCTCATTTTCATCTGTTAACCAAAGAAAACACGATGCAAATGCAAACTGAAGGATTAAAAGTATTTCCTTGGACTGTAAATGAAATAGAAGACATTCAAAAAATACAATCATTCAACGTAAACGGAATTATTTCCGATTTTCCTGATAGAATATTATCTCAAACCATTAAGTGAATTAAGTCAATGAAGCAACAAAACAAATAAATCATCTATGACAAAAAAAGAAATAACACAATTATCATATGAGATTATTGGGTATGCCATAAAAGTTCACAAAAAACTTGGCCCAGGTTTGTTGGAAAAAATATACGAAGAATGCTTAAAATACGAGTTAGAAAAGAATGGATATAGCGTTAAACAGCAAATTAATGTCGAAGTTGAATACTATGATTTAGAGCTATCTAATCCATTAAGATTGGATTTGTTAGTAAATGATTGTATCATAGTCGAATTGAAAACAGTTGAAAAATTTCATCCAATAGATGAAGCTAAACTATTAACCTATATGAAACTATTAAGCATTCCACAGGGTTTGCTTATTAATTTTAATACCACTAACATAACAAAATCCACAAAACCATTGGTAAACGAATATTTTTTAAGACTTGAAGATGACTAACGGTAATAAATCTTAATTCCCTTAATGGTTTAAAAATTAATTAAAACCATTAAGAAAGTTAAGTTAGTGAAGCAACGGTGTAAAAAGCTAATTTTATGACAAATTTTAACTTAACAAAATTATATTAATAAACGATTATTTTTAAGACTTGCAGACAACTAAAGGTAATAAATCTTAATTCCCTTAATGGTTTAAAAATGAACTCAAATTTCGATATAATAATAGTTGGCGGAGGTGCAGCGGGTTTTTTCACAGCGATAAATATCGTAGAAAAAAATCCAAAACTCAGGGTTGCAATTCTAGAACGAGGAAAGGAAGTCTTGTCTAAGGTTCGTATTTCTGGTGGCGGAAGATGCAACGTAACTCATGCCTGCTTTGAACCCAACGAATTAGTAAAATTCTATCCACGTGGCGAAAAAGAATTGCGAGGGCCTTTCCATCAGTTTTGTTCTGGAGATACTATAGAATGGTTTGAAAAGCATGGCGTTGAACTCAAAATTGAAGATGACGGCCGAATGTTTCCCGTATCCAATTCTTCGCAAACTATTATTGACTGTTTCCTAAAAGCCACACAAAAACTAGGAATTTCGGTTCTAACGGGACAAAGCGTCCAATCGATTTTTAGAAAAAATGGCTTTTGGAAAGTTGAAACCCAATCTGAAAACTATCTTGCAGAAAAAGTAATTCTCGCTACAGGAAGCAACCCAAAAATATGGGAAATGCTGCAAACTTTTGGTCACGCCATCGTTTCGCCAGTTCCTTCCCTATTTACTTTCAACATCAAAGATTCTCGAATTAAAGATTTACCTGGAGTATCCTCTGTGGTTTCTGTAAAAGTAAAAGACACCAAACTTAGCGCTACAGGACCTTTGCTGATTACGCATTGGGGCATGAGCGGTCCTGCGATTTTGAAACTATCTGCTTGGGGCGCACGAATTTTACACGACAAAAACTATCAATTTACCATTTACGTCAATTGGTTGAATGATGTAGATACCGAAGATGCTGAAAAAATACTAAAAGACTTAAAACAAGAACATGCTAAAAAAGCGGTTTCTAAAAAATCACCTTTTAAGTTCCCAAACCGTTTGTGGGAAAGTTTGGTTTTGGCTTCAGGAATTGAAGTAGAGACTAAATGGGCCGATTTGTCCAAAAACCAACTGCAAAACTTGACCCAACAATTGACAAATGCAACTTTTCAAGTGCATGGAAAAAGCACTTTTAAAGAAGAATTTGTAACCGCTGGCGGTATTGATTTAAAGGAAATCAACTTTAAGACCATGGAAAGCAAATTACACAAAAATCTCTATTTTGCTGGAGAAATTGTAAATATTGATGCCATTACGGGCGGATTTAATTTCCAGAATGCTTGGACAAGTGGGTTTATTGTGGCGAGTGCTATTGTAAGTTAACTATCTATTCAACCACCAAATACTGATATTCAAAACACTAGCAAAACTTACCCAAAGCAAATAGGGTATAAATAAATAACCCGCAATTTTATCAATTTTTCCAAATTTGATGTACGTTTCATAAATCATCAACCAAAGCAGAATAATTTCGATTCCAGCCAACATAGGGTTTCGCAATCCAAAAAACAACAACGACCACAGTGCATTTAAGCCCAACTGTATCGAAAAAAACAACAAGGCTTTTCTAACGGCTTCTCTTTCAAAATCCATACGGCTCCAAACCAAACCTGCAGCAATTCCCATCATGATGTACAAGGTACTCCAAACGGGTGCAAACACCCAACTTGGTGGGTTAAAACTAGGTTTTACTAACGTTGGAAACCATGTTAACACACTGGAACGCGTTACCATTCCTGAGATATAACCAACACCAACACAGGTCAAAACAAAAATTAGAATTTTTACGTACTTGTTCATGATATTATTTTTATCAAATTTACTCAATTATATTTCGATTCTACAAATAAAGAAATGAAGGTATACATCAAAAAAGTATCTTTGCTTAAAATTTTACAATTCATGTTTTCAGCAAACGATTTTATTCCGAAAAACTATTCTTACTCTGTAGAGCAAGGACATTTTACTTGGAGTGCACCCAGTAATATTGCTTTAGTAAAATATTGGGGGAAAAAGGACAATCACCCGAGCCTAAAAGGCGAACTGGCGAAGCAAATTCCAGCGAATCCGTCGGTAAGTTTTACTTTGAATCACTGCAAAACGATTACCAGATTGGATTTTACCAAAAAGGAAAATGACGGAAGTTTTTCTTTTGATTTGCTTTTTGAAGGAAAACCAAAAGAAGATTTCAAACCAAAAATTCAAAAATTTTTAGAGCGAATTGAACGCTATTTGCCTTTTTTAAAAAACTATCATTTTACGATTGATACTCAAAATACGTTTCCACACAGTTCAGGAATTGCTTCATCGGCATCAGGCATGGCAGCCTTAGCAATGAATTTTATGAGTTTAGAAAAAGCATTACAACCAGAAATGACCGATGATTATTTCTATCACAAAGCGTCTTTTTTAGCCCGTTTAGGCTCTGGGAGTGCTTGCAGAAGCATAAAAGGAAGTGTTGTCGTTTGGGGTAATCATAGCAATACCAAAGGAAGTTCTGATTTGTTTGGAGTTGAATTTCCGAATACTATTCATGATGCTTTCAAAAACTATCAAGATACCATTTTACTGGTTGATAAAGGCGAAAAACAAGTTTCAAGCACCGTTGGTCATGATTTAATGCATAACCATCCTTTTGCCGAAAGACGATTTGTTCAAGCCCACGAAAATCTCAGTAATCTTTCAACAATTCTTCAAAACGGAAATCTAGACGAGTTTATCCAAATTGTAGAAAGCGAAGCCTTGACTTTACACGCCATGATGATGACATCCATGCCCTACTTCATTTTGATGAAGCCTAAAACTTTAGAAATCATTAATGCGATTTGGAGGTTCAGAAATGAGACAAAAATACCCGTTTGTTTTACCCTTGACGCGGGAGCAAACGTCCATGTTTTGTATCCAAAAAGCAATTGTGAAAAAGTTTTGCAATTTATTCAGGACGAATTAGTTGGCTATTGTCAAAATGCTCAGTACATTTGTGACCAAATTGGTTTTGGAGCTCAATTGATAATTGATAAATAAAAATATGAAAGGACCATTATTTTATTCTAAAATTCTTTTATTCGGTGAATACGGGATTATTAAAGATTCTAAAGGTTTGTCCATCCCATACAACTTCTACAATGGCGCTTTGAAAGTAGATGAAAATCCATCGCCAGAAGCCATTCAATCCAATGCAAGTTTAAGACGATTTGTAACCTATTTGGAGCAATTACAAAAAGACCAACCCGATTTAGTCACTTTCAACATAAACCTCTTAAAAACAGATGTAGAACGCGGTATGTACTTTGATTCTAGTATTCCACAAGGATATGGTGTTGGAAGTAGTGGTGCTTTAGTTGCGGCTATTTATGACAAATATGCTCATACTAAAATAACCGTTCTTGAAAACCTAACTCGCGAAAAGTTACTACAATTAAAAAATATATTTTCTCAAATGGAGAGTTTTTTCCACGGAAAAAGTTCGGGTTTAGATCCTCTAAACAGCTATTTGAGTATTCCTATCTTAATCAATTCTAAAGACAATATTGAAGCAACTGGAATCCCAACTCAAAGTTTGGATGGTAAAGGTGCCGTATTTTTGTTAGACTCAGGCATTGTGGGCGAAACTGCTCCGATGGTCAATATTTTCATGGAAAACCTTAAAGATAAGGGATTTCGTACCATGTTAAAAACACAATTTGTAAAATACACTGATGCTTGTGTCGAAAACTTTCTGGGTGGTGATGTAAAATCACTATTTGCCAATACTAAAAAATTATCAAAAGTAGTTTTGAATAATTTTAAACCAATGATTCCAGAACAATTTCATGGAATTTGGCAAAAAGGAATTGACACCAACGATTATTACCTAAAATTATGCGGTTCAGGTGGTGGTGGTTACATCCTAGGGTTTACAGAAGATTTAGAAAAGGCAAAAAAATCTTTAAAAGACTATAAACTGGAAGTGGTTTATCAATTTTAAAATCGCTTCTTAACTTTAAATTCCTTACATGTTAAGCCGAAAGAACAAATTGCTTCTTCTAAAAATTGCCAGTTTGTTTTCTGTGGTTCGTGGCTATAACATTCCTATTATTGTATTGGCTCAGTACCTGTCTGCTATTTTTATTTTAGCTCCTGAGAAACGGGCACTACACATCGTACTTGATTTTAATTTATTTATTTTGGTACTTGCCTCAAGCCTAACTATCGCTTCAGGCTATATTATTAATAGTTTTTACGACAGTAAAAAAGATTTAATCAACAGGCCTAATAAATCCCAACTCGATCGTCTGGTGAGCCAAAAGATAAAACTATACGTTTACTTTTCCCTTAATTTCTTTGTGGTACTGATTGCTTTTTTTGTTTCAGGACGGGCTGTTGTATTCTTTTCTGTTTATATTTTCCTGATTTGGTTCTATTCTCATAAAATCAAAAAATACCCCATCATAGGAAATTTGATGGCAGCGTTTCTGGCGGTTTTGCCTTTTTTTGGAATTCTGTTGTATTATAAAAATTTTTACGAAGTCATCTTTTTTCATGCTAGCTTCCTCTTTCTATTGCTCTTAATTCGGGAAATGATAAAGGATTTAGAAAACATCAAAGGTGATTTAGCCAACAATTATCAAACCATTCCAATTGTTCATGGAGAATTGGTTTCTAAAAAAATAATTACGGTGTTATTACTATTGACCGTTATTCCGGTGTATTATTTAATCAACATTTTTGATGTTGGGTATATGGATATCTATTTCTATATTGGATTTATGATTATGATTTTCTTTGGTATTCAACTTTGGAAATCGGAGACTAGAGAGCAATTTGTACAACTGCACAACATTTTGAAATTCCTTATTGTTGCTGGCGTGTTTTGCATCATACTCATTAACCCGAGTATTCTATGGCATGGTAAAAAATTACTGCAAGCTATTTAATTCTACTACTCCTTTTCTTCTATCTAGATATTTTTAGCCCCGACCTGTCTGCCGACAGGCAGATAGTAGTGGAAATCCTTTTGCTTTTTTGATTGCTTCGCAAACTCGCAATGACAAAAAAGCAAAAGATTGAAACGTATAGCGGACACGAGCGCAGCGAACTGACGAAGTAAAAAAGCTCCTGAAAAAACGAATCTAAATGCCTATCTTTGCACACACGAGCCCAAAAAAGGGCGAACTGACGAAGTAAATTACAGCATATATGACTAATACAGGAGGCAATAATAAAAGAGGCGGAACAAGAACCAATAGTTCTAGACCTAATTCGAACAAGCCAACCCGAGGAGGATCCGAACGGAGCGGAGCTAAACCTGCCATGCCAAAACGCGCTCAAGGGCCAAAAAAAGTAAAATCTACCACTAAATTTGATGCTACTTCTAACGCAAAGTCGGAGAAAAAACCCAATCAAGCTTCAAAAAGACCAAAAGCAGCAGATGAAATTCGGTTGAATAAATACATTGCCAACTCTGGAGTATGCTCGCGTCGTGATGCTGATATTTATATTCAGTCAGGAAATGTAAAAGTGAATGGAGTTGCTATTACAGAAATGGGGTATATGGTAAAGCCAGGCGATGTGGTGAACTTTGACGGGGCAACGCTAACTCCTGAAAAGAAAGAATATATTTTGTTGAATAAACCCAAAAACTTTACTACAGCCCTAGACGAAGGACAAGAATATAGAAATGTTCTTGAACTGGTTAAAGGCTCGACAACTGCCAAAATTTCGGCAGTGGGAAGAATGGATAAAAATACTACTGGTCTTTTGCTTTTTACTAATGATACCGATTTGATTCGGAAGTTTACCTTGCCGAACCAAAAGTCATCTAAGATTTATCAGGTGTCGCTAGATAAAAACTTGAAATATGAAGATTTGGAGAAAATTGCTGGCGGCGTGACCCTAGACGGACATCGCCTTTATGTGGAAGAAATTAGTTATATTGAAAATGAGCCTAAAACAGAAATAGGTCTCAAACTAAGAACGTCAAATGTAAAGGTAGTTCGCGCCATTTTTGAAAACTTTCAATATGATGTTTTGCGAATAGATAGAGTAGCCTTTGCTGGATTAACCAAGAAAAATCTACCCAGAGGAAACTGGCGTTATTTGACAGAACAGGAAATTATCAATTTAAAGAATGTATAAAGCAGACATATTTAAAACAAAAAAAGCTTCTTAATGAGAAGCTTTTTTTTGTGCGGATAATAGTAATCGAACTCTTAATTAACCGAAATTTAAAAAAATTAAAAAATCCCTTATTTAAATAGACATAACAGTGTTTTTTGTGTTATTTTAACTACTATTAATTTGCCAAAATTAACAACAATTAATAAATTTAGGGGAATATACGGGGAATGAAAAATGTTCTATATTTGTAAAAACCAAAAAATATGGCTACAGGTAATTTTAGAATTAAAACTAGTAACGATTGGAACACGATTTTTTATAGATTTAAACATGGTAAGTTAATCGATATTGAACGTTCCATAGGAATACAAATTCCAAATAAAAGATGGAGTGAATCAAAACAAGAAGTTTTAGCTACAACTGATGTTAATTATCAAGAAATTAATAATAAACTAAAAGAACTTAATACCTACATCCGAAAAGAATTTAGCGATGCAACACTTAAAGCCGAAACAGTAAATACAAATTGGCTACAAGAGAAAATAAGCATTTTTTTTAATAGAGTAACTGACAATGAGGAGGTAAATGCAAGCATCTTTTTAACCAACTATATTGACGCTTTTATTGAAGACTCTAAATCTAAAAAAACAAGAAATAATACACCTATAAAACCAAGAACAATACAACACTATAACACTACTTTAAATAAAATTTTAGCTTTTGAAAAGCATACTAGAAGCAAAATTAAACTTATGGATATTACCCTGTCATTTCATAACAAATTTGTTGAATTCTTAGAAAAAGAACAAAAACTAAATCCTAATACGATTGGCGGCTATGTTGACGATCTTAAATTATTTTGTAACAATGCAGACAAAAAAGGCCACACAATTTCAAAGGAATTTAAACTTACAGAATTTTATTCGCCAACAAATAAAACAAACGACATTTACCTCAAGGAAGATGAAATAAATGCCATATACAATAAAGTTTTCGTGCAAGACTATTTAGACAATGCTAGAGATTGGTTTATTATTGGTTTAAGAACTGGATTTAGGATTTCCGACTTCCTAAAACTAACAAAAAAGAACCTTGTAGATGGTTTTATAGAGAAACAAACAATCAAAACAGACTTTCCTGTTATTATTCCAATTCACAATCAAGTAAATGCTATTTTAGAAAAAAGAAATGGAAGTTTCCCAAGAAAAATTAGTGATCAAAAATTTAATGATTACATCAAAATTATTTGTGAGGAAGTCGGATTTAAAGAGGTCGTTGAGGGTGCAAAGATTTCAGAAATTACAATCGAAAAAAATGGTAAAAAAGAAACAATACACCGAAAACAAGTTGGTAAATTTCCAAAACACGAATTAGTAACTTCACATATTTGCAGACGCTCATTTGCAACCAATCTATATGGGAAAATTGACACTCTTACTATTATGAAAATTACTGGTCATAAAACCGAAGCTCAATTTTTAAGCTACATAAAAATTACTCCCAAAGAATATGCAGAAAAGTTAAAAGCATATTGGAAAAATTCAACAATTATTTAATGTTCCTACAGTTGGCTTTAATAATTATTGAGTAAATTCGGCGAATATTTGTTCCAATTCTTCAGTTGGATGAAAACCCGATTCTATCTTTTCATGTATAAATAAACCATCTTCATAAGTTATTTCAGTTAGTGCATGAGGTAATTCCACATTGGAAATTACTTCCCGAAGTTCAGCAATAGGTACGGGAATATGTTCTCCATCCTCTCTTTCTCTCCATACAAAGGCAGACTTTGTCATTACATATAGAGTTTGTCTATCTCTAGAAAATCCGCTTTTTACGACTATATATTCTCCATTATGATTTTTAAAGAACGGAGTTCCCTCTTTCAAACTTTCATGATATGCTATTAATGGATTACCTTTAAACGCTTGAGGAGTGCTTGGATATTCGTTTGGTTTATCATTGGGAAAAATAACACGTTGAGCTGCATTAGGAGTTTTAGACATCATGTAGTTGGGTTGTATGCCAGATGGACTATGAACGATTTCTCGATTAAATATCCATTCTCCCAACGAACCTCCTTTTAAGGTCTTGTAACTATTTGCCCAAGATAACATTCGTTCTAAGCTTATTTTTGCCTCTTCTACTGAAACTGCACACATCCAGTTATAGTTTGGATCTAGAAACTTGTCCCGAAATTTCGAAGGATCGGCAAGAAATGCTTCAACGCTTCCACAAATAATTTCAATACGTCTTGATGTAATTGGATTAAGTAAAATATTCTCTAATCTTGTTACCCAACGTAGATTGTCAGGTCGATTATTTTGTTTGTTCGTGTCAATATGGTCAACAACATGTTCTTTTGTTGGAGGTTCACCATGAAATGCGGTCGCTACTATTCTGTGAATTCGGATAGAAGCAATTTCTAAATAGCCTGTTTTACTGTTCAGTATACCAAATATCCATTTATTGTCGGTCGGTCTTGCTCGTCTTCCGTCAAGTGGATAGCGAAATACTGCTCCATTATCACGAACAGAATAGCGTTCATTTTTGTAAATGCATTCTTTTTCGAGTTTAAAGTTTTCTATGTCAATCATCTCTACTCTTAAAATTTTTATAAATTACATGTTCTTTTTACAGTACGTTGCTGTATGTTGAGTGCTAATTAATTTTAATTAAAGCTTTCTTTAGCTCCCCTCTTTTATAATAAACTCTATTACCAATGCCGTAGGCTGTAATCTTACCTTTTTTTGTCCAATTCCATAACGTAGTATGATTAATTTTTAACAACTCAGCCGTTTCGGTTCTGGTTAGTAACTGTACGTTATTTTGCTTTGAAATAAGTATTGCAATCCTAGCTTCTATCTTATCCGCCAATTTATCAGCAATGATTTCTGTTAACTCTTCAACTGAAATGCTTTCTAATTGTACTATTTCCTTTTTAATCATTGCCAATATATTTTTAACGTTTTCGGGCTTTGCGTTCGGGCGGGTTTCGGAGCACAAAACAGTCAACCAGCACTGAACTTGAATAGAAGCACAAAGCTTCAAGTTTGCACGTCCACCCGCCTGACGCAAAACCCGTGTTAACTGCAGTTTTTTATTTTATGTATTTGTTAATTTCAAATTTAAATAGTTCTGATTGATTTGCTAAAAAGTTTTTAAATAGTTCATTAGAAACTAAATTTCCATTTTGGTCGAAAGAAATATTTTGTAATTGATTGTTTTCTTTTAATACTCTCGTAATACTTGGCCCTAATCCAATTCTAGTTAGGTTGATTACATTTTCATCATCAGTTCCATAAACGGCTAAAAAGTAGGCATTTTTTGTTATTAGTTCAAAATCATAAAGAAATGTTATTAGCTTTTTTAATTTAAAACTTACAAAATCTTCTTCCAGCTTTATTTTTACTAAAGATATATTTGCTAGTTGCTGTCTATTCTTTCCATGTAAATTTACATATACTTCTTGTAGATATTCACTGTTTCGATATTTCGGTGATGGGTTAACTATTTCTCCAAAAGAACTACCAATAAATAAATGGCTATCATTTTCATCTTGAGCTTTGGCTTCAAAATATTTTAATGTGTTTTTTATTTTATCTCTTAAACTTAGTAGTTGTATTATATCAATATAATTTTTATAGTAGTTCCTAGCTTTTTCATTTTTCAAACGTTCGATTTCGTAATCTTTAATTTGATTCTCAATATTCAATATAAAAACCTCATAAATAGTGGAAATTACATCGTTTCTGTCTGAAATTATTTTGAAATTTTCAATAACTGATGGAATCACAGATTCCATATTCCAATAAAAATCATCAATATTATTTTCAATAAAGCTATACTTAATTCTACTCTCTAAAGATGTATCTTTTTCATTGATTAAAAATTCTGTAAATTTTATTAGTTTACTATCTTTTTCTTTTTGTTTTGTAAGTTCTTCTTTCGATAATTTAAGTTCTTCAACATTATAATTGTCTAATAAAGGATTTTTGTTTTCATCTTTAAAAGTATGTTCTCTTAATAAAGAAAGTTTATTGGACATATCACTTTTTTTGTCAGTAAATTCTATAGAATCAACAAAATGTATAAGAGATATAAGTTTTGATAACGAACTCTGAAAAACATAATTCAATCTATTAACTCGTCCAATTAAATTATTTAAGTCCTTTACATTTAATCCGTAGGTTGATGTAATAAACAATGTTTCAATAGGAAAGTTAATACCTTCTAATATTACAGAGTTAGCAATAATAAATTTTAAGTTCTGAATTTCTTTATACTGATATTCGAGATATTCTTTAAGAATAGTTGGCTGTTTACCATGTAAATAGATAATCCCTTTTTTTATCAATTCAACCAAGTCAATATCTTCTGATATTTCGTTTGCAATAGTAATTGATATTCTATTTAAATTCTCGTTTTCAATAACTTCAAGCGACAAGGATAGTTTTTTTGCAATTCCCTCTACATTTTTTGGTCGATAATTATATATGAAATTCTTTTCTTGTGCTTTTGCAATTATGTAATCGTTAAATTGAATATTTTTGTCAACTTGATATAGCTCATCAGAAAATCTATTATATAAAGAGAGTTTCCCCTTTTTATCTAAATAAAAAACATCATATGCTTTTAAGTTATGTTTTATACTACTTTCAAATATTTGTCCTTCAGATGTGAATTTTGTCTTTAAGTTTTTAGAATCATTAATTAGCGGAGATAGATATAATAATCTTTGATTTGTATTCTTTTTATAGTTTAGCATTATAAACCTTGACAATAGATGATTTCTGCTATTGTTTTTCAGAATATTATGTGCTTCATCAATAAATAATATATCAAATGAAACATCATAATTATTGATTAGTCTTGTCGCTCTTTCTTGAGTTAAAACACCTATAAACCTATCCTCTCCATTGTACATTTCATCATGTAAAACAAGCTTATAATTTAAGTCTAAATTTCTAACATCAATGTAAGTTTGGGTTATAAGTGATTTCGTTGGAACAATAATCGCAATCTTGGAAAAGTCATTTTGTTTGATTACTTCACGAATTATTGAGCTTTTCCCAAATGAGGTTGGGGCAATGTATGCAGAATCTTCTGTTTTAATCCTTTCTAAAATTTCTTTCGATCTATTATGTTGTTCAACAGTTTCAATATAATTTGAATTGTTGTACAATTTTCTTATCTCATGGTTAATTATAGATTCATGTAAATATTGTTCATCTAATAAATTATTAGTCAAAATAAACTCAGAAATTGGATAAAAGCCTATTTGTAATGATATGTCATAAAGAGGTCTAAAATCGTTTTTTACTAAGCTATATTTCAAAACCATATAATAAGCTATGTTGAAACATCCTCTTAATCTCTTGTCATTATTGTAATATCTAAAGAATATTAATGATGCAGAAAGTATAAATTGAGATTCCTCAAAAGTTAGTTGAGTATTGAATATTAGTTTTTTAAAACAGTTGATAAACTCTTCGTTATTTTTCAAGGTGCTTAACTGCCTTTTCTCTACACTTGTAATTTTACTCATCTAAATAATTTATAAAATTTTGAATAGTGTTTTTGTTCAAACATAGTACGTTTAAGTTTTTACTCTTATAGCTATTTGTTAGGGCAGTTATTTTAGCAACGAGATCGTCTTTATCAATAATAGTGTATCTAGCCCCTAAAAAAATTGTAGAACTAGGAATTAAATTGTAGTTTTTAATTTCGCCAAATTTTTTAGCAACATATTCTTTTGATAGTTTCTTCAAAGTTTTTGAAATGGTATCATTAAAATTCACAGACCTAAGAGTAGAATGATGATAAGCATTCTTCCATGGATTATTAGTCGTATTTAAGCCTTCAATTTTCTTTTTTAAGTCATTATATGCTTCGCTGATGTTAGAATTATGCGTAGCATCTAGAGTTGTTTCCAAAGAAGATTTACTTTCATAAATGTAAAACTCATTATCAATCCCATACAAACCGTCAAATCCTTTTTTCATGCCTTTTTCTTCCAAGTTGCTAAAGAGAAAATGTTGGTTGAATTTGTTTGCACGTAAATACAGATGGCAAATGAACTCAGATATTATTCCATTTTTTTGTAAATCAGTCTTTTTATCTAATAAGCTTTTGAGTTCTATTTTTGTGGTTTTTATATCGTTACTACTTTCTATAACTTCATTGTCTCCATTCCAAATTTGGTGTATGTTTCTTTCAATATAATCCTTTAATCTTGGAGAATACGAATCAATGTTTATGACGTGAAGAGTAATCTGTCCTGATATTTTGATTTTATATCTTCCAAACATTTGTTTGTCTTGTTGGTTAAAATTGCAGTTAACTTGTATATAGGCCAAACAAACCTTCGTATATACACCAAAAATTAGGTAGATAGGCGAAGGTTTTTTTCGCTTTGTGTTAAAATCAAATATATTAATTCTTTTTTACAAATCATCAGACGGACTCTTTATTTGCTGGATGCTTTATGTCTAAAACTGTAAGTCTAGTTTCATTATTACAAATGGGATAAACACCATAGTTTTTAACAAAATTCGATATAAAGTGGCTCTCCAAATCCTCAATTCTGAACTTCCATACATTTTGCAATATTTCAAAATTTATGTAGGTAAAATATAATGGTTCTATTTTTCTGTAATTAATTAGTCCAATGTTCTTCGATTTACCTTCAAAATGACTAAGTAATCTACTCCCGATGCTGTTAGTTTTTCTTTCGCTCATACCTATATATAATAATTTGGATTTTGCAAAAGGGTATTGAATATCAATTGATTTACTAAAAATAAAATACAATACAGCTAAACCATTCAAAGGTCTAATATTAGAAGCTTCAAATTTTTTTGGTTCATCGAAATAGATAGTAATTTCATTTTCCATACCTAAAAACACATTAAATTTTACATTTTTTCAATCAATACTAATATAAGGTTTTTCCTTAACCACAATACATCTTTCTAGCATTGACAATCTTATTATGATTGTAAATATTTAGATTACTCCAGTTTTTATTTTTTAACTCTAAATTTTCAAAACTCCACGCATCAAATAATCCTGAAAATAATTTTTTCAAGTGAGGAAAATCTAAAAACAAATTTGAGATGAAATTTTGATTGTTTTTTGCAAGTGCCAATATTATATATGCCTTAACATGCTCAAAATAAAGTTTAAGAAAATCATTGTTTTCATTCAAAAAATAATGATGATATTTTTCGGCTTCATTGAATTTGTCATTCCATAACAAAACAGAACATATTATATGAAATCCTGAAATTCTTGTTGATTCGTCATCATTATTTAAATTATATTCTATTGCAATAGCAACATTTTCTAATGCAAATTCTTTTAAATGTTTGATGTTTTTACTCAAAATTATATATGACAATTTTATTAATGCCGTTGTACTTTGATTTATATCTAATACATCGAAAAACATTCTAATAGTTTTATCGGTTACTGTACCTAAATTAAATTCATTAGTGGCTATAATTTCCGCTATTAATCCCGTAAAATCATCTGAAAAATTAATGCTATCAACTTCATTTAAAGCATCAATAATATAATTGTTTGAAAGCTCACTTTTACCCTCGTAGAAATAGGCAATTCCAATAATTAACCCAACATAAGGCATTTCTTCTACTATTGTCTTAAGAATTCCGATACACTTTTTATTATCAACATCTAAAAAATCCAACCCAATTTTATAAACTTCTTGTGGACTTTTGCTACCCAATTCAAGTATAAAAACTGGATCAAGAAATGTAATTGGTTCAAAAGTGTCTTGCAATTGATTTAAATGAACTTTGAAACTCAATTCAATCTTATCTTCACAAGATTTTACAAGCTTTAAATCGGTTGCTTTTTCATTTATGTTTAGTAAATAATCAAATAAAAAACCTCTCCAGTTTACATACTCATTTTCTATTTTGTGTTCATTTACTATTTCATCAAATATAGTTTCCAAAAAAGCACCTTTCATTTTAGTTGCAATCCAGTTACTAGTAAACTCAAAAACTTCTCCGATGTCTTTAATGGATAAATAAAGTTTAGTCTCAGAATTCTTGATAGTGTAATTAGACAATCCCACACAATTATGAGTAATACTATTGAAACCCCTTTTAAATTGTTCTCCTTTTTTGAATCGAGGGTAAATTTTATTAAGATTTATATCGCTAAATATTTCTTTCCAAATAAAGTTATGGTAAATGTATTCTTTGCCCATTTTTCTTATATTTCACGTATTATTCAACGATTGAGAATAACTAACGATTTCATTATTTCACTTTTTTTGTAATAAACACGATTACCAATTCCATAGCCTGTAATCTTACCTTTTTTTCTCCAATTCCATAAAGTAGTAAGATTTATTTTTAACAACTCAGCTGTATCGGTTCTTGATAACAACTCTTTGTCATTTTGCTTTGAAATTAGCGTTGTAATTCGTTTTTCCATTTTGTCAACTAATTTTTCAGCAATTAAATCTGTCAGTTCATCAACTGAAATATCCTCTATTTCTACAACCTCATTATTTGTTATAACAAAATAAATTTATTTAAATTTTATAATTTGGAATATAATAAAAGCATAGTTTTTTTTCATTTTGTAGGACTTCTAAATAAAAACTTTCGTTTTGAAAATGCCAAATTCTTCCTTGCCAATTATCTTCAATTATTGATTTTCTGTCTTCATCTGTAAATTCATTTTTATTATTACTGTCAGTTCCTAATACGGCAACTATTTTGTTTGTTATTTTTTTAAATTCAGTAAAAGAGGTAAATCTTGAGTAGTTTTTTATTTCATTGTAAAATATATACAAGGGTGTGTCTTTGTTTGTAATTACTAGGTTTAATTTATTAAAAAAATTAAACAAATCTTCTTTCAATTTATAAACCAAGACTCGTTTTTTTTGTTCCAAAATCTCAAAATCATTTTCCAAAATCCCGTGTTCAAAAACTCCGACAAGACCTTCGACAAATGATTCAAAATTTAATTCCTTTTTTTGTTGTAGAGTAACTAAATGTTCAAGATCCTTAAAATTTAAAATTTTAGTTTCTATTCCAAATAAATCATATAATACTCTTGCCTTTAACAAAAGTTGTTCGTCATCAGAAACTAAATATTCACAATGAGCAGCATAATACGCATGTTGAGCATCATTTTGAAAGCTTGAAAAAACAACTTTTTTATTCTTCTCTCCATCAAGTCCAAGTAGATTTAAACAATTATAAGCATTAATGAAAAAATTATATTCTCTTTGTTTTTCAAGACTTTTGTTATATGTGAATGTATCTTCCACAAATTCAAGAAAACTTTTCTGTAATCGAGTTTCTTTTAAAAGTTCATTAAAACTATTATCATTTACGTCAATGTTAAATAGATTATCGCCAAGAGACTTAATTGAGTAGTTTCTAAAATCCCTCCAAATAGTTGGGTCTTCATTTAAATCATTGAACGTGGTTAACATTCCTTTCATTAAATCTATAAGAGTTCCATTATTTGAGAGAGTTGGAAGTAATTTGTTTATTGGATTGTTTTCTTCAAACGTGTCCGTTAAATTCGGAATCCCTTGTAAAGTAAGAGGCATATTGAAAATCTTTTTCATTTTTTCTTTAGCTTCTTTAATCTCAAAAGAGTCATCTTCTCTAATTTCCAATTCAGTAAATAATTCTTCGAAATCCAAAGCTTCATTAATTGGGGCAAAGTTCATACAATTGTATGCCTCAGTAGGAGTTGCGATTTGAACGTTAACAAATTCTTCTTCGGAATTTAGATTCAGGAAATTTTTGTTTACTAACTGTTCCATGAAAAGTAAATCTTCGAATTTTTTATCTGTTTTATCTCTAGATAAATCCGATAAATGAGCATAGGAATAATAGAAAATCATGTCCTCTTTTAATTGAATCAAAGTTTCTAGTAAAGATGAAGATTTGTTTTCTTGATTGTTTTTCAAGTAACGATAAATATTACTATCTAAATAAATTCTATTCATTGGCACTATAATTTTTCTACTGTACTCAATCTAATCCTTACCCGACCATATAATTCATAAATCATTGTATCAATATTATTATTGGAGGTTTTTATTTTTACTTGAACTTTTATTAATTCTCTGAATGATTGAATGATGACAGTAATCAATAAGCTTAATAAATAGCATCCAAAATTTAATCCAAATCCAACATACTACAATGATTACAATGACCCCAATTACTACTATTATTGTTTCTGACATAATAACATTTTAACTTTTCTATACTATCTCAAACTCCTCTCCAACCTTACAACTCGTAAAGCAATGCATCAATTGTTTTATCGGTTGTTTCTAATGCCAACACTTTTTTAGCTCATAAACTAAAATAGTCTTCCGAATCGACTTTTTGTCTAAGTAATAGTTTTTCTTTTGTTTACCTAGTTTATTAATTTATTTAATAAAGCACTGTCTTCTGAATAATAATACCCTATGAACAATAGTATTAAAAGAATTATTACTATGTGGAGTATGATATCTAAAAATATTTTTCCTCCCAAATATTTTTGATGCTTTTCATACTTTTCAAGCAATTCTAACTTTGATTCGTTCCTTAATGTCTTTCTTTTATCTTGGATTGAAAATATCATTAAAGCAATAAATATTAAACCTAACCACCAACGAAAAAATGACTTTATTAATATAAAAAATATGTTACCCACTAAACCTTTGTATATTGACAAGCTATTTATCATTTCTTCCTTTTTTTTATCATCAATTTGATTTCTATGACAGAATTTACAAACATCAGCCTCGATAAGTATATTTTCTGCACAAAACTGACATTTTTTTACTGGTTCAGATGTTTCCATAAATAATTAATTTTTTAATTTTTTTTCGATAGATTAAGTTTTTTCTACAATCTCAATTTCCTCTTTACTTAGTCCATATAACTCATAAACCATTAAATCAATAGCCTTGTCAGTAGGTTCTATTTGAGTTTTTATGGTGTTTACTTTGGCTGCTTCGGTAGTAAAATAATCTTCCCACTCGGCCTTTTGAGATAATGACAATATTACTTTTTATATTCAGTTGTAAGGTTAAAATTTGGTTGCGGATTTTTAGTATAACCCAAAATTGTTGCGAAAAAATCAATTAGAAATTCTCCTTGATATTGTTCCTCTATGCTATTTCTAATATTGTCTTGAATAGTAACATTGTGAAAATGATTTTTGTAATCATTCCATCGTTTTACAACTAACGTTTTATCTTGACCTTTTAAGTATTTTAATAGTACAGAATTTTAAATATCGGCATTTTTATTTGATAAGAATTTGATTCTTTAAAAATAAGAAAGTAAGCGTTAAATATGTAGTTATTTGAAATATAATTTTATAAAAAACAAAAAAATTAAACGAAAAAGAAAATAGATTTGTTTTTTTTCTTTTTGTTTTATTATAGGTAATGTGCTGTTTTTCTTGGGTTTATTAGCGTAATAAAAAAACAAAAAAAGTAATGTAAGATTTTTTGTTACTTTTTTTGTTTTGTGGAAAGAGAACAATCCTCAGGCAAATCATCAATAAATACGATAGGTATTTGAATTAAAGGTTCATTCCCATCAAATGAATTTCTGAATTTTCTAATTCTTTGAACAAAGTTTTTGTAATAAATATATACAATACTGAAAGTTTGCAATAAACATTTTTTTTCAGATTTCGCGTCATTAAGTATTGCATTTAATTCCTGTTCCTAATTTATCGTCCAAAAAAAATTAAGTTTATTTCAATAAATTCTTTAGCTGGTTTTCTAGTTTCATAATAAACAAAAATTGTGTTGATTTGTTGAAAAAGGCTATAGGCTGCTGATTTTTAACAACTTATCGATAAACACAATATCAACTTGGTTTCAACTCCTCTTATCCGTTCTTTTTAAACGCAAACCCTTATAAATTAATTGTTTGCGTTTTTTGCTTTCTGAACTTGTCAAACCTCTGCCAAACAATTTTAAAAGCAGAAAAAACACAACCCTTTTTTTGTTAAATTTTCTATCTTTGAAAAGCATAAAAATGCCTTATATAGCATACTTTAGGTATTTATAAAGTGAATCAGTTCTTATATATATTGTTTTTAGCAGGGATTAAATTACTATCCTTTTGGGATGCTAGTGCCTAACCGACACGGCTCTAGTGATAGCTATAGATACGGCTTTCAAGGACAGGAAAAAGACGATGAACTCAAAGGCGAAGGAAACAGCTATGACTTCGGAGCAAGGATGTTAGATGTCAGAGTTGGACGGTGGTTCAGTGCTGATAAAATGAAATCCAGAGCACCTGAATGGTCACCTTATAGATTTGCTTTTGATAATCCTATGAGGTATAAGGATAAAGATGGGAACTGGGAAGAAGATGGACATTTTTGGACAGTTTATGCAATGGGTATAGCCATGGGTATGAAACCAGCTAGGGCTAGACAATTGGCTGTTGCTGCCGAAAAATATGACCATACAGTTCATGGAGATAATACGATGAGTATAACGCCAAACCCTAGACATCCAAATTTAAGTTGGGGTAGTGATGGTGGTTTAGGTACATGGTCAGTTCCTGAATTACAAACTGACTATCATGGATTAACAGGAGGATTACAAAAGGAAGTTTTGCATGATGCTTTAGTTAGAGTAATGAAAGGAGAATTATATCAATTACATAAAGTTGGAGATGCTTGGGCTCATAGTTACATCAAGAATGGTGAAAGAGTAATGTATGGTGACCATGGAGTAGATGAGCCATTGACTGCCCCACTGATAAGATATTTTTTAGGAAATATAACTTTTGAACATGCAGAAGGTGGTCCAAAGCATGGTAAAATTGCTGATAATATAAGTGATAGACCTATTGAATATATGAATTATGTATATACACTTAAAAACTTATATAAAAAAGGATTTTCAAGTGATATAACAAATAGTAATCCAAATTTGGATATATTTAAGTATATTCAAAAAAATGGGAAAACGAAAGAAAATAATATTTTTATGTTTGACGCTTATATCAAAATTACCACTGGCAAACAAAGTACATTTAAAGGTTTAACATCTACACAGGCTGAATTATTAGGAGGGTATCTTAAAGAACAAAATATTCCTTTTAGTCAAAAGCAGTGGGAGTATGGGCAAAAAAATACATCCATTGGGACTACTATTCAAATTCATAAATAAAAAATTATGTTCTTAGATATAAACAGCTCCGTATTTGTCCTGATTATTGTTTTATTTCTTGTTATTGTATTATTTGCCTACGGATTAGCAATTGGCCTTATTCATATATTAAAAATTAAGGTAATAAGGAACAGAATCCTAAAATATTGGTTATTGTTTTTTATCATATTAATAATAGTTTATATACTATTAGGTTTGTTATATAAAATAACAGGAAAGGGATTATTAGAATATTAACTGTCTTGTCCTGAAATACCCTATAGCTCGGATATAACAAATTATTATCGTGAACGATAGCGCGGAAATTTTTTCCGAGCCTACACAGTTGAGTAGACAAAACAAGTCAATAAACAAAAAAGCAACAAGTAAAATTGTTGCTTTTTTTATATATTTACCTCACGTTCTTACACAAAATACGTATATTCTTTCGGGATGCTAGTGCCTAACCGACACGGCTCTAGTGATAGCTATAGGTACGGGTTTAATGGTAAGGAACTCGATAACGAGTTAAAGGGAGAAGGAAATCATTATGATTATGGTATGAGAGTTACCGATTCTAGAACAGGAAGATTTTTTAGTATAGATCCTTTAACTAAAAAATACCCAGAATTAACACCATATCAGTTTGCTAGTAATTCTCCCATTTCTGGTGTCGATGAAGATGGATTAGAATATTATTATGCCGCTGATGGAAAATTTATTGGCAAAGTTGGTGAGTCAACAAAAGTGATGATTATTAATAGTAATACCGTCGAAAAAGATGTTATGGCACAAATTAATACAGCTATTAAAGATGACATACCTTCGGAAACATTTACTGAGATATCAGCGAATTTCTCTACAGATTTAGGAATTGATTATAGTACCTTGGTAAAAAAATCCTCAATTGTTTATGCAGAGAGTTCTCATTCAAGTGTTAAAGAAGCTTATGGTATTGCAAGCGTACACGAGAATCATCCAAATAAAGCGGCTTATGGTGAAGGAAGTGATTTAGCTAAAGCATTTATTAAAACTACTGATGAAAAGAGGAATGGCAATTTTAAACAAACTTCAATTGCAGCAGTTATTAATGCTGAACAAGGAGGTATTGATTATAGTAATGGAGCAGATAGTTGGGATGGAATAGAACAAGGTTTAGTAAACGGTCAAGAGTGTAAAGATACTTATTCTACTTCCAAAGGGAAAAAATCTTGTGAATCGCATGCAGCTACATTAGGTTGGACAATGAGTAAGAGTTTATATACTAAATTTAAAACAGCAGTGGAGAATAAACAAGGAAAAAGCTCTTTTGTGGCTCCGCAGCATAGTAGGGCGTGGAATTATGATCGAGGGAAAGCTCATTATAGGAACCAAAATAAAATGCGTTATGAGGCGACTGCTGTTGAAGGTGGTACAATTTTTTGGAAAACAAGGAATGGAAAAAAAGCAGAAACCCAAATACAAGATTGAAATGAAATACTTTTTTATATTAATATTTTTTATTTTAATTGTAAATCATCATTTCTTTAAAAAAAATGATGAAAAATATTTAGTAATTGAAAAGTTAAAAGTTAAAAATAATAATCACAAATACAGGATTTATGTTAAAGTTTTTGATTATCAAAAAAGAATCATTCTTTATAGAGAGGGTAATTTAAACACAACTGATTCAATCATATATAAATATTCAAACGGTATTGTTGAATCATTTGAATATAAACCTGATGAAAACAGAAAGCTAATTTTAAGCAATAGTGAGAAAGAAATTTATAAAGCGAATATTTTGGGAAAGAGAATAATTTATAAAGATACTTTTAATTTGTATGATGATATTAATTTTAAAGAAATAGAGAGATTGTATAATGATAATTTATCTATTTCAAAAAAAATTGTCAATTCAATCTTCATTTATAAATATCATTATAAAACTAAAGGAGATAAAATATTTATGTTGTTACCCTATGTCTCTAACAATAGTGATACAGAAATAGCGGAAGGATTAGATTCTCTAAATATTTATTCGGATGGTGATAAAATACTTAGAGAAACTTATTTTTTTAAAAAGAAAGTTGTTAATAAAGAATATTATTACAATTTAAATAGATTGATTAAGATAAAGAATGAAGTTATTTCAGCAGATTATAATGACAGTTTTTTTGAAGAATTTAATTATAAATATATAAATAGTATTTCAGAATTAAATTGATAATATAACCACAATCTGGTTTGTTCAATCATTAGGTAATGCTTTCGTTCGAGCATTTTGCTCGGACGCAAAAAGCAAATAAAATAACAAAGCAACTTTTCAACGAGTTGCTTTTTACATAATAATAAATGTTATTTTTACCCCACGTTCTTATAGATAATGGCTAGAATTCTTTTGGTATGCTCGTTCCAAACCGCCATGGCTCGGCAGAAACCTACCGGTATGGCTTCCAAGGGCAAGAAAAAGATGATGAGTTGAAAGGTGAAGGGAACTCGTTAAACTTCGAAAATCGTGTGCACGACCCACGAGTTGGAAGATTTTTTAGTGTTGACCCATTGTTTAGAGAATATTCATGGAATTCAACGTATGCTTTTAGCGAAAATAGAGTTATTGATGCTGTTGAGTTAGAAGGTTTAGAAGCAAAAAAAAGTGTAAAAGATATGAAAAAAGATGTAAAGGCAATGCTTGAAGTCTTTACATCTGGAGAAATTTTTGAAGGCCCAAATGCTTCTATTGTTGAGCCTATTAAGCAGTATATCATTGAGCCTGTAAAAAAGGCTGCTGCATATGTAGATAGCAAAATAGAATTAATTCCTAAAGAGCACAGCGACAACTTAAAAGGAAATAATAAAATGCATTTTAAACATGGGTATAAGTTATACGATAAAAATAGCTCTACCAATATAGAAAATAACAGTTTTGCTCCGAACCCCGAACTTATTGATGCAACTTATCTCTTTATGGCTCTTGGCTCTGGAAAAGGATTTGGAAGACCAGGTTCAATGATTAATAAGGGTGACAATAACAAATTAAAGGCTATGCAAGCTGTATTTGATAAAGGGAAACAAATTAATGAAGAGTTTAAAAATGCCGCTACAGCATATGATAATGTGGAAGTCATAACTATTCAAGTACGACAGTTTTTTTCTACAGATAAAATGGCAAATAATGATTCCCAAGTTATTGAAGGAGTTGAAAAGGACACTTCAGTAAATAAAAGAGATTTATCGAAAATACCAGAAATAGCCAAACAGAATAAAAGAAAAAAAGAACAACAATCAATGAGAAAAAATGCTGTTAGATAAAAATTACAACTTGATGAAAACATTTAAGATTCTTTGTTTACTAAATATATTTATTATCCTTTGCTCATGCAAAAAAAATGAAATAAAAAAAGAAAGTGAAATTGCAAAACAAGCAGTTTATGAGTTTCATTTTGATTTACCAGATACAATGTTTGTAAATGAAATATATGAGGGAAAAATAGATTATAAAGGAAAATTTGATAAAATCACTACTAGTTTAGAGGATATTAAAAAGTATAGGTCCATAGAATATCGATTTTATAAAAACAATAAATTATTAAATATCGAAAGTATTAAACCTCTACTTAAGGATACTTTGCTTGCTGAAGAACATTCTAGTATTCCCTTATTTAATATATCCTTTAACAAAGTAGGAACGAATTATTTAGATGGAGTTATATTTGATAAAGTTATGATTGATACATTACAACTTATGGATGGCAAGATGGAGCAAACTGTTAGGATAATTAGCAATGAATTTAGGGCTACGCACAAAGTAATTGTAATTGAAAAAAAGAAATAGTAATATCTATTGATTACAGAAGGTTCTCCAGCTCTACGAAGTATTCTCCAAGCAGGTTCGAGCATCAGGTATGAGCTCGTTAGAGCATCTTGCCCAGACGCACAAAGCAAATAAAATAAACAAAGCAACTTTTCAACGAGTTGCTTTTTACATTATAATAAATGCTATTTTTACCTCACGTTCTTGTTGATGATGGCTAGGATTCTTTTGGACAGTTAGTGCCAAATCGTCACGGTAGCTCATTTTCATATCGTTATGGCTTCAACGGCAAGGAGTTAGATAACGAGCTTAAAGGAGAAGGAAATCATTATGATTATGGTATGAGAGTTACCGATTCTAGAACAGGAAGATTTTTTAGTATAGATCCTTTAACTAAAAAATACCCAGAATTAACACCATATCAGTTTGCTAGTAATTCTCCCATTTCTGGTGTCGATGAAGATGGATTAGAATATTATTATGCCGCTGATGGAAAATTTATTGGCAAAGTTGGTGAGTCAACAAAAGTGATGATTATTAATAGTAATACCGTCGAAAAAGATGTTATGGCACAAATTAATACAGCTATTAAAGATGACATACCTTCGGAAACATTTACTGAGATATCAGCGAATTTCTCTACAGATTTAGGAATTGATTATAGTACCTTGGTAAAAAAATCCTCAATTGTTTATGCAGAGAGTTCTCATTCAAGTGTTAAAGAAGCTTATGGTATTGCAAGCGTACACGAGAATCATCCAAATAAAGCGGCTTATGGTGAAGGAAGTGATTTAGCTAAAGCATTTATTAAAACTACTGATGAAAAGAGGAATGGCAATTTTAAACAAACTTCAATTGCAGCAGTTATTAATGCTGAACAAGGAGGTATTGATTATAGTAATGGAGCAGATAGTTGGGATGGAATAGAACAAGGTTTAGTAAACGGTCAAGAGTGTAAAGATACTTATTCTACTTCCAAAGGGAAAAAATCTTGTGAATCGCATGCAGCTACATTAGGTTGGACAATGAGTAAGAGTTTATATACTAAATTTAAAACAGCAGTGGAGAATAAACAAGGAAAAAGCTCTTTTGTGGCTCCGCAGCATAGTAGGGCGTGGAATTATGATCGAGGGAAAGCTCATTATAGGAACCAAAATAAAATGCGTTATGAGGCGACTGCTGTTGAAGGTGGTACAATTTTTTGGAAAACAAGGAATGGAAAAAAAGCAGAAACCCAAATACAAGATTGAAATGAAATACTTTTTTATATTAATATTTTTTATTTTAATTGTAAATCATCATTTCTTTAAAAAAAATGATGAAAAATATTTAGTAATTGAAAAGTTAAAAGTTAAAAATAATAATCACAAATACAGGATTTATGTTAAAGTTTTTGATTATCAAAAAAGAATCATTCTTTATAGAGAGGGTAATTTAAACACAACTGATTCAATCATATATAAATATTCAAACGGTATTGTTGAATCATTTGAATATAAACCTGATGAAAACAGAAAGCTAATTTTAAGCAATAGTGAGAAAGAAATTTATAAAGCGAATATTTGGATATACTAATTTAGCTTCCAGTTAAAGTTAAGAATAAAATCTTATTTTTAACATATGAAACGAGAAAGAAAAATCTATGATCCAGCTTTTAAGACAAAAGCAGTCCAATTAAGTAATGAAAGAGATAATATTTCAGAACTGGCAAGAGAACTTGGAATAAAAGTTACCTTACTTTACAAATGGCGAAAAGAATACGAAGAATTTGGCGAAGGCAGTTTTCCTGGAAAAGGAAATCTTAAACTAACACCAGAACAAGAAAAGATTCACGAATTAGAGAAAAAGTTGAAAGATGCAGAACTAGAACGTGATATATTAAAAAAAGCAATCGGCATTTTCCCCCGCTCCGCAAAGTCTCCTGACTTTGAGAGGTAGTATATAAAACCCCAGCTCCGCAAAGTATTCTATTATAACGAAAAGCTCCGCAAACGTCTCCTGACTTTGCGGATTTTTTTTATTTATAAATCTGGTTCTCGATTGAATCAAATGCCTACTTACTTACAAAGATAAAATAGAGCGTTTTGCAACAGAGGTAATTTAAATAACGCAACTTGTAATAGAGTTGCTTTTTTAATACATTTACCTCAAGTTCTTACACAAAATGTTTCAATCCTTTCGGGATGCTAGTGCCTAATAGGCATGGGAATTCAGGGAAATATCGGTTTGGGTTTCAAGGGCAAGAGAAAGATGATGAGTTAAAGGGGGAAGGGAATTCGTTGAATTATACTTTTAGAATGCACGACCCGAGGGTGGGAAGGTTTTTTGCTAGAGACCCTCTTGAGGCTAAATACCCATATTATTCTCCTTATCAGTTTAGTGGGAATAGGGTTATTGATATGGTAGAGTTGGAAGGTTTGGAGCCTTCTAATACTAAAGTCAATCCAGAGTCACAGCCAAAAGGAGATAATTGGGAAAAAACAGATTCGGCTGGAAACTATACAGGAGAAGCTTATCCCGCTACTGAATTAGCAGAAGTTACTGTTAGAGCTACTAAAAATGTAAATGTTGCAACAAAAGCATTACAAGCAGTGGCGGGTGGAGTTAATGATGTTCTTGGAGCAATGACAGGAGCAAGTAGTATTTCTCCTGAGCTTAATGCTGCATATAATGCTGAATATGCACCTTCAACAGATTGGCGATTTGCTGTCGCAATAGCAACTTTGCCCGCTTTGCCAATTACGGTAGAGGCTGCACCTATAGTAGCTGGAGGTTATGAGGCATATTCTTCTTGGTATGTAGGAACCTCAGTGGCTGAAGCATTTACACTAAACAGTGCAAAAGGTGCTTTACTTGGATTCGCAACTACTTCTGGGGGGCAATATTTAGCTTCTGGTTTTGATGTCAATTCTATTTCAGTAACTAAAAATATTTTCACTAGTCCTTTTGGTGGGGTTGGTGGGCTTTTTATTAAATCTTCATTTCTGAAAGACAAAAGTACAGGAAATTATAGATTTTCATCTTTTAATGAATTCGCTCTAGATTTTTCTTTTGGAAAGATAAGCGACAGCTTCGGAAGTAAAATAAAACTTTTAAATCTCCCACAATTTAGCGCTGGTGTCGGAACATATATGGAAAATGTTCTAATAATGGGGACAAAAGGAGTTAGTGGTGCTGTGAAAAAAGAAGTAAATAAAGAAGTAAATAAAAGTGATAAATAACAATTAATTATTTAAAGTAATAAATTGAAAATAACCAAAGAAAAGATATTTAATAGTATCATTATAATTAGTTTTATAGTGTTTATAATTATACAATACAAAGGCATGCAGCGTGAAACTTACCTTAAGAGTAATTGTGTTTTTACTGTCGGTAAAGCTGTTAGGTATTCAGGAACTGATGATGGAGGAAACTCTTATATTGAATATAAATATTATGTTGATAAGTTGAAATATATTAATTATGTGTGTGATGATTACAAAAAAGATTCTCCTTTAAAAAAATATTACAAAGTAAAATATTCTAAAATGAAACCAGAAATTAGCGAAATGTATTTGACGGAGGAAATTACAGATTCAGCAGAAATTGTTAATGCAGGATTTAAATATAAAAACAAATAATTATGAGAAATTTTATTGCTATTTTAATAACTTTTGTTCCTTTCTTTATTTTGAATGTATATTTTCTATACAATAAAGAACCTAATAGTGGTATAAATTGGAATTATTCTTTTATTAGTGCTATAGTTCTCGGTGTTAGTTATTCGTTTGCTAATCATTATAGAAAAAAAGATAAAATAAAATAGGATGATTTAGACAATCCCCCCGATTACTAGTGCTATGCCCCCCGATCGCCGAAGTGTGTATCGGCAAAGCTAAGCAAATGTCTCCCCGCTCGACAAGTATGAATAAAGTTAGGACCGCTCTACAAAGTCTCCCGACTTTGTAGCAAATAAATAAAGCGTAAAAAAACAGGCGTAATTGCCTGTTTTTACACTTCATAACTTTCTAGCTTTTCGTGCACTTTACCAATCTCTACATCAATATAACCTTGAGCATAATGCACGTAACGGTTAAAAGAGCTACTCGCATGGCTATGGCCACTAATTTTACGTACTAAATGTTCTGGCATTCCTAGAATTAAAAGTGTTGTTATAGCGGTTCTTCTCATCATGTGTGAACTCATTTTATCACAAAATCGGTTTTTTAAATGATCTGTTTTTTTAACAATTTTTTGAGTCTTACCTTGCTTTTCCCGCGAAACTTCAATAGCGTCTGTAAAGCCCGCTTGTTCACCAATCAGTTTTAGGTTTTTGTTAAAGTTAAACAAACTGATTTGCCCAAATAGTGTAGACTTACTATTTTTTTGTTCGTATTTTTGGAAGATAGTCACTGCATAAGGAGAAAGCTTAATAAAACTAAAGGTTTTGGTCTTTTGGGATTTAAGTTTGAGATACCAATCGCCCTGCATCAACTCAAAATTTTTATTGGTTAGCAAAAAAATATCGGAGTACCGCAATCCAGTAGTGCAACCAAAAACAAAAATGTCTTTTATACGCCTTTGGCTAGGACTGAGAGATTGTTCAAACAGTTTGTCATGAATCAAGAACTTGAGCTGCTCTGGCGTTAGTACGAAAATGCCAATTTCTTCTTTTCGGACATAAAATAGACGCTGAAAATCACCAGTTGACATGTCCTTATCATTTTTAAGATAATTAAAAAACGTTCGAATAATTTTTATATTAGCCCCTACATAATTATCATGGCAGTCATTTTTGTACAAATATTCGGTATACTTTTGATAAAATTTTTTCCAATAGTTCTTTTCAGATTGCAGTTCGCGTTTGTCCAATTTAGCGGCATCACACAACCGCAAATCAAAGGAGATATCAGTAGAAAAGCGAATCAAATTTTGCAACACATAATGATAATTTGTAATGGAATTTGCCTTTATCTTTTCACCATTTTTTTTGAGTCGTTTTCCAGTTTCTGTTTCTTTAATAAACTTTTTGAATAGAGGAATAATAGGACTTGTCTTTTTCATAGTTTGGTTTTTGCCAAAAATACACTTTTATTGAAAGATTGAAATTAGATTGTTTTTTTTGGAGTAAGGGAGCTATAGGATACTTTTTAAACAAAAAAAGCAACCCAGCTATTCGAAGTCTATGGCTTGATATTCGATGTTCCTAATTGGCGGATTTTCATTTGACTGAAAAAAAACAATTTTTTTTCTAGTGTTTTTTTGGTTTCAATTTGCGTAGTATATAAATGCGTAATAATTTTACTACGCATTAAACTATTACACAATAATGCGTAATAAAATTGTGCATAATAAAATTATTACGCATAATACAATTACGCAATTATTAATTTGTTTTATAAATGGAACATAAAAAAATAGCCCAACTCTGCAAAGTATTCTATATTAACGAAATGCTCCGCAAATGTCTCCCGACTTTGCAGGATTTTTATAAAAAACGATTACTCATAACTATTGTATTTTACGAATGAATTTAAAACATTCACAACAGGAATTTCAACTAATTCGATATCGATAATTCCTTTACCTTCAACATAATTTGATACATTAGAATAAATATAATCTTGTGGTTTTGAAACTATACCAGCTCGAACGGGATTAAAGTGAATATAATCTATTTTTGACCACATAAACTTTTCTGAATAAATCTCTTCGGCATGATTACCATATTGCCAAAATTGAAAATTCTTATTTCTAGAATGGGTTGCTGTGGCTAATTGAAAACGTTCCATCATCCATTCTCTTCTACTTTCAGGTTCAGTTTGAATTTTTTCTAGAATTGTTTTGGAAGTAAATTTTTTAAAATCACGAAGTAAATCTGAAAGCTCACCTCTGTCAGATTGCACAATCATGTGTATATGATTGCTCATTATTACATAACTATTCAAAATCATTCCTTTATTTTTTATACAATACTTAAAATATTTTATGATGCTGTCTCCGTATATTTTCTTGAAAATAAATCTACCCAATCTACAACTGTAGCGGTTAAAAAATGAGGTAATGTTTGGTCTCTAATTACATAACCTTCTTTCATAATGTTTGATTTTAAGTAAAAAAAATCCGCAAAGTCAGGAGACATTTGCGGAGCTTTTCATAGGAACACTCCGGAGAGCGGGGATATTTTGTGTAAGAACGTTAGGAAAATGCATTAAATAAAAACAATTTTACTTGTTGCTTATTCGTTTATTTATTTTGACTTCCTCCCCGTTTGTCTCACAACTATACGGGTATAAGCTAGAGGCATCCCACTAGCTTAGTGTTACAAATTGATCGCACCATGGAGCCAGTAAAGATGTCCAAAACATCAAGCTACATATTTTACTTTTGTGAGTTGATAACATCGCCCCAGGAAAACCATTCCTTACCAGATAAAATGGAATCTCCATATTTTCTTAATAATAATGCTTTATATTTAATCATTTCTTCTAAAGAATCAATTTTTAGATTATTAATCTCTTTATTGTTTGTAGGTTCATATTTTATAATTAACCATGTTAAACCAATACTTGAGTCAATATCATGATTAATTTCTTCTATTTCGTGTACATTATTAAAAATAGAAACTTCAAAATACTTATTAGGTTTATTATATTTTAATTCAACAATTAAATCATTCTTTTCATATAAAATAGAGAAGTTACGGCTCGTATCCTTAATTCCTTTATAAATAAATTTATAATCAGTATTCAGAAACAAAAATGATTCCTTCACAAAACTTAAAAAAAAATCTTTATCCATATTAATTTATTTTAAGGTGCCACAACGTTTATTTCTGCTTTAGACCCAAAATTTGCTTCTTGTACTGTTTTCATTTCCATTTCATAAAACACCCCTTTTTCAAAATTTCCTTGCTTAGTCCAATAAGGATCTAAACCAGCATCAATAACTCCATATCCATCTGCAATCTTTTCTTTTATCCAAGACTTATTATTAGCTAAATTCGTTGCCTCATCTAAAGTTTCATCGAAACCTCGCCACGACTCCGCAACAACTCCTGTATTATTTAGCTTTTCTGCTAATGGATGAATTCTTTCTTCCATATTACGTCCAATTACTATAAATTTTTCCGTAACTCTTTCTCCGGTGACTATAATTTTTTCAATATTTGATGAAGATTTTACCGCTATAGTAATGATTCGTTGAAAATTTTCCACAAAAGGCATCACCTTAGTAGTTTCACTTGCTACTTTAAGAATTCTCCCTAACTTAACTGCAGGTATTAATCCTCCAGCTTCAAGAACCATTCCTGTGGTAGTCATTTCATTGCCAAAAGAATCTAAGCCTCTATTATATCCAGACTGCAAATTATTCATAGCAACTACTGGATGGAAACTAGCGATTATTTGTCCCCCTATAAAAACAGTATTTTCAACTGCACCTTGAGGCTTAATAAATTTTGGATTATTGGGATCTTCATTAAAAGCTTGATGTATTTCTTCTCTTATTTCACGCCAAGTTGACGCTTTGAATAGTGCTTTAAATTCTCTTTTTTCATCCTTCCAAGCTTGTGCCCAATTTTTTTCTTTACCTTCAAGTTCAACAAAAGCTATGACTTGATTTTCACTAAAAGCATAAGGGCTATTCCAAGGATAACTTCTTGCCAATGGATCCACAGCAAAAAACCTTCCTACTCTCGGGTCGTGCATCCTAAAGGTATAATTCAAAGAATTTCCTTCGCCCTTTAACTCATCATCTTTTTCCTGTCCTTGGAAGCCGTACCGGTAAGCTGGCGTTGAATAGTGTCTATTCGGCACAAGCATCCCAAAAGGATATCTAACATTTTGTAAAAGAACGTAAGGTAAATATAATCGAAAAACCACAACTTTTCTAGGGTTGTAGTTTTTTTATTGTGATAAATGTTTTACTATTATTGACGCAAAGTCGGGAGACATCTGCTGAGCTTTACATAGGAACATTTCGGAGAGCGGGGTAGCTGGTTCAATCACTCTGTGTGGTTAGAATTGCTGTCGGATACTTTTTTACCATCTATAAATTCGGAAACGTTGACTATTTTTCCACAGCTGCAATATTCTATCGACCTACCATTTTCATCATTTTTTTTAAAGTTTACCGTTTTTTTAACTGTGTTCAGTTCATTGTCATAATATGTTACAAACTTGCCTTCTAATTCCCCGTTAATCGTTTTGTATTTCAATTGTAATTTTCCAGATTTATAATATCTGTAAAAAACACGCTTATAGCCATTTTCCAACCACCTCTCTCTCATGTACCGGAAATTATTTCGGTCATAATAGTCGATTGTCTTTCGATCGAGTGAATCAGAATGTTGATACGTTAATAATTTTGAATCGCCTAACGCGCTTTCTTCGGTTGACATTTTATTACAAGAATAAGTAACAAAAAAACAGCATATAAGTAGGTGTCTTACATAATTCATATTAATGTTGTTCAGGAGTTATTTTTTTTGTATCCGTCTTTTGACTATTAGACAAATTTGTAGAATCAACTTCTTTTTTATTAGGGCCAAAATATCTATTACAAATTTCACACTTTGACAACTGATTTTTGAACTTCTCTACGTATTTCATGATTTTTTCAGCAACTTTAAATCCTTTTTTGAATTTCTCCATAAACTTCACAGCATCTGATTTTCGTGAAACCGATGTGGGAAATGGATCTGAAGGATTACTCATCTTATCTCCAATACCTTTGCCAACTTGCAACAAAGCCATCATGTCATCGCCATTAACCATGTCGGTATTTTCTCTATTAACTGCGACAACTCCCGAACCTTCGCCTTTTTTGCTATAAAAATCATAACCACCTCCATTTGATTTCGATTCTACAGCCATATCTTCAGCTCTATCAGATAAAGAAACGGCGTTTGATACAAGTCCTGATGTTGACGGGTTCACATTATCGATTCTTTTCTCCGCTAAAATATCTTTTTGGATTATTTCGGAATATATTATCTTACCGTTGGCATCTTGAACGGCCATCTCCAGGTCAACTGAATCATAATAATCATATTCTATGACTTGGTCGTTATAAATTTCTTTGCCAAACAGAATAAGTTTATCTCTATTATATTCGCTCTTTTTAATAAAGCTATAATCTACAACTTTTATTTCTTGTCTGACAAATTCACCATTTTCATTGTAAATATTTGTGACTTTCTTTTTTCGCGCACCATCAGGGTCAATAACAGATATAGGGCTATTTCCAGCAAATATATAAGGAGAATCATAAGGATATCGTTCAAAAATCGGATCTGTCTTAAACCATCGTCCCACTCTCGGGTCGTACATCCTAGCCCCAAAATCGTAACTATTTCCCTCTCCTTTTAATTCATCATCTTTTTCCTGTCCTTGGAAGCCGTAACGGTAGGCTGGCGTTGAATAGTGCCTATTCGGCACTAGCATCCCAAAAGGATAGTAATCTGAATATCTAAGAACGTCTGGAAAACACCCTATGTTTTCTTTAAAAATACTTCGGTCAGATATAACGGAGAGTACATTTCCTAGATGGTTGCTTAACTCATATTGTTTGTCACAAACAAATCGAGAATGTAAAGAAGGCGTACCTGCAATCGCTAGTTGTCCTTCTCCTTAAGCTAAGCCTTTGTAAACATCTACTATACGGTTATGGTTAGTGTCAGTTTGGTCTGGGTTGTTTACTGTTTTACAATTGTCGCAAACATCACCTACAAGGTCTCCATTTGAATCCGTTTGATCAAAGTTAGCAATTAATTTACAATTACCACATTGTTGTAGTACTATTATCCGTTCTTTAAAAATCTATAAAACGCTTATTACAAGAAATTTATTTATTTTTTATTTTGCATTTTACCGAAAGCAAATAAGTTTTAATCCATGCTTTAAAACAAAAATTCAATTTTATTGTCTTCATTTTTTTAATTGTTGTATTTTTTTATACATTTGACAAAACAAAGCGGTTTTCCCCCTCGTCTTTAGGATTACGGAAGCGTACCTCGTGGGATAACCGCTTTTTTTATTTATAATGACAAAAAAATGAATTTGTTGAGGTTTATTTTTTTTGTTGAATCAATATATGGTTTGATAATTTTAAACACTTCATTCAAACGAAAAAATAAACAGGGATAGAATTCGTCTTTTTCTTCAATGGACCAAGTATCGTTTCCCTTTAATTCATATAAATAAATTTGTGATTTGTAATATGTCAAAACCAATCTATTTTTTTTGTGCTCATTTTGAAGGTCTTTAGTGCCTAGTGCATTAAAAATGTTTGATTCAAAGTTTAAATTTATCATGGCTCTGTTACCTTCAAAAGTCAAATCAACACGATCTAAAAAATTTCCCATTTGCAATACCATTCTTCACCAGATTGAAAAAGAACAAACTTTTTGTTTTTGAAAATTTATTGTAACTGTTACATTTTTTAAGGATTAACTCCTATGTTAATTCAAGTGTTGAAACCGAGTTGATTAAGTTTTGATAACGAAAACCATTAATTATCAAAGCTTTTACAGTACTTTTCAACGCTTCAACGGTTTTTCATCAAAAACATCCTTTGTAAATCTATAAAATCTACCTTTTTGGTTTGTGAAATCCAAAAATTCAGGGTTTGAATGATCCGAACGATACAATTGATAACTACTGTTTTTTTCATAAACTAGATTAAATTTATCATTGAGAATAGTCTTAACATAATTATTATTTACTTTTACGTTTCTCTTACTCAACATTTCAACTATGTTTTGAGCTGTGTAACAAAGTTCCTCTTTTTCAAAAAACGCTAATTCGTCAAGAATTAACTCTTCTATTTCTTTCTCTAATGTTGTTTTATTTCCTTGAATTAGTACTTTTAAAGCGTCCGTGTGAATCTGCTCTTTCGTAAACCACATCCTGCTTTTTTCGGTAGTTTCCATTTCTCGATTAGAAAGAAAATAAGTAAAACTTGGAATTTCCTTTTTCATATCCTCTAATAACTTTGTATTGCTACCATTCTGCAAAACAGGAATTTTGCGAACCCAATACCGAATTTCATTATTATCTAATTTAACAAAGTTTTCCTCTTTGTTAGAACACAAAATAAACTTACCAAAAAACTCTACTTCTTCTCTGTCCTTACCCTTTGCCTCGGATTTATAATATCTAGCAGTCGACAAATTTTTAATTCTTTCACTATCTTCTATTCTATCAAGTAAAACTTCGTCGATGGCAACTAGTAGCTTACCCAGCCAATCGGAATTAAATCTGCTTCTGAAATCCTCATTTGTGTTTAATGTCATATTACCCTCAAAAATTAATTTTAGCAGATTTAAAAAGGTTGTTTTTCCAGTATTCCTCTCCGTACTTACCAAACACAAAATCGGCAATACTTGTGTTGGTTTTCTCCAAAGTAACGTTAGATAATCTAATCCCAATAGATATTGATCTCCAAAAATATGTTTTAAGAAAAATTCTATTTTTTCCCACTTTCCGTTTTGGATTGGCTTATACGATAAAGGTTCATATTTATTGTAAAAACCATTAATTACCCCCTCAAATTGAATGTGTGATGGAATTATACAAAAGCCTTTAAATTTAGCAATCTCATCAATTTTAGATTTACCATAATCGTCAATTATCGTCTGCTTATTCCATTTCTTTAACACTTTTAATTTGTCGTGGGTCAATGGAATCTCAACTATTCTGTAGTAGTCAGTTCCTACTCTAATATATTGTTCAATATCATTCATAGTGTGAAATTTAAAAAAGCTACATTGCTAGGGTTTGTAATACGTTTTGTGTTTTCTATTACGATTAATACTTTACTTAAATCCTCATCAGATTCAAATAATTTATTTACGTTTCTACCTATTTCAATTAATTTTGAATTATTGCTGAATTGATATAATTTTTGAATTAACTGTATAGATTCAATGGTGTTTTGTGCATACCGAATGATTATTCGATCACGGTTGTAGTTCAATTGTAAATATTCACAATTAAGAGTAATTTGAGTAAGATGATACAAGACATCTTTATCATAGTTTATACTTTCATCGTTCATTGCAAAATAAATTTAGATTGAAGATCTATTTTGCAATGCACTAAGAACCTCACTTTTCTTATACCTTACACTTTTACCAATATGATAAACAGGAAAAGCATTTTGCTTAGTAAGACTCCAAAGGGAAACCAAAGAGATTGAAAGTAATTTTGCAGTTTCTTCCCGTGTGAGAAGCGTGTCGGTTTCTGTTTTTGCAGTAGAATTTTGAGTCAAATTTCTCATTTGCTCAACTACACCATTAATGATTTCGTTTTTGAAATCCTCTGAATTGATGTTTTCGATTTGAATTGTTTCTCTCATAATATTAATTTGTTTAAATTATTATGAGTCAAAATTAATTCACGTCGGAGGGGGTGGAATCCACTAGTTATTCCACCAAATTGAAATAAAACATTATTACAATTTTTTAGTTATTTTATTGAAAATCTCTTTTACCGCTCCCATGTGAGTCCATGCAGTGTATTTTTTGTTGTTTAAGTCACTTTTTGGATTTAGTGTTTGGAAATTCTTTACAACATTATGAATAGCACTTTTGTTATTATAATCTTGTTCAAGTAAAGCTAGAATAATTTGTGCTTTATGGTCATTGTTTAAATCTTTAATCGATTCCCATTTGAAAAAACCTAACTCATTTAGCATTGCAATAAATTTTGGTCTACTTATTTTTTTATTGTCTGTTTCAACAGCTTCCACTATTACCCTTTTTGAGTTTAAAAAAATTAATGTCCGTTTCATTCTTACATAAGTGTAGTAAGTTGAAACAATGTGATAATTTGGAATATTGTTTAATCCAAATAAATAATCTGATAAATCATACCAATTAATACTTAGAAAACTTTTGAGTATATCAAAATGTTGTTGCTCATTTTCAAAATCTGAATTATGCAGTTTCTTAAAGAGCTTTTTTTGAAGGTAATTATTGTAATTTTTTATCTCTTTTTGAAGTATTTCCGAAATATAACCATCACCTAAAAATTCAGTTTGAAGTCTTATTGTTTCGATATTATTTTCAATTAATGGAGCTTCTTTAAGTTTAAAATATTTAACACATTCATGAAAAACTTCATTTAAAAAATCATCATTTAATTTGTAATTTATATCTTGAAATACAAAATCTTGACCCAGATACTTTGGATAACTATTACTGCCCCTCCAAATTTCTCCCTCTTCCAAACTAAAGTCGATTGGAATGCTTTCGCCTTTTTTATAAATATCTGCTTCAATTAATATAGCTTTTTGTTCACTTTCAGACTTATCTGAAAATGTTTGTATATCAAGAATATTAAAAAATTTAATTGCCATTTAATTGTTTTTATGATAATTAATCGAAATTAATGAAATTAAATGAACAAACAGAAAAAATAAAAATTAGGGGAATTATCGGGGAATATAAAAATAAAAAATCTCTAAAACACTTGTAATTAGTGCATTAGAGATTTATAAAGTGCGGATAATAGGACTCGAACCTACACGCCTTGCGGCACCAGATCCTAAGTCTGGCATGTCTACCAATTTCACCATATCCGCGAAATGTGAGTGCAAATATAATCATAACTTCTTACTTTCAAAGTAAAAAACACAAAAATTACTACTAGTCTTTTTTGTACTTTTGAATTGCTAAAACACTTTACAACAATGGATACCATCAAATCGTATGTTCAAGAACACAAAGACCGATTCATTAACGAATTAATCGAATTATTAAAAATTCCCTCTGTAAGTGCCGATCCTGTTTATTCTCAAGATGTTATAGACATGTCAGAAGCTGTAAAAACCAGTTTAGAAAAAGCAGGCTGCGATGTTGTCGAAATTTGTGATACGCCTGGCTATCCGATTGTGTATGGAGAAAAAATCATTGATACCAACTTGCCAACCGTATTAGTATATGGGCATTACGATGTGCAACCACCAGATCCCATCGAGTTATGGACTTCTCCCCCGTTTGAACCTGTAATCAAAACAACCGACATTCATCCTGAGGGCGCAATTTTTGCCCGAGGCTCCTGTGATGACAAGGGACAAATGTACATGCATGTAAAAGCATTGGAATACATGGTGCAATCGAATACTTTGCCTTGTAATGTGAAATTCATGATTGAAGGTGAAGAAGAAGTGGGTTCCAAAAGTTTAAGTTGGTTTGTAGAACGCAATCAAGAAAAACTACGATGTGATGTTATTTTGATTTCTGATACTGGAATGATTTCAAATCAGCAACCATCCATCACCACGGGTTTACGTGGCTTGAGTTATGTAGAAGTAGAAGTTACTGGGCCTAACCGCGATTTACATTCTGGTTTGTATGGTGGAGCCGTAGCTAATCCCATCAATATTTTAGCCAAAATGATTGCTTCACTTCATGATGAAAACAATCACATCACTATTCCTGGTTTTTACGACAAGGTGGAAGAACTTTCATTAGAAGAGCGAGCTGAAATGGCCAAAGCACCCTTTAATTTAGACGACTATAAAAAAGCCTTAGACCTCAACGCTGTTTATGGCGAAAGCGGCTATGTTACCAATGAAAGAAACTCCATTCGTCCTACGCTGGATGTCAACGGAATTTGGGGCGGTTACACTGGCGAAGGTGCTAAAACAGTTATTGCTAGTAAGGCATTTGCCAAAATTTCGATGCGTTTGGTACCACATCAAGATTGGGAGGAAATCACCGAATTGTTTACCCAACATTTCATTAGTATTGCTCCAGCTGGAGTTACTGTAAAAGTAAAACCACATCATGGCGGTCAAGGCTATGTTACCCCAACAAACAGTATTGGTTACAAAGCAGCTAACAAAGCCTATACCGAAACCTTTGGAGTTCCTGCGATTCCCGTTCGTTCTGGAGGAAGTATTCCTATTGTAGCCTTGTTTGAAAAAGAATTGAAAAGCAAAACCATTTTAATGGGATTTGGTCTCGATAGTGATGCGATTCATTCCCCAAATGAGCATTTTGGGATTTTTAATTACTTGAAAGGGATAGAAACCATTCCGTTGTTTTATAAATATTTTGTGGAGATGAGTTGATATTTAAATAATAAAGAACATTTATAGAATTACTGTTTTAAAAATCGTTTTATAAAAATGCTATCTTTAGTTTTTATCTTCAAGAAATAGCTCCCTATTGACAATTTTGAAACATCAATATTTCTATTATTACTATTTTCATTTTGTACAATTTGACCTAAATTGTTATAAATTTCAATACCGTTAATCACTAAAGTATTGTTTGTTGCTATTTGTAAAACAGTATGAGCTGGAACAGGAGAAATTGTAAATTGCTCTTCATTTGCAAATGTTTCTGTGTCTAAAACTGTAGAACTACAATTGGAATTAACTACCACCTGACTTTGCAAACCCCATCGACTAATTGTTGATTCGATATAAGGTTTTTCCAATTCATCAACACAGATAAAAGATAAACTGGGACAATTATCAATCCATAAACCTAATGCAGGATTTTGAAAAATATCACCTCCTTCATTGCAAGTAATGGCAGTATGATTGAACCCGTTTTTTAAAATAAAATAATTTAAATTTGGACAGTTTTCTATAGTGAGATGTCCTGTGTTCTCTGGATCACAATCTGTAATTCTATTAAAATTTCCTAAATCAAAAAAAGTATTGTTAGAACTGTAAACAATATTTCCAGGCTGATATTTGAATGGCCATTGCGGTTTGGGATAACCATCATCAAAAAGTACATTATCAATAGTATTATTTCCCAAATACAAGGTGCTCTCACTATCAAAACGAACACCTTTAAAGTCTAACAAAGAGAATTGATTATTACTAAAATTTGAGCTCGAATAAATAGTAGTATTTCCCGTAAATTGAACTGAGGTTAAATTATTGTTATCGATATAAAAATAATAAAATTGACAATTATTGAAAGATAAATCAGTAAGTTGATTATGACTTAAATTAAATATGTCTGAATAGTAAATGCCATCAGCAGAAAACGATGTTAAATTATTATAACTCAAATCAAAAGAACCGTATACAATAGTATTCATTGTAAAACTTATAGTAGATGATGATAAAAAATTATGATTAGCTTCTAAACTGTATAGAATTATTGTAGTATCAATAATTAGACTGGTCAACAAATTTCTACTACAATTTAAAGATTTTAGCCCCTTGAAATAGGATATACCTGTTAAATCTGAAATATTGCTATTGGAAACGTCTAAAAAGTATATGTTTTGCGTTTCACTAACTTCAATTTCACCATTATTATTTTCATCAATAGTTTTTAACGTCCAATTTTCGTCGTATGCAACATTGGGTTGTAACAATTTTGCTTTAAAATTAGGATCAGGAAAATTGATTATTTGTCCGTTTGCCGTACAAACAAAGATGAAGCAAAACAAAAGGTAAAAATGTTTCATACACAAATAGTTATGATATAAAATTAGTATTTAATTTTTGATTTCTATGATTAAAGGTGAAAAATCAGTATTTAAAATATCTTTTATGAAAATAAATAAAACCAAAAACGCCAACTATTACGCTGGCGCTTTTATTTAGCTTTTGAAGTAATGTTTATTTTGACAATTCAGGAACCAAACGATAGATGTAATCTCCATGAGCTCCAGTAAAATATTTTTCAGCTTTTTTATTGAATTCTTTTGCTTTTTCATCAGTGTTCCAAGTAGCTTTAAATAATTCGCCGTTTTTGTCTAAGGCTTTTTCGATATCTCCTAAAGATTCTACCACAAAAACCTCAGTAAATTTGGTATTGTCTGCTCCCCAAGCGTGTACATTGGGGTAATAGGCTTTGATATAATCATTTTTTAAAATGACAGCGTTTAAGTATTGATTTCTTAAATCGGTAAACTCTTTCTTATTTCCGTCTTTTGGATAGGCAAAAGTGCTTTCTCTTATGTAATACAAAACGGGTTTATCAAAATTTGCTTTAGGCATTTTAGCTCCGGGAAAAGTGCTGTAAATTTCGTCGGAATGATTGTGCGCATAATAGTTCGCTTTCTTTTCGAAAAAAGCATTTCTTGCTTTTTCATCTGGCCATGCCGCTTTTACTAATTCATCTTCCTTAGCTCCCGCTTTTTCAATTGCATCCCATGATTCATAGGTAGTTACTAGAATTAATTCGGTGTTATCTGCTGTGAAATAGTGCATCAAAAATTCTTGCCCAATGATTAACGGATTCTTCTTTACCACCTTGTCTAAATATTCTTTTTCTACTGCTTTCCATTCATCCATAAAAAAATTTTCATTGTTCATGTTCCAATGCAGCGTAGTTGCAGTAATAAGATACTGTTTGTCTTCCTGAGCACTACTTGAATTACTCATTAGCAAAATCCCGAGAAGAGTTGCTAAAAATGTTTGTTTAATTGTTTTCATAATTTCAAAATTGGTTAGTATTAAGGTTGTTGAATAAATACTTAATTTGAAATTTGGGGATGAAATAACAATTGGGGAATGCTAAATGTACAAAATATTTTTATCTAATTGATTTTCAGTAGCATATTTTTAATGTAGAAAGTCAAAACAATTATTTTAAACCGTTTTTAGCTTCAATCCAGCGAGACATGTATTTGGTACTTGCCATGGTATGATGCAATAAAATGGCTCCCATAAAATTATTTAATCGATGTTTTTGTAGTGTCTCCTGAATGGCTGTAATATGCTTTACAAAAGGAGCTGTGAATGAGGATTTGGCATACCTTATATTGACGATTTCAATTCCGTTTTTTTGGGCTTGTTGCCAAATGGTTTTATCTTGATACAACTGTATGGCAGCATTAGCGATTTCTTGAACCTCATCAGCAATGAATCCGTTCCAAGATAGATCACCATTCATAGATTCGGCACCAACGGTTGTTGTAACACTAGGCGTTCCGCATTGCATAGCTTCAATCAGTTTGCCTTTGGCGCCCGCTCCAAAACGAAGAGGAGCGAGAACCACTCTCGCTTTTTGTACTACAGTTTCGGCATTTTCAGCTCGCCCTAAAACGAGAAAACCTTCACTTGGTTTGTGCAATTGCAACACTTTTTGTGATGGATAAGCTCCATAAATTTGCATAGAAGCTTCAGGAAGTTTTTTCTTAATTAATGGCCAAATAGATTCTTTTAGAAACTGAACGGCATTCCAGTTGGGTTCATGAAGAAAATTACCAATAAAAATAAAATGGTTTCTCTCTTCAAATGTGGGCCAACTTTGAACTGTTGCTTCATCAATAGGTTTCACTAAAAAAGGCAAATAATACAATAGACTTTTATCAATTTTAAAATGGTGTTGCAACAAATCCATTTCAATTTCTGAGATAAGAAGCGAAATATCACAGCGTAAAATACTAGCAATTTCTCTCTTTGCCGTATCTGAAAACAAATCGGCTTGGTAAATTTCTATGTTGTCTTTAAATGCTTTTTGGCGTGCCAATCGCAAACAATGCAAATCTATGGTATCCAGCACACGTAAGGCATTAGGGCAATTTTCAGCAACACGCCATCCGAATTGTTCTTCAACAACAAAGCGGTCAAAGAGTACAATACTTGGATTTAATTTTTTAACAAAAGAATCAAAACTAGAATCATTTATAGCGATAGTCACTTTTTCAATACCTATGCTAGTAACATCAAACATGTATTCGCTATCCGCCGCTGCGCAGGCAAAAGTTATCTTCCAATTTTGTTCTTGAAACACCTCTATCAATTGCATCATTCTTGTTCCTGCACCCGACGAGTTAGGCTCTGGCCATACAAATCCTATAATTAAAACTTCTTGTTGCATTGCTGTATTGACTATTTGAAACAGATGCAAAATAACAGTATTTTAAACTCAAAAAATAGGGCTCTTCTGGATTTTGTGTGAAATAAATTTTACCATTAAGATATTAAGGTTCATTAAGTCAATAAAACGCTTAATTTTCTTAATGCCTTAATGGTTAAAAATGATTATAAAATTAAAGTTTTCAATTGTCACACAATTTTCAGTAAACCCCAAAATAGCATTATTGCAACAAAATTAGAATTGGTTAAATCAAAACCAATCAACAATTTATACCATTTGGTAACTTTTGGCGTTAAAATTGCACTAATTAATCATCAACCTGTCTGCCTTGGCGGATCAAAATCAATCATCATGTTACAATCCTTTTTTATTCTCTGTTCTGGAGCAGATAGAAATCTACTCACAAGTTGTTCTGAAGGCGAAAAAACCAAATATGTTGGTATTGGCGCGACCGTATTCTTTACCGCAATTATGGCTTTGATAGCGAGTAGTTATGCTCTTTATACTGTTTTTGACAATCCATTTATCGCCATGGGATTTGGTATTATTTGGGGTTTATTAATCTTTAACCTTGATCGATTTATCGTTTCCACTATTAGAAAACGAGATACCTTTAGTAGTGAATTTTTACAAGCATCGCCAAGGATTATATTAGCAATAATCATTGCTATAGTGATTTCAAAACCATTGGAAATCAAAATTTTTGAAAAAGAAATCAATACCGTTTTATTGAAAGAAAAAAACGCAATGACGTTGAATAATAAAAAAGAAATAGCAACCTATTTCAAATCTGATTTGGACAAAAACAAAGCCGAAAACGACCTTTTAAAAGCTGAAATCACAAAGAAAGAAGCCGAAGTAAATTCTTTATACGAAACCTATATTGCCGAGGCCGAAGGAACTAAAGGCACTATGAAATTAGGCAAAGGTCCTGTCTTTAAAGAAAAAATTGCCAAACACAATTTGGCTTCGGCAGAACTTGATTCGTTGAGAAAAAACAATCTGGCGAAAATTGCACTTAACGATAGTAAATCCAAAACACTTCAAACCGATTTGGATAAAAAAATCACCGAAACCCAACCTATTATCGATGGATTTGATGGATTAATGGCTAGAATAAATGCTTTGAATGCCTTGCCTCTTTTGCCTTCTTTATTTATCATGTTACTATTTTTAGCCATTGAAACTTCGCCAATTATCGCCAAATTACTTTCTCAAAAGGGAGAATATGATTTTAAATTAGAAGATATCGAAACGGCACTAAAAACAACTTTATCTCAAAACAAATACCAGCGTGAATTATTGGTAAAAACAAGCGCTGCGATGCACGATAAAGTCTATGACGATATTGCCCAAGACAAAAAACTATACGATTTGCAACGACGAAAAGCTACCGAATTATTAGAATTACAAGCAAATGGCTTTCTAGAAAAACAGAAAAAAACACTGTAGAACCTTTAACTGTAATCACTTTAATTTGATTTAACTTTATTAAAATTACTTTGAACAATTAAGGCATTAAGAAAGTTAAGACTTAGCTACTTAATATACCTTAACCTCTTAATGGTTTTTATTTTATTCTGCAAGTTGTGTGATTTCATTCTGAATTTTCTTAGTCAAACTCTCGAAAACCAAATCGTACGAATGATGTATTAATTCACAAATCATTTTATCTGAAACATCTTTGTTAAAATCTACAGAATTCCAGTGCACTTTACTCATATGAAATCCTGGTCGTATCGCTTCATATTCAGCACGAAGTTCAATGGCTTTATCAGGACTACACTTAAGGTTTATTGACGGAGTATTGTTTTCCCATTGTCTGAGTGAAGTTAGAGCAAACATTTTTCCACCAACTTTAAACACTAAAGTATCTTCATCAAATGGAAAATGCTCTGAAACTCCTTTCTTAGACAAACAAAATTCATATAGTTGTTGGATATTCATTTATGCTGTATTTAGTTCAGCATCTCATCAACGGATGCACTTGCAAATGTATTTAATAAAACCAATTCCAAAAAATGGGTCACTGATGAAACGGATTTTGTATTGAAAATTAGATGTGAAAAGATGCTGAAACTAGTTCAGCATGAATAAGTCTGAAGCAATTCCGTCAGTTAAAAATTTTCCTTTACTGGTTGGTTTCAAAATATCCTTTTCTAAAAACAACAAATCGTCTTTCAAATATTTTTGGGATTGTTTAATTAAATATTCTAAATAAATTGTACCAAATTCATTCTCAATTCGCAATAATGAAACACCCCAAATGGTTCGCAATCCCGTCATAATGTATTCGTTGTAACGGTCTGTTAAAGATAATATTTCTGTTTCGTTAGGCAATTTATTTTCTTGAATTGATTTGAGGTATACTAAATTATTGGCAACATTCCAGCTTCTTGAAATTCCATCATAACTATGAGCTGAGGGTCCAATTCCTATGTACTTTTTCCCTAGCCAATAAGCGGAATTGTTTTTGGAAAAATAATTTTCTTTGCCAAAATTGGATAATTCATAATGGATAAATCCTTGAGATTCTAGCATCTCAACCAAAATCAGAAAATGTTCTTGTGCTACTTCATCCTTAGGTTTTGCCACTTTCCCAGTTTGTATGAGTTTGTTTAAAGTTGTTTTAGGTTCTACTGTCAAGGCATAACTCGAAATATGTGGAATCCCAAAACTTAAAGCAGTCGCTATGTTTTGTTTCCATTTTTCATTAGTCATATTTGGAATTCCGTAGATTAAATCAATAGAAATGTTATCGAAATAATGTGTTGCTATTTCCAAGCATTTCTTGGCTTCATCCGAGTTATGAGCGCGATTCATCATTTGTAAATCATCTTCAAAAAAAGACTGAATTCCAATACTTAATCTGTTGATTTGACTTTCTGATAATTCGATAATTCGTTCTTCGGACAAATCATCAGGATTAGCTTCGAGTGTAATTTCAGGGTTTTCAACTACTTTGTAATTCGAATATATTTCTGCAATCAAAAATCGTATATCTGCAATCTGCAATACACTTGGCGTCCCACCTCCAAAATAAATCGTTTCTATAGCTTCATTTTCAAACTCACTTTTTCGCATTTTAATTTCCTTAGCCAATGCCAAAACCATCTCGTCTTTCTTTTTCATCGAAGTAGAAAAATGAAAATCGCAGTAATGACAGGCTTGTTTGCAAAAAGGGATGTGGATGTAGATTCCTGACATATCTTAGTGGTCAGTAATCAGCGGTCAGTGGTCAGTTTTGAAAACTGAAAACCGAAAACTGATCACTTTTTAATTCGTTCTTCATTCTGTTTTACAAAAGCATCCCAACCCGAATAACTTTTTTCTCCAACGGTTTTTCCTGAGTTGAAAAAATGACAAACTGCCGCGGCTAAACCATCAGTACTATCCAAATTTTTAGGTAATTCTTTTAATCCTAATAATTGTTGAAGCATTTTAGCGACTTGCTCCTTACTGGCATTTCCATTTCCGGTAATCGCCATTTTTATTTTCTTGGGTTCGTATTCGGTAATGGGAATTTGTCGCGATAAACCTGCCGCCATTGCCACGCCTTGAGCTCTTCCTAATTTCAACATCGATTGTACGTTTTTACCAAAAAAAGGAGCTTCAATGGCGATTTCATCGGGATTGTGGGTGTCGATTAGTTCGATTGTTCGTTCAAAAATAATTCTCAACTTTTGATAATGATTGTCATATTTAGACAATTGCAATTCGTTAAGCTGAATGAAATGCATGTTTTTTCCAACTACTTTAATCAAACCAAATCCCATGATGGTGGTTCCTGGGTCAATTCCTAATATGATGCGTTCGTGTGCCAAAGGATTTTGTTTCAAGTTTAGCGTTTCAAGTTCAAAGTTTTGTTTCTTTGCAACAATGATTTCAATTCCTCACAAAGCTAAACAATTCCTTGTTTTTACCATCAAAGTTTTGATTGTAACTGGCGCATTTTATTTTATATACAACCAATTAGCCAACAACGACCAACTGAATTGGGAAAAGTTCATCGTTTTGTTTCAAAAAAACAAGTCGGTTGAGGGTATTCTATTTATTGTATCTTTTAGTATTGCCAATCGTTTTTTTGAAATTTTGAAATGGCAAAATTTGGTTGCTTATTTACGCAAAATCTCTTTATCAGAAGCTACTTCCCAAGTGTTAGGCGCATTGACTACTGGAATCTTTACACCAAATGGTTTGGGTGAATATGCAGGTAAAGCATTGTTTTTTGAAAAATCAATGACTAAAAAAATTGTGTTTCTCAATTTAATTTGCAATGGAATTCAAATGATCATTACAGTGATTTTCGGAATTTTTGGTTTGCTCTATTTTAATGCTAATTTTAATATTATTACAACTAGAACAGTAGCGATTCTTTTTGGCCTGCTTTTGCTGCTTTTTCTTATTGTTTTTTCATTAAAGAAGATTACAATCAAAGGCTATTCTGTCGAAAAATTGATTCATAAAATCAACGAAATACCGAAACCTATTCATCAAAAAAACATTCTTTTAGGATTGAGTCGTTATCTTGTTTTTTCACATCAGTATTATTTTCTATTTTTAGCTTTCGATGTCCATTTACCGTATCTCATTTTAATGTCTGCCATAACGAGTATTTATTTTTTAGCGTCGTCTTTACCTACGTTTCAATTTTTAGATTTTGCAGTCAAAGGAAGTGTAGCAGTTTACTTCTTTGGATTATTAGGAGTCAATGAATGGATTGTGGTTTTTATTTCAACCTTAATGTGGTTTTTGAACGTAGTTTTACCTGTTGGTATTGGAAGTTATTATGTATTGAATTTTAAAATACAAAAAACAACATGACACTAATTTTAGGATTGATTCTTCTTATTTATGCGCTTACCATTGGGCATTTAATTTATGGTTTTGACCAAATAAAAACCTATAAAAATAATGATATAAAACCTAAGACCTATTTTGCAATTGTTGTTCCATTCCGAAATGAAAGCAAGAACTTACCTCAGCTTTTAGAAAGCATTAAAAATCTGGATTATCCAAAAACCTTATTTGAAATCATTCTAGTGGATGATTTTTCTGAGGATGATTCGGTGAAGCAAATTTATAACTGGAGAATGCAAAATGGGGAGTTCCACACCACACTTTTAGAAAATGTGCGACTCTCAAATTCCCCAAAAAAAGATGCCATTACAAGAGCCATTCCTATTATCAAAAACGAATGGATTATCACTACAGATGCTGATTGTGTAGTTCCTGAACATTGGTTGTTAACTTTGGATAATTACATCCAAAGTCATGATGTTTCTATGATTGTAGGTTCAGTTTCCTATGATTGTAAAAAATCTTTTTTACATCATTTTCAGCAATTGGATTTACTGAGTTTACAGGGAACTACTATCGGAAGTTTTGGCTTAGGACTTGGTTTTATGTGCAATGGCGCTAATTTTTGTTATACCAAATCAATGTTCCAACAATTGAATGGATTTATTGGAAACAATACAATGGCTAGCGGTGACGATGTTTTTTTAGTTCAAAAAGCCATGGAACGTTTTCCAGAAAAAGTTCATTATTTGAAATCAAAATCAAATATCGTTCATACAAAACCTTTAGATAATTGGAAGTCTTTATTTCAACAAAGAATGCGTTGGGCATCAAAAACGAGTTCGTATCAAAGTGTTTTTGGAAAAGATTTAGCGATTATTGTTTTTGGTGGTAATCTGGCAATGATTATAGGTCTTGTATTGCTAGTAGTGGAGAAAATTTCGACTAATCATTTTGCCTTATTATTTTTAGTGAAATTTGTATTTGATTTTATGCTTCTTCAAAAAACCAACTCCTTTTTTAGTAAAAAAAGAATGCACTTTTTGATTTTAAGCAGTTTACTGTATCCGTTTTTTTGTGTGAGTGTTGCGTTGTTTTCCTTTTTTGGGAAATACGAATGGAAAGGGAGACGGTTTTAAATTGCCGAAAGCCCTAGCCCAGATAGCAGTGGAAATCCTTTGCTTTTTTTGATTGCTTCGCAAACTCGCAATGACAAAAAAGCAAAGATTGTAACGTATAGCTGGAAATAGCTCCGAAAAAAACTTTCTATAAACTATTCGACTTTCAAAATTACGGGAAGTACAAATTGAGTCTTAACAGGAATTCCTCGTTTGATAGCAGGATTCACTTTAGGAAAACCTACCAAACGAGCATGGAGAATGCTGTCAATCTTTGGTTTGTCATAGGAAAGTGTATCGTTTAATTGTGGCTCAAATTGCATGGTTGCATTAGGGAAAACGGTGACTTTCACATCAATAGTATCCAACTGGGGATACAAAACCGATAAGGTATCTACACTTAATCGTTCTTGAATGAGTTGGGTTAAATAATCAAAAAAGCATTGCTTCTTTTGGGTTTTGTCTTGTACGGAATCACAATTTGTAAAAGACGGAAATTCGTCAACTTCTTTCCAGTTAATAGCCTTTAACTCTTTTTGCAACAATTCCTCTTTAGAAGGCACTTGTTTCTCGAAGTACTGGCAAGAATTAAAAAGTAGTGGTGCTAATAAGACTATTAGAATTATTTTTCTCATATTCGTTGACGAAACAAAGGCTCTTTAAATTTTTCTAAAAATACAAATTTAATTTTCAAAAATACTAAAAAATTAGTTATGGATGTATTGCTTTTGACATTTGGCTTTATTTGTATGATTGTAGGGGTTTTAGGTAGTTTCCTACCCATTCTTCCAGGCCCCAGCATGAGTTGGTTTGGTGTTTTACTTTTGTACCTAACAAATGCTGTTCCTGTAAATTATTGGATTTTAGGGACTACTTTATTCATCACACTTTTCATTTCTATTCTTGATTATACGATACCAGCTAAGGGCACTAAAAAATTTGGAGGTAGCAATTATGGAGTTTGGGGTACCAATATAGGCTTGGTTATAGGGATTTTTACTCCTATTCCCTTTGGGTTTGTTATAGGTCCTTTTTTAGGTGCTTTGATAGGGGAATTACTATTTGATTCTAAAAATCACCAAAAAGCATTAAGAGCAGCAACAGGTTCTTTTATAGGATTATTGGCTTCTAGCTTTATAAAATTTGTCGTTTGTATAATGTATTTGGGAGTGTTTGTGTGGACTGTTTGGAAGTACAAAGCGCAGTTGTTTTAAAAAACAAAATGACTAAAAATCAAAAAAGCTTACCCAGTTAAGGGAAAGCTTTTCATTGGTCTAACTACTAAACCTGCTACGGGTTACAAAGCCGTAGCGAAAACAACACAACTATTTTAAATGCTTTTTTTGGGCAAAAAAGGTTTTCATTTCTGAAAACCTTTCCCAATTTAGCGGTCTGGACGGGACTCGAACCCGCGACCCCATGCGTGACAGGCATGTATTCTAACCAACTGAACTACCAAACCTCTGCTTAATTGCCTCGCCTAACATCTACTTTCATATGTGCTCGGCGATCTTGCGATTGCGGTTGCAAATATACTACAGATTTTGACATCTGCAAACGTTTGTTTGAAAAATATTTTTTTAATTCCTCTTGTACTAACCAAAAGTTTGTTTTTCAACCAAGTATGTGGTAAGTATCTTCTCAAAATTAGCCCCTACACTAACTGGAACGTATTTGATTTTATTTTGCGTACACGTTTGTGCTATTCTAGTAAAATAGGACTCGGCTTGCTTTTCGTATGCTTCTTTAATCGTATCAGCAAATATATTTATCTCATCTCCCGATTCCATATCAATAAATTTTCTTGGAGTATTGTCAAAATTAAAACTCAATTCTGTCTCCGAATCTATAACATGGAATAAAACTACCTTATGTTTATTGTGTTTTAAATGTTGTAATGCATTAAAGAGTGCTTTTTCATCTGCGGTTTGAAACATATCAGTAAAAAGTACAATCATGGATCGCCTGTGCATTTTTTCAGCAATTTGATGTAAAAAAGTAATGGTATCTGTACTTTTTGTTGTCTTCGGATTTTCTAACAGATTTTCCAATTGGTTCAACAACATCCTATGATGTCGGTCGCTTCCTTTTTCGGGAGCATAATATTCGTAACTATCCGAATAAATACTAAGCCCAACTGCATCGCGCTGTTTTTTTAATAAATTCATTAAAACTGCCGATGCTAGGACTGAAAATCCTATTTTACTTTCGTAAAAAGACTGACCCGACTTTAACTTTGGGTAATGCATAGACGATGAATTATCGATAATCAAATGACATCGCAAATTGGTTTCTTCTTCATAGCGTTTGGTGTACAACCTATCGGTCTTGGCAAATAATTTCCAGTCCATATGCTTGGTACTCTCCCCAGAGTTGTAAACTTTATGCTCGGCAAACTCAGCAGAAAAACCATGAAACGGACTCTTATGCATGCCCGAAATGAAACCCTCAACCACCTGATTGGCCAGCAGTTCTAAATGCTGAAAACTGGAAATTTTTTCTATTTGAGATTCGATGTTCATTTCAACATATTTTTCTTTTACGGCAGTGTAAATATACTAAAGATTGATAGTTTATTGTGATTTACACCAAATAAAAAGGTCTGACTTTCGACAGACCTTTGAGCATATTTTATTACAACTATTACATAAACAAAGGTGTATATTGCTTCCAATGCTTGTAAATCAAAATTCCATTCAAAACTGCGACTAATAGCGCCGCACTTACCCCAGGAATATCTAAAAACAAATGAAACAATAAAATATTAATTGAGATGGGCACAAGTACAATTAATGCAAATGCTATCCATTTCTTTAATAATAGTAATATTCCTATACCGACCTCAAGAATTCCAACTATAGGAAAAATGTATCCAGTAGCACCCAGAGAATTCATAAAATCTGCTGCAGCTCCAGTTGGAGGAGGTAATGGAATGAAATGCAAAAACTTATTGCTACCAAATACAACAAGCATAATTCCTAATGTAACTCTGACAAGTAATGAAAATTGAGAATTCATAAAAGATAAATTTAGTTGGTTAGTTGATTTTTAAAAACAATTCTAAATTACTAAATAATTCTATACGAATTAGATAAATTTTTAACAATGTTTAAATGACAAAATTCACAGCTAAAACAATATTCCTGCCCATATTAGGAATTCCATCAGTTTTCAATCTAGATAAATGTGAAATATAGGTTTTGTTTAATACATTATTGGCATTTAAATTAATATCAAAAGCAGTTTTTCCAAGTGTTATTTTTCCTCCAAAACCTAAATTTAACAACGTATAATCATTTGATTTCGTCTCAAATTGACTTGGATTGTTTTGATTCAAAGTATGTTCAATATTTAAAATTGCAAAACCATCTTTAATATATTTACTTGGTTTAAATTCGGTTTTAATAGAGTTATTCAACTTATTTGCTGGAATTAACGGCAAATTATCCCCGTTTTGTTTCTTCCCGGTTACACTTTCAAAACTACTTGTAAAATGAAGCCAATCTAATGGATGCGGATGAAAATGAACTCCAGCCTCACCACCATATAAATTTGCATTCGCTTGAGTGTAATCATATACATTAAAATCATCAATTGTAGTTCCGTTTGGAGAAATGAAAATATAATTATTAATGTGATTGTAAAATCCATTGACAAATAATTCAAGATGTGAATTTCGATATTCTAAATTCAAGTCTGTTTGAAAATTTTGCTCGTTTCTTAAATTGGTATTCCCTATTTCATACCGATTGCTTCCTTCATGAACACCGTTTGAGGTTAGCTCGGCTAAATTTGGAGCTCTAAATCCCGAAGCAAAATTCAATCGCAACGTTGTTTTTTTGTCCAAATTAGTTTTAAATCCTAAGGACGAATTAAAACTTTGAAACTTTTTATCAATTGCTTGAAAATACCCTTCGTCTCCCTGAATTCCATGTTCTACAGAAGTTACAGTTCTATTATCAAAACGCGCTCCTGCTTGAATAACATTGGTATTCCATTCATAATTTACCGTTCCAAAAAGTCCTAAATCATTCGTTGTAGCATCTGGAATTAAATAGTCTTCCCCAAAATTTGCATTGGTTTGATGCATTCCTTGTGTTCCTATTATAGATTCTACTTTTCCAAGTTTTGGCAAATAATATTTTACATTATAATTGTACGTTTTGAGTTTCATTTGCAAATTGGCAACATTACTGTCTTCAAATTCACTTCTGTCATTAGCAATATATCCTAAGTCCGCATCTAATTTAGAATTGTTGAAAAAAACAGTATTATTAAAACTCAAAATATTAGCATAAACCTCTTGTTTTGGAAATGTAGTTTTGTGTGTTGCCGATTGTTCAGCTATTCCATTTTCTGGAATTCCTAAATCTAGTTTGTTGAAATTATAGCGTAAAGTAGAATTAAATTTAGAGTTTGAATACCCAAATGCTGTTTTAAAATCGGTTTCATTATAACGTGTGTTTGTTACTCGATTTCCATTAGCAATTTTGTAATCGGCATGCGAATTATAACTTCCACGAGCAAGGAATTTAAATTTATCCGAAGACGTTTTTATACCCATTGACGAGTTACTTCCATTAGTATTTGAAAAATATTTTTGACTAAAATTTCCTTCAAATGTATTTGCAGCAGCAAATTTTTCGGGATTAAAATACAAAACACCGCCAATAGCATCAGAACCATATAATAAAGATGCTGGTCCTTTGATGACTTCCACGCTTTCAATCCCAGCATCATTTAAGCCTAAGCCGTGCTCTTCTCCAAATTGTTGATTTTCCAATCGAACTCCTTGTGAATATACCAAAACTCGGTTGCCACTCAAACCTCTAATCACTGGTTTTCCAATGGAAGTTCCTGTAGAAACTTGTGAAACTCCAGGTATTGTTGCCAATCCTTCAATTAGGGTTGAAGTTCCTTTTTGAGAAAGTGATTTCATCGATTGATGTTCTACCTTCATTACGTTTTGAGATTGAACCTTATTAAAAGCTGTAGAAACGATAACTTCATCCATTTGATGCACAGCTTCTTCTAAAACAATGTCAATCGTAGTTTCTTGTTGAGTTATTTGAAAGGTTCTAGTTTGTTTTGCATAGCCCATAAAAGAAAAGACTATTTTATAACTCCCAATAGGCAAGTTATCTAATTGATACCCTCCTTTTTCGTCTGAAATAGTTTCTTTGTGAATCTCAGAAATAATAATATTCACACCAGAGAGAGGTTTGTTTTGAGCGTTAGTTATAGTACCAATAATTTTGTTTTGTGCATTGACAAATATAGAAAACCCTAGAAATAGGGAAAGTAGAAATGATTTCATTTGAATAGTATTTATTGTTAAAACAGAGTTGACCAAAAATATTTGGTCTGAAAAATTTCAGGGAAAACTGAAATAAATTCAGTTTAAACAATAAAACTTGGGGGTGCTCGAAGAGCAAATAGACTGCCTCGAAACGATTGTGTAATTTCTTTGGAGTAGAAAAAAGAATATGAAACTGGAATTTCAGTTTTCTTAAAATTCCAAGAAAAAAATTCAGATTTTAATGACGCACTGAAAGTAAATTCGCAAGTAAAACAATGATCAAAATCATGATGAGCGTGACCAATTTCTGTCTTATTTTCAGCGTATTTATGATGACATTCTTTTTCAGAAAAGAGACTTGCTAAATGTGAACCCGAATGGAAAGACTGTAAAAGTTGTGATAACAATACAATTACTCCAAAAATCAGACTTACTATGCAGTTCTTCTTATTCATCACAGCAAAAGTAACTAAGCAAAAATTAAAAACCATTTAAATTAACAATCTTTAAGATTTGAAAACTTAAATGGAAATGTATTGAAACCATTAAGATTTTTAAGAAAAATAAGACACACCTAAGAAAGCTTAATTATCTTAATGGTTTGAAAAAATATTAAACCAATTGATTCGCAACCAAATACTCTGCAATTTGAATAGTATTCGTAGCCGCTCCTTTTCTTAAGTTGTCTGCAACAATCCACATGTTTAATGTTTTAGGTTGGCTTTCGTCACGACGAATTCTTCCAACAAAAACTTCGTTTTTGCCTTGAGCATAAAGAGGCATTGGATAGGTAAAAGCATCTAAATTATCTTGAACCACAACACCATCTGTATGATGTAAAATTTCACGAACTTCGTTTACGTCAAAATCATTAGAAAACTCAACATTTACAGCCTCACTATGACCTCCAACAACAGGTACACGAACTGCAGTAGCTGTTACAGCAATAGTTTTATCGCTTAAAATTTTCTGAGTTTCACGAACTAACTTCATTTCTTCTTTAGTATATCCGTTTTCTTCAAAGCTATCACATTGAGGAATTGCATTTCTATGGATAGGATATTTGTACGCCATTTCGCCCTGAATACCAGCATATTCATTTTCTAATTGCTTCACCGCTTTAACACCAGTTCCTGTGATAGATTGGTAGGTGGAAACAATTATACGTTTGATATTATATTTTCTATGCAATGGAGCCAATGCTAAAACCATTTGAATAGTTGAGCAATTTGGATTTGCAATAATTTTATCTTCTTTTGTCAATTGAGAAGCATTGATTTCAGGAACAACCAATTTTTTTGTAGCATCCATTCTCCAAGCAGACGAATTATCAATAACGGTTGTACCAGCGGCTGCAAATTTTGGAGCCCAGTCTAAAGAAGTTTGACCACCTGCTGAAAATAAAGCAATATCTGCTTTCATATCAACTGCAGTTTGCATCCCTACAACTTTATATTTTGTTCCTTTAAATTCAATTTCTTTCCCAACTGATTTTTCTGAAGCAACAGGAATCAATTCAGTTACTGGAAAATTTCTTTCTGCTAAAACTTGAAGCATTACTTCACCAACCATTCCGGTTGCACCTACAACTGCAATTCTCATAGTATCTATTTTACTTTTAGTATTTATTTTGAGATGCAAAAGTAAGCACTATTCGAATAAAAACAATCGGGTTCACAAAAAATAACAAAATGTTGTATTTATAACAAAAAAGAAAAACCACGCTTTTGACGTGGTTTAAATTGAACATATAATGTAGCGGAAATTATTTTTTCAATAAATCTCTAATTTGAGTCAATAATTCTTCTTGAGTTGGCCCTGCAGGCGCAGCGGGAGCAGCTTCTTGCTTTTTCTTCATGCTGTTAATTGCTTTGACAAAAATGAAAATCACAAACGCAATAACAAGAAAACTTATTACAGCTGCTAAAAATTTTCCGTACAAAATTCCGCCATCGGTCTTTAGACCCGCTAAATCTTCAACTTGCGCTGCTTTTAATGCAGGATTTAATAATGCTGGTGTAATTACATCAGCAACTAATGAGTTTACAATAGCCCCAAATGCGCCTCCTATAATTACTCCTACTGCTAAGTCCATTGCGTTTCCTTTAGCAATAAATTCTTTAAATTCTGAAATCATTCCCATAATTTAATTTGTTTTAGTTAGAAATTAATTTTATACAACGAATTTAATTAAATTTTTAACACATCAACAATCGTGACGGAAAAAATTATTCTCTATAAAAAACTCTTTTTACTCGTTGAGAAATACTGGTTAGAATTTCATATGGAATAGTTTGTAATTTTTCAGCCATGTAAATCACGGTTGGATTTTCACCAAAAATCACTACTGAATCGCCCTCAGCGCAATTAATATGTGAAACATCAACCATCAACATGTCCATACAAATACTACCTACAATTGTTGCTTTTTGATTATTTACGGTAATATAACCTACTCCATTACCCCAATGTCTCGAAATTCCGTCGGCATAACCTATAGGAATTGTGCCAATTTTGGTAGTTTTAGTTGCTATAAATCGTCTACCATAGCCCACGCTTTCTCCTGCATCAATGGTTCTGATTTGAGAAATGATAGATTTCAAGGTTCCTACATTTTCCAACTGTTTTTGTTCTTCAGCATCGTTTGAAACACCATAAAGACCTATGCCCAACCGAACCATATTGTATTGTGCCTGCGGAAAATTACTAATTCCAGAAGTGTTTAATATATGACGTATCGGATTGATATGTAATTCACTTCGTATTTTGGATGATAATTTTTCAAATAATTCAATTTGTGAAAGGGCAAAATCCCGATGCTTCAAATCATCACTGGTTGCCATGTGTGACAAAATACTTTTTACAGTAACCGATTTGTTAGCTTTTAAAATAGATATCAATTCATTTAAATGTTCTTCCTCAAAACCCAAACGGTGCATTCCTGTATCGAGTTTAATGTGAATTGGGAAACGATGTAGCTTTTTTTGCTCTGTAATTTTCAGAAATGCTTTTAGGCCTTTTAAACTATAAATTTCAGGCTCTAAATGATGCTGTATAATCGATTCAAAACTGGTGTTTTCTGGATTTAAAACCATAATTGGCATTCGAATCCCTGCATTTTTAAGCGAAATTCCTTCATCTGCAAAAGCCACTCCAAGATAATCAACCTTGTGATGTTCCAGTAATTTGGCAATTTCAAATCCGCCATTTCCATAACCAAATGCTTTTACCATGACCATCATTTTGGTCTCTGGATTCAGTTTTGATTTGTAGAAATTTAAATTGTGACTAATTGCGTTTAAGTTGATTTCCAGAACAGTTTCATGTGTTTTTTCGGCTAGAGCAGCAACAATTTTTTCAAAATGAAAGGCTCTTGCTCCTTTGATTAAAATGGTCTCATTGCCAAAATTCAAATGATGAATAGCAGCGATAAATTCATCTGTATCTTTAAAAGTAATGCAGTTGAGAAACTTATTTTTGAATTTTGATATGGTTTCACCGATACCAATCACACGATTTACTTTATTGGAAATAATCAACTGCGAAACTTTTGAATACAAATCTTCATTAGACAATCCGCTTTCAAAAATATCCGACAGGATTAAGGTTTTCTTTTTGTACTGTTTTTGACTTTCTAAAAAATCCAATGCAATTTTCAAAGATTGAAAGTCGGAGCTGTAACTATCGTCAATTATGGTGGTATTGTTAATTCCGTTTTTGAGTTTCAATCGCATTTCAACTGGAAACAATAATTCCATTCGATGTTCGATGGTTTTGTAATCGTAATCAAAATAGAGCATTACCATCATGCAATGAATGGCATTTTCAATCGAAGCGTCGTCGTGAAAAGGAATTTTAATCTCAAAAGTGTGATCATGATATTTAATTTTGAGAACCGTTTTCTCTAAAATCGATTTTTGGGTAATAAAAACATCCGCATTTTCATCTCTACAGCTCCAAGAAAAGGTTTTTATTTTTGGATTGATAAAAGCGTCAATGGTTTTGTTTTTATTATAGATTAAAACTTTTACGTTTTGAAATAACTTCAGTTTTTCTTTGATTTTTTCACCAATATGAGCAAAACCCTCATCATGTGCGGAACCTATGTTGGTTAGAATTCCAATGCTTGGCTTGATAATGGTTTCTAGCTTTGCCATTTCATTTATCATAGAAATCCCAGCTTCAAAAATCCCTAAATTGTGTTTTTCATTAATCGCCATCACAGACAAGGGAACGCCCACTTGCGAATTATAGCTTTTAGGACTTCGAATAATATTATAATCGGGGCTTAAGAGAAAATTAAGCCATTCTTTAACAATGGTTTTGCCGTTACTACCCGTGATTCCTATGATTGGGAAATTAAACTGACTTCGGTGATGGGCTGCAAAATGCTGTAAACTGTCTAGAGTATTCTCAACTACGAGGAAATTAGCTTGATTTTCTAAATTTTGAGGAATATAATTCACCACAAAATTTTGAACGCCTTTATCAATTAAAGAAGCGATGTAATTGTGTGCGTCGTTATTTGGACCAACTAAGGCAAAAAATAAAGTTTTGTCTTCATTTTGTAGTGAACGGCTGTCAATAGAAATGTTTTCAATGGTAGTGTTGGTATGGATTCCCAACCATTTTGCTTGTAGAATTGCAGCACTATTTTTAAGGTCTAAACTCAAAAGTTATTCGGTTTTATTTTTTGTTTTAGACTCCAATTCTTTCTCTTGATTCTCTTTCATAGCATGATAATAGGCTGCACGGCTTAAAGGTTCGTACTCATCTGTTTCTCCTAACATAACGAGTTTTTCGTTGTTGCTTTTTCTAAAACTATAATTGGCCAAATTCCCTGTTCGGGTGCAAACGGCATGAACTTTTGTTACATATTCGGCGGTTGCCATAAGTGCAGGCATTGGTCCAAAAGGATTGCCTTTAAAATCCATATCCAATCCTGCAACAATAACGCGAACGCCATTATTTGCCAAATCATTACAAATTTTCACAATTTCGTCATCAAAAAACTGCGCTTCATCAATACCTACCACGTCACAACCTTGAGCTAAAAGAGCAATATTAGCAGCTGCAGGAACAGGTGTAGAGCGAATCTCATTTTTATTGTGAGAAACCACCATCTCTTCGTCATAGCGCGTGTCAATAGAAGGTTTGAAAATTTCAACTCTTTGCTTGGCAAATTGAGCTCTTTTCAGACGACGAATCAATTCTTCGGTCTTTCCAGAGAACATCGATCCGCAGATGACTTCAATCCAACCAAATTGTTCTTTATGATTTACTGTATTTTCGAGAAACATTTTGTATTTTTCTTGCTCTTAAAATGAATAGTTTTTATTACTTTGTAACGCTAACAAATTGACCTAAAAAATTTATACTTTTACATCGTTTCAAAAGTAGAAAAATTTTGCCAAATGGAAGTTTTGTAGCCACTTTTAATTAAAAATAAAATACACCGTATTCATTATAATTCTGTAGATATGAAAAAAAAGTTGGAAGCTGATTTAATCAGTATTGCACATCGAATTTTAAAGCTTAAAAATAAATCGGAATTGGTTCAATTGCATCAAGAAACGCAAAAACTATATGAGAAATTATCCGTTTTACTTTTTGTAGAAGAAAATTTTGGCGATGTAAAACCAACTATTGGCTATGCCGATATTGAAAAAAAGATAGAAGAAGCCTTTGATGCTCCTGCAGCTATCGTAGCCGTTGAAGAAGAACCTCAGGCTGAAATTGAAGCAGAAGTAGTTGCAACAACAGAAACAGAATCTGAAGTGCCTGAAGTTACAGAATCCGTTGCTGAAAGTATTGAAGAAGAAAATATTCTAGAAGTAGCAGCTGTTCAAGCTGAAGTGGAAGAAGTAGGAGAAGCTGTAGAAGAGATTCAAGAGGAAAAAATCAGTGCGCTAGCAGAAGAAGAAAAAGTAGCAGAACCAGTCGTTGCTGAAGAGCCTGTTTTTAGACCTGCTTTTGAATTGGCTTTTGAATCCAAAATAGAAGACGTAAAAGAGGAAGTTAAAGAAGAACAAAAAAACAAATCAACTCAAATTACTTTTGACGATTTACTAGGGCCAAATTATTCAGACCCCGTTTTTGTTAAACCTGAAGAATTGGAAAATAGAGAAACCGAACCTAAAAATGTAATTTCGATAAGCAGAAATTTATCCGATTCATCGCCTGTAATCTCCATCAATAAAGACACTGATTCAAGAACAGTTTCATTGAATGACCGACTTTCAAAAGGAATAACCATTGGTTTAAACGACAGAATTGCTTTTATGAAACACCTTTTTGCTAATAGCAGCGAGGATTACAACCGAGTTTTGTCTCAATTAATTACTTTCGATACGTTTCAAGAAGTACAATCTTTTATTGATGATATGGTAAAACCAGATTACAATAATTGGGAAGGAAAAGAAGAATATGAAGCTCGTTTCATGGAAATTTTAGAAAAAAGATTTTCATAAAATTTTCACCACATAGAATCAATAGAATTAAGAAAGAAATAGAACAATTCTTGTTGTAACATGGCTCTGTTTTTTGTAAAAAGTGAAACGCCTTGAAACCTTCAACTTTACTATGTGTCTATGTGGTTAAAATAAATTTATCGATTTAATATCCTCATAGCAAATGTCAAAATTATACCTCGTCCCTACTCCTATAGGTAATCTCGAAGACATGACTTTTCGAGCGATTCGAATTCTAAAAGAAGTCGATTTGATTTTGGCTGAAGATACACGCACTAGCGGAAAACTTTTAAAACATTTTGAGATTAGCACGCACATGCACAGTCACCACATGCATAACGAGCATAAAACCATCGAAAATGTAATTTCGCGATTGAAAGCAGGCGAAAATATTGCTTTAATTTCGGATGCAGGTACGCCTGCAATTTCTGACCCTGGATTTTTATTGACCCGAGCTTGTGTTGAAAACAATATAGAAGTAGAATGTTTGCCGGGCGCTACAGCCTTTGTACCTGCATTAGTCAACAGCGGCTTACCCAATGACCGATTTGTTTTTGAAGGTTTTTTACCAGAAAAAAAAGGAAGACAAACCCGATATTTGGCCTTAGCCGAAGAAACTCGAACCATGATTTTGTATGTTTCTCCACATAAATTGGTGAAAACTTTGGGAGAATTCATCACTTATTTTGGCGAAGATCGTCCGGTTTGTGTTTGTCGGGAATTGTCTAAACTACACGAAGAAACCATCCGTGGAACGGCGAGAGAAGTGTTGACCCATTTTGAAAAAACAGCTCCAAGAGGCGAAATTGTCGTTGTAGTTGGCGGAAAAATTGTGGTTAAAGAGAATAAAAAACAATCTGAATTATAATATAAACTCATGAGCATTCCTTCTTTTCTACAAAAAATCAAACAAACTCCAAAAACGATAGATTTTACGGAAACCCTTGCTGTGATTGATGAAAATTATACTTTCACACCAACAGCATTTCAGAATGGCTCACAGCATAACGCAGCAGGAGAAAATTCAGGTTCGTGCAAGTTATTTGCTTTTGCACAATTGCATCATCTATCTCAAGAAGAAACCTTGTCGTGTTTTGGCGCCTACTATTTTGAAGAAGTACTAGCAAACCCAGAGGGAACAAACCATCAGAATATCCGTAATTTTATAAAAACAGGTTGGGCTGGAATTCAATTTGAAGGAACGGCTTTGGTTTTGAAATAATACTATTTCACTGCCTTACGGATAAAACAAATAAATTAAGAATACGAATTACAATTAATTTACAACGTCTGCCGTTTTCGTTTTTAGCATTCTTTATTGAAACATAGGTTTGTATTTTCCTCTTTCGCTATATAACATTGTGATGTTTAAAATAGCAACAAGTATTGCTGGCCACATATCTCCTAAATCTTTATTAGTAAATGAAAATATAAGAAATGAAACGGTTAATGGAAACAATACAATATAAATGGCAGCGGGCCATTTGTTGAACACTAAAAACAAACCAATAATAATTTCAAAAATAAAGAGGAAGGGCAAAAAGGTTAGAGTTGAATCTAAAAACTCTTCAGCCTCCTTTGGCATCTGACCGTAACTTGAAGGGAAGAAATGGAAAAATTTATTTAATGCATACACTATTAGAAACACTCCTAAAAAAACTCTAATCCATTCTACGTTTTTACTATATTTTTTCATTTTACATTTGTTTTAAGTTTGTTAACAAATGTACATACACCTACTACCATTAAATATGATAAAAATCATGTGTCAAATAATTTTTGAGGAAGGGTTGCTTTTACGGTTTCATTTTACCGAGACAAAACTTTAATTTTAAAATAACATCGTTTCATTGGAACACGGATGTAACGGATTTTTGAAGCTTTCACTTATAAGCATCTTTGAAAATCCGCTTAATCTGAGTCATCTGCGTGGCATTTGTAATCACTCCACTTCTAAATCTACAAACGTAAACGAATTACCACTAAACAATCCTTTGTCTGAGAGTTTTAAATCGGGAATAACGAGCAGTGCCATGAAAGAAAGAGTCATAAAAGGGGCTTTTAAGGAGCTTCCTAAGCTTTTTGCCATAGCATCAATTTCTTCGTATAATTTTCCTGTTTCCCAGCCGTTTTTGTCGCTAATAATTCCGGCAACTGGAAGCGCTAAGGATTTGGCTTCGTAACCATTCACAGCACAAATTCCGCCTGTGTTTTTTATGATTAGGTTTACCGCCTTACAAATTTCCTCATCAGATGTCCCCACCACAACAATATTATGGCAATCATGAGCAACGGAACTAGCAATTGCGCCTTTTTTCAATCCGAAGTTTTTGATGAAAGCGATGGCGGGTTTAGTATCTTGATAGCGATTGACAACCGCCATTTTCAAAATGTCATTTTTTACATCAGAAACGATTTTTCCATTTTCCAGTAGCGATTCATGATGAATTTCATTGGTTATCAACTGCCCTTCCAAGGCTTCAATTACTCTAATTTTCGACGCTGTACTTGGAATTTCAAAATCAGAAACTTCTTTTGCTGAAATATTGAAATTATTTGGGGTTTCAAAAGGAACGTGTTGTACAAACGAATTGCCATGTTCCGCAACCAATTCCCCATCGATATAGGTTTGTTGGATTTTAAAATGGACTAAATCTTCCACAACAATAAAATCGGCTGCATCGCCTTCTTGCAATAAACCTACGTTCATGTTGTAATGATACACCGGATTGACACAGGCAGCTTGCAAAACTTTAAAAACATCCATGCCTTTTGCAACTGCTCGAGCACACAACAAATTGATATGCCCCACAATTAAATCATCAGGATGCTTGTCGTCTGAACAAAACATCATATTTTCATAATGCTCAGGAAGCAAATCAATCAAAGCATTGAAGTTTTTGGCGGCACTTCCTTCACGAATAATAACTTTCATGCCGAGGCTTAATTTTTCTTGAGCTTCATCAAACGTGAAACACTCATGATCGGTTGTTATTCCAGCGGAAATATATTTTTTTACAGGTTCACCACGCAAACCTGGTGCGTGACCGTCTATTGGTTTGCCGAAATGCTTTGCCCATTCTATTTTCTTCAAAACTTCTTCATCGTCAAACAATACACCCGGATAATTCATCATTTCGGCCAAATAATAAATGTCTGGCGAAGCCATCAATTCCTTAATTCCTTCAGAATCAATTATGGCTCCAGCGGTTTCAAATGAGGTAGCAGGAACGCAGGATGGCGCTCCGAAATGAAATTTCAACGGAACTTTTTTACTGTTTTCAATCATGTAATATACGCCTTCTTTTCCTAATACATTAGCAATCTCATGCGGGTCGGATATGGTTGCTACGGTTCCGTGAAGCACCGCCAGTTTTGCAAATTCAGATGGAACAAGCATCGAACTTTCAATATGAATGTGAGCATCTATAAAGCCCGGAAGAATATAATCTTTGACCTCGTGTTCTTTTTCAGTAATAGAAGTAATTTTTCCGTTTTCGACCGTAATTTCACCTGAAAAAATGCGGCGATTTTTGATATCTACAATTTGTCCTTGAATATGCATTGGTAACAGATTTAACGTTTTGTAAAAAAATAATTGGAGGTACAAGAAACGAATTTTTTCTGAATTTATAAATTCAATGTTCATAATTTATTGGTGATGAACTCCATTTTAAAAAATTATAGTAAATTTGAATTTCATTTTTATACACCATTCAAAATTATATTTATGCGCTGGACTATCAAACCCATTCCCGAATTCGAAAAAATAAAAACACTATCCGAAGCTTTACAAGTGGATAGTTTGATTGCACAATTACTTCTGCAACGCGGTATCACAACTTATGAGGAAGCCCGACAATTTTTCCGACCTACTTTAAACGATTTACACCATCCGTTTTTGTTGAAAGATATGGACAAAGCGGTGGAACGAATTGAAAGCGCCATTGCTAATCAGGAAAATATTCTTGTCTTCGGCGATTATGATGTAGATGGTACAACAGCGGTTTCACTGGTTTCGTCTTATCTCAAGAGCTATTATCCAAACGTTGCAACCTATATCCCCGACCGTTATGATGAAGGGTACGGTGTTTCTTTTAAAGGAATTGACTTTGCTGATGACAATGGTTTTTCGCTCATTATTGCCTTAGATTGCGGCATAAAATCAATAGAACATGTTGCTTACGCTAAAGAACGAAATATTGATTTCATCATTTGTGACCATCATAGACCGGGAGCAGTTTTGCCCGATGCGATTGCCGTTTTAGATCCCAAAAGAGATGATTGTACTTATCCCTATGATGAATTGTGTGGTTGTGGCATTGGTTTTAAGTTAATTCAGGCTTTAGGAGAATGGAGAAACCAAACGATTGATGATTTAGTTCCCTATTTGGATTTAGTTGCGACGGCCATTGCTGCGGACATTGTTCCTATGACAGGAGAGAATCGGATTTTAGCCCATTTTGGTTTACAAGTAATAAATTCCGAACCGAGACCTGGGATTAAAGCTTTAATCTATCAAATCAAAAAAAAGGTTTTAGATATTACCGATGTAGTATTTATTATTGCCCCCCGAATAAACGCCGCAGGAAGAATCAAACATGGGAATCATGCAGTAGAGTTGTTAACCGAATTTGATTTTGAGCAAGCCCAACAATTTGCAGCTGAAATTGAACAATACAATTCAGACCGAAAGGATTTAGACAAGCAAATTACTAAAGAAGCGCTTTTGCAAATTGAAGAAAATCAGGAAAAAGAACGATTTACGACTGTTGTTTTTCAAGAAAACTGGCATAAAGGAGTTATTGGGATTGTGGCTTCTCGATTGATTGAAACCTATTACCGTCCGACTTTGGTTTTTACTAAAAGTGATGACAAATATGCGGCTTCGGCACGTTCTGTAAAAGGATTTGATGTGTATAATGCATTGGAAGCTTGTTCAGAACATTTGGAACAATTTGGCGGACACATGTATGCTGCTGGAATGACTTTGAAGGCAGAAAAGTATGAAGATTTCAAAGCTGCTTTTGAAAAAGTGGTACAAGAAACCATTCATCCCGATTTGTTGACTCCCGAAATTACGATTGATGCCGAGATTGATTTTGCCGAGATTACACCCAAACTGACTCGGATTTTAAAACAATTTGAACCTTTCGGCCCGCAGAATATGACCCCAGTTTTTTTGACTAAAAGTGTAATAGATACGGGTTACGGGAAACCATTAGGTCAGGACAATGAACACTTGAAACTATTTGTTAAACAATCCCGAAGTATCGGGACTGAGGGAATAGGAGCTATTGGATTTGGTTTAGGAAATAAATTGGAAAGTACAAAAAATGGACAGACCTTTGACATGGTCTATTCTATTGACGAAAACGAATGGAACGGAAAAGTGAGTTCACAATTGAGAATAAGAGATATTAAATAATTATAAAATATCATGAAAAAAAACGATCCGTATGCAGCCATGCGCTTCAGAGAATTTAATGTTTTTTTAATCTTGCGATTTGCCATGGTTTTTGCTTGGTCAATGCAGTTTATTGTTATTGAGTGGGTCGTTTATAGTTTGACTAAAAGTCCTCTTTCGTTAGGGATTATAGGACTAATGGAGGTTATTCCTGCTATTGCTATGGCACTTTTTGCTGGACATTTTGTAGACCAAAATGAAAAAAAAGGGTTGCTACTGAAATGTATTTTTGCCTTTTCAGTAATCAGTTTGGGGTTGTTCTTGTTAACCTGGCCACTGGTAGTTAAAGATTATTCTACCAAAGTCATTTTGTATAGTATTTATGGATTGGTTTTTCTTGGTGGAATTGTTAGAGCCTTTTTAGGGCCTACTATCTTTTCGCTTTTATCTTTAATTATTCCTAAGCAGGCTTATTCTAATGCAGCTACTTGGAGCAGTTCGGTGTGGCAGATAGGTTCTGTTTTAGGACCTGCGGTTGCTGGTTTTTCGATTACTTGGATTGGGGTGCATTGGTCGATGTGTTTTGTTTTTGGCTGTTCGGTTTTGTCATTGGTGGCTTTATCCCAAATTACGACTAAGCCTATTTTGAATCCGAAAATTGGCGAACCTATCATGGATAGTCTCAAGGAAGGCGTGAAATTTGTTTTTAATAATAAAACGATTCTAGGCGCACTATCGCTAGACATGGTAGCGGTTCTTTTTGGTGGTGCTGTGGCGCTGTTGCCCATATTTGCTCAAGATATTTTGAAAGTAGGGCCTCAAGGTTTTGGGATTTTGAGAGCTGCTCCAGCCGTTGGAGCTTTTTTGACGATGTTTATCACGGCTTATGTCCCTGTAAATAAAAATGCAGGAATGAAATTGCTCACGGCTATTTTCTTATTTGGAGTTTGCATTATTGTGTTTGGTTTATCCACCATTTTTTGGCTGTCTGTTTTTGCTTTATTTATGAGTGGCGTTGTAGATGGCATTTCGGTGGTGATACGCCAAACGATTTTGCAGCTAAAAACACCGGATTCTATGAGAGGAAGAGTTTCTGCGGTGAATTCTATTTTTGTGGGTTCGTCTAACGAGTTGGGAGCTTTTGAAAGCGGTTTGACAGCAAAACTAATGGGGACGGTAACAGCAGTTGTATTTGGTGGTAGTATGACGCTTTTGATTGTGCTAGGTACTGGATTCTTTTCGCCATCGTTTAGAAAGTTGGATTTACAGAAAGATTTAAATGAGCATCAGTAGTAATTGCTAAATTTTCTCTCAAGCAAATATTTTTTACTAAAATTTCTTCAACTCGAAAGTCTCTCCATCAAAAACACCATAAGTAAAATAGCCAATCCAATCGCCGAGATTGATGTATTCTGAGTTTTTGCCAACAGCGAGTTTCATAGGCAGGTGGCGGTGTCCAAAAACAAAGTAATTGTAGTGTTTGGTTTCGAGTTTGCGTTTGGAATAAAGCACCAACCATTCGTTTTCTTCGCCAAGAAATTTGACGTCTTCCTCGCCAGAAATGAGTTTGTTTTTTACAGAAAGGTACTGCGCTAATCGAACTCCAATATCAGGATGCAACCATCGAAACAAGGTTTTGGAAAACGGATTAGTAAAGACTTTTTTCATGCGTTTGTAGCCTTTGTCGGCTGGACCCTTTCCGTCGCCATGACCTATTAGGAAGGTTTTTCCGTTGAAAGTAAATTCTTTGTTGTCGTGATACACTGGAATGTTCAATTCTTTTTCAAAATAATCTGACATCCACAAATCATGATTACCTACAAAGAAATAAATGGGAATACCACTATCACGAATTTCGGCTAGTTTTCCTAAAACTCTTATAAATCCTTTAGGTATAACCGTTTTGTATTCGAACCAAAAATCGAACAAATCGCCTAATAAAAAGATAACCTGAGCATCGGATTTTATTTCGTCAAGCCAAGCAACGAATTTCTGTTCTCTAGGAAAACTCAATTCGGGTGTTGGCGCACCAAAATGCTGGTCGGAGGCAAAGTATATTTTTTTATTTTGGGCTAATTGCATGAGGCTAATTTAGTGTTTTTTAATTATTCATTATCACTAGCATACCATTCTGCAAATGAGGTGTCGGTTTCCTGTAGTTTTAGCGAGTGAAGTTTAATAACTTCTGGCAATCTGCTTCTTATTTTTTTGGCAAAATCGATAACCATATTTTCGCTAGTAGGTTGATAATTAACTAAAATAACATGATGACCACGTGATTTTAATTCGTTGGCTAATTCAATATGTGGAGTGGTTTCATTAAAAACTGTTGCATGATCAAACTGGTCTACAATTTCTTCTTTGACGATTTTTTTTAAATCAGAAAAATCAATCACCATTCCAAATTTTACGTTGCTCTTGTCTGTGATAGGTTTACCAATAACAGTAACTGACAGTTTATAGCTGTGACCGTGAACGTTTTTACATTTTCCGTCGTAACCGTACAGCGCATGCCCTGTTTCGAAACTAAATTGTTTGGTGATTCTGATGTTACTCATTGTGATGATTTTGATGCAAATTTAGTAAATAGTAACGATTCTACTTTGAATTTTGCAATTTGGTTTTTTAAATAGAAAAAAATGTATCTTTGCCCTTGAATTGGGGATGTAGCTCAGCTGGTTAGAGTGCTTGCCTGGCAGGCAAGAAGTCGTGGGTTCGAGTCCCATCTTCTCCACAAAAAAAACGCAACTCTTAAAAAGTTGCGTTTTTTGTTTTTATTATTCAAGATACTTTTTACTTATCGTCAGAAATATAGGTTTTGTTCCCGTTTGAGTTGATGTAATATCTTCCACCTCTTGGACCAGTATATACTTTTTTACCATTGTAGGTTCCTGTAACTTTGTCAGCCACTTTAGGCGCTCTCTCAGTCGTTTCTCTAATCTTTGGCGAGGCTTTTTTGGTACCTGAGGTTACTTTATCTTCAATTTTTTTAGTTTCTTTCTTAGCTTTAGATTCTGTTTTTGAAACTTTTTCTTTGGTTTTATCCTCTACTTTTTTAGATTCTTTCTTATTTTTTGAAGTTACCTTGTCTTCAATTTTTTTAGTTTCCTTTTTAGCATCTGTTTTTGCTTTTTTAGTTTTCGTTTGCGCCTTTTTTGCTTCTTTTTCAGCTTTGTCCTCAGCTTTTTTGGCTTCTTTCTTTGCTTTTGCAGCCTCTTTTTTAGCTTTCTCTTTTTCTTCTTTTACTTTTGCTGCTTTCTCAGTTTTGGCTTTGGTTGCTTTTTTTGATTTTGTTTCTTGAGCATAAAAAGTGCTAGAAAAAACGAATAGTAAACATAATAACACTACTTTTTTCATGATGATTCGATGTTTAAAGTTTAATAGCAATAAAGTTACTAATTTAATTCTAAAAAAAATTAAAAATAAGCTCTTAACTGAACATTCCCAGTATGAATGGTTTGGCTGGTTTCGCTTTTTCGTCCTTGGTAATTCAGATTGATATCTAAAAACTGGGTTAAAGACCTTTGGATTAACAATCGCCAAGTAAGATTTTGTCCTTTTTGTAATCCTTCTAACATTTGAAATGCTACAACGGACAAATCATCTCCTTTGAATTTGTTTTGATATAAGGAAAACTCGCCATTCATAGTCAATTTTTTTTCGCTAGCATAGGTAAATGAGGTTCCAATTCTGGTCTGTTTTAACATTTCTGAATTACCTATTTTATTTTCCTTGTTTTGAAATTCGCAGAACCAATCCCAGCTCGCATTTCGTGAAAACAAGTACGCTATTTTTGGTTCTACTTTGTACCCTTCTATGTTATAATTTCTAGAAGATACATCATCTGTTGTGCTACTGTTTTCAACCTTTGATATGGTTTTGATGGTTTGAGAAGCCATAGTAAATAACCAGTTTTTTTTATACAAATGCTGGTATTGTAGTTGATGTGAACTGTTTTTACTATCAAAAGAACCTATGGTAAGTAAATTTTTGGTGCGACTATTCAAAAAAGTATAGGTTACCGAATGGTTTTGTTTTCCTCGATTATAAAACAAGCTGTTTCTAAAACTTGTATTCAATCCCAATAGATTCTCCTCAGAAGTGTTAAATGGGTTTAGATCAAAATTATTCCCATTCCGTTCTATTTTTCGGTCAATTAAATAAGTGGTTTGGTTGTAAAAATAAGAAAGAATTTTTTTTAATCCTTTGTCGTTTTGCCACTGAATAAGATTAAGAGTAACCGACTCTGAAAATTTATTTTGATGTGTTTTTAGGAAAATCTGATGAGGCAAAAACACTCTGATATACTTGGCCTGGTCTACAAATGGAGCAATTTCAAACTCCTGTAATTCCTGAATTCCATTTTTATTATAATCGTTCCAGGTATACACACCACGTCCTGGTTCGACTTCGAGATAGGTAAATTCCTGTTGAGGAATGCTCCCTGATGTGGTCTCAAAAGCGGTGGTGTTTTGTAGCAATTGATTGAAAAATCTTGATGAATACAGTACTCTAGAATTTAGCGAAGGTTCATTGGGTTGACTGTTATTTGCATAATTCAAATTCCTGTAATTTACAAAGATTGACAATTCGTTTCTCTCATTTTGAATTACTTTAGATTTGATGTAATAGGATTGTGAGGTATTCACTCGTTTGAGAAATCCATCTTGCAGACTGTCATTTTTTCTGTTCAAATAGCCTATTTCAGTGAATACTTTTGTGCTGTCGCCTCGACCTATAAAAGCACCGTACTCCGTAAATTTTTGACTTAGCGCTGATAGTTGGTTGGTCGCTTTGATTTTTTCTTGATTGTCTTCCAATCGCATGCTTGCTCCAATCCAATTTTTCTTAAAATGATAGCGTGTTTGTGTTTGATTCCTTAGAAATTTTGAGTCCGATATCGTGGCATTACTTGCTAAAAAGCTTCCTTTATTTTGAATGCTCCATCTATCGAATGATAGCATTCCATTAATGCTGTGGCGGCTTCCTGAAAATGTTTTGGTAAAATCGAGTTTTTCAAATTGATAGGTCACTATTCCTTTTTTGGGCAAATTAAAATTCAAACCCGAAACCAATAAACTTTGATTTCCAGAGACAGAATTTAGGTTCCAATCCCGGTCAAATTCAATAGTGTACAGTCGCTCAATGGTTTTGAAATTTTCTTGTACAAATTGAAAATTAGCAAATGCATCAACTTCCCATTTTCCTGTAAAAAGGCGCTTTTTAGAATTTATTTTTCCTGCTAGTCCGTTGTTATTAGTGTCGTTTTGAGACGAAAAAAGATTCAAGTCATTCTTGCTAACTCCTAACTCAAAATCAACATGGCTTTTTTCAGAGGGATTGTATTTTCCTATGATGGAAGCAATTTGAATTTTAGTTGGAGCAACTAATCGCATCACGGGTTCGTAATTTCCTTGTTTTATTCCGTTTACTGGTGCTACATAAGAATAAATTTTACCAACTGCCGCAGTGTTGGATACAGTATAATTGCCTTGATTATTGCCAACCAAACTGAATTTTACGTTGTACAGAACATCTTGCGGATTGTTCGAATATTCAAAAAATTCAATGCCATCAGCGGTATTTTTTTTATACAAATTTTTATTGTCTGAATAGGAATCCTCATAAGCAGATGGCGCAGTCATTAAATCAGGATTATCACCTGCGTTACTTAGTATTTGTACCTGTTCAGTCGAAAGATTTTGTTGTAAAGGTTGATTTTTAACGTCATTTTCAGAATACACATAAGTACCAAGACTCCATTTTTCTCGTTCGTGATTGGCTCCAAAATAGCTTACAAAACGGGTGTAATTTCTATCTGAATATTGATATTCAACAGCAATTCGCATTTCGGAAGTAATGGGAAAAAGTGAAGTAAATGTGATTTCTCCAGCATTGTAATCGATAGTGTAATCATTATTTTCACCCCGTTGAAGCAGCATTCCATTGACATAGACTCTTTCTGAACCCGAAATAACTAAAACGTAAAGCTGACCACTGGAACCAATTAACTTATATGGTCCTTGATTTCCCTCTTGACCCACAAAATTACTTTTGGCATATTGTCCTCGTACTAATGCAGCAGAAGCAAAAATAGAGGTTTTATTTTCAGAATTTCCAAAGGTAAAATTGCTCGAAAGTCCTTGCACCTTCTTGTTAAAGTTTAAAAAACTGGATTTTCGATTTTCTAAAAATAAATCTCCTGCGCGAATGTTCCAATTGTCACTAAATAATTCGATGAAAATTTGGTCAAATTCGTCTAATTTTTGAGAATACCCTTCATTTTGTAACGGAATGTTACTGTCTTGAATAGAGGCACGCAAACTAACGGTATTGGAAATTTTACCAGTAATTTGCAAGTCGAGATTGGAATTGACAACCGCATTTTGATTATTCCCAATGGTAACGCCTCTGGTGATGCTTCCCGAAGTATTTAAGCCATCAAAAGGAACAAATTTTTTGGTAATTGTATTAGAAACTTTGTACAAATTATTCTCTCCTGAATCGTTGTTCATCACACGACTGTCGTCATAAATGGTGTATTCTTTGGTGAGATAATCTGGAAATCTCAAGTAATCAATCGTAACAGAATCAATACTTTTTGGGAAATTTTCTTTGAAAATTAGAGTTCCTTTTTGAAAATTCACAAAGTAAAAGGTGGAATCTACGATATTAGATTGTGTATCCGAAACTTTAAAAAAACTGGAATTAATACTCGTTTTTTCCAAATGAATCGTATCTCTCGAAACAGGAATTTTTACAGATTTATACGGCGTTACAATCTGTTGGGCGTGAAGTCCAGAAAAAAAGCCTAAAATAACTCCAAAAAGTAGTTTTTTCAACATAAAGAATATAACGCCAAGTCATCAAAAGTAGTGTGTTTTATTTGATAATTCAAGGGATTAGAAACCTTATGTTCGTTTCAAAAACGATTTAAATCACTTCCTTGGTTACAATTTGCATCGTTTCTCTACTCACTTGTTTCAGTAAGACTTCCTTGTTTTCTTCTACCATTTGTGAGGCTTTTTCATTGAAATGTCTAATGGTGTAAAGAGAAACATTTTCGCTATAAGACACTTTGAATTTTTTGGCTAAGATATTTTTCAATTCATTGAAATTTCCAAATTTGTCTTCTACACAAATAGAAAAACTAATAGCTGAATTTTGAATCAAACTCACTTTCATTTTATATTGGTGTAACAACCCAAAAATTTCGCTTATGTTTTCTTCCATTATAAATGAAAAATCTATTGATGAAAGTGATACCAACAATTGATTTTTCTTTACAATAAAACAAGGCATGTAAGGAACCAAATCTTCTCCTTTGGAAACACTTGTTCCGGGAAGCAATGGATTGATAAACGACTTTACATATAACGGAATTTCTTTCTTTTGTAGCGGCTGTAATGTTTTTGGGTGAATAACGCTTGCTCCGTAAAAAGCTAATTCAATAGCTTCTCTGTAGGAGATTTGATTCAACAAACTAGCATTTTCAAAATAACGTGGATCGGCATTCATCACTCCAGGAACGTCTTTCCAAATCGTTACACTTTCTGCATTGAGGCAATACGCAAAAATCGCAGCTGTATAATCTGAACCTTCACGACCAAGTGTAGTTGTAAATCCGTTGTCGTCATATCCTAAAAAACCTTGTGTAATGTTCAAGACTTTTTTCTTTACGTTTTTTGAAATGTTTTGTTGAGTAGTATCCCAATCTACTTCTGCATCGCGATAAGTTGAATCTGTTTTAATATAACTACGCACATCAATCCAATTGGTTTTTATACCCATAAAAGTCATAAAATGCGAGAGAATTGTTGTGGAAATTAGCTCTCCAAAGCTTACAATCTGATCGTAAACAAAATTATAATTTGGTGATTTATTATGGCTTAAAAAGTATTCTAAATCAAAGAACAAGTTATTTACAGCGGTAAAAACCTCGCTCTTTTCATCTTCAAATAAATCCAACAAAATTTGATTGTGGTATTTTTTTACTTCCTGAACAGACGCTTGTAAAGTAGACGATTTCTCAAAATAATCTTTTACTACTACTTCGAGTGCATTGGTAGTTTTTCCCATAGCCGAAACTACAAGTAAAACATCTTCATAACCTACTTTTTGCAAAACATCATAAACGTTTTTAATTCCATCTGCATCTTTAACTGATGCTCCACCAAATTTGAAAACTCTCATTATAAATTACTTAAAAAATTATCAATTCCATTTTTATCCATTTGCGCTACACGCCAATCTTTTAATACTTTTGCTCCCGATTTTTCATAAAAATCAATCGCTGTTGTGTTCCAATCAAGAACCGCCCATTCTATTCGATTTACATTGTCTTTTTTGCCTTGAGCAATAACTTCTTTGTACAAAGCTTTTCCAATGCCCGACCCTCTCATTTTTTCTTTTACAATCAAATCTTCAAGATGAATGGTTCTGCCTTTCCAAGTCGAATATCGATAATAATATAAAGCTACTCCAACAATTTCCTCCGACGTTTTGTTACCGTTTGAATCACTATTGACTGATGCGACAAAAGTGTGAAATAATGGGTTTTCGCCAAAACCATCTCGAACTAAATCATCGACTGTCAAGATAACCGCTTCTGGCTCTTTCTCAAAGACTGCCAATTCTTTAATTAAAGCTAAAACCGCTGAAATATCTTCTTTTGTGCCTTTTCTGATCTTCATTACTTGGAAATTAACAACGGATACCGTTATTCTTCTATTGAATAGTTATTTTATATTTTTAATTCGAGGGGCAAATATACAATTCTGATAAACTATCCCACAAAAACAGACTGTATTTCACAAAAAAAATGATATTTGTTTGCAATATAGCATTGAATTGAATGTCGCTTCAACCTTGTTGAATTATTTACTTCAAGCAAATAAAAATTCCACAACTAGTTTTAATTTGATAAAATTGAAACTGCCTTGGGCAAAATCCGTTCTACAAATTTAGAATAAGCAAGTTCCGATGGGTGCAATCCGTCTTTAGCAACTAAATTAGGGTCTTCTAATCCTTGCTGAGTGATATCTGTAATATTTACAAATTCAATATTATTAGCTACACAATAATTTTTGGCAAATGTATTGTAGCGTTCAATATCTGTTGAAATAGCTGTCGGGTCAGGGGCTCCAAATCTTTTTCCAAAGGGTGTAAAGGCATAATCGGGTATTGAAACGACAATCAATTTAGATTTATCGCCCTTAGCCAATCGTATTGCGGTACTAACTAATTGAGGGAATTCTTGTTCATAAATCGAGAACGGCTTTTTTTGAAATTGGTTATTGACACCTATCAATAAAGTTACCAAATCATAATTTGAATCTGGATTTTGAGTATTTATTGCCGATATCAAATTCGTTGTTGTCCAACCTGTAGTAGCTATAATTTTTAATGAAAAAAAATCTTTAGGAAAGATGTTTTCCAATCCTAACTTGAGTTGCTCCGGAAATCGACAGGTTTCACAAACACTTTCACCAATTGTATAACTATCACCGAGTGCTAAGTACTTTAATTGTCTGCTTATGGGCTCAACTTCAATATCGGTGTCTGTGTTGGTATTCGTATTGGTATTTGCGTTGGTATTTTCAACGCTACATTGTGCAAAAGCAATTGAGACAAAAAATAATGCTATTAGCTTTAGATATATTTTCACTTTTACTGGGAGTTTATCTGACTGAGACATCATGTTGTTTTTACACTTCAATAATTCCGTTTTATACGAGTACAAGTTAAAAAACAGTTGTTAAACGCTATCTTTCAAAACATTATATTTGTAAAATTAAAAAAAGCTTCTCTTGTTTGAGAAGCTTTTGATAAACTTTTAGGATTTGTTTAATGTCTTTTTTAAACTATTTGAATGCTGGTATTCCCGTGATATCAGCACCTGTAATCAAAAGATGAATGTCATGAGTACCTTCATAGGTAATTACAGATTCTAAATTCATCATGTGGCGCATGATTGAATATTCTCCAGTAATTCCCATTCCTCCTAGTATTTGACGAGCTTCACGAGCAATATTGATAGCCATGTCCACGTTATTTCTCTTAGCCATTGAGATCTGGGCAGTTGTTGCTTTTCCTTCATTTCTCAAAACACCTAAACGCCAGGTTAGTAATTGCGCTTTGGTGATTTCAGTAATCATTTCTGCTAATTTCTTCTGTTGCAATTGAGTACCTGCAATAGGTTTATTAAATTGAATTCTCTCTTTTGAATACCTCAAAGCTGTATCATAACAATCCATTGCAGCACCAATCGCACCCCATGCAATTCCATATCGTGCCGAATCTAGGCAACCTAGTGGCGCTCCTAATCCCGATTTATTAGGTAATAAATTTCCCTTCGGAACTTTTACATTATCAAAAATTAATTCTCCAGTTGCCGAAGCACGAAGAGACCATTTATTGTGTGTTTCCGGAGTTGAAAAGCCTTCCATTCCGCGCTCAACAATTAATCCGTGGATTCGACCTTCCTCATTCTTTGCCCAAACTACTGCTACATCTGCAAAAGGGGCATTAGAAATCCACATTTTTGCTCCATTCAAAAGATAATGATCTCCCATATCTTTATAATTGGTTATCATACTTCCGGGATCGGAACCATAATTAGGCTCGGTCAAACCGAAGCATCCTAAATATTCTCCTGAAGCAAGTTTTGGTAAATATTTCATTCGTTGCTCTTCATTTCCATATTTCCATATAGGATACATAACCAATGAAGATTGAACAGAGGCAGTCGAACGAACGCCTGAATCCCCTCTTTCTATCTCTTGCATAATTAAACCGTATGATATTTGATCTAAACCTGCTCCTCCGTATTGCTCAGGAATGTAGGGTCCAAAAGCTCCAATTTCAGCCAAACCGCTTATAATTTGTTTAGGGAATTCCGCACGTTGAGCATAATCTTCAATTATAGGAGAAACTTCTCTTTTTACCCATTCGCGTGCTGCATCACGCACTAATTTATGCTCTTCAGATAATAATTCGTCAAGATTGTAGTAATCAGGTGCTTGGAAAAGGTCTGGTTTCATTTTTTTGGTTTTAAAGAGTACAAATTTACATAAAGAAATGTAACAAATCGATTAACGATTGTTATAATTTTTAAAAAGCAGTATTTGTAATGGTTTGCTTACTACCGTCTAGATACTACATTTTCAGATAAAAATCTTTAGTTAAATCTATGTATTCCTGAGTGTAAACATGCCTAGTTATTTCAATAACTAATTCATCTGTAGTCATTACTGGTAACTCATACCGTTTAAAAGCTAATAGACTTCTTACAACTGGAGTCGTGTGTGAGCCTTTTACACGAGTAATTTTTACAGGAAAGAGCTCTACATTAGAACATAAATTAATAAATCGTTCTTCTTCTTTATAAGGAATTATTACAGAAAAAATTCCATTTTCAGATAATAGCAAATCAGCAGCTTCAATTAAATCTTCAAATGGCATTGCATCTTGAAAGCGTGCTAAATCTCTCTGAGAATTTTCGGTTTTATAATCTTCGCTGAAAAATGGTGGATTGGAAATGATTATATCATACTCATCTTCTGGTTCTTCTACAAATTCATCCAAGCCAGCGTGAAAACAAAATAACCGATCGCTCCAAGGAGAATTTTCAAAATTATCCACAGCTTGTTCGTATGCATCTTCATCTATCTCTAAAGCATCGATTTGCTCGGCAGAACTTCTTTGCGCAAGCATTAATGCGATGATTCCTGTACCAGTTCCAATGTCTAAAATACTAAAAGGATTATTATCAATTGGGCACCATGCACCTAGTACAACAGCATCTGTTCCTACTTTCATAGCACATCTATCTTGCTCAACAGAAAATTGTTTAAACGAAAATTTAGACATCTATTTAAATTATAAAACCATTAAGGTATTAAAAAAATACCTAATGAAACTTAAATTCTTAATGGTATAAAATTAGTGTTTTTTACTATAAATACATTTCTACCAAACCTTCGGGCAAGTCCATAATGACTTTTTTGTTTTCTCTATCAATTTTTACTAAAAACTGATCAATCATTGGAACTAGAATCTCGACATTACCATTAACAACTTCAAAAAGAGGTTGCGCGGATGTGTCATTAACAGATACAATTTTTCCAAAAACACCCAAACGTTTATCTTCTATTTCAAAACCAATAACTTCGTGAAAGTAGAACTTGTTACCTGTGAGTTTTGGCAACATTTTCAAGGGTAAATAAATTGCTGAACCAATTAATCGGTCAGCTTCTTCTTCATTGTGGATATCCTCGAATCGGATTCGAAGAAAGTCATTTTTATGTAGTGAACTACTTTCAATAAAAAATGGAACCAGATTATTGTTGAATTCAACAAATACTGATTCCATATTTTCATATAATTCAGGTTCGTCTGTATCTAAGTAAGCTAAGACTTCACCTTTAAAACTAAATTTTTTTGCGATTTTACCTAAATAGAAACAATCTTCTTTACGCATCTCGCAGGTAAAATTATGCTTCTTGTTCTTCTGTGTTTTCTTCAGCAACAGGAGCTTCTTCAGCAGCAGCCTCAACTGCAGCTTCAACCTCAGCAACTTCTTCTTCAACAGCAGGAGTTGCAGCAGCAATTGCATCTGCTTCAGCTTGTGCAGCAGCAGCTATACGTTTAGCGTTTACTTCTTTTTCAGCTTTTAATGCTTTTGCTTTAGCATCTGCTTCAGCCTTAGTTAAACCTTGTTTTTTAGCGTCAACTTTTCCAGCTTTAGCCTCCAACCAAGCAGCTAATTTTGCGTCAGCTTGCTCTTGAGTCAATGCACCTTTACGGATACCACCATCAAGATGATGCTTCAATAAAGCGCCTTTGTAAGAAAGAATAGCTTTAGCAGTTTCTGTAGGTTGAGCACCATTGTGCAACCATTTTACAGCGCTATCAAGGTTCAATTCGATAGTTGCAGGGTTTGTATTTGGATTGTAAGTACCTATTTTCTCTAGATATCTACCATCTCTTTTTGAGCGAGCATCAGCCGCTACAACCCAGTAAAAAGGTTTGCCTTTTTTACCGTGTCTTTGTAATCTAATTTTTACTGACATAATCGTATGATTAAAATTTGAGGTACTCGACCTCTGTTAATTAAGGGTGCAAAGATAGTTTTTTTTTTTGAAAATCACAAACAGCAACGCCAAAACAATAAATTAAAATTATTTTATACTTTTATATACTTGTTTTTTGCTATAAAAACCTATTTTTGTTTTATAAAACATTTTTTAAAATGAAGAAAAGAATATACATACTATTGCTTTTAATTGGGCTAACTTCTTGTGGAGAAGATATTGTTTTTAATAATAATGCCGCATTTCAAGGTGTTAAAAACAATGAAAGCTGGAGAGCTGCTGATGCAAGTGCAACTGTAACCGATGATGCTTCTATACTAATTCAAGCTGTTACTATAAACGAAACTGTAACCTTAGAAATCCCTTTACCTACTACATTTGTGAATCAGAAAGACAGTTCAACTTATATCACTCACAACCTAGGGACAAGCGATACTAAAACAGCCGCTTATACTGCTATTGTAAACGGAGCGCTCTTAGCCTACGAAACTGGCACTAACATAGGTGACGGTCAAATAATTATCACGGATTATGATGGATTAACTGTCTCAGGAAAATTCAGATTTAACGCAGAAAATATAGAATCATCTACGGATTCTCCGACTGTTAACTTCCAATATGGGATTTTCTACAAAGTTCCTATTGTACCGTAAATACAAAGATTTGAAAAACTCTCAAAAGCCATTTATTATTTTGTAAATGGCTTTTTGTTTTTATCTAAAACTTTCATAAATAATCTCATACATGGTATGTTAGAATAAAATATAAACTATATTTGCTTAATATAAAAAAGAATAATTATGAATATTTTTGTTGGAAGCCTTCCATTCAGTATTGAGGAAGCAGATTTAAGAGAGTCTTTTGAGGCTTATGGTGCAGTTGATTCTGTAAAAATTATTACTGATAAATTTACTGGAAGAAGTAAAGGGTTTGGTTTCATTGAAATGCCTAATGACGAAGAGGCTCAAAAAGCAATTAATGAATTGAATGGTGCTACTGTTCAAGGACGTGCAATAGTGGTTAATAAATCTGAACCAAAACCAGAAGGAGAAAGAAGAAGCTTTAATAACAATCGTGGTGGAGATTCTCGCGGTGGTTATGGCGGAAACCGTGGTGGTGGAGATAGAGGAAGATATTAATCACCACTTTTTTTCAAGTTATAAACACACTAATGAGTCCGATACATCATCGGACTCATTTTTTTTATAATTGAGAAAGATTTTGTGTCTTGTTTGAATGTTTCTATTTCTAGTATTTTAACTCCCCTACTTGCCTCATTCGTTTTACAATTCTAGCTTTTCTAGCATTGATAAAGGCTGACGAATTGGAGGCTTTAAACTTTCTAGGGTTTGGAAGTATGGCTGCAATTCCGGCAGCTTCAGTTTTTGTTAAACTTGAACAATCTTTCCTGTACCAATATTGTGTTGCTGCTTGTGCGCCATAGACTCCATCTCCCATTTCAATGCTATTGAGATATGCTTCCATTATGCGTTCTTTGCCCCAAATAATTTCAATTAAAATTGTGAAATAGGCCTCAAGCCCTTTGCGAAAATAACTTCTGCCTTGCCAGAGAAAAACATTTTTAGCGGTTTGTTGCGATATGGTGCTACCTCCTTTTAATCTCTTTCCTTTTTCATTGTTCTTCATTGCTTTTTCAATGGCATCAAAATCAAAACCCCTATGTGTTAAAAACCTTGCGTCTTCACTAGCAATTACCGCTTTTTGCAAATTGACCGAAATCTCCTCAATAGGCTTCCACTCGTGACTGCATACCATTTCATTTCCGTCTATTTTATTCTCAATAGCTCGAACAACCATTAATGGTGTGAAAGGAATTGGAACAAATTTAAATAACACTACTAGAAGAATAGAAATTCCAAAAAACCAAAGCATGGTTTTCAATAAAAAACGATATACCTTTTTGAACATATTTATTAAATTAAATCCGCTAATTCAGCACCAATATAACTCCCGATTGCAACGCCCATTCCTCCTAATCGAACTCCACAATACACATGTTCAGATAATTGTGTTACTATAGGATTCTTACTAGACCCCAATCCCATGATACCGCTCCATCTATGAGCAATTTTAAACTCTTGATTGGGCAAAATAACCTCTTTTAACAATGCTTCTAATCGATTTTGAATTAATCCCGTTTCGCCAAATTCATCGGTTGTTTCTCCATTAAAATCAAGATTTCTTCCTCCTCCCAATAAAACTCTGTCACCCACATTTCTAAAATAATAATACCCTTTTTCTAGGTGAAAAGTTCCTTTTATATCTAGATTCTTGATAGGCTCTGTTATCAAAACTTGAGCTCTTGCTGGTTTTACCGCTCCATTTGTTATTGCGCTAGCAAAACCATTAGTTGCAAACAATAGTTTTTTCGAAAAAAATTCGTGGTCAGCCAACATTACTTGCACACCATTGCTATTTTCACTGTAGCCTTTGACCGTTTGTTGGTTTAGAATTAATATATTCTCCGAAACAGCTTGTTTTAGTAATGCCTGCATCATATTTCCTGTATCAATTTGAGCTTCAAAAGGATTAAAAATGAGGTAATCCTGTATATTATCAAAACCAAATCGGTCAACTTGCTTTGTAAAAACCTCTGCTTTAAAAAGAGGCTTCAACATTTCATTGATAAACGGAATCTTTGAAACACATTCATTGAAATTAGTATCACTGTTTTCTAAAAATAATTCATAGCCTCCATAAGGTTTAAAATCGATAACAGAATCTCCTAAACGTTTACGAAGTAATTGAAGTCCGTTCCAACGTTTTTGAATTAATTGAAACACTTCTTCTTCGGTATGTGAATGTAAATCATCTATAATTTCAGAAATACTTCCGAAACAAGCAAAACCAGCATTCTTGGTACTAGCGCCCTGTGGCAACATACCTTTTTCAATAATTAAAATTTTACTTTCTGGAAATCGACTACGCAATTGTAAAGCAGCATGTAATCCTACTATTCCACTGCCAACAATAGTATAATCAACACTGGTAAACCAATTTTTTAATTCCCAAAAACTCAAATTCATGAATAAATTTTTTATAAAAATAAGTATTTTACTCCAAATGGAATCAATAGAAAATAGGTTTATTACGTTGTACAAATTCCATTTTTTATTTTGAGCAAAAAAAAACGCCTCATTTATATTGAGACGTTTCTTCGTATTTAAAATAAATCTTTTATTCTGGGTCAATCATTTTGAAATCTTCCATAAATGCAGTGGTATAGTTACCTTCTACATATCTTGAATCATCCATTAATTGTCTATGGAAAGGTATTGTTGTCTTTATACCTTCAATAACAAACTCATCTAATGCTCTTTTCATTTTGTTAATGGCCTCTTGTCGAGTTTGAGCTGTTGTGATTAACTTAGCAATCATAGAGTCATAATTCGGAGGAATTGAGTAACCCGAATACACATGGGTATCCAAACGAACTCCATGTCCTCCTGGAGTGTGTAATGTGGTAATTTTTCCTGGTGAAGGTCTAAAATCATTATATGGGTCTTCAGCATTGATACGACATTCTATCGCATGTAACTGTGGCAAATAGTTTTTTCCTGAAATTGGCACACCAGCAGCTACAAGAATTTGCTCGCGAATCAAATCATAATCAATTACTTGCTCAGTAATAGGATGCTCCACTTGAATTCGGGTATTCATTTCCATGAAGTAGAAATTTCTGTGTTTGTCCACTAAGAATTCGACTGTTCCTGCACCTTCGTATTTAATAAATTCTGCAGCTTTCACAGCTGCTAATCCCATCTTTTCTCTCAAATCATCTGTCATGAATGGTGAAGGAGTTTCCTCCGTTAATTTTTGATGACGACGTTGAACCGAACAATCTCTTTCTGATAAATGACAGGCTTTCCCATAGGCATCTCCAACAACTTGTATTTCAATATGGCGAGGCTCCTCAATTAATTTTTCAAGATACATACCATCATTCCCAAAAGCCGCCGCTGATTCCTGACGAGCACTATCCCATGCTTTTTGTAAATCTTCTTCTTTCCAAACGGCGCGCATTCCTTTTCCACCACCTCCAGCAGTAGCTTTAAGCATGACTGGATAACCTATTTCTTTTGAAAGTTTTTTTGCTTGCTCGAACGATTCTAAAAGTCCGTCTGAACCCGGAACACATGGAACTCCTGCTGCTTTCATAGTTGCTTTTGCCGAAGCTTTGTCTCCCATTCTATCAATCATTTCTGGAGTAGCTCCAATAAACTTGATACCATGTTCTTGACAAATCTTAGAAAATTTAGCGTTTTCTGAAAGAAAACCATATCCAGGATGAATCGCATCAGCATTAGTAATTTCTGCTGCAGCAATAATATTTGGCATTTTCAAATAGGATAAATTACTTGGCGCTGGCCCAATACAAACTGCTTCATCTGCAAATTTTACATGTAAGCTTTCTGCATCTGCGGTAGAGTAAACGGCAACTGTTTTAATTCCCATTTCTCTACAGGTACGAATAATACGTAACGCAATTTCTCCTCTATTTGCAATTAATATTTTTTTAAACATCTTTTAAAAATTAGAAGTTAGAAGTTAGAAGTTAGAAATCAAGAATGCAATTGATTTGAATCTAAATGTAACAAAATTCAATCTGCAATCTAAAATCTGTAATCTAAAATCTTAAATTTATGATGGATCTACTAAAAATAATGGCTGATCAAATTCTACTGGCGACATATCGTCTACTAAAATCTTCACGATTTTTCCTGCAACTTCAGATTCAATTTCGTTGAATAATTTCATAGCTTCAATTACACATAAAACATCTCCTTTTGCAACTGTGCTTCCCACTTCGGCAAAAACAGGTTTGTCTGGTGATGGTTTTCTATAAAAAGTTCCAATAATTGGTGATTTTATAGTTATGTATTTTGAATTATCATCTGAAACTGGAGCAGCTGGTGTTGCCACTGGTGCTGGAGCTATTTGTTGTGGAGCAGCTTGTTGTAAAACATTCTGAGTAGGTATCTGTTGTACATAGGCCACATCAGAAGAGTGTCCTTCTAGCGTAGTTCTAATCGTGATTTTCACATCACCGGTTTCTAACTTTACTTCTGCAACTCCAGAGTTAGCTACAAATTTAATCAGATTCTGAATTTCTTTTAAATCCATAATTATTAGTTTTTAGTTTTATTGTTTGTTATATGCCCATTTCAAATAGATTGAGCCCCAAGTAAATCCTCCTCCAAAAGCTGCAAAAATAAGATTGTCGCCTTTTTTAAATTTATTTTCAAAGTCGCTCAATAGCAACGGTAAGGTTGCTGCGGTGGTATTTCCGTATTTGTGAATGTTTACTAAAACTTTATCTTCGTCCAGTTCCATTCTACTTGCAGTTGCATCGATAATTCTTTTGTTTGCTTGATGTGCTATCAACCAATTTACATCTTCTTTTGAAAGATTATTTCTTTGCATGATTTTTTCGCTAACATCTGCCATTCCTGTCACAGCATATTTGAAAACCGTTTTCCCATCTTGAAAAACATAATGTTGTCCGTTTTCAACTGTTTCTTTTGAAGTTGGAAGTATAGAACCTCCTGCGTCAATTTTTAAATATTCTCTACCTATTCCGTCGCTTCTCAAAATCTCATCTTGCAATCCCAACCCTTCATAATTAGGCTCAAATAAAGCGGCTCCAGCGCCATCTCCAAAAATAATACAAGTCGCTCTATCGGTATAATCTATGATTGATGACATTTTATCAGCACCAATCAACAACACTTTTTTATATCTTCCTGATTGAACATAGGCTGCCGCATTAGACATTCCGTATAGAAAACCAGAACAAGCAGCTTGCAAATCATAAGCAAATGCATTAACCGCACCAATTTGTGTGGCTACAAAAACAGCAGTCGAAGCAACAAGCATATCTGGAGTTGCTGTGGCTACTATTACTAAATCTATTTCTGCTGGGTTTACACCACTTCTTTTAATTAAATCTTTAGCAGCATTAATTGCCAAAAATGAAGTTCCTAGACCCTCTCCTTTTAATATTCTTCTTTCTTGAATTCCTGTGCGAGTTGTGATCCATTCATCATTGGTATCAACCATGGTTTCAAGCACTTTGTTTGAAAGCACGAAATCTGGAACATAACCTCCAACAGCGGTTATAGCGGCTGTAATTGTATTCATATTTTTTAAAATTTTTCTAATCGGAACAGCATCGCGATTAGAGGCGGAATTTACAAAAAAATTCTAAACCAAATTGTTTTAGAACTGCTTATTTAATCAAAATTAGAAACAACAAAAAAACTCCCACAATGGTGAGAGTTTCGATGTAATCTATCAAAAAATATTATGCAAGAGCAACAGTTGATTTATCAACAACTACTTGTCCTCTGTAGTACATTTTACCTTCGTGCCAGTATGCTCTGTGGTATAAATGTGCTTCTCCTGTTACTGGACATGTTGCTATTTGAGCTACAGTTGCTTTATAATGAGTTCTTCTTTTATCTCTTCTTGTTTTGGAGACTTTTCTCTTAGGATGTGCCATTTTACTATATTATTTATCCGTTAATAGTTTCTTTAATTCGTCCCAACGCGGGTCTATGTTTTCTTCTTGTATTATTTCTTTTTTGGGCTCTTTGCCAGTTAGCTCATTGAGTTTGTCTAGTGCGGGAGTTTTTAAAGTCCCGTCTTTGATTCCTGGATGAACTCGTTTTAGAGGCACTGAAAGAACTATCATTTCATAAATACACTGTGTAATATCTATTTGATGCTCTCCATGAGGTAAAATTAACAACTCATCATTGTCGTTATTGAACTCTTCACCGAAATTAACTATCAGTTTAATTTTTCCTTTTATGGGTAAATCAAACATTTCGTTGGTTAAATCACAAGATACGTTAACAGTACCTTTGTGTTTAAAATTTAGCTCCAACATGGTGCTTTTTTTCTCTAAAACTACATTTACTTTAATCGATGAACTTTCAAATTCATCGTAATCAAAGTTCTCAAAGAACGCATTATCTATCTGATATTCAAATTGATGTTTTCCTAACTTTAACCCTAGAAAAGGAATCAAATACTCATTTAACTGCTTCATTTCAACAACAATTTTCCGATAGATTCGGGAGCGCAAAGATATAAAATTATTAGATATTCAAAACTGTTGTTTGTTTTTTTTTATCTATTATTTTTTTCTTCTTGTTTTTCCCTTATTTTCATTGGGTTAGCACTAATTTCTTTGTATTGATTTCTGGAGTGAAAAACATCCAAAGCCAAGTAAACTGCTTCTTTAAACGAATTAAAATCCGCCTTATTTTTCCCAGCTATTTCATAAGCGGTTCCATGATCTGGAGATGTTCTAATTTTGTTCAATCCTGCGGTGTAATTTACACCTTTTCCAAAAGATAAGGTTTTGAATGGTATCAATCCTTGGTCGTGGTAGGCGGCAATAACAGCGTCGTATTTCTCATATTGGTTGCTACCAAAGAACCCATCGGCAGGGAAAGGTCCAAAAACTAAGGTTCCTTTGTCGAATATCTTTTTTATTGCTGGTTTGATTATTTGTTCGTCTTCTTTACCAATAACTCCACCGTCACCTGCATGAGGATTCAATCCTAAAACAGCAATTTTTGGTTTATTGATGCTAAAATCTTGAATCAAAGTTTTCTTGATAGTCTCAATTTTTTGGACAATTAACTCTTCCGTTAGGTGTTTAGCTACTTCGTTTACAGGAATATGATCTGTGAGCAATCCTACTCTAAGATTGTCCTGAACCATTAACATTAAAGCATTTCCTTCTAGTTCTTGGTCTAAATAATCGGTATGCCCTGGAAATTTAAATTCTTCTGATTGAATGTTGTATTTATTGATTGGAGCAGTAACCAAAACATCAATCAGACCTTCTTTTAAAGCTTTAGTAGCGGCAACAAATGATTTTATAGCATATTTTCCTACCGTTTCATCGTTGGTTCCAAAGTTCAAATCGACACCTTCTCGCCACACATTCAACACATTTATTTTGCCTAACACCAATTGATCCAAACGGTCAATTCCATGAAGAACCGAAGTGGATTCAAAGGTTTTCTTAACGAAAGACAAAATTTTTACGTTCGCAAAAATAACTGGCGTACACAATTCCAACATTCGAGTGTCTTCGAAAGTTTTCAATACCACTTCGCTTCCAATACCGTTTAAATCTCCTATTGAAATTCCAACAATTATATTTTCTGCCTTTTTCGTCATGACTTCAAGTTATTTATCGCTAATTTTGAGGTGCAAATTTAGTAAAATAAAACAACAATGTTCACAGGAATTATAGAAACCCTTGGCACGATTCAGGAAATTAAAAAAGAAAATACCAATCTTCATATTTCAATAGATTCTTCAATAACCGATGCACTCAAAATAGATCAAAGTGTAGCTCACAATGGCGTTTGTCTTACGGTAGTCGCTATCAATGGAAACCAATATACCGTTACGGCTATCAATGAAACACTAGAAAAAACGAATCTCTCCGATTGGAAAGTAGGCGATTTGGTAAATCTGGAACGCGCGATGTTACTTGGAGCCCGACTTGACGGTCATATTGTTCAGGGTCATGTGGACCAAATTGGAATATGTACCTCGATTGAGGAAGCTAACGGAAGCTGGATTTACACCTTTCAGTATGATGAAAAATACAATAATATTACTATTGAAAAAGGTTCTATTAATGTAAATGGAGTGAGTCTAACAGTGGTCAATTCTAAGAAAAACGAATTTAGCGTTGCGATTATTCCTTACACGCATGAACACACGAATTTCAAAAACTTTAAAGTTAACACCAAGGTCAATTTAGAATTTGACGTCATTGGCAAATATGTGAGTAGGCTTTATGCTTCCTATCGATAAAACAAAAAAGACTTCTAGTTAATTAGAAGTCTTTTTTGTTTGTATTTTGTGTATTTTGTAGAGTCCGTATACTAAAGAAAGTAGCAAACATGCGACTATGCCGCCATCAATAGGAAGTCCTGGCGGTGGCGGAACTCCTGGCGGTGGTGGTCCTTTTGGCGCGGCCATAGCCGATGCACTTATAAAAACCAAGATGTAAAAAATCTTATTTGGGGGTAATCTCATGTTTGTAAAAGTAAATAAAAAATCTTTTTGTCAAAATTTTTTCTAACTATTTTAATTTTAGAGTTGAACAAGTGCGAATTTACAATTTATATCTAAATAACAAAAAGCCGTATAGACTTATTAACTTAGAGTTGAGAATTTTAGTGTCTCGAAACTTAAAAAAGAATCCTCTCATTTCAGAAGAATACAAAACAGCTGCATTGCTTAAAACCCGAAATCTTGTAAATAAAATATCTTTGTACAGATTTATGAAAAAGTGTATATTTGAAAATACTGCGGTATGTAGTAGTGCTTATCTATTCATATTTGGGGTGATATGCGCTACTTTGTAGTGCATGTATAGAAGCTAGAGGCAAGCAAATTGGAACCTTGCTGGAATAGAACTAAATTTTATATTTTTGACCTATGGAAAAATGTATTGATATTTATTCAAGATTATTAATAGCAACAATAACTTTTGTTGTTCCAATAATAATTAATCTTTTAGCAACATTCAAGTCTGGTGAAAAAAGAAGAAGAGAACTTGCTAGTGCAACAGAAGAATATTTAAGCAAACAAACTGCTCTAGAATTACAAGCCAATCCTCATCGTGCAAAAGAAACAATAGCTGAAACATATACCAAATTAACAGAAAATGACAAAAATACCAAACGGGAAATAAATCTTCTAAACCCAATAATTCAATTTTGGAATATTGCAATTTTTTTAGCATTATGTTTCGGCTTTCTACTTTTAAGTTATTTAATTCGTAGCAATTATTTAAATCTTTATAATCACAGTTTTTCAATCATAATTTTACTTTTGAGTATTTTGTGTTATTTTCTTGCATTGTTTTTTATAATAAGAATATTATACACCATTAACAAAACAAAACGAATTGTAGAACAATAAATAAAAACGTCATGAATCAGCAACAATTACAGCATTTTTACTCAATGGTTTCTTTCTCGGGATTATTATCAGTATATGCTATGAAATTATCATATGACAATCGAATGGGGTTTGATAAAGATGATTTTTGCGAAAACTTAACTTTACTTCCTGAACCTTATTTTCATGGATTTATTGTAGCCTGTTCTGCACTCGGAATTATAGATTATAATACTACAAAAAATGTCATTTTTACTACTACCCATATTGATCCACTATTAAACTCTACTATTTTAGAAGAAATAAAAAAGACACTTACTGGGAGGGATGAAAAAAATTGGAATGAGGAATTCAAGCTTGTAGAAAAATACTTTGAATAATTTGCCAGCCTATAGCAGCAGTTTGCAATATATGTTTGGGTTGCTTAGTTACTTTGACGTTTTTTCTTCACGAAAAAACTTTATCTTTAAAAGAAAATAATCAGCTAGCTGGCTCCCACTATCGCAAAGCCGGCGGGACGTAAAAAAACAAAAAAGCCTCTACATCTCTGTAAAGGCTTTATTATTGTGGTCCCACTTGGGCTCGAACCAAGGACCACCTGATTATGAGTCAGGTGCTCTAACCAACTGAGCTATAGGACCGGTTAATGAGGTTGCAATATTACTACTATTTTTTTTTCGTTGCAACTATTTTTATGGGATTTCTTGACAAAGTTCAATCAAGACGCCATTTGTCCCTTTTGGGTGCAAAAAAGCTACTAGCTTGTTGTCGGCTCCTTTTTTAGGTATTTCGTTCAAAATCAGAAAGCCTTCGTTTTTTAGGCGTTCGATTTCGGCAACGATATCTTCAACATCAAAAGCAATGTGATGTATGCCTTCTCCTTTCTTTTCTATGAATTTGGCTATTGGGCTATCGGGATTTGTCGCTTCTAATAGTTCTATTTTGTTGGGGCCGTTCTTGAAAAAAGAGGTTTTTACGCCTTCGCTGGCTACTTCTTCTTGTTTGTAGGCGGGTGCTCCAAAGAGTTTTTCGAATAGCAAATTGGAAATTTCTAAATCTTTGACGGCAATTCCTATATGTTCAATTTTTCTCATTATCTGGATGTATTCAAATCGATTACTGTAAAAGTACGCAAAAAATTTGTCTTTTAGCCCTGAGTGCAGCGGCATCCTGCGCATTTTTTTGCGCAGATAGAGCGGAAAGCAGGAATAAGATTAATCGATAAAGCCCAAACTTTTTGCTCCTAATAATTCTATAAAGATAAAAACTTTGAAACTTAAAAATCGTATTTTTGCAGCATGGAAACAAATAGACAGAAAAAAATAGGTGGGGTAATTCAGAAAGATTTGGTGGATATCTTACAAGGTGAAGTGAGAAAAAACGGGATTCCGAATTTGATAATTTCCGTATCCAAAGTGAGTGTTACAACAGACTTATCTGTTGCGACGGTATATTTGAGCATATTCCCTCAAGAAAAAGCAAGTGAAACCTTGGCGGCGATTAAATCGAATTCGGTTTTGATAAAGCATGATTTGTCACAAAGAGTGCGTTTGCAACTTCGAAAAGTGCCTAATTTGACTTTTTTTATTGATGATTCTTTAGACTACATTGAAAAAATTGACAAAGCATTATCAAACAAAGAAAACCCTATCGAGAATCGAGACCTTCTAGAAAAACGAAAAAAAATCTAAGTTGAATTTTTCGTTATACATCGCTAAGCGCTACATTTTCAGTAAGAGCAACAACAATGCTATAAACATTATTTCAAGAATTGCTACTGCTGGGATTATTGTTAGTGCCATGGCGTTGTTTGTAGTTTTGTCTGTTTTTAGTGGTTTGAAAGAATTTAGCCTATCGTTTAGCAATGATTTTGATCCCGATATAAAAGTAACAGCCGCAAAAGGGAAATCATTTTTGATTTCGAAACAACAGCAACAACGACTTCAAAAAATGGAAGGCGTAACTGCTCAAAGCAAAATTATTGAAGAGCGCGTTCTATTTCTGTTTGACGGCAAAGAGGAAGTTGCCACTTTAAAAGGTGTTGACAGTATTTACAGCAAAGTGAATAATGTAAAAAAAACATTGTTTAACGGACAATGGCTTAGACCTGATACCTATCAAGTGGTTATTGGTTATGGCATCTCAGAAAAACTTTCTTTGGGATTATTTGACTTTAGCAACCAATTAGAAATTTATGTTCCAAAACCAGGGAAAGGAGCTATTGAGAATCCTGAAGAAGCCTTTAACAAGACATCTGTTATTCCAGTTGGAATTTATGCTATTAGCGAGGATTTGGATTCAAAGTATGTTTTTGCCGATTTGGGATTGGCGCAAGAACTATTAGAATATCAACCCAATCAAGTTTCGGGAATAGAACTCAAATTGAAGCCCAATGCCGATGAGGAAAATATAAAAAAAGAGCTAGCAAGTATTTTTAACAACAAGGTAACCGTAAAAAATAGAGCTCAACTCAATGATAGCTTGTACAAAATGCTAAATACGGAAAACACTGCGGTATACTTGATTTTTACGCTAGTTATTATCCTAACACTATTTACACTAGCGGGAGCAATTATCATGATGATTCTAGACAAAAGAGGGAATCTTAAAACCTTATACAATCTTGGGACAGAAGTTATTGATTTGCGAAAAATTTTCTTGCTTCAAGGCACTTTAGTAACCGTTTTTGGCGGATGTATTGGATTGGTTTTAGGAACACTAATTGTTGCTATTCAACAGCATTATCATGTGATAATGATTACGCCAACGCTGGCTTATCCAGTAGTTTTTAGCATTCAAAACGTTGTACTTGTTTTGGGCACTATTTTCTCTCTAGGATTAATCGCTTCTTGGATTGCGAGTAGTAGAGTAAATAAAACGTTATTGGACTAAACTAAAACTCTTCCCAAAAGAAATTTATACAAACTCATATCCAGTATACACTTCTTCTATTTCATTCAAAACTGCAAATAATTCTTCTGGATGATCTAAGGTTACCAATTTTTGCTTGTAGGTTTTAAAAGAATGAATGCCTTTGAAATAATTAGTATAATGTGGACGCGTTTCTACTATGCCTAATCGTTCTCCTTTCCATTCCATTGCCCAAGTTAAATGATTACGAACGGCTTCTACCCTATTGCCCACACTTGGTTTTGCCAAATGTTCGCCCGTATTAAAATAATGTTTGATTTCGTCAAAAATCCAAGGATAACCAATAGCAGCTCGACCTATCATCATGCCGTCAAGTCCAAATTTATTCTTGTATTCCAATGCTTTTTCAGGACTATCAATATCGCCATTACCAAAAATAGGCATGGTAATTCGTGGATTATTTTTCACTCGTGCAATATGCGACCAGTCGGAATGTCCTTTATACATTTGGGCTCTAGTACGTGCGTGAACGGTCAATGCTTGTACACCAATATCTTGCAAACGCTCAGCAACCTCATCAATATTGATAGAATTTTCATCCCAGCCTAAACGCGTCTTTACAGTAACTGGCAAATGAGTGCTTCGGATTACTGCCTTGGTCAAGCGCACCATTAAGTCCACGTCTTTCAAAACGCCAGCTCCTGCTCCTTTACACACCACTTTCTTTACAGGACAACCAAAATTAATATCTACCAAATCAGGCTGTACTGTTTCTACAATTTTAGCAGAAAGCGCCATAGCCTCCTCATCACCACCAAAAATTTGGATTCCAACTGGACGTTCGTAATCAAAAATATCTAATTTCATACGACTTTTAATGGCGTCACGAATCAACCCTTCCGAAGAAATAAATTCGGAATACATCAAATCGGCACCATGCATTTTACACAAACGACGAAACGGCGGATCGCTTACATCCTCCATAGGCGCAAGAAGTAAGGGAAAATCAGGTAATTCTATGTTGCCAATTTTGGGCATTTTAATATAAATTTTGGTGCAAAGATAGAAAAATTAGATTTTAGAGCTTTAAACCATTAAGGTATTAAAGTATATTAAGTCTTAATTTTCTTAATCTCTTAATAGTTTAAAAAAATTACTTTCAAAACTTTTACCTTATATTTGCCGATTAAATGCGAAAGCATTTTGCCAAAAAAATTGACAGATACAGAAGATGAAGCATATTAGAAATTTTTGCATTATTGCACATATTGACCACGGTAAAAGTACACTTGCCGACCGACTTCTAGGTGCTACACAAACCGTTAGTGCTCGTGAAGAAAAAGCACAATTGCTAGACAACATGGATTTGGAGCGCGAGCGTGGGATTACCATAAAAAGTCACGCCATCCAGATGGAATACAAATACAAAGGAGAAGATTATATTTTAAATTTGATTGACACTCCAGGACACGTCGATTTTTCCTATGAAGTTTCTCGTTCCATAGCGGCTTGCGAGGGTGCACTTTTGATTGTAGATGCAGCACAAAGTATCCAAGCACAAACGATATCCAATTTATATTTGGCTCTAGAAAACGACTTGGAAATTATTCCCGTTTTGAATAAAGTCGATTTGCCAAGTGCTAATCCAGAAGAAGTAAGTGATGACATCGTTGATTTGTTGGGATGTAAGCTCGACGAAATTATTCATGCTTCAGGGAAAACGGGTTTTGGTGTCGAAAATATTTTGGCCGCTATTATTGAAAGAATTCCTGCCCCAAAGGGTGACCCAAACGAACCGTTGCAAGCATTGATATTTGACTCGGTTTACAATCCATTTCGTGGTATCGAAGTTATTTTCCGAGTGAAAAACGGTGAAATTCGCAAAGGACAAAAAATAAAATTCATGGCGACAGGGAATGAATATTTTGCGGACGAAATTGGCACCTTAAAACTAAACCAAGTTCCGAAACAAGTCATTTCTGCTGGTGATGTTGGATATTTAATTTCTGGAATTAAAGAAGCTAAGGAAGTAAAAGTGGGTGATACCTTAACCGATGCTAAAACACCTACGACCAATATGATTCATGGTTTTGAAGATGTAAAGCCAATGGTTTTTGCCGGAATTTATCCTGTTGACACTGAGGATTATGAAGAATTGCGAAATTCCATGGAAAAATTGCAGTTGAATGATGCTTCTTTAGTTTTTACTGCTGAAAGTTCTGCGGCTTTAGGATTTGGTTTCCGCTGTGGATTTTTAGGAATGCTGCACATGGAAATTATTCAAGAGCGATTGGAACGTGAATTCAACATGACTGTAATTACTACTGTTCCAAACGTTTCTTATTTGGCTTACACCAAAAAAGATCCAGAAACAGGTTTCGTAGTGAATAACCCTTCTGACCTTCCTGAGCCTTCTCGACTAGACCGCGTTGAAGAACCCTATATCAAAGCCACCATTATTACCAAGGCGGATTTTGTTGGGAATGTAATGAGTTTGTGCATAGAAAAACGCGGATTGATTACCAATCAGACCTATTTGACTACAGAACGTGTAGAGTTAACTTTTGACATGCCATTAGCGGAAATTGTATTCGATTTTTATGATCGATTGAAAACTGTTTCTAAAGGATATGCCTCGTTTGATTATTCTCCAATTGGAATGCGCACATCAAAATTAGTAAAACTTGATGTTTTGCTCAACGCACAATCTGTGGATGCTCTTTCGGCATTGATACATGAAGACAATGCGTACACTATTGGTAAAAAGATGTGCGAAAAATTGCGTGAATTGATTCCGAGACAACAGTTTGATATCCCTATTCAGGCAGCTATTGGCGCCAAAATTATTGCTCGTGAAACCATCAAAGCATTACGAAAAGACGTTACTGCCAAGTGTTATGGTGGTGATATTTCCAGAAAACGTAAATTACTAGAAAAACAGAAAAAGGGTAAAAAACGAATGCGTCAAGTAGGAAATGTTGAAATTCCTCAAGAAGCATTCATGGCGGTGTTGAAATTGAATGATTGAGAATTGTAAAATGTATACTGTATAATGTAAAACCCGATAACGAAAGTTGTTGGGTTTCTGTTTTATTCTACTTGACTACTATCGATTAGTTTAAACCATTAAGAAATTTAGGGTGTATTAAGACTTAATGTTACTTAATTTCTTGATGGTTCAGAAAAATCAAACTATTTTATATTATTGCTTCTCCAACCAATCAAACAATCGTTGCGTATCTTCTCTTTTAAACAATTGAGTGCCTTCATTCATGGTTGCTGCTGAGCCACAAGCCACACCCCAACGAATTACTTCTTCTAAAGATTTATACTGTGAAAGCGCCCACACCATTCCTCCTACCATACTATCTCCAGCGCCAACAGTACTCTTTTTGACTACGTTAGGTGCTGGAACAAATTCGTAATTGTCTTTGGTAACTAAAACTGCACCCTGAGGTCCTAAAGAAACCACTACAATTTCAGCTCCTCCCTTTGCAATAATTTGTTGAGCCGCTTCATGTACTTCTTCCATTTCGAGGCGTTCAACACCAATGAGTTTAGCTAATTCGCCAACATTAGGTTTTATAAGATAAGCTCCCGTTTCTAAGACTTTTTTCAAAGCTTCTCCTGAGGTATCTACAATCAATTTCGAATTGTTTTTTTTAGCAATTTCTGCAATTTTCTGATAAAAATCTGTTGACAAACCTTCATTTAAACTTCCGCTGGCTACAAAAAATTCTGGTTGAAGATTGGACAGTGCTTCTAATAAATTGCACTCTTCAACTGCTGAAATAGTACCACCCGTAAACCCGAATCGATATTGTGAATTGGTGTTGTCATCCACAGCTACAAAGCTTTCTCTAGTCCAGGTTTCTATTTCAATTGCTTTATATTCTATTGCTTCTTTTTTTACCAATTTTTCAAGCATTTTTCCTGTTGGCCCACCAGAGGTAAATACCGCTAAAGAGGTGCCTCCCAAACGAGAAATTGCTTTCGAGACATTGATTCCTCCTCCGCCAGCATCATATCGTGGTTCTTCACATCTAATTTTTTGTTCGGCTACCAAACCTCTAAAATGGGTGCTTTTGTCCAAGGCTGGATTTACTGTAATGGTAACAATAGGTTGTGATTTCATTTTTCAAATTTTACAGTCTAAAGATGCGAAAAATTCTGAGAATTCCATTTCATTTAAGGCGACAATTTCTTCGTATATTTGCGACCTGAAATGATACATCATGATTGAAGATAAAACCCCACAACGTACGAGTATAGCTCAATTAGGAGAATTTGGATTGATAGACCATTTGACAAAAGACTTTGAAATCCATCAGCCTTCTACTCTAAAAGGAATTGGTGATGATGCTGCAGTTTTAGATTTTGGAACCAAAAAAACTGTTGTTTCTACCGATTTATTAATTGAAGGAGTCCATTTTGATTTGGCGTACATGCCTCTGAAACATTTGGGGTATAAAGCTGTAGTGGTAAATATTTCTGATATTTGCGCCATGAATGCTAAGGCAACTCAAATAACCGTTTCAGTAGCAGTTTCGAATCGATTTCCTTTAGAAGCTTTGGAAGAATTATTCGCTGGAATAACTCTGGCCGCTTCTGTGTATAAAGTAGATGTTATAGGTGGAGACACAACCTCATCGCAAAAAGGTTTAATCATTAGTATTACAGCTATTGGAGAAGCTGATGCCGATGAAATTGTGTATAGAAATGGAGCCAAACCAACCGATTTATTAGTCATTACAGGTGATATTGGCGCTGCCTATATGGGTTTGCAAGTTCTAGAACGAGAAAAACAAGTATTTCAAGTAAACCCGAATTCACAACCAGATTTGGATGCTTATTCTTATTTAATTGAGCGACAATTAAAACCAGAAGCAAGAAAAGATGTACGCACTTTGTTGTATGCTTTGGAAATAAAACCGACATCAATGATTGATATCTCGGATGGGTTATCTTCAGAAATCATGCATATTTGCAAACAATCTGGAGTTGGATGTAACCTGTATGAAAACAAATTACCTCTTGACCCTCAATTAATTACTGTATGTGAAGAATTCAATATTGATAGTACTACGGTAGCTATTAATGGTGGTGAAGATTATGAATTGCTTTTTACAATTCCCATCGAAGAATTTGAAAAAATAAAAGGAAATCCCAATTTTACCATCATTGGTCATATGACTCAAGAAAGTGAAGGTCTTCATCTAATTACTCGTGCAGACACAAAAATTGCTCTGAAAGCTAGAGGCTGGGATGCAATTACTGAATAAAAAAAAGCGACAATTCTCCCCCTATGGTTGTCGCTTTTTTCTCCTTAAATAAATAGGATTCGTTTCTTTCGATTGGGTCAAAAAGAGCTTTATCATTGTATTGTATTATTACATTTTATTATAATAACCAACTCAATACTATAGTGCTAAAGTACTCTAAAACTCTTTTTTATTTGTTACGGTTTCCCGTAAAAAACGTTACGGTTTCCCTCAAATTTAGTTACGGTTTACTAGCAAATTAAAGCAATAGCCCTTTATTTTTAGCCTCTCTAATCAAATCGATATCGCTTCCTCCTTTTATTTCAAGGGTTTCTTTGAGATTTAATTTTCTTTTTTCGATGGCGCTCAAGGATAACGGAACGTATTGTGGGATATCTTTTGTTTTTGTCCCTTTAGATAAATGATATAAAATTTGTTTGTCAAAAGCATCTATTTCGATGTTGTCATATTGAATTTGGCTCACCAATTTCACAACCGTTTGACTATAATAATTCTCTTCTTTTAGAATTTTATCAAAGGCTAACAACAATTCATCAAAGGTTAAATCGTTTTTAATCACCAATCCGTTTGGATTAATGTTTTTAATGATAGTATTGATTTTCAATAATTCTGTATGCATAGTCAGTAGAATTATTTTACAATCTGACATTTTTTCTTTTATCAAGAGAGCCAAATCTTCACCTGAAAAAATTCCTTTTTCTTCATAGGTTGGCATGCTCAAATCGAAAAAAGCAATCCCAAAAGGATCGTCTTGCGCATCGATAATTGCTTCATACCCTGTTTTGCAGTCTTTAGCTTGGGTGATTACAAACTCATAAGCACCTTTAGAATTATATCCTTTTATAGCATTTTTATAAGCCTCAATAATAAAAGGATGATCGTCTACTATAAGTATATTAATTTTAGTTGCCATATAATTAAGCTGTTACTGTATTTTTTTGAATGGGTACTGTTATCGTGATTGCTGTTCCTTTTCCTTTTTTAGAATCAATATCAAATACACCATCGCATTCGTTGGTTCTTGATAACATATTTTGCAAACCTATACCTTTTTTTCTTGTGTTTACCTCAAATCCAATTCCGTCATCAACAATTTTTAAGATGATGTTGTCAATATCTTTTTTGAAATCTACTCTTATATTTTTCGCTTTCGCATATTTATTGATATTTTGAAGTGATTCTTGCAAGATTCGGTACAAATTTATTTTTGTGGTATTGTCTACTAAATCCCATTTTATATCTTCATCGATACTAAATGTAATTTCAGAGTCAAAAGAAGATTTCTGTTCTTCAAGAAGGTTGTGAACGATGGCTACAAAATTATTAATAAGTACATGCTTCTCTCGATTCAAATCATGAGATATTTCTCTAATATCCTGTTCAATATTTTTTAATTCGTTCAAATAATTATATCTACTGGCAATAGACTCTTCATCACTAAATTTATTTAAACTATCTAAGTTTAATCTTGCTCCAAACATTCTACCTAAAATACCATCATGGAGTTCTTGAGCAATTCTCTTTTTCTCTTTGACCCTATTCTCTTCGATTGTCTGCTGTTGAGAAATCATCAAACTATAAATTTCCTCATTTACTTTTTGTTGTTGTTGTTTTAGTAACAATTCTCTATTCCTAGCTCTTTGTGTACGAATTACAAACAACAAAACTCCTACCGCAAAGGTTCCGATGAAAAAGTAGAGTAAGGTTCTATTCTGCTCTTCTAATTTGTCTTTTTCTCCTATAATTTCATCTGTTTCATAGGCAATTCTGGCAAACTTATCCTTTGCTTTTCGCTCTTCTTGTTGAATACTATCGCTTATTTTTATATACTCCTTAGAATATTGAGAAGAATTTTTATGTTCAACAAGTGATAATTGTTTTAGAGAACTTAATAAATCTCCTGAAATCTTTGTGGTTTTAGCCAACTTTAAAGCCTCATTTGCATATTTTTGAGAATTTACTGTGTCTTTCTTTATTGCAAAAAATTCTGATAAATGTATATTATTTGCAATTGCACCTGAATAAAGTCCATTTTTTTCTCTAATTCTCAATGATTCAAAAAATAATTCAGGAAGTCCATTATAATCTCCCAGTTTAAACTTTGAATAGGCTAAATTATCAACAATCGTAGAGTAAATATTAGGATCGTCTTCTAACAGGTTTTTCTCGTTAAGTCCTAATCTAAAATTGTTAACAGCTTCCTTATGATTGTTTAAATTTTGATAAACATATCCTAGGTTATTGAAAGTACTTGATCGAAAATGAAGTTTTAAATTTGATATCTCTTCATATTTATTTACATAATCCAAGGCCTTTTTATGATAAATTAATGCATTTTCATAATTTTTGAGTTCATTTGAACATATTCCTATTAAATTCAATGCTTGATATTCTGATAATCTATCATTAAGATTTTTATAATAACTTAAAGCTTGAATGGAAGAAAGCTCAGATCCTGTATAATCATTTTCATACAATTGAACGTATGATTTATCCAGATAGTTTTTGCTAAGATTTAAAGTATCCTTAAGTTTTAAAAATAATTTTTCAGACTTTAAAAGGTAGTAGTAAGCACTATCATTTTGTCCACTATTAATACATTGATTCCCAAGTATACTATACGTTTTGGCAATATGTAATGAATCTTTTTTTTCAATCGACTTATCAAGTATCAATTTGAGAGACTTATTTAAAGATTTTTCATCTTTAAGTACAAAAAACTGCTGGGCTATTGAAAATAAATCACTACGATACTGAAGAGTATTCTGTCTATTTTCTAATAATGACAACGCTTTCTTATTAAACTGAATTCTTTTGTTTGTGGGTAATTTTTTATTTTGTGCAAAAGATAAATAAGTAGTCAAACTATCTGTGTTATAGTTATCCATCTTTTTTGTTTCATAATCTTTATTACAACTTATCGTAATAAATATAAAGAGTGAGAATATAAATGCTTTATTTTTCAACTATTCAAAATTGATTATTTTGCTAATGTAATAAAATTAATTTTAATAAAAAAAGGTCTCCATTTCTGGAAACCTTTAATATATTTGAGTTTACTTTTCTTAGAATGTTCTTTGTGGTCTTGGTGCAGTATTACTTCCACCAATAGCATACACAGGTCTTGGAGCTGTGTTACTTCCACCAATTTCATACATTGGTCTTGGTGCAGTGTTGCTACCTCCAATTTCATATACAGGTCTTGGTGCTGTGTTGCTACCTCCAATTTCATACATTGGTCTTGGTGCTGTGTTGCTACCTCCAATTTCAGGAGAAGTAAATGATGTTAATACCATCATTAAAGAAAATAATCCGATAGTTAAGATTGACTTTTTCATAATTTGAGACTTTATAAGTTTGTAATTGTTTTTCGCTTTTTCAGTAAATCTTCCTGATTCACGATGTAAAACTACATAGTATGTCTCTGTAATCGCCCTGTTTTCGGGCGTTTTTGGTAGAATGATGTCGTTTGATAGTGAATGAATATCAAATTCGAGTAGATGGTTTTTCTATATTTCTAGATAATTGCCATTTGTGATGCTATTTATAATAGAATCAACGTTTTCTTTATATGATTTTGAAAACGGAAGTTTGGTTGTTGTATTCTTAATATAGCAAACAGCATTTCCTGTATGTATTCTTGAAACATAATCTATGTTAACTATGTAACTATTGTGAATACGAACAAAAGGAGAGCTAAGTACTCCCTCAAAGTGTTTTAATGTTTTGAATGCGGTAATCATTTCGCCATTGTACAAATGAATATCCGTAGAATTATTATCAGCTTGAAGATAACAAATGTCTTTGGCTTCTATAAATCGGTAATCGCCATATGATTTCACGCAAATAATGAGCGGCTTTTCTTCCTTTCTAGTCTCTGTATATGATGAGACTTTGTCCTCCTTCTTTTGGAGTTCATTTGTTTCATTCAACTCATCACTCGTGTTCTCTTCCTGAGCTTCTATTTCATCTTTACTGTTCTCGATATCAAAAACATCAGGATTAGTATTCTTTTCTTCGAGAGGAATCAATTTACTGGATTCTGATAAATTTTGATTGAAAAACTGAGGTGTATTTACAATTGTTTTTTCGAACTTTAATATTGCTTTTCTCAAATCATGTCGATCCAATGGCTTTACAAAATAGTCTAAAACGTCGTATTTAATAGCTTCCAGGACTTTTTCCTCATCTTGGGTTGTAATTATGAATTTTGGAATCTCTTTTAAATAGCGATGCAATTCATTGATTAATTGCAATGATAAGTTGCTTGATTTATCTTCAGGATTAATTTCTAAAAAAACAATTTTAGGATTAAACTCTAGGATAAGGTTTAACCCGTCGTCATAATTAGTAGCTGATGCAATAAACTGAAGATTTTGAAAACTGGCAGCAATCGCCTTGGTTTTCAAAAGACTTTGAGAGTTATCATCAATAATTATAAAAGAATGCCTCATTAATTGCTTTTCCTAAATTTTAGTTTAGTAAAGCATTAAGCAGAAAGTTCTATGTAATAGGTTTGGGGATTTTGAGTACAAGCATGCGCATTTAGACGCGTGCGTCAACTACAAAATTGAGGCTAATTTACATTTTTTATAAATTCCTGTTAATGAATGTTAATACAATTCTAGATATTGTTAATAATAAAATACAAACCGCAATAATATTCGTTGAATTGCATTTTGGGCTGATTCAAATTACCTAAATATGGAATTAATTTATTTTTTATATATTTATTTACATCAATATTTTTATTTTTGTGTAATTAAATTTTTTAATCCATTTCAATAATGTTAGGTGAAGATTTTAAATCTATTCTGGAATTAAAAAAAGCTTTTCCAGACGAACAAAGTTGTATTAATCATTTAGAAAAGATTCGATGGAATGGATTAGTAATTAGTCCATTTGATCCAAATTCAAAAGTGTATCATTGCAAACAAAATCGCTATCGTTGTAGAAATACTAAAAAATATTTCAATGTTAAAACCAATACTCTTTTTTACAATTCAAAAATTGAATTACAAAAATGGTTTATTGCTATTTGGATTATTACCTCTAAAAATGAACTTATTTCTTCTGTAGCATTGAGTGAAACTCTTGAAATCACACAAAAGTCTGCCTGGTTAATGATAAAAGATATTCAACATCATTTTGGAGTTACAAAAAGTGTAGAAAGAAAAAAGCTACTCAAACAAAAAAAGAAGGACGTTGACGAAATAGAGGTCGTAATTGAAAAAGATAGGTTACAATTAGTGGAATGGCTCAAACAATTAAAAAAATAGAACGATGCTAACAGTCCGGTTTGGTCAAAAAGAAAATCCTTTAATTTTAGGGTCTATAAGTTTGAATTGCTATGTGTTAAAAGACAACAAACGTGTTTTAACCATTAGCTCCATTCAGAAAGCTCTAGGATATGATGGGAAATCAGAAAATTGGGTAACTGAATTTATAGACAAATTAAACGGTTTTTTCTTCATTAATCCAGAACTATCATCCGCATTTAAAAATGCAATTATAGTTAAAATAACCGATCCGAAAAGTAAAACGACAACCTTTGAAAATACCGTAGAATCTCATTATTTCATAGAGCTATGCAAAATAATTGTAAAGGCAAAAGAAGATGGATTTTTAAACATTACTCAATTAAAACATGCCAAACTAGCTCTTTTGGCTCTAAAAGCTGTTGAGCTGTCTACTATTGAAGATTTAATTGATAAAGTCACAGGATTTACTCGATACAAAATAGTAACTCTTGAACATTTTAGTACACTCATAAAAAAACAACACAACGATACAATTTTTGATTGGGTAAAGACATTCCCCTTAGCTTTTATAGAGAATATCCTAACAATGCATTCTTTTTTTTGGGAAGATATTCAAAAACAACCTGCTTTGGTCTTGGAATTATTAAATGAAATCATCTTTTCGCGAATTGAAAATGATGTTTTAGAAGCTATTCGAAAATCAAAACCAAAAAGAACTTATACACGAAAGAATAATAAAAAACAGGAAATAGAACACCCGAATTTAAAAGAGTTTATCCTAATCTTAATCTCTCTACTAAAAGCCTCTGGAAATAATTGGAACATTTTTATTCAGCTACTCAATAAAGCCTATCCTAAACAAAAAAATGCAACTAAAATTATTTATATAGAAAACAAAGAAGGTATAACTCCCTATTCGGATTTCAATGAAAAACTTAAGACAGTGATATTCAAATAAAAAAGCTTCCCATTTGAGAAGCTTTACTAATTCTAATTTTTTGTCTTTAGCAACCAATTTTTCATCGAAACTTCATTTTCGATTATTGATTTTAACTCAACAATTTTTACTCTATCCTGCTTCATAGTATCTCTATGACGAATAGTTACTGTCTTGTCTTCTAAAGTTTGATGGTCTACAGTAATACAAAAAGGTGTTCCAAGTGCATCTTGACGTCTGTATCTTCTTCCTACAGCATCTTTTTCATCATAGGCTACGTTAAAATCCCATTTTAATTCATCAATAATGTTTCTTGCTACCTCTGGTAAGCCGTCTTTTTTAACCAATGGTAAAACCGCAGCTTTAGTTGGTGCTAAAACTGAAGGCAATTGTAAAACTATTCTAGTTGTACCATCCTCAAGCACTTCCTCTTTTAATGAATTAGAAAAAACAGCCAAAAACATTCTGTCTAAACCAACAGAGGTTTCAACAACATAAGGTGTGTAGTTAGCATTAGCTTCTGTATCAAAATACTGCATCTTTTTCCCAGAATACTGTTCGTGGGCTTTCAAATCGAAATCGGTTCTGGAGTGAATTCCCTCTAATTCTTTAAATCCAAAAGGGAAATTGAACTCAATATCGGCAGCCGCATTGGCATAATGTGCTAATTTTTCATGGTCATGAAAACGATAATTTTGTTTTCCTAAACCTAATGACAAATGCCAGTTTAAACGCGTATTTTTCCAATATTCATACCATTTCATTTCCTCACCTGGTTTCACAAAAAATTGCATTTCCATTTGTTCAAACTCACGCATTCTGAAAATGAATTGTCTCGCAACTATCTCATTTCTAAAAGCTTTACCTGTTTGAGCAATTCCAAAAGGAATTTTCATTCTACCAGATTTTTGAACATTTAAAAAATTAACAAAAATCCCTTGAGCAGTCTCTGGTCGCAAGTATAAATCCATAGCATTTTCTGCTGAAGCACCTAACTTAGTACCAAACATCAAGTTGAATTGCTTTACATCGGTCCAGTTTCTGGAACCTGTTTCAGGATCGGCAATTTCTAGTTCTTCTATTAAAGCTTTTACATCGGCTAAGTCTCCCGAACCTAATGAACGACCCATTCTTTCAAGAATTTCTCTTTCTTTAGCGAGATATTCAACCACACGAGGGTTTGTTGTTTTGTATTGTTCTTCATCAAAAGAATCGCCAAAACGCTCACGCGCTTTTTCAATTTCTTTCTTCGCTTTTAGGTTTAATTTTTCGGCATAATCCTCAATTAAAACGTCTGCTCTATATCTTTTTTTAGAATCCTTATTGTCAATCAATGGGTCATTAAAAGCATCAACATGTCCAGATGCTTTCCATGTGGTGGGATGCATTAAAATTGCGGCATCGAGACCTACAATATTTTCATGCATTTGAACCATTGATTTCCACCAATATTCTCTGATATTTTTCTTTAATTCTACACCATTTTGAGCATAATCATATACTGCGCTCAATCCGTCGTATATTTCGCTTGATGGAAAAATAAATCCATACTCTTTTGCGTGCGAAACTACATTCTTAAATAAATCTTCTTGTTTTGCCATAGTGGTGCAAAAATATAAAAAGTGTCCATAAATTAACATCCTAATTATAGGATTTTCTTATTTTTATGGTTAAAAAGTTAATCTAGATGTTTGAAAACTTGATAAACGTCCTTTTTCCCAAAGTTTGCCTTGGATGCAATAGTCATTTATTGTCTAATGAAAATGTGATTTGTACCTTTTGTCGTCATGAAATTCCATTGACAAACCATCACTTGAACCCAGAAAATGAGGCAATTAAAAAATTTTATGGAAAAATCCCTGTTGAATTTGCCACTACTCTTGTCTATTTTCATAAAAAAGGAATTGTTCAAGAGATGATTCATAATTTGAAATATCGCGGACATGAAGAAATTGGAACTGTTTTAGGCGAATGGCAAGCAGAGTACTTAAAAACTTTGCCTATTGCGAATACATTCGATGAAATAATACCTGTACCTCTTCACAAAAAAAGATTAAAAGAAAGAGGCTACAACCAAGTAAGTTCGTTCGGATTAGCTTTGTCCGAAAAATTAAAAATTACATACAATCCAAGTATTTTAAACCGAAATGTATATTCAAAAACTCAAGTGAGAAAAAATCTCTTGAATCGAACTGAGGTTTTAGAGCATGTTTTTGAAGCAACCTTTTCTGAAAAAGATCATAATAAACACTTTCTTTTAATAGATGATGTTTTAACGACAGGTTCAACACTAGAAGCCTGCGGCAGAGAATTATTGAAAATTCCCGGCACCAAAATTAGTGTCGTTTGTATGGCAATGTCACATTCTTAAATTAGTGTAATTTAATATATATTTTTATTTAAACTATTGAAAATCAATTACAAATTTAGTTCTTTATTTTATGATTCTTTGTTTTATAAAAAACTAAAAACACTTTTTGTCTAATCGTTTAATAAATCCATAAAAGATTTCATTTACAATAAATATAATTGTTATTTTGTGGCATCAAATTATCTAATTGAGATGTTAAAAAACCGTTTCAAAAACACTTTATTTTTTCTAACCCTATTGCTTATTAGCTGTGCTAAAAGAGGAACAATTGATGGAGGCGTAAAAGATACAATTGCGCCTGTCTTAAAATTGAGTTTCCCAGCTAATTACATTACAAATTTTAAAGGTAATTCAATTAAATTAACTTTTGATGAATATGTAAAGTTGAAAAATATCAATAAACAATTGATTATTTCACCTCCTTTGAGTAAATCACCTACTATTCTTCCTCAAACGGCAAGCAAATACATTACGGTGCATTTTAATGATTCATTACAGGCCAACACGACTTACAGTATGAATTTTGGCGAAAGCATAGAAGATAATAATGAAGGTAATCCGTATCGTCAGTTTAAATATATCTTTTCTACGGGTTCCTATATTGATTCTCTTACTCTTGGTGGTTCTATCAAAGATGCCTACGACAAAAAAGTAGCTTCTTTTGTTTCTGTGATGTTATATGAGGTAAATTCTAAATTTAATGATTCCATAATTTACACAGAAAATCCGCGCTATATAACCAACACTTTAGACAGTTCTATTGTTTTTAAACTAGAAAATCTGAAAGCTGGAAAATACCTTCTTTTAGCTGTTAAAGATGAAAACAGCGACAACAAATTCAATCCCAAAAAAGAAAAAATTGGTTTTCATAAAGAATTCATAACGATTCCAAACGATTCTGTTTTTCAATTATCATTATTTAAAGAAATTGCTCCTTTTAAGGCTTTTAAACCCAGTCAAGCATCAGGAAACAGATTTACCATGGGCTATGAAGGAAAAACGAAAAATTTAAAAGTTACTTTAAAAAACAAACAAGAGTCAATTCCAACCATTGTAACAAAATTACCCGAAAAAGATTCGGTTCAAATATGGTATAAACCATTAAAAATTGATTCTTTAAGTGTCTCCATATCAAATGATAACTATGCTCAAGAGTACATTTCATCGTTAAAAAATCAGAAAAATGACACCTTAAGTTTTAGTACAAAACAAAATAAAATTATTGGTTTGTCAGAAATTTTTAGCTTAAAAAGCAGCATTCCAATTAAGAGTTTTGATGTTACAAAAATGAAATTAATCAATAAAGATTCCGTTGCAGTGGCTTTCAAAACAGAATATGACGAATGGAATCAAGAGTTGAAATTTAATTTTAAAAAGGAACCATTAGAGAAATATACACTCAAAATTTTACCTGGAGCCTTGAAAGATTATTTAGAGCATGAAAACGATTCTCTAACCTTTGTTTTAGAAACAAAAAATATCTCAGAATATGGAAATCTTACAGTAAACCTACAAAATGTAGAAAAATTTCCTGTTATTGTGGAGCTTACTAATGCTAAGGGAGATATTATAGCCTCACAATATTCCGAAAGCAATACTAAAATCGATTTTTTCCTACTCGAACCTAATCTGTTTACACTTCGAGTAATCTACGATGACAACAAAAATAGAGAATGGGATAGCGGTAATTTTTTAGAAAAAAAACAAGCCGAAAAGGTAATTTACTTTCCTAAAGAAATTGATGTTAGAGCCAATTGGGATGTAGAACAATCGTTTAATCTAAAACCGTAAACATATCTCTATCATTCAAAAAGCCGAATTTTTCTCTAAATTCGAGCAAATTACTTTTGTGTAATGTTGTACAATATATCTCTTCATCTATTTGAGGTTCAAGAAGATAATTCCCTGAAAAATCTATTATTTGTGAATGTCCGTTGTACTCCAAAAAATTATTATCCGTGCCAACTCTGTTAACACCTATGGTATATGACATATTTTCGATAGCACGAGCTTTTAACAATGAATCCCAAGCGTTTATGCGTTGCTTTGGCCAATTTGCAACATAAATTAGCACATCGTAATCTTCAGCGTTTCTAGAAAAAACAGGAAAACGAAGGTCATAACATATCAGCAAACAAATCTTAAATCCTTTGTATTCAACAATTAGTTTTTTTCTTCCTGAAGTGTATGTTTTGTCTTCGCCTGCTAATGTAAACAAATGTCTCTTGTCATAAAATTGAATGTCGCCTGATGGAAAAACAAAGATTAATCTGTTATAGAAATTATCGTCTTCTTTGATAATTAAACTACCTGTTATTGCACTGTTTTTGGCTTTTGCTAAAGATTGTAACCATAAAACAGTTTTGCCTTCCATGGTTTCGAAAACCTCTATAGGATTCATGGTAAAACCTGTTGAAAACATTTCAGGCAACACTATCAAATCAACACTTTCGGTAATGGAATTCATTTTTTCTTCAAAATAATTCCTATTTAACAATGGATTTTCCCAAGCTAGTGGAGATTGAATTAAAGCTACTTTCATCTACAATAATTTTATCAAAGATAAAAAATGAACACAAACAGATGTGCTTTTAATTAAAGTTCATTATTTAACAGGTATGTTTTTTCTTATTTCCTGTATCCAAATTTTATATCCTTCTGAATTCATATGCAAACTATCGGCTTTGAAAATAGTCCCGTTTGGTCTTGAATTCAATAGCATTTGATTCCAAACAGTAATAAAATCTGTATTTTTTTGATGCTTACAAAATTTCTTTATTAAGGCATTAGCGGCTATAATTCTATCTTTCATTCTCCATCTTGATGGGCTTGGTTTTATAGAAATATAGTAAATTTTTACTTTTGGAAATTTTGTTCTTATGTGTTGATGAAGCAATTTAAATCTCTCAAAAACCATTTGTGCCGTTATAGTATCCGATGAGGCAATGTCGTTCTCTCCACAATAAATAATAATTCTTTCTGGATGGTAGCTATCAATAACAACATCCTTATATCGGATTACATCTTCCAATGTTGACCCTCCAAATGCACGATTCAGCGGAGCATATTCAGGTAAATCCTGATTTAAATTTTCCCAGTAAGTAAAAGAAGAACTGCCTATAAAAAGAGTCTTGTATTGAAGTGGTTTTGCTATGCTATCTTGATTTTTAAAAGTCTGGATGTCCTTCCAAAAAGGAGGATTCTGTGCTTGACTATTCAATAAAAAAACAATATCGTAATAAAGTAAATTGTTTTTAAAAAGTTGTGTTTAAGATTCATTTTCCATTTCTTTACTGTCTAAATCTAGAATAATTATTCCAAAGATAAAAATTGAACGCAAATAGAGGTCTTATTTAAGAAATGTTCTTTGTTTTAGATGGGATATTTCAGCGTATTTCATTAATCTAAATTTAACTAAAACTCTTATCTATAATTTAATTCAACATAAACTGGCAAATGATCAGAAGGGTATTTTAAATCTTTAGCATCGCTTAAAACGGCATATTTTTTTATTTTGAAAAAGCAATTTTTAGAAATGAAAATATAATCTATCAACTTGGTTACTGCTTCATCGTGTTTGAAATTATTAAATGACCCCGATGGCCCGAAGGGTTTTTGTTGAGAAACTTCTCTGGAATCATCCATTATTTTTCGAAGTTCTATTATTCTTTTTTCACTAGGTTCTGAATTAAAATCTCCCATAAAAATCACAGGATATTTTTTGAGATTTAATGTTTCTATTTTTGATAAAATCAACTGTATTCCTTTTGTTTTGGCCTCTTCACCCATGTGGTCTAAATGTGTATTGAAAACCCAAAATGTTTTTTTGGACTTTAAATCTTTGAAAAGTGCGTAGGTACAAACCCTATTAAAAGCGGCATCCCAACCTTTTGACTCTACATCTGGTGTTTCTGATAGCCAAAATGTGTTGGTTTCCTTAACATAAAATCTTTCTTTTTTATAAAATATATTGGAAGACTCTCCTTTCTCTTCACCATCTCTACCGACGCCTAAATAACCATATTCAGGTAGTGATGTTGCAATATCTGTTACTTGGTTTGGTTTAGCCTCTTGAATACCAAAAATATCAGGTTCATAGAACTGTATTTGAGATGTAAAAAAATCTTTTCGGTGCGTCCAATCATTTTCTCCATCTGATGAGACATCAAGACGAATATTATGAGTCATTACTTTGAGGATTTGTGCTTGTGCAGAAAACCCATTTAGAATAAAAATTAAAACTATGATATAAAATGATTTTAACATAAGGTAACTTTTTTAAACAACTAACGCATTCAATTTTGAATGCGTTAGTATAATTCATTTCATAATAATGTTTATCCTTTTGAACTAGCCGATAAGTATTCTCTGTTCATACGAGCTATGTTTTCTAAAGAAATTCCTTTTGGACATTCTATTTCGCATGCACCTGTATTTGTACAATTTCCGAAACCTTCTTCATCCATTTGGCGTACCATGTTTAAAACGCGTTGTGCGGCTTCTACCTTACCTTGTGGTAGCAATGCATACTGAGATACCTTTGCTCCAACAAATAACATAGCAGAACCATTTTTACACGTGGCCACACAAGCACCACAACCAATACAAGCTGCTGCTTCAAAAGCTTTATCAGCATCTTGTTTGTTAATTGGAGTTGCATTAGCATCAATAGTATTTCCTGAAGTATTTACAGATACAAACCCTCCTGCTTGTTGAATTCTATCGAATGCACTTCTATCTACAACTAAGTCTTTTATTACTGGAAAAGCTTTACTTCTCCATGGTTCTACGTAGATCGTATCACCATCTTTAAACATTCTCATGTGTAACTGACAAGTAGTTATTCCGGTATCTGGTCCGTGTGCACGTCCATTTATATACAAAGAACACATACCGCAAATTCCTTCACGACAATCATGGTCAAAGGCGATAGGTTCAATCTTTTGATTAATTAATTGTTCGTTCAACTGGTCTAACATTTCCAAAAATGAACTTGCGGTAGAAACATCATTCAATTTATATGTTTCTAATTTCCCTTTGGCTTTGGAGTTTTTCTGACGCCAAATTTTTAAGGTGATATTGATGTTTTTTGCTGAAGACATAACTTTTATTTTTAAGTGATTGGTAAAAAGTAATTAGTGATTAGCTGATCTGACCAATTACAATTCACTAGTTACTAATTACTATTTATAATTTCTTGCGGCTATTTTAATGAACTCGTATTTCAATTCTTCTTTGTGAAGCTCTTCTTTGGTTATATCATCTCCTTTATATTCCCAAGCACCAACAAAAGAGAAGTTTTTATCATCACGAAGTGTTTCTCCCTCGCTATCTTGATATTCTTCACGGAAATGTCCTCCACAAGATTCATTTCGTTGTAAAGCATCCATTGCCATCAATTGACCTAAATCAATAAAATCAGCCACTCTAAGTGCTTTTTCTAACTCAGGATTCAATTCATCTGCGCTTCCAGGAACATTTACTTCTTTGTAAAACTCTTGTTTTAGAGCAGCAATTTCTGAAATAGCTTCTTTCAAACCTGCTTCATTTCTGGCCATACCTACCTTGTTCCACATTATCAAACCTAAACGCTTGTGGAAATGGTCAACCGATTTAGAGCCTTTGTTGTTTAAAAATTTATTGATGGTTTCTTTTACTCTATTTTCTGCATCAACAAATTCTTGACTTTCAGTAGAAATTTTACCTGTTCTAATCTCATCCGCTAAATAATTAGAAACCGTATAAGGTAGAACAAAATAACCGTCGGCTAAACCTTGCATCAAAGCTGAAGCTCCTAACCTATTTGCTCCGTGATCAGAGAAATTAGCCTCACCAGCTACGAAACAACCAGGAATTGTAGATTGTAAGTTATAATCTACCCAAACACCACCCATGGTGTAGTGTACTGCTGGATAAATTTTCATTGGGGTTTCATACGGATTTTCGTCAGTGATTTTTTGGTACATGGTAAATAAGTTACCGTATTTTTCCTCCAACCATTTTTTCCCTAATGAAATGATTTCTTCTTGCGAAGGATTATGATTTCCTTTAGCGTATGCGGCTTGTTTTCCTTTTGATTGAATCTCTGTAGAGAAATCCAAATAAACTCCCTCATTAGTGTCATTTGCTTCTATTCCATGACCTGCATCACATCGCTCTTTTGCTGCTCTTGATGCCACATCTCGTGGCACCAAATTCCCAAAAGCGGGATATCTTCTTTCTAAGAAATAATCTCTATCTTCTTCAGCTAATTGTGTTGGTTTTAATTTTCCAGCACGAATAGCTTCTGCATCTTCTTTTTTCTTTGGAACCCAAATACGACCAGAGTTTCTTAACGACTCGGACATTAGGGTTAATTTGGATTGATTGGTTCCGTGAACTGGGATACAAGTTGGGTGAATTTGAACAAAGCAAGGATTAGCAAATAAAGCTCCTTGTTTGTGAATTTTCCAACCAGCAGTTACGTTGCTTCCCATGGCGTTTGTAGAAAGGAAATATACGTTTCCGTAACCTCCCGAAGCGATAATAACAGCATGAGCAGAATGTCTTTCTATTTCACCAGTAACTAGGTTACGTGCTATAATTCCACGAGCTTTTCCGTCTACTTTTACTAGCTCAAGCATTTCATGACGGTTGAACATTTGCACACGTCCCAATCCGATTTGTCTTGATAAAGCAGAATAAGCTCCTAACAATAGTTGTTGCCCTGTTTGTCCTGCTGCGTAAAATGTACGTTGTACTTGTGTACCTCCAAACGAACGATTATCTAATAATCCTCCATAATCTCTTGCAAATGGAACTCCTTGAGCAACACATTGATCAATAATATTTCCTGAAACTTCTGCTAAACGATGCACATTTGCTTCACGAGCTCTATAATCGCCACCTTTAATGGTATCATAAAATAATCTAAAAACACTGTCCCCGTCATTTTGATAATTTTTTGCTGCATTAATTCCACCTTGTGCCGCAATAGAATGCGCTCGACGAGGAGAATCCTGATAACAAAATGCTTTTACATTATAACCCATTTCTGCAAAAGAGGCAGCTGCAGATGCTCCTGCTAGTCCTGTTCCCACAACAATAATATCTATTTTAGGACGGTTGTTTGGCGCAACTAACTTTAGGTGGTCTTTATAATCAGTCCATTTTTGTGAAATGTGACCTTCTGGTATTTTAGAATCTAGTTTCATATATGTGAAATTTTTTGTCTTAGGTCATATATGTTATCGCCTTTTGAATTGGTATTTGCTATCGCAAACTAGTGATTTTTGGCGATTTCATTTATAGATTGATATTAATGATTAAAATGATGAAATAATGCAATGAAAATGAATCCAAAAGGAATTACAATTGCAAATGCATATCCCAATTTATGTAATGATTTTGCATATTTATTGTCAAATCCAACCGACTGGAATGATGAGTTAAAGCCATGCCATAAATGTAGTGATAGTAGTACAAAGGCTATACAATACAAACCCGTACGCACAGGGCTTTCAAATTTATGAACCAATTCAGGGAAATATCTCGTTTCGTCAATTGCATTAACCTCTACATATTTGTAAACCATTTCGTGTACCCAAAAATCGTAAAAATGCAACCCTAAAAAAGCTAAAACTACCAAGCCTGAAACTATCATGTTTCTAGAAGCCCAAGAAGCATTTGCCGCTCCATCATATTTCACATAAGCTATTGGTCTAGCGCTTCTGTTTTTCAATTCTAAAACAAAGCCCATCACAAAATGAAAAATTACACCAGCAACCAATATAGGCTGCATAACAAATTGAATAAGTGGATTATAACCCATAAAATGTGACATTGTATTGAACGTTTCCGAACTGAATACAGAAGTCATATTAATAAAAAAATGCAAAGCGAGAAACGTAATCAAAAATAGTCCTGAAAGCGCCATTGCGACTTTTTTCGCTATCGACGACTTCAATAATGCAGATTGTGCCATAATATTTTAAAATTTTGTTTAAAAGTGATACAAAAATAAATCAAATACAGATGAACCACAACCTTTATGATGTTATTTATATTAATTTTAAAGTGTTCTAAATAAAAAACTAAAAACCCAGTAAATAAAGGGATTTCAGCCAAAAAAGAACCTTTTAACTTAAACAAAAATTAAAAAAAATATAAAATGCGATTTTCAATTCTTAATTGTTTTTCTTCAAAATCAGTAATAAATTTGATAATTAATCAGTAATAGCGCTAAATCGATTAAAATTTCACAAAAATTTCGATTTATAATGTATTTTTTCTGTCAAAATTATTGCAATTTAAGCGGTGTACTTTACCTTTAACACCTCAAAATTTAAGCGAAATGAATCCAGGAATTGATGCCATCTCATTTGATGTAGCTAAAATACACTTACCTATACAATCCTTAGCAAAAGCTAGAAATATTGAACCTGAAAAATTAGAAAAAGGACTTGGTTTAATCAAAATGACACTTCCTGATACCCATCAAGATGCAGTCGTTTTTGGAGCAAATGCTTTGACAAAACTTATTACCGATAACGCTATCGACCTTACTGAAATAGCAAGGATTTATGTTGGAACAGAAAGTGCTATTGACAATTCAAAACCCATAAGTTCGTTTTTAGTTTCTTTAATGGAACAAAAATTTGGCGAAAATTCACTTTCAGAATGTGATGTGGTAGATTTTACTTTTGCCTGCATTGGAGGGGTAGATGCCTTACAGAATTGTATCGATTTTATTACTTTAAATCCAACCAAAAAAGCCATTGTAGTAACCACCGATTTTGCTAAATACGATTTAAATTCAACAGGAGAATATACCCAAGGAGCTGGTGCCTTAGCAATGTTAATTACTTCAAATCCAAGAATTATTGCTTTCGAAAATCTATGGGCAACCAGTACTAAAGGAGTTTTTGATTTCTTTAAACCTTTAAGAACCATTTCTAAACAAGAAATTACAGGAAATACTTCAAACGAACCTTGGTTTGACAATTTAGAAAGCGAAATCGAAATTCATAAAGACCAACCCGTTTTTGACGGTCAATATTCGAATCAATGCTATATGGATAGAACGAAAAATGCTTATTTTTCATTCAAAAAATTAAAAAACACCTCAGAAACTATTTACACTACTTGGGAAAGCATTGTCATGCATTTGCCTTATGCGTTTCAAGGTCGCAGAATGTTATCTGAAATTTATGCATTGGATGCTTCAAATTCAGTAATTACAGGAAATGAAGAGGCTACAGAATATCAAAATAAACTAAAAGAAATCAGCAAATCAGACGAATACAAAAACTTTGTATCTGAAAAATTGCTACCTGCCGAGTTGGCTTCTTCCATTATTGGAAATTTATATACTGGTTCTATTTTTATGGGATTGCTTTCGACACTTTCTCATTTTCATGATTCTAGAAAAGAGATTTCAGGTAAGAAATTCGGTTTTCTAGCCTACGGAAGCGGCTCTAAATCGAAGGTTTTCGAAGGAACGATTCAACCCGATTGGAAAGATGCCATTGCTACGGTGCATCTTTTTGAAACTTTGAAAAAGAGCGTTGAAATTGATTTCGAAACCTACGAAAAACTTCATAAAAAAGAACAAAAACAAAGCATTAAAGAACCTAAAAACGAATGGATTTTAGAACGAATAGAAAATCAAATTCCAAATCTAATTGGTGCACGATATTACAAATGGATTGATTAGATTTGTATTCTAATTTATTCATTCGTATGAAATACCATCAAATTGACCGCCATTTATTTATAAAAAATCGCGCCAAATTTACGGCTCAAATGAAACCGAAAAGTGTTGCGGTTTTTAATTCTAACGATATTTATCCCGTGTCTGCCGACAGCACTTTGCCGTTTGCTCAACATCGGGATATTTTTTATTTATCGGGTATAGACCAAGAAGAAAGTATTTTATTGCTTTTTCCCGATGCACCTTATGAAAACCAACGTGAAATGTTGTTTCTCAAAGAAACGAACGAACACATTGCCATTTGGGAAGGTGAAAAACTAACTAAGGAACGTGCATTTGAAGTTTCAGGAATAAAAACAGTCTATTGGTTGCAGGATTTTGAGAAAATTCTCAACGAAATGATGAGCTATTCCGAAATTATGTACATCAACACCAACGAACATTATCGTGCTGCTGTTGATACTGAAACGCGTGAAACTCGTTTTGTAAAATGGTGGAAAGACAAGTATCCTGCGCATCAAGTAGCAAAAAGCAATACTATTTTACAACGTCTGCGCTCCGTGAAAGAAAGCGAGGAAATCGATTTGATTCAACAGGCTTGCGATATTACCGAAAAAGGATTTCGAAGACTGCTTTCTTTTGTAAAACCAAATGTTACCGAATACGAAATTGAAGCCGAACTCATTCACGAATTCATTCGCAATCGCTCCAAAGGTTTTGCCTATACACCCATTATCGCTTCTGGAAACAACGCTAATGTGTTGCATTACATCGAAAACAATCAGCAATGCAAGGCTGGCGATTTGATTTTGCTTGACGTCGCTGCTGAATATGCTAATTATTCTAGCGACTTGACACGAACAATCCCTGTTTCAGGTCGTTATTCTTCCCGACATAAAGAGGTTTACAATGCAGTGTTGAGAGTGAAAAACGAAGCAACAAAAATGCTTACACCAGGAACACTTTGGAAACAATACCATTTAGAAGTAGGAAAACTCATGACTTCTGAACTACTCGGTTTAGGGTTGATAGACAAAGCCGATGTTCAAAACGAAAATCCAGAATGGCCTGCCTATAAAAAATATTTCATGCACGGTACTTCGCACCACATGGGATTGGATACGCACGATTACGGTTTATTACACGAACCGATGCAAGCCAATATGGTTTTTACAGTAGAACCCGGAATTTATATTCCTGCCGAAGGTTTTGGCATTCGACTCGAAGATAATGTTGTGGTACAAAAAAGCGGAGAACCTTTTAATTTAATGCGAAACATCCCGATTGAAGTAGAGGAAATTGAGAGTTTGATGAATAGTTAGATTTTTAGATAAAAGATAATAGACGATTACTTTGTTACAAATTATGAAAAATAAGTATGTAGATTTTATTTCCGATGAACACTTTTTAGATTGTGTAGCAAATCTTCACTCCGCCTACTTGAAAGCTAAAAACAACATCACAAAAAAGAATTTTTACAACAATAAAGTTGACACTATAAAACTAACTTTTGATGCTAAATTCAATGATATTGATGAAGAAAGTTTAATTCAAGCAGAAATATTGAGACAAATAGATAAATCTATAAACAATTCTATCGGAACGTTTCACGAGCAAATATTGGGTGGAATAGATGGTTTTGAAGTTGGAAATTTGAGTGGTTTTGATATAAAAGCAAAAGATGACACTTTGTTTGCTGATATTAAAAACAAACATAACACAATGAACAGTAGTTCAGCTGAAGCACTTTTCCAAAAACTATCAAGATATGCTGACACTTATAAAAAATCTAAATGTTATTGGGTTCAAATTTTAGCAAAAAACAGTTTCTGTGAACTTTGGAAGGGAGAAATTAATGGTAAAGAATATAGCCATAGTAGAGTTTACAAAATTTCGGGTGACCAATTTTACGCATTACTTACAGGAAAGGAAAACGCACTCTTCCAACTATATAAAAATCTTCCAATTGTAGTAAAAGATTATCTTAATTCTGTTGAAAAAAGTCAATCTAAAAAAGAAAATTCCGCATTAGATGAAATCAAATCTGAAACAAAAACTTCAAAAAGAACCATTTTAGATCAAATAACTTTTGAAAATTACAGCTATTATCTAGGCTTTGATAAATTGTAATAGCTATTCAAAAACTTAACAATTGAATAACCAACTTCTTTTCCTAAATTGACAGGGACAGCGTTACCAATCTGTTTATATTGTTGTGCAACTGACCCTTCAAATTCCCAATCATCTGGAAAAGTCTGAATTCTTGCATATTCCCGAACTGTAAACGGCCTTGTTTCTTCTGGATGACATCTTTCAGTTTGTTTTTGTGCTGGACTACACGTTAGAGTCAAACAAGGTTCATCCCAACCTATCCTTCTTGCAATTCCAGTTTTTCCACCTCCAAGATGAAAACTTCCACCCATAAATTCTTTTTGAATATCTATTGGTAAATCTCTCCAATACCCTTTTTGCGGAACTAATTTTAAAACATCTATTTTACTTTTTGGATATTTTGAACCTTCCGATTTCGGGACATCACAATCAAACAATTCTCCTTTTTTTAGAGCATCTTTCAAATTATAAACTTTTTTATAAGGCTTTGGATATTCGTATTTAACATCAATATCTTTTCTAATTCCAACTAAAATTAATCGTTCCCTTTTTTGTGGAACATTAAAATTAATTGCTTTCAAAACTTGAACAGGAACAACATTATAACCTATTTCATCTAAAATTGAAACCATTCCTTGAAGCGTTTTACCATTTTCGTGACTTAATAAACCACGAACATTTTCACCAATACAAATTGGAGGATTTACTTCTTTTACAACTCTTGCAAATTCATAAAATAAAGTTCCTCTTGCATCTGCTAAACCTAATTTTTTTCCAGCATAACTAAATGCTTGACAAGGAAATCCGCCAGTTACAATATCAACTTTATTTTCATACTCTGTAAAACTAAAAGATTTAATATCGCCTTCTAAAACATTCCAATTTGGACGATTTTTTTTTAAAGTATTACAAGCCCATTTATCAATTTCATTCAAAGCTACGCATTTTAGTCCTGCTTTCTCCATTCCAACTGCCAAACCTCCAGCTCCAGCAAAAAGTTCTAAAACAGTATACTCATTGTGTGGTTCAACATAATTTGAAATTGTTTCATGGATATTTTCATCAATAAAATCTGCAAACAAAGTATCAACTTCAGATTTTCTATAAACTCTATAATTACTCATTGGTTCGCGAACAGCAATCAACTTTCCCTCATTATCCCATCTTCTAAGGGTTTCTTTACTTTTACCTAAATATTCAGCAGTTTCAGAAAGTGTCATATATTCATTCATAACCAAATTGTTTAACCTTATACAATGGTTACAAATTTAATAGAAAATATGTAAAATACAAATGAAAAGAAAAAACAATATTAATATTAGCTTAAAGTAATAAACATCTATTTTTAATGTTTACTATGAGTAAATACTATTTTCTTAAATGAACTTAAATTTCTTATATGGTTTAAAAGTTTTAATTCTATTTTTGTGAAAATAAATTACCGTTTTGAATCAAATCCTCTACAAAAACTCTAAAATCTCTTATTCCGATACTGGAAAAGGCACGGCTGTGGTTTTGCTTCATGGTTTTTTAGAAAATCAATCTATGTGGCAGGATTTCGTTCCAGAATTGAGCAAAAAATACCGCGTTATTACTATTGATTTACTCGGTCATGGCAAAACAGAATGTTTGGGATATATCCACAACATGGAAGACAATGCCGATATGGTTCACGAAGTGTTGCATGAATTGAAAATCCGAAAAGCAGTTTTTGTAGGTCATTCCATGGGTGGTTATGTCGCCTTGGCTTTCGCCGAATTGTATCCTGACACCCTAAAAGGGTTGGTTTTACTCAATTCTACTTCCAGAGCAGATAGCGAAGAGCGAAAACAAAATCGAGACCGAGCGATAAAAGCCGTAAAGCAAGATTACACCACATTTGTTCGGCTTTCTATTGCCAATTTGTTTAGTGAAGACAATCGGGAGCGATTGAATGAGGAAATAGAAAAAGTAAAATTAGAAGCTTTACAAACCCCGCTTCAAGGCATAGTCGCTTCATTAGAAGGAATGAAAATTCGCAAAGACCGTGAAGTGCTGTTGCATTTTGGTCCATATCCAAAAATGCTCATTCTCGGAAAAAAAGACCCTGTATTGAATTACGAAGACAGTTTAGAACAAATCGAAAACACCGATGTTAAATTAGTTTCCTTTCCTGACGGACACATGAGCCACATTGAAAACAGAGAAGAGTTAAAGACAGTTTTAATAGATTTCTTGAAGAAAATTTAAATTTTTTCTTTAAACGGAATGGTCACATCTAAAATCTCATTCAATAGTAGAACAATTTGCTCCAAATAATTCGATACTATTTCCTCATTTATAAAGGAAGTTTCTTCTTTTCCTTCTTTAAAAGTAAACGGTAAAAATCCTGATTTTAAATTTTTAAAAGAAATAATCCCAGCCTCAATACCTTTGTCATGCTTTTCCTTTTCAAACATAAAGACATAGGCTAAAATCTGGATAATTTTATCGTTTTTAATATCCTCTGTCAATCCTTCCCATGATTTTAAGGTGACGTTGGTTTTTTCAACTTTTCCGGTTTTATAATCAATAATTCGAATAATTCCGTTGCGTTCTTCAATTCTATCGACAGAACCTCCAATTTTTACTGGAAAAGGCAAACTCGGATGTTCTAAAACACGCTCAAATCGTTCTTCTAAAGCAATAATTTTAATCGCATCTCCATTTTGGATGCTTTCTAACTCTACTTTCAAGAAATTAGAAACATTACGTTTTGCCACTTCAAAAGCCAAAAGATTTCTTCCTTTTTTGATTTCGCCTTCTTTGTAAATTAATTTAAACTGTTTCAATACTTCCTCGTCAATGAGTGTAAAGCAATTTGAAATATCATTCTCAGCAATAAATTTCCCCACAAAAGGAGTATACAAAACTTTTAAGGTTTCGTGAATAATCGTTCCTAAAGTATTGAGTGCAATATTTTCTTCTACTTCTTCTACCTCTCTAATGCGCAAAATTTTCTGAAAATAGAAATCGATAGGATTGCGAATATAACTGGTCAATGCAGAAGGTGAAAATCCGTTTTCAGCAATTTCTTGCAACCGCAATAGCACATTCTCTGATTTTGGAATCACCATAGGTTGATAGGCAATCTCTGGCACAACTGCATTATAAATCTCGTGTGTCAGAGTATGATTCGTTTGCTTTTCGACTTCCAGTTGGGTAATAAAACGGCTTTTTTCACCTGCATCTAAGCCTTCACTTTCGGTATTATACAACAAATAAATAGTTTTGGCACGTTGTAGTAAATGGTAAAAATGATAGGTGTAAATGGCGTCTTTTTCTTTAAAAGTAGGTAATCCTAATTCTCGTTTTACATCATACGGAATGAATGAATTTTGAGATTTTCCTGCTGGAAATTTCCCTTCATTCATAGAAGTAACAATTACAGCATCAAAATCCAATACGCGACTTTCTAAAACGCCCATAATCTGTAAGCCATTCAAAGGTTCTCCTTCAAAAGAAACCTCAGCTAAATCAATTACTTGTTTATAAATGGCAAATAAGGTTTCTATTTTATCGATGTGTTGGTGTTGTGAATAATAAGTAATCAACTTATTAATGATTTTGAAAATAGCAAAAACAAAGGCTTTTGTAATTTTTTCTTCTTCATTATCGTTATTTAAATTGCCTTTAATGGTTTGTAACAAGCTCGAAAGCGATTCTAAAACTGCAACTGAGCCATTTTCCCATTTTTGAAATAACAATTGAAATAAGGGGCTCGAAACAGTGTTTAGTTCCATCAATTTATGATGTGAAATAAATGTATAGTTGTTTTGATTGATTACAGAAACTAGAGTATTTGTATTGGCATAGGGTTCTACCAAAGGATGTGTCAATATGTCAAGCACATCTTTATAATAAAAAACATAACTATTATTGCCTCTGGATAACGCATTAGTATGCATTTTAAACAATTTGGCTATCAAAATTTGCACAGGATTGTTCTTTGTCAAATAGCCCATAGTAATGTTTAAAGAGCCAACATTTTCGGGCAATGCATACAACAAAGGAACAAGCATGTTTTCATCACCCAGCACAATAGCCACCTTATCTAATGTTAAATTTGGATTAGAATTGATGATATTTTCGATTATACTGCCCGTTATTTTGGCTTGACCAATTGTTTTTGGAGTGCCAATAATTTGAATGTTTTTTGTTTGAGAAAAATCATCAAAAATCCATTGAAAAGGATTGGATTTATAGTGTTTCCAATTTTCTTTAAATCGCCTAACAAACAATCCGGCATCGTGATAAGGATCGTTAAGAAATGTTTGGTCAACATCCCAATAAATTTTAGTTTGGTCAGACGCAATAAGGTGTTGAATTATTTTTTCCTCAGCAGCATTCAAGGCATTAAAACCTGCAAATATGTATTGCTTCTTTTGAATTGAATGCGAGAAATAATCTAAATTTTTTACTGCTTCCCGATAAATTAATCCTTGATAACCCATTTGTTTTTGGAGTAAATGGTCATACAATGATTGATAATAAAGAGGCAATAGTTTCCAAAAATCAATATAATTTTCTAATAATTGGGTTTTGTTTTCCACCTCAATTCCCCAGCGTTTGATGTCTTCAATATCTTTTAAATAGGATAAAATATGTAACGGTTCCAACAAATACCTGTCTATTTCATTAAAATCCTGCAATAGTGTTTTAGCCCAATTGGCAAAAAGTTCAAATGATTGTTGATTGGATTTATCCGTTATTGACAAATACACCTTATAGAATTCAAATAATAATTCTATAGAATCAACCGAACGTATTCCTGCAATGTCTTGTATAAAATCTTCAATACTAACTATTCTTGGAGAAAAAATGGTTCCCTTAACTTGTTTTTTCAGTGAATCTAATAAAAAAATCTTAGCTCTTTTATTGGGTAAAACAATAATGGTGTCGAATAATTTATCCGAATAATTTTCTATTAAAACCTGTGCAATTTTATCTAAAAAAGAAATGTTTGACATAGTATAAAAATAAAAAAACGCCCCGATATATCGGGGCGTTTTCTGTAAATATTTTAGATGAAATTATTTTACTAACTTCACTTCAACTCTTCTGTTGTTAGCTTTACCTTTTGCAGTTTTGTTACTGTCAATTGGTTTGCTTTCTCCATAACCTGCTGAAGACAATCTGCTAGCATCAATTCCATTTTCAACTAAATAGTTTTTAACTGCACCTGCTCTATCTTCAGATAATTTTTGGTTTGCAGCATCTTTACCATCGCTATCAGTATGACCTTCAATGCTAAATTTAGAAGAAGGATATTGTTTCAATATAGCAGTGATTGATTGTAATACTGCAAAAGTTTCTTGTTTGAAAGTTGCTTTACCACTATTGAATAAAATAGTTTTAGCATAAGCGTTCAATTGTTTTACTTGCTCTTCAGTTATTTCAGGACAACCATTGTTTGCAACAGTTCCTTTAACATCTACACATTTGTCATCTTTATCTAATACTCCGTCTCCGTCAGTATCTGGCCAAGGACAACCTCCGTTTGCTGAAGGACCAGCAACTTGTGGACATTTATCATTTTTATCAGCAACTCCATCACCGTCAGCATCTGGACAACCGTTTAATGCTTTTGGACCAGCAACTTCTGGACAAGCATCATCTTTATCAGCGATTCCGTCTGCATCAGTATCAGGGCATCCTTGAAATTCAGCTAAACCAGCAACTTCTGGACAAGAATCGCTTCCGTCTATAATTCCATCACCGTCTGTATCAGGACATCCTTTGAATTGTTTTAAACCAGCAACTTCTGGACAAGCATCATCTTTATCATATATACCATCTCCATCAGTATCTTTACCTCCAAACTTGAAAGTAAGACCAGCAAAATGCTGCATGTGAGTTGGGATATTATCTGCCATACCTCTATTAGCTGAATCTTCTAGAGAGTATTTGTAAGTTGATTGAAATGATAAACCAACCATTTCTGAAAACCATAATGTTAATCCTAGACCTCCATTAACTGTTCCGTAACTAGCATCTCCTAACCAAGTGTAACCTCCACCTACATGAGCAGAAGGATCAAACCATTTAGACCCTAGAATGTCTTTGAAACTGTATTTAATAACTCCATCAGCAGCATAGTAACTTAAGTCACCTGGATTAACAACTGTGTAATCTCCAGGAACAGTAGTTCTAGGAAGAACAAATCTTGAAATTTTGTTTATAGATCCCGTAATTCCAAAAGAGAAATTACCTCCAACATTTTTAGAAACGTTTAGGTAAGATACCGATGGAATAATATTCCAATTTTCTTTAACATTAAAATATTGAGAAAATTGATCCTCAACGCTTGACGCTGCACTTACTCTAGTGTCTACTGCATTTGCCCCAAAACTTATTGCCCAAGGGTTGTTACTGTCTTGTGCTTGCGAATTTATTCCGACAAACAATAATGCAACAGCAAATAATTTGTTAAGATGTTTCATACTTTACTTTTGTTTAAATTACAATACTTTAATTTTTGTTTTGATTACAAGGTATTAATGAGACAAAAGTAATACGTAATTTTTTAACTACAAAACGAAATGTTAAAAATAACAGCGAAAATGTTGCATAAGTGTCAAATATAATACTCATATTACCTTTAATTTTGTTCCAACTTCAATAAAAGCCTCAATAGCCTTATCTAAATGGTCTTTAGTATGTGATGCTGAAAGTTGCACTCTAATTCTTGCCTTGTCTTTTGGAACAACTGGAAAAAAGAATCCAATAACATATATTCCTTTATCTAACAACTCATTTGCCATTTGTTGAGCTAATTTTGCATCATAGAGCATAATAGGGACGATAGCCGATTCTCCGTCGATGATATCAAATCCGGCTTCCTTGATTTTCGTTTTAAAATACTTTGTATTCCATTCTAATTGGTCCCTTAAATCCGTACTTTTCTCTATTATTTCAAAAACTTTAATGGATGCACCTACAATTGCTGGTGCGAGAGAATTAGAAAACAAATACGGTCTTGAACGTTGTCGTAATAATTCGACAATTTCTTTTTTGGCAGTAGTATAACCTCCCATAGCACCTCCTAATGCTTTTCCAAGAGTGCCTGTAACAATATCTACCCTTCCTTTTACACCTTTTGCCTCAAGAGTTCCTCGTCCTGTAGCTCCTATAAATCCTGCGGCATGACATTCGTCAACCATAACCATAGCATCATATTTATCTGCTAAATCACAAATTTTATCCAAAGGAGCGACGACACCATCCATAGAAAAAACACCATCTGTTACTATAATCTTGTATCGGGCTTTTGCTTCATTTGCATTAATCAATTGTTGTTCTAAATCCTGCATATTTCCGTTTTCATATTTGTAACGCATGGCTTTACACAGGCGAACTCCATCTATTATCGAAGCATGATTGAGACTGTCTGAAATTATTGCGTCTTTCTCGCTAAGTAAAGGTTCGAAAACTCCTCCATTAGCATCAAAAGCTGCAGCATAAAGTATCGTGTCTTCTGTTCCATAAAAATCTGCAATCTTTTTTTCTAATGTTTTGTGAATATCTTGCGTTCCACAAATAAAGCGAACAGAGGACATTCCAAAACCATGTGAATCCAAAGTGTCTTTGGCTGCTTGAATCACTTCGGGATGCGAGGATAATCCCAAATAATTATTGGAACAGAAATTCAACACTTTTTCACCTGTTGAAATGGTGATTTCTGCACCTTGAGGAGAAGTAATTATTCTTTCTTTCTTAAAGATTCCGTTCTCCTTAATCGTTTCTAATTCGTTTTGAAGATGGTCTTTTATTTTTCCGTACATTTTAATGCTTTTTTAAATGAGAACTCGGTTTTTGAAATTCAATTATAATTTACAACATTGATATCTTCTCCTATATATACCAGAGCTTTTTTTGTGACTTTATAACCCATTTTTTCAATTGCTGTTGTATAATTTTCCAATTGCGTTTGGTGTTTAGAGTTATGAATCCCTGTTTTATAATCGAGAAGTACTATTCCATTGTTTTTTGTTACAACCATTCTGTCTGGCTTAATTATAGTTTGATCTTTTTGAATAATTGCTTGTTCATTTAAGACCAAATTTGCTTCTACAAAACATTCTGAAAGTTCAGGATGTGTTACTATTTCGTATATCGTTTTGTGTACAGCTTCTTTTTGATCCAGAACAATCAATCCATTTTCAATAGATTTTGTTATGGCTAAATCTATATCATCTTTAGTCTTTATTAACGCCATAATCTCATGAATAACGTTTCCGTATTCTATTGCTTTTTGCTGGTGTGTTCCCCACATTAGTGCTTCTTTTTGAGCAATCTTAATGTCTCTGGGATTAAGAATAGTGTTGACTGAAGAAATTGTTTTTATTTCATTTTTTGAATCGTTTTTCAAAGACACTCTAGTGGGAGTTCCAAATTGATATTCCAATTTATCTACATCAAAATCATTTTTATCAATTAAATATTTAATAAAAAATGCTGCTGTATTATATGGATACGCTCCTTCTTTATTGGTTTCAACCATTCTAGAAATTACATATAATTGTTCTTCTGCTCTGGTTAGGGCAACATACAAAACATTGATATTGTCTAATAAATCTTCTTGTTTCTTCTGTTCGTAAACTAATTTTGCATCCTCCCCGTAACTCTCTACTGCACTATTATTATCTATCAAAACCTTGGGCAATCCAAAGGTCTCCTCTTCAGCATTTAACCACAATTTGTCTTTCGGCTTTTTATTGTAATCCTCATCGGCAAATGGAAGGATTACCACAGGAAACTCTAGTCCTTTCGATTTGTGTACAGTCATAATGCGAACTGCATTTTTACCTTCTGGAGATGGAATACTAAATTTTTGAGAATTCTTATCCCAATAATTCAAGAAATCAGAAATTCCAGATTGATTTCGTATGTCCCTTTCTATCACAATATCTAAAAAATACTGTATGTAGGCGCTTTTGTTCTTGGGAGGTATACATTTTGAAATAATAATTTCAACCGCTTCGTACAACGACTTCTTTCTGATGTCTTGAAAAGAAATCAAGTCTACAACTTTAGCCAACCAATTCTCAAAAGCCTTTTCATCTGCTTCCTCCATTCCTTTAACAATAAAATCATGGATTGGCATTTCATTCTGAACATATTTTGCTATGTAAAATAAAAAATTGGCTTTGGCTTCTTTATCTGTATTGTTATTTAGGTATTTTAAAGTGTTTATAATGAAATGAACTTCTGTAGCGTTTTGTATCATCAACGTTTCTGAAGATACTATTGGAATTCCTTGTTCTGTTAAATAATTGGCAACAGAAATCCCTTGTTCTCTTTTTCGGGTCAAGATTACAATATCTTCATATTTAAAGCCTTGTTGTTCTATTTTTTTTATTGTATTTACAATTGCTTCTAGATAATGTGCTATTCTATCCTTAGAATCCTCGTCGGTATCTACTGATTTGGGCAAAAAAGAGATATTTACGTATCCTCCTATTTTGTTATTTGACTCTTGATAAGTGTGGTTTTCATAAAGTTCTTTATAATCTGTATTCTTAAACTCATTTGATAGTAATTTAAAAAAACTGTTGTTGAATTCTACAATTTGAGAATAGCTTCTGTAATTTCTATTTAAATGTTCTAATGTTTTATCAGGATTATTAAACGGGTTTTTATCTTTACTCAAATCGATAAATTGTTCTGCTTTGCCTCCACGCCATCGATAAATAGATTGTTTGGGATCGCCTACAATCATCAAGGTTCCTTTTTCTCCATCAATTTCACTGGAAGTTGCATTATCTATCAACGGAATTAAATTTTGCCATTGCATTTCTGAGGTATCTTGAAATTCATCAATAAAGAAATGACGGTATCGTTCCCCCAATCGTTCATAAATAAAAGGAGCCGGCTGATTTTGAATTTGCTGATGTATAATTGAATTGAACTCTGAAATGGAAAGAATATTTTGCTCGTCTTGAATTCTAGTCAACTCACTACTTACTCTATTTAGTAACGAAAGTGGGGTAATATTCTTTAAAAAAGCTTTGTAAAAATCTCTCTTCTCAAAATTGTTGTAAATAGTTAGCAGCTTTTGCAATAAGCTTGGAATAATTTGCTCAATTCTTGCTTTGTCTTTTGCTGATTTATTGATTTTTATATCTTCAGAGTTATAATACTTTTTATTTTTTGGATTGTAAGCACCTGCAACTATACTTTTTAAATGATTGGGAAAATATGCTCCCGAAAATGATTTTGGATCAATAGCGTTTTTCTCAATTGTTGCAAGCATCTCTAGTGCAAGTTGACTATTTTCTCCTTCCAATGTTTTACATGCCAACTCTAACTTTTTTTTACTTGTAAGAAAGTCACTTATTGATTTGTTTTCGAAAGAAGTGATTTCGTTTCTATTGTTTTCGTTTAAAATTAACCTTCCTGTTTCAAAAATTTCTCTTGAAATATCCCAACTCTTATCGTCGTCCGTTTTTTCCATGGTAAAATCGACCAACAAATTCGTCAAAACATCCTCTTCACCAGCTTGATCAATGATTGCATCAACGGCTTCAGTTAATAGATTTTCAGAATCCAATACAACCTCAAATGTCATTGGTAAATTCAAATCGTGTGCAAAAGCCCGTATCACTTTGTGGGTAAACTTATCTATTGTTGAAATATCGAATGCTGCATAATTATGAATTATATGCTTGATAATTTGCTTAGATTTTGTTTTTATCTTTTCCCTAGGAAGCTTGGTTTCTGAAACCAAATCCATAATTAAAACTTCGGCTTTTGACCTAGGTTCTTCTTTGGCAAATTCAGACAAACTGCCTACAATTCTGGATTTCATTTCATGAACAGCTTTATTTGTAAATGTTATTGCTAGAATATTGCGGTAAGCATCATCCTTTTTTGAGGTCAGAATAATTTTTAAATACTCTTTGACTAAAGCATAGGTTTTTCCTGAACCTGCTGAGGCGTCATAAATTGAAAATGAGGGTCTATTCATTTAGTTTCTTTTCGAAATTTATAAACAATCTGTTCTATAATTTACGCTTTTATTTAAATTATAACAATTGATTATTTTAATTCCAAAGTTAATTGTTTAATTTTGAATTAAATATTTATTAATCTTTAAAACTAAAAATAAAATGGCTTTTGAATTACCAAAATTACCCTATGCATACGATGCATTAGAACCACATATTGATGCCCGTACGATGGAAATTCATCACACAAAACATCACAACGCTTACACTACAAATCTCAATGCGGCAATTGCTGGAACTGATATGGAAGGAAAAACCATTGAGAATATTTTGATTAACCTTGATTTAAAAAATGCAGCTGTACGAAACAATGGTGGTGGTTTTTATAATCATAACTTATTTTGGACGGTGATGTCTCCTAATGGTGGCGGACTACCTTCTGGAGAATTAGCAGATGCTATAGAAAAGCACTTTGGTTCATTTGATGAATTTAAAGCTAGATTCAGTAAAGCTGGTGTTACACAATTTGGTTCGGGATGGGCTTGGCTTTGTGTTCACAAAGGTGGAAAACTTGACATTTGTGGAACTCCAAATCAAGATAACCCGCTTATGCCAGAGGTTGGTTGTGGAGGAACTCCTATTCTTGGAATGGATGTTTGGGAACACGCTTATTATCTAAATTATCAAAACAGAAGACCTGACTATATCGAAGCCTTTTTCAATGTTATCAATTGGACAGAAGTCTCAAGAAGATTTGCTTTAGAAAAATAATCTTCCTTTTTAATTTCATAAAAAAGACGTCGAGAGTACCTTGACGTCTTTTTTATTTTTGGTATCAAACGAATTGAATAAAAAAATAAAAAGGGCGAAATTTCTTTCACCCTTTTTGCCCCAAATCTACCATAAACTTATACCTAGCTAAACATATGGTAGTACAAAGTTAATAAGATTTAACTTATTAAGTGCGTTTTTATTGAAAATAAATTGGGAAACTAGTCAAATAATAGCAAAATGGGCTAAAAAGAAAGAATTTATCACAAACATATAAAATAAAAAAGGTGAAATCTCTTTCACCTTTTTTGCCCCAAATCTACCATAAACTTAACCTACTAATGCTATGGTTGAACAAATGTATATTGGTATGATTTAATTAACAAATAAATCAGATGAATAACTATAAAAATCAATAAAGTGATGACTATCAGTTTTTTACAAAATAAAAAAGGTGAAATTTCTTTCACCCTTTTTGCCCCAAATCTACCATAAACTTAACCTACTAATGCTATGGTTCTTCAAATGTATACTAGTGTTGTTTATCTGACAAATAAATTAGATGAATAACTATAAAACTCGATAAACTGCTCAATTACTTGTGTTTTAATATGCTCTGGCGTCTTTACCTTCATAAAAATTCATAAAAGCACGATTCACGACACGATTTCCTCCAGGCGTTGGATAATCTCCAGTAAAATACCAATCTCCTAAATTTTTTGGACAAGCAATATGTAAGTTTTCAATAGTTTGAAAAATAATTTTTACCTCTGCATTTATCTCAGGAGTACACAACATCTCTGCAATTTTATTTGAAATTTCCTGATGATGAAAAGGGGCATAAATCTCACTTACAAAATTGATTACTTCACTATCCTTAGTATGCTCTTGGCTTTTGCATTTTATATATACTTCATCAACTATATGATACAGTCCTCTCTCTTTTAATAATTCTAATGCTGCTCTAAAAGCCACTAGACCTTCCAATTTTGCCATATCGATACCGTAACAATCTGGATAACGAATTTGTGGTGCTGACGAAACAATTACAATACTTTTAGGTTTTAATCGATCCATCATTTTTATGATACTCATTTTGAGGGTTGTTCCTCGAACAATGCTATCATCAATAATTACCAAATTATCTTCAGGCTTTATTACTCCATAAGTTACATCATAAACATGGGCAACCAAATCGTCACGACTGCTATCTTCAGTTATAAATGTTCGAAGTTTAGCATCTTTAATCGCTACTTTTTCAGTTCTGATTTTTACGGCAAGGATTTCTTCTAGCTTTTCCTTGGTCAACGTTTTTCTATTATCAAGAATAAACTTGTTTTTCCTTTGGTTTAAAAAATCCTGAGCCGCTTCGACCATTCCGTAAAAAGAAGTCTCAGCTGTGTTTGGAATATACGAAAACACCGTGTTGTCAGTATCATTATCTATTGCATTTAAAACTTCAGGGAGAATTAGTTTTCCTAAATTTTTTCTTTCTTGATAAATTTCGGAATCACTGCCTCTTGAAAAATAAATTCTTTCAAAAGAGCATGCTTTTTTTAGTGTCGGTGTTAAAATATTCTCTTCAGTTACAGTACCATTTTTCTTAATAATTAAAGCATTCCCTGGTTGTAACTCTTGCACTTTTTCAAACCCAACATTAAAAACCGTTTGAATGACAGGTCTTTCTGAAGCAACCACAACAATTTCGTCGTCCTGATAAAAATAAGCGGGACGAATTCCTGCTGGATCTCTAAACACAAAAGCATCACCATGTCCTAGTAGTCCTGCCATTGCATAGCCACCGTCTAGATTTTTAGATGCTTTTTTAAGAATTTTGGCGATGTCTAATTTCTCAGCGATTATTGGAGAAGCTTCTCTTTTAGTATACCCGTTATTTTTACATTCTTGATACAAATCCGTAACTTCATCATCCAGAAAATGGCCTATTTTTTCCATAACAGTTACGGTATCCGTCATTTCCTTTGGATGTTGACCAATTTCAATTAAACTATCGAAAAGTTCTTTTACGTTAGTCATATTGAAATTACCCGCTAAAATCAGATTTCTGTGCATCCAATTGTTTTGCCTTAAAAATGGATGTACACTTTCAATACTGTTTTTACCAAAAGTTCCATAACGAACGTGGCCTAAAAATAATTCCCCTATGTATGGAATATTCGCTTTTTGAAGCGTTACATTGTCTGCATATTCAGGATGAAGCGCCATTTCTTCGTTGACTCTTTCATTAATTTGTGTAAAAACATCCTGAATCGCTTGTGCATCATTAGAACGGACTCGACTAATGTATCTTTCACCGGGATTGACATCTAATTTTATGGAAGCTAGACCTGCTCCATCCTGTCCTCGATTATGCTGCTTTTCCATGAGGAGATACATTTTTTGTATTCCATAAAAAGCAGAACCGTATTTCTCTTTGTAGAATTCTAACGGTTTCTTTAATCTCAAAAGTGCAATTCCACATTCGTGTTTGATTGCGTCGCTCATTGTAGTAGTTGTGTTGTTGTTAGTAGTTGTGTAAAATAAAAATGCCCCGAAAACTCGAGGCATAAATTTATGATAATTCTATTTCAAATTGTGTTAAGGCTTTGAATTGTTTCAAGCGTTGATTCACTTCTTCTTTATTCAATTCTAACATTCTTTCTGTTCCAAATTTTTCAACACAAAAGGAAGCTAAATTTGAACCTTGAATAATCGCCGTTTTCATAGTGTCAAATGAAGTATCTCCCTGCTGAGTGATGAATCCTGCGAATCCACCTGCAAAAGTATCACCTGCACCTGTTGGATCAAAAACATCAGCCAAAGGCAATGCTGGTGCAAAGAAAATATGCTCTCCATGGAAAATTAATGCTCCATGTTCTCCTTTTTTAATCACAACATATTTTGGTCCCATAGTATGTATTTTGGCTGCAGCTTTCACTAGAGAATATTCTCCAGATAACTGACGGGCTTCTTCGTCATTTATGGTAATTACATCAACGCGTTTAATTACGTCTAATAGTTCTGGTAATGCGCAATCCATCCAAAAGTTCATGGTGTCTAAAACCACTAATTTTGGTGTTGAAGTCATTTGGTTCAAAACACCTGTTTGTACAATTGGGTGTAAATTTCCAAGCATTACAACATCAGCATCTTTAAAGTTTTCTGGGACAATAGGATTGAAATCGGCCAATACATTAAGCTCTGTAGCCAATGTATCTCTCGAATTCATATCGTTGTGGTAACGACCGCTCCAAAAGAATGTTTTTCCGCCTTTAACCACTTCTAATCCTGAGATATCAATATTTCGTGAAGTTAATAAATCTAGATATTCTTGTGGAAAATCATCTCCAACAACGGAAACAATTGCCGACTGCAAATTAAAATGAGAAGCTGAAAGACCTATAAAGGTTCCTGCGCCTCCTAAAATTTTATCTGTTTTTCCAAAAGGAGTTTCTATAGCGTCGAAAGCAACGGTTCCTACTATTAAAAGTTTGTTCATTATTTTGTCATTGCGAGATTTTTTGAAGCAATCTCAAATTAAAGGCGCAAAGATACATTTTTAGTTTAAAAGTTTAAAATGGTTTGAGGTTTAAAGTTTTTTACATCTCCAACAACAAATCTAACTCGCTTTTATATTTTCCGCCCAAAAGTCTTTCATCACGCAAATAAGTAAAGTAATCGCTGTAATTTGTTGGGCTTAAAAAATTGAAAATATAATTTTGTTTAATTCCTTTTTCTTTAAGTTGTTTGTTTAGCTCGTTAAAGTGTTCAATAGCATATTTATTTTTTGCTTTATTTTCATCACTATTGTCATTGTCAGATTTAATTTCCACAACAGAAATATATTGAAAATCGTCTTTTTCTATTAAAATAAAAAAATCTGGATTAAACCAATGACTACTTGTGTGTGACCCTTTTGTGAATGAATACTCTAAAGAATAAAAACTTTGATTTTTAGACTTTAACCAACTTGTTATTTTTTGAGCATTTTCCTTTTTAACTAATTCGCTTACAAATTTTCTTTCAGGTTCACGAGAAGTAAAAACTAAATCGATAGGGCTTTTAAAAAGAAACTTATTTATACTATCTTGGAATGCAGAACGAGGCAATGACATATCTTCTTTAATTTCATTAAAAGCTATTAAAGTATCAGAAATTACAATTTCATTTTCATAATCATCAGAATAAAAAACAGTTGAATCACTTCTTAAACCCAAAACTGAAACACTTTCGTGTTCTCGATTTTGTGTTTTAATTTCTGTTATTGAGTTTGGAATTCTTGTTAAAATAATACTTTTTGGTTTTTTACGAAGCAAAGTATTAAAGGCAGAAAAAACAGCTTGTCTGTTTTTTTTACCTAAAAAATCTCCTGTCATACCAACTTTTTCCATAGAGTTTTTAATGACTTGTTCAATTACATCTTTACTAGGTAAATTCTCACTTGTATATTCTGTTTCGTTTAGTTTTAAAATGATACCTTCTAATTTTCTAATTTGAAATTCATCATAAATTTTATTGACTATTTCTGAAACTGAAAATTTTTCCTTCTCAATTTCATAAGTCATTTTATATTCCTTTTCTCCAATTTTTACAAACTTTGTATCTGTCTTATGTTCAAAAGTTTCAGCAACAAAAGTTATATAATCTTTGTAATTGAAAACTTCGGTTTCTTTTTCAATCTCAACTTCTTTTTTCTCTTTTGTATAATCCAAATTATGAAGTGTAAAATGGAAATTAGCTCTGTCGCCATCAAGAATTGGGCTGTTCTTTATTTTGGTTTCCATTTCCAAAATTTCGTCCACCAAATCCTTAATTCTCTCGCTCCATTTATCGTGGTTAAAAACTGTTACTTCTGCATTAGGATAGCCGTTTGGAATACGCAAACCTCTACCCAAAACTTGAGCAATCAAAAGTTTTGAGTTAAATGCTTTTTCTTCCATTGGTACGATTTGAAAAACGTTTTTCACGTCCCAACCTTCGGTAAGCATTGCAACAGAAATAATCCACTCAACAGGTTCTTCTTGATTATCCACATAAGGTAATTTTAAAACATTTGCTTTATGGTCGTTATCAGAAGTAACAAGTAAAACTTTTTCATTACTCAAAAATTCTTCTGAACCTTCGCCTTTTTCGTGTAAAAATTCTACTAATCTTGTTTTTAATTGTTTTGCAATTTTAATGTCTTTAGTTATTAAAATTGTCAAAGGTTTTAGATTTGAATATTTTGCTTTGTTTAATTTGTGATTTTGTAGTATTTTTTGAAACTTTTCGTTTTCATTACTATCTTCATTTTCTACAACATAATTTACACTTTTTACAAAGCGATTTTCTATTGCTGAACGCAAGGAATATCTGAAAATAACATCATTGAAATAATCATTATCAATATATGAAGTTCCTGTGAAACCTAAGATATATTTGAATTGATAAGTAGCATCTAACAAAAATTCTTTCCATTTTTTAATGCTTTTACTTTCGTTTGATGTTCCCTCCACTTTATTATAAGCGTGATGCACTTCATCATTTAATACTAAACATCTTTCTCCTTTTCCAAACGCTAAACTATCAAAAATTGACGAACCCGTTTTTGAATAAACTGCGTTGATATTTTCAATAGCAATACAACCATCTTTTATGGTTTGGTCTGCATTTATAATTGTAGGATTACCAACTTTTGCACTTGAGGGAATTGCATTTTTTAAACTTGGATTTGTAGATAGTTCTTCAAATTTTTTAGTTAATTCTCTTTCTATTGTTAAACTTGGTGGACCTAAAACCAAAACTTTATCAACAATTCCTAATCCTAATGCTATTTGTGCAATACCATACATTACAAAACTTTTTCCTGTTCCTGTAGCTAAATCTAAACACGCAGAAAGTTTATTTGGTAACTGAATTTTACTTAAATATTCTTTATCAGTTTTGTATCTTAATTGTAATTGGTCATTCGTTTTATAATTTTCTTTTACCAAATCTTCAATAGTATTGTATTTGGTTGAAATCAAATAAAGAATGGCAGTTTTAATTGCTTCTTTTTGATATTCTCTGTTTTGGCAAAGAACATCTAAAAAGCGTTCCCATTCATCTAATGGATATTTTATTGGGTCAAAATTTTTGTCGTTTACTTTTAAAACTAAATCTTGCGTATTAAAAATTTTCTTTCCTGCCATTGCTTATTTAGTTTTAATAACTTGCTTAAATTCATTTCCATAAATATCAATAAAAATGACACAGATATTATCTCCAGTATTTTGAAGTGGAATTTGAAGTGTGCTTTGCACACTTTTAATATCTTCACTAAAAATACAATCACTCATAATAAAGCCGTCTTTTTCATTGTAGTTATCGTCAATAACAACCATACTCAAACTTTCAAAGTTTTCTAATTCTTTATTAGTTTCTTCCTCTCTAAAGTTTGAAATGAATTTTTTAATTACCAATTTATTGGTTTCATAAGTTGCTTCTACTTCTGGCTGTAAACTAAAATGAAAACCAATTGCATTATCTAAATCATTGACTTTATTTTTGCTTTTTGGTTGACGAATTTTCGCAAAATCTTTTGGGTGTAATTCTTTAATGATTTGATAAGGAATTTTAAGGAAATAATAGCGAACATCATCTAACTCGTGAAAATCACTAATAAAATCTACTGCGTTAGCTGGTGCAATGATGTAAACTCTTTTTGAAACACTTTTTCCTAAAGTCTGGTGTAAATTTTCTAAAAAGAAAATATCTAAATTACTTTCTTTATTATTCCAATAATCCCAAACAATTACAGGATAACCGTCTTTTCTTTCTCCGTGAAATGCAAATCCTTTTTTAGTTTGTTTCTTTGGTGTAACTTCAAATAATTGCAACACAAACTCAATATATTTGTCTTGGTTGAGCTCTTGCATTTTTTGCAGGTTATAAATGCCTGTATTTACCGTTACAAAAGTCTTAGCAAGTTTGTTGTATTTTTGTTTAGGATTTATTAAATCTCTACTGTCTTGAATTGTTAAAAGCCGTTTTTGTTGAGTATAAAAGCTGTATTTACCAATATCACAAGTAATCCATTTTCTTCCTAATTTTTCAGCAACTGCTGCTGTTGTTCCACTACCTCCAAAAAAGTCCATAATTAAATCTTCTTGAGAAGTGCATAATTCCAAAATTCTCTGTGCTAATGTTTCAGGTTTTTGTGTTGGATAATCAATTCTTTCATTTGACATTGGATTTATTACGTGTATGTCAGTCCATAAATTTTGAACAGGTTGTCCTTGGTATTCGTCTAAATAAATTTTACGGTAAATTTTACCGCCTTTCTCTGGAAAGTATAATTTATTTTCTAAATCCCATTCTTTCATAACATCAATAGAAATAGACCATCCATTTTTGGGTGGTTTATAACCTTTATATTCGTAACATAAATTTTCTCTATAATTAGGACTAACGATTGGAGATTTTAAATAATTTCTTCCATCTGAATCAACGTTGTTAAATCTTTCTTTAAGATATTTTATTGCTTCTGGTGTTTCTTTTGTATAAAGTTGATTAATATTTAAAGTACTTGAATTTGAATAAAAAAGTATTGTATCAGTAACAACACCTAATCTATTTTGAGGATTTGCACTTCCTCCTTTGCGTTTCCAAATTATTTCGTTTCTAAAGTTATATTCTCCAAAAATTTCATCTAAAATAATTTTCAAGTAATGAACTTTTTTGTTGTCAAGATGAACAAATACAGTTCCATCATTGCTCAATAGTTCTTTTGCAATAATCAACCTTCTTCTTAATTGCTCAATAAAATCAGCATCTTTAGATTTATCTGTATATGCTTTTTGACCATTTTGCGAACTAAAATCTGACTCCGTTGCAAACGGAGGGTCAATATAAATGAGTTTTACTTTACCTTTTACTTTATTTTTTATAAGTGGGTCTTCATTTTTGTAAAGGGTTTTTAGAAATTGTAAATTATCTCCAAAAACAAGCATATTTCTCCAATCGTCTTTAAATTTTTCTCGCTCTCCGTTGTAAATTTTTTCAACTTGTAAAGGCACAGCAAAAGTTCCGTCTTGGTCAGCTAAAATATCTTCTTTACGCATTTTACCTGCATAGCGAAGTTCGTATTCTTTATGTGTAGTAGGAAAAAGTTTTTCTCTAAAATCTTCGGGAATCGTTGAGCCGTTGGCTAAACACTCTATTAAAAATTCTCGTTCTTGAATGCTTAAGTTTTTCATCTACAAATAGTGTGTAATATATTTTACAAATCTATTTATTTAAATGAATATTTGAGTATTATACGTGTAATTTTGAGTAAATAATTTCTCTATTTAGTGTAAATATTTGCACGATGCAACATAGAGGGGAAATAATAAGAAAAGCTGTCTATAATAGTGGCTATACTATTACAGAAATAGCAAAGAGCATAGGAAAAAGCAGGAAGTGGATGTATCTTATGTTTGAAAACAGCAACGTATCTCTTGATGTCATTTTGCAAATAGGCAAAATCATCCACTATGATTTTACCGAAGAAATTAAAGAGTTTTTCCCTTCTCAAAAAACCACAAATAATTTTTCATCCAGTCATGAAAAAGAGGAGATCACTCCAGAATATTGGAAAAACAAATACTTAAAACTATTAGAAGAATACAATGATTTATTGAAGAGAAAAAATGAATAAATAATTATAACAACTTCTCTTCCTCTTTTTCATAAAACTCATCCACCGAAAGATTCTTCTGCAAGCTCGCCATCACTGCCAATTCATCGCATCGCTCGTTTTGAGGATGATTGTTGTGTCCTTTTATCCATTTGAAATCAACTTGATGCTTACGGTAAATTTTAAGGAATCGTTTCCATAAATCAGGGTTTTTTTTACCTGCGAAACCTTTTTTCTCCCATCCAAAAACCCATTTCTTCTCTACCGCATCTACCACATATTTGGAATCTGAAATCACCAAAACGCTCATTTTGGGATTTTTGAGCTTTTCCAAACCCACAATTACCGCCAAAAGTTCCATTCTATTATTGGTTGTCAATCGAAAACCTTCATAAAATTCTTTCTTGTAAGGAGTTCCTACCAATTCCATAACCACTCCATAGCCACCATTTCCGGGATTCCCTTTTGCAGCGCCGTCTGTGTATATGTGGACTTGGTGAGACATAAAAAGTACGAAGTTAAAAGTACGAGGTACGAACTTAACTATTTAAGTTAGAAGTTTTTCGATTACTTCTGGAAAGTATTTGTGTTCTAAAATATGAATTTTATCTGCAATCTCATCGGCTGTAGTGCAATCTTCAATGTTTACTGATTTTTGGAAAATAATTGCTCCTTCGTCATAATTCTCATTGACATAATGAATAGTGATTCCAGTCTCTTTATCATTATTTTCTAAAACGGCTTGGTGTACTCGCATCCCGTACATACCCTTACCACCATAATTTGGCAAAAGTGCTGGATGAATATTGATTATTTTATTGGGATATGCTTGGATAATTTGCTCGGGAAACTTCCACAAAAATCCTGCTAATACAATTAAATCAGGTTGAAAAATAGTTAATTTTTCGAGAAACAATGTGCTTTGAAACTCTTCTTTGGAAAAAACAATAGTATGCACTTGGTGACGATTAGCCTTTTCTAGAACTTTGGCATCTGGCTTGTTGCAAAACACAGTAACTACTTGTGCAATAGGGCTATTCTTGAAATATAAAATAATATTTTCGGCATTGGTTCCTGCTCCAGAAGCAAATACTACTATGTTTTTCATTTACTGGCTAATTTGTATTCTACAAAAAAAAGAATAATAAACGATAATAAATAAAATTAAGCTGTCTTTGTTAAATTTTTTTTTAAATTCGTAGCTATATTTATTAACTAAACCGTTGTTTTAAAATAAAGTTTTTTATTTTTGCCAACAAATTAAATTTTAAAATTAAAGATTATGTCAGACATTGCATCAAGAGTTAAGGCGATTATCGTAGACAAATTAGGCGTTGACGAGAACGAAGTTGTAACAGAAGCAAGCTTCACAAACGATTTAGGAGCTGATTCATTAGACACTGTTGAGCTTATCATGGAGTTCGAAAAAGAATTTGACATTCAAATTCCAGACGACCAAGCAGAAAACATCGCTACTGTTGGTCAGGCTATTTCTTACATCGAAGAAGCGAAAAAATAATACTTATGCACCCGTAATTTAATTCAATTACGGGTGTTATTATTTTTACATTTTTTAATTCACTGATTGTGTTTCAATCAATATTATAATTTATTGTAATACCTGTGTCTTTTTATGATTATACATAGAAAAAAGCATAGGTATTATTTGTTTAAATTCAAAATTTAAAAACGCTTGCGTATGGAATTAAGACGGGTTGTTGTTACAGGTTTAGGTGCTCTTACTCCCATTGGGAATACTATACAGGAGTATTGGAACAGTCTAATTAATGGAGTTAGCGGAGCTGCTCCAATTACTTATTTTGATACAACACATTTCAAAACTAAATTTGCTTGTGAATTAAAAAATTTCAATGTTGAAGATTTTTTAGATCGAAAAGAAGCTCGAAAAATGGACAGATATGCACAGTATGCTATCGTTTCATCAGAAGAAGCTGTTAAAGATGCTAATTTTGATTTTGAAAAATTAAACAAAGATAGAGTTGGTGTTATCTGGGGATCAGGAATTGGTGGATTGGAAACGTTCCAACAAGAAGTTACTGATTTTGTTAATGGAAACGGTGCTCCAAAATTTAATCCTTTTTTCATCCCAAAGATGATAGCCGATATAGCAGGAGGTCATATTTCTATTAAATACGGTTTCAGAGGTCCTAATTTTACCACAGTTTCGGCTTGTGCTTCCTCTACCAATGCTATGATTGATGCATTTAACTATATACGATTAGGTCATGCTGATGTTATGGTTACTGGTGGTTCTGAAGCTGCGGTTACAATTGCTGGAATGGGCGGATTTAATGCTATGCATGCACTATCTACTAGAAATGACGATCCAAAAACGGCTTCTAGACCTATGGATAAAGACCGTGATGGTTTTGTTTTAGGTGAAGGAGCTGGAGCCTTGGTATTTGAAGAATATGAACATGCTATTGCAAGAGGTGCAACAATATATTGCGAAATAGGTGGTGGTGGAATGTCTGCAGACGCTCATCATATTACTGCTCCACATCCAGAAGGGTTGGGTGCTAAGAATGTAATGATTAACTGTTTGAGAGATGCTGGTCTAAAACCAACTGATGTAGATGGAGTAAACATGCACGGTACTTCAACACCTCTTGGCGATATTGCCGAAAGCAAAGCGATACTTCAAGTGTTTGGTGAACATGCCTATACCATGAATTTGAATTCGACAAAATCGATGACTGGACATTTGCTTGGCGCTGCTGGTGCTATAGAAACTATATCTTGTATCTTGTCAATAAAGCATGGTATTGTTCCCCCTACTATTAATCATTTTACAGATGACGAAAATATTGACCCTAAACTAAATTTCACTTTCAACAAAGCACAAAAAAGAGAAATGAAAGTAATAATGAGCAATACCTTTGGTTTTGGAGGGCACAATGCTTGTGTTTTAGTAAAAAAATTAGAATTGTAATTTTGAAACGAATTATTCAAAATATTTTTAAAAACTCCCGTTCTTCTGATAACGGGATTTTTTTTACTGAAATTGAAAAAATTTTGGGTTTCAAGCCTTTAAAAATCGAAATTTACGAAAAAGCCTTTATTCATCGTTCAACTAATAGACTGGATGAAAATGGAAATGCAATTAGCTATGAACGATTAGAATTTCTTGGTGATGCCATGTTAAGTTCAGTAATTGCGGCACATCTTTTCAATAAAGTTCCCACTGGAGATGAAGGATATTTAACAAAAATGCGTTCAAAAATTGTCAGTAGAGAACATTTGAATGAACTAGGAAGAGATTTAAATTTGATTCGATTTATCAAAAGTAAAGTTCCTTCAAATCATTTTGGAGAAAATATTCATGGTAATATTTTTGAAGCACTCATTGGAGCCATATACTTGGACAGAGGGTACCCATTTTGCGAAAAGTTTATTCAAAAAAGAGTTTTGATTCCTTATGTTGATATTCCAAAACTAGAAGGAAAAGTAATTAGTTATAAAAGCTTGGTAATTGAATGGTGTCAAAAAGAAAAAAAATCATTTCATTATGATGTGTTTGAAGATAATGGAATTGGAGGCGAACGCCTGTATGGTGTAAAACTAAGTATTGATAATAAAACAGTGGCAAAATCTAGAGCGACATCAAAAAAGAAAGCAGAAGAAATTGCCTCGAAAAGAGCCTATTTTGCGTTTCAAGAAAAAATAAATAACAAATAATTTTAAATCGCTAAAACTATAACGTTTTCGTTGCTAACTTCTTAATGAAGTTGTTTATACTTACCTAAAATATACTATTTTTACGAGATATTTTTTTAGAGAATGGCTGTACTCAAGTTACATCTTGATGAGTTTGATGAAATAGATTATGACCTTATTGCCATACATTCCGTATTGGAAGATTATAGGTTAGCGTATTTCATCAATCAAAAGTTACCCATTATTTTAAGTAAGTGTAAAGAGGATTTGAGTGTGACTGTAAAAGAAGGTGAAGCTTTTTTCTCAAAATTTACTTTCGATGATTCAAAAAATGGTTTAGTTTGGTGTTTATTACCAAACAAAAATGAAATAATTATTGAAAAAAAAAGTGTTGGACAAAATCTCTTTTTGAATACCGCTGTTGAAATAGCAACTAAAGTGTATTTGCTTCCAGAACTAAAAAAAGTAGATTATTTTTTGAAAATAAAAAATAACAAAGGCACATTTGCTATCAATCAAATAATAAAACAAATTAATTCAATAGATAGAATTACATCCGTTTATGCTGTAATTCCTGAAAAAATAAAATCAAAAAACAATTTAATTTTTTAAAAAAAATGTCGACAAACAAGAAAACGAAAATTGTAGCCACACTTGGACCTGCTTGTAGCACTCGTGAAACCATAAAAAAAATGGTAGATGCAGGTGTAAATGTCTTTAGAATAAATTTTTCTCATGCAGATTATGCTGATGTTAGAGAAAGAATTAACATTATTCGTAGTCTTAATGAAGAATTTGGATACACTACAGCAATTCTTGCTGATTTACAAGGCCCTAAACTACGAGTAGGAGTTATGGAAGAAGGTGTTGTCGTGAGTGATGGTGACTTAATTACATTCACAACCGCAGAAGACATTATAGGAACGGCAAAAAAAGTCTTCATGAAATATAAAAATTTTCCCAACGATGTTAATCCTGGCGAAAGGATTCTTCTTGATGACGGAAAATTAATCTTTGAAATTGTTGAAACAGACAAAAAAACTGAAGTGCTTGCAAAAGTGATTCAAGGTGGTGAATTAAAATCTAAAAAAGGGGTAAACCTACCAAACACTAAGATTTCACTTCCTGCAATGACAGAGAAAGATGTTGCAGATGCTCTTTTTGCAATTGAACAAAAAGTCGACTGGATTGCACTTTCTTTTGTAAAAACTCCAAGAGATCTTCAAGACTTACAAGAATTAATTGCGAAACACTCCGAATATAAAATTCCAATAGTTGCTAAAATTGAGATGCCCGAAGCATTAGAAAACATTGATAGAATTGTTGCTTATTGCGATGCACTGATGGTAGCTCGTGGAGATTTAGGGGTTGAACTACCTGCTCATGAAGTACCACTTGTACAAAAAGAATTGATTCGCAGAGCAAAAACGGCTAGAATACCTGTTATTGTAGCTACCCAAATGATGGAAACAATGATTTCAAGCTTAACTCCAACTCGAGCTGAGGTAAATGATGTCGCCAACTCTGTAATGGATGGAGCTGATGCGGTAATGCTATCTGGCGAAACGGCAACAGGTAATTATCCTGTTCAGGTAATTGAGAAAATGACACAAATCATCGAGGCTGTAGAAGACTCTCCACTCATACAAGTGCCTCAAAACACACCTCAAGTACGAACAAACCGATTTATTACAAAAACTATTTGTCACCACGCTGCAACAATGGCGAATGTAATTAAAGCTAAAGCAATCTGTACATTAACAAATAGCGGTTATACTGCTTTTCAAATTTCGGCTTGGAGACCTTCGGCACATATTTTAGTTTTTACTTCAAATAAAAGAATTCTTACCCAGCTTAATTTATTGTGGGGAGTAAAATCGTTTTACTATGCTAAAAATGTAAGCACAGACGATACGGTTACCGATGTGAATGAAATAGCTAGAAAAAAAGGATTCGTTAAAAAAGGTGATTTCCTTATTAACCTAGCAGCTATGCCAATCACCGACAAAGGAATGGTAAACACCTTAAGGGTTTCGGAAATAGAAAAATAATATCAATATACTTATTTCTTGGTCCGTTTCGATACAATTGAAACGGACTTTTTTTTGAATTTTATGAATTATTAAACATTCTTCTAAAAAATAAAATTTACTTTTGATAAAATAAAATGTAAAAACGATGAGTTCAGATTCAAAAAACCCATTTTTAAACAATAAAATTTTTAGTTCTACAAAACTTTCAAATAAAGATGAAGTTCACGAGGCTACTATAATAGACTACAATAACGAAATGTCGTTGTCGGGTACTATTAACAAAAGTTTTATTTTGTTTCTTTTACTTAGTGCCTCGTCAATGGTAATTTGGTGGCTTACTTTTAATGGTATGAATCCACTATTACCAGCTATTGGTGGAGCGATTATAGGATTTGTTTTAGTTCTAATTTCAGTATTTAAACCCGAGTACTCTGGCTATTTAGCTCCAGGCTATGCCTTATTTGAGGGCTTATTTATAGGCGGAATTTCAGCTATATTTGAAATCAAATATCCAGGAATAGTAATTCAAGCAGTTGGCGCCACTTTAGTAACATTTGTAGTTTGTTTAGGATTGTACAAATACAAAATAGTTAAGGTGACAGAACAATTTAAGTCAGTAGTTATAGCGGCAACATTAGCAATTGCTACTTATTACTTGGTTTCTTGGTTATTTTCTATGTTCACTAGTTTTGTTCCTGTTCACTACGGAAGCTCACTAATGAGTATTGGAATCAGTGTTTTCGTAATAATAATCGCTGCTTTAAATCTTTTTCTAGATTTTGATCAAATTGAAAAAGGAGTAGAAAGAAGACTTCCAAAATATATGGAATGGTATGGCGCCATGGGGTTGATGATTACCTTAGTTTGGTTGTATATTGAATTTCTTAGGTTATTATCTAAATTGTCGGATAGAAAATAAATAATAAAAATATATAAAAAAACAAAGGCTGCAAATAATACTGCAGCCTTTGTTTTTGATAATAACCTTCGATTTACAAGTCGAATTTAATTCCTTGTGCTAATGGTAAATTTGTAGTATAATTGATGGTATTCGTTTGTCTTCTCATATAAATTTTCCAAGCGTCAGAACCAGATTCGCGACCTCCTCCTGTTTCCTTTTCTCCACCAAAAGCACCACCTATTTCTGCTCCAGAGGTTCCTATATTTACATTGGCTATTCCGCAATCAGAACCTGAAACGGATAAAAACAATTCTGCTTCTCTCAAATTATTGGTCATTATTGCAGATGATAGTCCTTGTGCAACACCATTTTGTATTTCAATGGCATTTTCAATAGTACCCGAATATTTTAATAAATACAATATTGGAGCAAACGTTTCATGCTGAACAATTTCAAACGAATTATCTGCTTCAGTTATGGCTGGTTTAACATAACAACCACTTTCATATCCTGAACCAGAAAGAACCCCACCTTCAACAAGGATTTTTCCACCTTCATCAACTACTTTTGAAAGTGCATTGGTGTACATCTCTACGGCATGTTTATCTATTAATGGCCCAACATGATTTTTTTGATCTAATGGATTCCCTATTTTAAGTTGTCCGTAAGCTGATACGATTGCATCTTTGACTTTATCGTAAATACTTTCGTGAATAATTAATCGTCGGGTTGAAGTACAACGCTGACCCGCAGTCCCAACCGCTCCAAAAACAGCTCCTATTACGGTCATTTTGATATCGGCGTCGGGAGTAACGATGATAGCATTGTTGCCTCCTAATTCTAATAATGATTTTCCTAAACGTCCTGCTACGGTTTGTGCTACAATTTTGCCCATTCTAGTTGAACCTGTTGCTGATACTAGGGGTATTCTTGTGTCTTTAGACATTAACTCTCCCACTTTGTAATCTCCGTTAATTAAACAAGAAATTCCCTCAGGCAAATTATTTTCTTTGATTACTTGAGCAATAATGTTTTGACATGCAATTCCGCAAAGTGGTGTTTTTTCAGATGGTTTCCAAACACATACATCTCCTGAAATCCATGCTAAAGCCGTGTTCCATGACCAAACTGCAACAGGAAAATTAAACGCTGAAATAATACCAACAATTCCTAAAGGATGATATTGTTCATACATTCTATGACCTGGACGCTCTGAATGCATCGTCAATCCGTGCAATTGTCGAGATAAACCAACTGCAAAATCACAAATGTCTATCATTTCCTGCACTTCACCATATCCCTCTTGCAATGACTTACCCATTTCGTAAGAAACTAATTTTCCTAATGCTTCCTTATTTTTACGCAATTTTTCTCCAAACTGTCGCACAATTTCACCTCGCTGTGGTGCGGGCATGAGTCGAAACACTTTAAAAGCTTCTGTCGCTGTTTGCATTACTTTTTCGTAATCTTCTTGAGTAGATGTTTTTACCGAAGCAATACGTTGACCATCAACAGGTGAGAAACTTTCAAGAATTTCACCATTAGAAAAATAATTTTGTCCTGTTGATGTGCCCTCATTTATATTTTTGATACCTAATTGTTGAAGTGCCTCGGTCATTCCAAATTGTTGAGCTATTGTTGTCATTATAACTTTTTGATTAGTATTTGTTGTATTTTTCACAAAGCTAGCAATTTTAATTGAATTCAAAATTGCTTTTCTTTAATAAGACAACAAACATTATTTTGTCATCCATACAATTGATAGGATAATTTTGAGCATTGTATTGAAATATATTCATTTTAGGTCAAAAAAAAGGTTGATTAAATCAACCTTTCATCTCTATTTTTGTTCCTTTATCAAATAAACATAAACTGGGAAGTGATCGCTAAATCCTATTTCATTAGCTGAATGTCTCAAAGGATATCCCTTGTATTGACCTGTAGTTTGAATCATGTAAGGTTTGTTGTAAATTCCAGCTTTCCAATATTGAAAAGTACTATAATCATTTTTTATCAATGTTTCTGAAACCATAATTTGGTCAAAAATATCGCCTGCATCACGGTGAAACAATGTACTCTCTCCATTTTTGGCCATTTGTTCAAATGGATTATATACACCAAATTCTTTAACTTCTGTTTTCTTTAATTTAGCGCCTATTCCCTCTTTCACACTTTTATTATAGGTTCCATCATTCAAATCTCCCATTGTGATGATTTTAGCATTTGGATTAACTTTATAAATAGAATCCATAATTTTTCTGTTTAGCTTCCCAGCAGCTTCCCGAAATGGACTGCTTTTTTTCTCGCCTCCTGATCGAGAGGGCCAGTGGTTTACCATTACATTAACTTCTTCTCCATCCAAAAAACCTGTTACAAGGAGTATATCTCTGGTATAAACTCTTTCACCAGCATTAACCGTAATTTTATCAGAATCTGCTTTGTCTTCTGCGGTTTCATCACTGCTTTTTGACTTTACCACTTTGTTATCTTTATATATTAATAAAGGAATATTCACATAACTTGTAGGTTTGAAATGCTTTTTTTGATATAAAAGGGCAACGTCAATTCCTCTTTTATCAGGTGAATCAAAATGTACAATACCATAATCCCATGGCGCTAACTTGGGCTGTTTTACTAAATCTTCTAAAACACCTCTATTTTCTATTTCAGCACCACCTATTATTGTAGGAGGATTGTGGTTCATTTCGTTTGTGCCTATTTCAGACAAAACACGAGAAAGATTCTCTAATTTTTTATGGTACTTTTTTGATGTCCAGTTTTGAGCTCCACTTGGCAACCACTCTTCATCATTATTTGGATTATTGATAGTATCGAATAAGTTTTCGAAATTGTAGAAAGCAACTGTATGCAAAACAAATTTCTTTTGTTGTGAATTAGCATTCCAAACTGCTAAAAATAGAAATAATAAAGTAATGTTTTTTTTAATTTTCATGGATGTTATAATTAATTTAATATCAAATTTAAGATAAACTTATGAGCAAAAGTATATAATATTAATTAATAATGTATCTTTGCTTCCCTTAATAAATGATTATTCTTTAAAAAAAAGTCGATTTAACTAAATTTAATTTATGAAAAAACTTGTTATTAGTACATTATTTGTAATGCAAGTGTGTTTTGTTTTCGCTCAAACTGCCACAGGAATTTCTGGAAAAGTGGTTGACTCTAAAACTCAAAAACCATTACAAAACGTTGTTGCCACAATTCTGAATTCTACTTTAATGCAAACTACGGATGCAACTGGAAGATTTTCTTTTGATTCTGTTGAGGCAGGAAAACAATTATTACAGATTAGAACTCAAGGCTACAAAGATCAATTGATACAAATTGATGTTGTGGCTGGAAAAATATTAGATGTTGGACTCGTTGTCCTTGAAGAAGACCAAACACAAGAACAACAGTTGAGTTTAATTACCATCACAGAAAATGATCTAGGTGATGATAATAGTGGCTCAGAAAGTACTGCAGGTTTGCTTCAAGCGAGCAGAGATGTGTTTCAACAATCGGCTGCTTTCAACTGGGGGCAAGCCCGTTTCAGAATAAGAGGTTTAGACAATGAATATGGAACTACCATGATAAATGGGATTTCGATGAATAAGATATACGATGGGAGACCTCAATGGGGTAACTGGGGAGGTTTAAATGATGCTACTCGTAATCAGGAATTCACTTCTGGATCAGCGCCTTCTGACTATACATTTGGAGGAATTCTTGGAACACAGGAAATAAACACCAGAGCCTCTATATATAGAAGAGGAGCAAGAATTTCTTTCTCAGGAACTAATACCAATTACAGCTGGAGATCAATGGGTACTTATGCATCAGGTATGAATACTGATGGATGGGCATTTGTTGTATCTGCATCAAGACGTTGGGCTAAAGAAGGTTATTTTGAAGGAACTGACTATAGCGCTAATTCATTATTTGCAAGTGTTGAAAAGAAATTTAACGATAAACACTCCCTTAATTTCACCTCTATTTATGCCCAAAACAGTAGAGGAAAAACATCGCCAAATTCTAATGAAGTTAATGATTTAAAAGGATTCAAATATAACTCCTACTGGGGATGGCAAGATGGCAAGAAGAGAAACTCTAGAGATAAAAATATTGAGGAACCTATTAATATGTTGAGCCATTATTGGAAAATTACCGATAGAACTAATTTAAATACTAATATCGCCTACCAAACAGGTTCTATCGGTAATAGTAGAATCGATAATCAATTAGCTAACAATCCAGATCCTACTTACTATAAATATTTACCTAGTTATTTTAAAAACGACCCAACCTATTTTGAACCTGTTTTAGATAATGAAGGAAACCAAACTATAGATGCTAATGGAAATCCTGTTTACAGTAATCCAAGAGCTAATAAGGCTGAGTCAGATTTCTTGAAAGATGGTCAAATTGATTGGAACAGAATATACTACACCAATGTAGTTGTAAACAAAGGAGAAAAAAGTGCTTATGTGCTTTATGAAGACCGAACTGATGATAAATTATGGAGTGCAAACTCTATCCTTAATTCTTCAATAGCAGACAATATCGTTCTGAATGCAGGTGTGAATTTTAAAAAATTAAAATCCAGAAACTTTCAAAGATTGACAGATTTATTAGGTGGAAGCTATTTTCTAGATATAGATCCTTTTTATAGTGGATCTTTATCGCAGTCTGATTTAAACAATCCAAATAGAACTGTTGTAAAGGGTGATGATTATGGCTACAACTATTATTTAAATGCTATCACTTTTGATGGCTTTACACAATTTAAGTTTACTTACAAAAAAGTCGATTTTTATCTTGCACAAAGTTTTTCAAGATCTGAATATCAAAGAGAAGGTTTGTATAGAAACGGAATCTATACAAGTAATTCTTATGGGAAAAGCAAAAGTGTTATTTTTGAAAACTTTGGTTTTAAAGGAGGTTTAACTTATAAAATCACTGGACGTCAAATGTTAGACTTTAATGGAGTCTATATGACCAAAGCCCCCACTTTGAGAAATGTTTTTTCAAATGCTAGACTTAATAACAATCTTACTCCAAACTTGACAAGTGAATCGATAATGAGTGCGGATGCAAGTTACATAATTAAAACTCCTAAATTTAAAAGTAGATTAACCGGGTATTATAGTAAAATAATGAACTCAACTGAAGTAGCTTTTTTCTATGGGGAAAGTCTTTTCGATGATAATGCAGTTGGATCTGGAAATGAAGATTCCTTTGTTAGTGAAATCGTAACTGGTATTAACAAAAAACACATGGGACTAGAATTTGGATTTGAATACCAAGTTACCTCTACCATAAAAGCAACAGGTACCGCAGCTTATGGACAGTATACTTTTGACAACAACCCAAATTTATATGTAAATGATGATGCACAAGCTAGTGCGACCAATACTAACCCTATTACTGATTTTGGTAAAACTTACCTGAAAAACTATCGTATATCAGGAATGCCTCAACAAGCTTTTTCTGTAGGCTTGGAATACAGAGACCCAAAATTTTGGTGGATTGGTGCTAACGCTAATTATTTAGCTGACAGCTACATTGATGTTTCTAACATTTTAAGAACAAATAATTTTACTATAGACAAAGACTCTCCAACAGGAGCTACAATAAAAGGGTTAACTGAAGAAACTGTTAGAAAAGCCTTAAAACAAGAAAAATTTGACCCTATTACTCTTGTAAATTTAGTAGGAGGGAAATCTTGGAAAATTAAAAATGACACCTTTGGATTCTTTGCTTCGATTAACAATGTTTTTGATGTAACATACAAAACAGGCGGATTTGAACAATCAAGAAAAGCTAATTATGCTGATTATCAATCAGATAACGCTAATGGAACACCTTCATTTGGACCAAAATATTTCTACGGATATGGCAGAACCTATTTTGTTAATCTCTATATTAATTTCTAAAATAAAACATTATGAAAAACATATTTAAAATAATATTCTTTATATCTCTTTTATCAACTGCTTTAACGAGTTGTGTTGGCGATGAGGATACTGAAATTCCATATTTAGACCCAATACCTCCTACAGATCCAAATATCTTTTTTCAAGAAACATTTGAAACTAATTTTTCTAAATGGGTAGCTTTTAGTAAAACAGGATCTCAAGTTTGGACATTAGACCCAAAAAATGGAAATCCAGACGAATGTGCTAAAATATCTGGTTTCGTTAGTGGTGCTAGCAATGCCAATGTAGACTGGCTAATCTCACCTGCTCAAGATTTATCTGGTTTAAGTGTCGCTAAATTATCTTTTGACAATTCTTATAAATTTACAGGAAACCCTATTGAAGTATATGTTTCTAATAATTATAAAGGAACTGGAGACCCTGAGGCAACTGGAGTTACTTGGAAAAAAATAAACGATGTTTTGCTTTCTGATGGTAATTTTGTTTACAAAAATTCAGGAGATATAGATATTTCAGATTTTACAGGAGCAGGTAACACCAAAGTATATATTGCGTTCAAATATACTTCAACTTCTTCTGCTTCTTCAACATGGGAGATTGATAATGTTAAAATAACCAAGAAATAGGATATGTTTCTTAAAAATTATAAAATTATGAAAAACTTAAAAATAATAATAATTTGTACTTTTCTAGCTGCTTTGTCTAGTTGTACAAATCCAGATTCTTATAGAACTCCTGATTTTAATGGCATTTGTAACGATTTAACGCCTACAAAAACCGTCGAGGACATAACATCTTCTTCAACTGCTACTCCACAAAAATATACTGAAGATGATGTTATTGAAGCCTATGTAACTTCAAGTGATGAAGGAGGTAATTTTTACAAATCGATTTCCTTCATTTCGACAGATGGAAATCTTGGATTTAGTATGCCAATTGATGATTACAATTTGTACACTAAATTCGAACCAGGTAGAAAAGTGTATGTTAACATGAAAGACCGTTACTTTTTTAAACAATATGGTTCAACGGTAATTGGTTCTTTTTATAACGGTGGAACTCCTGATTTAGGGTCTGCTGCAGATAATAGTGTTGGCAGAATTTCTGGTATAGAATATAAAGATGTAATTATCCCTTCATGTGCAACAAAAGTTAATGAATCAGATATTATTAAAAAACTTTCTATTAAAGATGCAAAAAACGACAAATACCTAAACATGTTAATCGAATTTGATGGTGTTCAATTTGAAGATGCATTTTTAGGAAAAAATTATTTTGACCCTGACAATCAAATAGGAGGTGCTACTAATAACTCAATTATAGATGCTAGTGGTAGCTCCGTAATACTCAGAGTAAGTCAATATGCTACATTTGCGTCAGATTCAATCCCTAGTAAAAGAGGAAAGATTATAGGTGTAATGACCAAATTTTGTTCAAGTCGTTGCGATTATCAATTCATGATTAGAACTATTAATGATGTCCAATTAACTGAAGAAAGAGTTTCTATAACTTCCCCTCTAGGAGGAACAGATATTCAATTTAATGGAACTCTTTCTGAATCTTTTACAGCATTTAATGTTGGTGATAAAGTTTTTCCAAAGTATGTAAATGATTTCACAATTGGCAATAGATATTGGGCAATTAAACAATTCCCAACTGGAACTGGAAATAAATATATAGAAATGAGTTCTTTTAACGGTGCAGGAAAGGATGGTGTTCCATCTAAATCATATTTCTTTGTCCCTGTTGATTTTACCTCAGCTAATTCTTTTACGTTTAAAAAAGAAATTAGATTCAATAAAGGCGAAGCATTAAAAGTATACTATGTAAAATCCTCTGATTATAGTGCAAGCGGACCTATCAAATTAAGTACATTTGTAAATATTACCTCTGCTTTTAGTATTGTTTATCCAGCCATAGATTCTTCAGACAATTCGTTTACATCTGCGGGAATTTACAATATTCCTTCATCATTAACAGGAACTGGTTTTTTTGTGTTTGAATATACAGGTACCGCAACAGTTACTACAACAATTCAAATTGATGATATTACAGTAAATTAAACCTTTATTGTACAATATAAAAGAGTCTTAAAATAAAAATGGTTGGAATTTTCTTCCAACCATTTTTTTATTCTAAAAATTAACTAAATGAGTATTTTTTGCCTAGTAGAAATAGGAAAATCTCAAATCCTGTTGTGAGTGCTATTTTTATGACTGTATATCAACTTTTATAGCTTTTCTGTATTTCTTTACATAACTAAACAATTAACGTCATATAATCTCCTTGTGTTTCTTCTTTGCTAAGAAAGAATGTTCCGATACATTTTATTTTTTTTATGTAATTAAAGAATACTAAATAAACCTAGGCAATACTTATTCTACTTTTATACTTAACCAAAACATTTACTCGTTAGAATTTTCTTCGAAAATTACAAGTCAAAAATTGTTTAACACTATCGTTATTAAACAAAAAACGAGTCATTATGACTCGTTTTTTATTCTACTATAATAAATCTATCTTCTCTACTTCACAATCAAGAATTCAGATCTTCTATTCTGAGCGTGTTGTTCCTCGGAGCAGTTGTTTTTACAATCTAC
>NZ_JBYFCG010000005.1:0-279552 GCF_057652095.1 Flavobacterium sp. R1_16
GTAGATTGTAAAAACAACTGCTCCGAGGAACAACACGCTCAGAATAGAAGATCTGAATTCTTGATTGTGAAGTAGAGGATAGAATTAATAATGTTGAAAATTTAAAAAGTAAGGATAATGCAAAATTTAATAAAATATGTAATACTGTTATTTATAACTACTGCACTATCGCATACAACAATCTATGCTCAAAATTTACTCACAAATGGAGATTTTGAAAGTGGTGGAAGTGGAACAGGTTTTTTAGTTCACAATTACGGTCTCATAAATCCTTTAAATGGGACAAGTACCCCAGGAAAATATGGAATAACAACAAATCCAAACCTGATGAACTCTACCTACATATCTGGGGGCGACCATACTACAGGAAGTGGAAAAATGTTAGTTGTTGATGGAGCCAATTCTAGTAATCAATTTTTTTGGACTACTGGAAATACTGGTAGCCCAATTCCTGGATTTACAGTAGGAACAAATTATATCTTTAGTTTCTGGATAAAATCAGTATCAAATGACGTAACCAATACTACTAGGTCAACAATCAATGTAATTATTCCTGTAGGTGCTAGCAATATTAATCCACTTAACACTACAGTATTAGCTCCTTTACCTGCTGCTGGTTGGCAACAAGTATCGTTCATGTTTACCGCTACTTCAAATATGGTTATGGTTCGATTATTTACAACAAGTACAAGTACTATTGGAAATGATTTTGCGGTTGATGATTTTTCAATAACCGCTGGAACACTTCCTTTATCACTAGACATTACCTCATCTATAAATCCAACCTGTCCAAATTCTTTAGATGGATCAATCATAGGATCGGCTAAATTTGGTAATACTCCTTATACTTATACACTAAGTGGACCAAAAACAGTGAGTAATAGCACGGGGATTTTCACTGGGCTAAATGAAGGCACTTATGATATTACGGTCAAGGATGCTGCAAACAAAACAGATACTAAACAAGTTATTTTATCTGTTCCAGGAGGTCTAACTGTAAGCCCTGACGTATCTACTTGTGGTGGGAATCCGACAACACTTACCGTTAGTGGAGGAGCAGGAGGATATACATGGACAGCTTCTCCGGCAGACCCAACTTTAACAACTCCAAATAGTTCAAGCATAACAGTTAGCCCAAGTCAAACAACCACCTATACAATAACCTCTGGAACACCTTCAAATCCCACTAATTTAGTTAATAACGGCGATTTCACATTTGGTGATTCTGACTTTTCGACAGATTATTTGCCAATAGCAAATCCAAATCCGTTTGGAGTTAAAGGAGCATATGGAATAGTAACTAATCCTCAAGGATGGTTTAGTCCTTTTGACCCTTGTCCAGACCACACCACAGGAACTGGACTGATGATGGTTGTTGATGGTTCAGATAAAAATGGGGGAAACGATAGATTGTGGGTACAAAGCGTTAGTGTTCAACCCAATCAAGATTATGATTTTAGGTATTATATACAAACGCTTACCGCAGGGGCTCCTGCTAGACTCGAAGTATATATTAATGGAGTTTCTGTGGGAGCACCTGCAAATGCTCCCTCTTCGAAATGTTTGTGGGAACCGAGAACCTACACATGGAATTCAGGTTCTAATACCACAGCTACTATTACTATATACGATAGAGAGACATCAGGAGGGGCTAATGACTTTGCAATAGATGATATTAGTTTAAAAGAAACAACTGTCTGCATCTTTCAGAAAAATGTAACAATTACAGTAGATAACTCTGTAAATCTAACGATTACAGACCCAGCTGCTGTTTGTAATCCTTCAACTGTAGATATTACAGCTCCCGCAGTAACTGCAGGAAGTACTGCTGGTACATTATCTTATTGGACAAATCCTGCCGGAACAACTCCATTATTAAATCCAAACGCTTTGACAATTGGAGGTTCTTATTATATAAAAAATACCGTTGGCTCCTGCTCCGTAATTAAAAAAGTAGAGGTAACAATAAATACCAGTGGTTCAATAGCAACACCTGCAATTACATCACCAGTGAACTATTGTCAAAATAGTACTGCAAGTCCATTATCAGCCATAGGAGCAGTTGGAGCAACTCTAAATTGGTACGGAACAAATGCAATGGGAGGATTAGCTTCATTAACCCCTACAATTCCCACCACTAATGTTGATGGCACTATAACCTATTATGTAAGCCAAACAATAGGTAATTGTGAAAGTGCTAGAGTAGCAATTGATGTCATTGTTTCTCCACTTATAATTCCAACTTTTAATACGATAGCACCGATTTGTCAAAATGCAATAGCTCCTACATTACCTTTAAGTTCAACAAACTCTCCATCAATAAGCGGAACATGGAATCCATCTACCGTAAACACAGCGGTAATTGGAACTACAATATATACATTTACCCCAACCTCAGGCTCTTGTTATTCGCCAACCAAAACAACTATTTCAATTACTGTGAACCAGAGTGAAGCACCTAATTTTGCACCAATTTCTGCTTTTTGTGAGGGAAGTGTGTCACCAATATTAAACACTACTTCTCCAAATGGAATTACAGGAACTTGGCTACCAGCTACTATAAATAATACCTCTAATGGAAGTTATGTATTCACTCCTAATCCAGCACTATTTCCCTGCTCTCCAACTCAAACACTGAATGTTACTGTAACTCCTAAGGTCATAACAAAATTTGCATCAATAGCATCTCTTTGCCTAAATTCTATTGCACCTATTTTGCCCACAACTTCAACTAATTCTCCTACTATAAACGGAACTTGGAATGCATCTATTGACACTACCATTCTAGGTACTACAACCTATACTTTTACACCTACATCTGGAGTTTGTGCAACAACTGCTACTCTACCGATAACCATTGATTCAAAAATAATTCCATCTTTTAATCAGGTCTCTCCAATATGTTCAGGTGGTACACTATCCGCATTACCTTCAACTTCAAACAACGGCATTACGGGTAATTGGTCACCCGCTTTAGATAATACAAAAACAACTACCTACACTTTTACACCTGATCCTGGATTTTGTGCGAGCACAACAACTATGGAAATTATTGTTAATTCAACTGTAACACCTTCTTTTACATCCATTCCTGCTATTTGCGCTGGAGTAACATTAGCATCACTTCCAACTAGTTCGAATAATGGAATAATTGGTTCATGGACTCCTGCTTTAGACAACACAAAAACCACAACCTATACTTTTACTCCAACTACAAATTGTGCAACTAGCACTACGTTAACAATTACCGTAAATCCGAATACAATTCCTTTATTTGACCCAATTGCTCCAATTTGTTCAGGTGGTACACTATCCGCATTGCCAACAACTTCAAATAATAGTATTACAGGTAATTGGTCACCCGCTTTAGATAATACAAAAACAACTACCTATACATTTACTCCAAACTCAGGAATTTGTGCTACAGCTACAACACTTATAATTGTTGTTAATCCAAATATAACGCCTGCTTTTAACACTATTAACCCCATTTGTTTAGGAGCTACAATTGCTCCATTACCTACAACTTCAAATAATGGTATTATTGGTAATTGGTCGCCTGCGTTAGACAATACAAAAACGACGACCTATACTTTTACACCTAATGTAGGTCAATGTGCTACAATAACCACAACGACCATAACTGTAACTCCAAAGATTACACCTACTTTTGCTACAATTCCAGATATCTGTGTAGGAGCAGTTCTATCTCCATTACCATTGAACTCAACTAATGGAATTTCAGGAACGTGGTCACCTGCGTTAAATAATACTGCAACTACAAATTATACTTTTACACCCAATAGCGGACAATGTGCCTCAAATGCTAATTTGACGATTACAATAAACTCAAGTGCAACAATTACTCCCATATTTAATCCTATTTCTCCGATATGTATAGGACAAATAGTTCCGAAATTAGCTACTACTTCTCTAAATAATATTACTGGAACTTGGTCGCCTGAAATTAACCCAAATGCAACCACAACTTACACCTTTACCCCAAATGCGGGGCAATGTGCTACTACAATTACTCAACAAATTAGTATTAATCCATTACCAGTATTGTCTATTGTAAATAATTCTCCGTCTATTTGCTCTGGTACATCTACTGCAATTAATTTATCTAGTGATGTTATTGGCACAACATATACTTGGAATGTTGTCCAAGCCAATACAAAAGGAGGAAGTGCTGGCTCAGGAACTGTTATTAGTCAACTGTTATCAACTGCTGGGAATAAACCTGGTGAAGCAATATACTCTGTAGATCCTGTGGCCAATGGATGCCCTGGAGCTTCTCAATTAGTTTCTATAACGGTTAATCCTATACCTGAAGCTTCAGCAAATCCAACTCAACAAGTAATCTGTTCAGGTGAAACAAGTTCAATCAGCTTTTCAAGTACAGTTGCTAAAACAACTTACAGCTGGACAGTAGCTCCAAACTTAATTTTAGGCGCCTCTGCCTCTGATGGAGATGGTATTACTCAAACATTAATAAATACAACTTTGCTTGCTGATACAGCAATCTATACAGTAACGCCTCAGGCATATGGTTGCTCTGGAAACTCTATTTTGGTTCCAATTACCGTAAATCCTGCTCCTGAAGTTTTTGGATCTGGTGAAACTACAATTTGCAGTGAAGAATTCACCAATATTACTTTATCATCAAATATCCTTGGCACTGATTTCTCTTGGACTACAATTCAAACGGGAGTTACTGGTGCAAAATCAGGAACAGGTACCACAATCGAGCAATCACTAAAAGCTGGTGTAAATGTAGGAACTGCCATATATACAATTACTCCTACTCTAGAAAAATGTAAAGGAAATCCATTAACGATAACAATTAAAGTAAATCCTTTACCAAGTCCATCACTTTTAGAAGGAACCATATGTTTAGAAAACGATACTAATAATTTACTGAATCCATATACTATTGAAAGTGGTCTTACTAATGCAAATTATGATTTTGCATGGTTCTTGAATAAGACTAAGATAATAGGTGCTTCAGATAATAGTTATGAGGCTACTCAAGAAGGAAGCTACTCTCTCATTGTAACAGATAATGGTACCGGTTGTATCTCAAAAGAAAATACCGTTTTAGTTACTAAAAGTTATCCAATAGATTCATTTACTACTATTGTGAGTGATGCTTTTACTCAAAATGCAACAATTACGGTTATTACTCAGGGAGGAAACAACTCTTTGTTGTACCAAATTGATGGTGGTGATACACAACGATCCAATGTTTTTGCAAATGTAAGTAGTGGGACTCACATCATAACCGTCCTAGATGAATTGGGTTGTACCAATATAAGTGATGAAGTATTGATTATAGATTATCCCAAATTCTTTACCCCTAACGGTGATGGATCAAATGATAAATGGAATATAGTTGGTTTGAACGACCAATCAAATGCTAAAATTTTCATATATGATCGTTATGGAAAACTACTAAAACAAATTACAACTAGAGGTGAAGGTTGGGATGGAACCTTTAATGGTTGCCAACTTCCAGCGAGTGATTATTGGTTTACTATTGACTATTTAGAAAATAATGTCAATAAATTATTCAAAGCTCATTTTTCACTCAAAAGATAAAAACTAATTTTTTAACAAGAATTACAAAGTATTAAGCATCACGCCATGGTCGAGACAGTAGTAAATACCGAAATAAAAAACAACAAAGAACAAATAGAATATATGAATGCGTTTGGAGTAGTTTCAAATAAGTATTTTATTGTTTATGATGTATGCAAAAAAATTAGAACAAACATAGATGACACACGATTCGTTTCAATACAAAAAGTTAGAAAAATAAGAAAAAACGCTCTACTAGTTGGTCTGTCTGTTTATATGATTATAGGAGTTTATTATTTTGAATTGCCTCTCACCAATAAAATCTTTTTTAGTTTTCTAGCTTTCACAATTCTAATAGTCGGTATACTCATAAAAGAATACTATTACAAATTTAAAATAGTTAAATTTGATAATGAATGCATTGAATTTGAGGTAAAGAAGAAATTTAAAGAAGACGCAAAAAAAATTCAAAGGCTACTCAAAGAAAAATTAAAAAAGAATTCTAAACCATCATAGATTAAAAACTTTAGAGTTGTTATTCCTTACAGTTTTGCTTTAAACAACTTACCTAATCTCGCTAAAAAAGAAACAAATCTTTGCTCTTTTATCAAACTATACAATTCCGGCCTAATTTTTCTTTAATGGTGTTTAATCTTCTGCAAACTATCTACTTGCTAATGAATTAACGAAATTAGTTTATAGATACTACTATTTAAAATATTCATTACAATTAGTTTGAATCCGATTTTTCAGTACTACAATTTTTATCAAGAACTATATCAGATTATTTAAAATGAATTACCTCAAAAAACACATGTATTTTTGATACTATTCTTTTATTTTAAATTCTATTTTTCATTATAAATACATTTTTTAACAACAATTTTAATAACTAATTAGCATTTAAAATACTAATAACCTTATATTTTTTATTTTAAGAAAATTACTAATAGTATTTTTTTTTAGTACTTTTTTTATTTACTCTCTATTTTAAGGTATAAATTATTTGTTTTTTGATATTCTACATCGTTGTCGTGAACTTTAAAACCAATTTTCAACCATACAACAACTCAACATTTCGCTAAAAATTAAAAAAAACAGAAATTACATCGTTGTAGAATAGCAATTAAAAAGTTCTAAAATACCGATAATTAAAGGAATCAAGAGTGATAGTGAGACTTTTTTAAGAATGTATAGTTTTTGTATACTTTATTGATAACAAAAAATTAACATTCAGTGCTATATTTGAACAAACCAAAAAATATTATTCACTCAAAAAAATTATGTATGAAAAAATTTCTTTTATTACTCTTCCTGTTAACTCTTTTTTCAGGATATTCTCAGCCTAGTTCACCAGCACCAACTCCAACTAAACTTCAGGCGGATGTAGTTTCCTTTTACAGTGATACATATACTGCTGCATTTGGAACTGTGAATTGGACAAACGCAACTGATAGTCCAATTAGCGGTAATGCAACTAAACTTGCCACCAGTGTTACTTTTACACAAGGAGCAACAGCTTCAACTAGTATTACGGGTATGACATTTCTTCATGTGGATATTTACAGCACCAATGCAAATGCTTCACAAATAAAAGTTCAGGTCGGAGGTACTGTTGGCGCAGCCATCGCTACACCTAATGGTGTGTGGACCAGCTTAGACATTCCATTATCAAACTATAGCAATCCTAGCACGGTTAATCTTGTTAATCTTCAACCTTATGCTGGAGCTGGAACTTTTTATTTTGATAATATTTATTTCTATAAACCAGCTAGTGTTCCAGCAACACCAGCACCAACACCAAATAGACTACAGGCGGATGTAGTTTCCTTTTACAGTGATACATATACCGCTGCATTTGGAACTGTGAATTGGACAAACGCAACTGATAGTCCAATTAGCGGTAATGCAACTAAACTTGCCACTAGTGTTACTTTTGCACAAGGAGCAACTGCTTCAACTAGTATTACAGGAATGACATTTCTTCATGTGGATATTTTTAGTACAAATGCAAATGCTTCACAAATGAAAGTTCAGGTCGGAGGTACTGTTGGCGCAGCCATTGCTACACCTAATGGTGTATGGACCAGTTTAGACATCCCATTATCAAACTACAGTAGTCCTGGGACAGTTAATCTCATTAATCTTCAACCCTATGCTGGGGCTGGAACTTTTTATTTTGATAATATTTATTTCTACAAAATTCCTTCTGGACCTTCTGCTGCACCAACCCCAACTAATCTTCAGGCAGATGTAGTCTCTTTTTATAGCGATGCATACACTGCAGCATTTGGAACTGTTAATTGGACAAACGCAACTGATAGTCCCATTAGCGGTAATGCAACTAAACTCGCTACCAATGTTACTTTTGCACAAGGGGCTACTGCATCTACTAGTATTTCAGGAATGACATTTATACATGTGGATGTTTACAGTACCAATGCAAATGCTTCTCAGATAAAGGTTCAAGTTAATGGAACTGTTGGTTCTGCCATAGCTACACCAAATGGTGTGTGGACCAGTTTAGACATCCCATTATCAAACTATGGAAGTCCTGGCACAGTTAATCTTGTTAGTCTACAACCTTATGCTGGATCTGGAACTTTTTACTTTGATAATGTTTATTTTTATAAACTTGCTGGACTACCTGCTCCAACAATTGGTTCATTAACAGTCCCAGCTAAATCAGTTGGAGATGCACCATTTGTATTAACTAATCCTACATCGAACAGCAGTGGAGCATTTACTTATACAAGTAGTAATACAGGAGTAGCTACAATAAGTGGCAACACTGTTACCATTGTAGGAGCTGGTTCATCTACTATTACTGCAACTCAAGCAACAGATGGCACATATAGTTCAGGATTTGTTACTGCAACATTAACGGTTTCTTACTCACCGCCAGCAAGTGCTGCACCAACACCTCCAGCAAGAAATGCTTGGGATGTAGTTTCTTTATACAGTGGAGCGTATACTCCAACAACTGGAGCGACATGGGGTGCAGCTGGAACAGATGTTGCTATAGCAGGAGATAATGCACGATTTTTTAATGGTTTTACATTATCTCGATTGTCTTTTGCTGCTGTTAACCTTACTACAGCAGGAATGACTACATTGCATATTGATGTTTATACTCACAATCAAAATCAACTATGGTTTGAATTGAATAGTAACAGAAAAGTAGTATCAAGTATTGCTTTAAATGGATGGGTAAGTTTTGATATTCCATTAACAGATTATGTAGGGTTAAATTTAGCTAACATTAGTTTCTTTGATTTGAATAATCCTACTGGAGCAACTCCACCTGCAAAAGTAGTTTATTTAGACAATATCTATTTCTGGAGAGCAGCTACATCACCAGCTCCGACTTTTGGTGCATTTACAGTTCCTGCTAAGTTAGTAGGAGATGCGCCATTTAACTTAACAGATCCAACATCAAACAGTACAGGTACTTTTACCTATACTAGTAGTAACACTGGAGTTGCAACAGTTAGTGGAAACACAGTTACTATTGTTGGAATTGGGTCAACAACTATCACTGCTAATCAAGCGGCTAGTGCACCTTACTCTGCAGGTAGCACAACAGCTACATTAAATGTAACGGCACCAGCACCTACAGTTGCTGCACCAACACCTCCGGCAAGAAATGCATGGGATGTTGTTTCTATATATTCTGGAGCATACACACCTGTGGCTGGAACAAGAAATTATAACCCTGACTGGGGACAAAGTGGTCGTGCCAATTTTGCACAACCATTACTAGGTGGTGATGAAGTACTTAAATATTCTGGTGTAAATTACCAAGGTATTTCTATCAATAACGGAGCTACAATCAGTGCAGCTGGTATGACACACTTGCATATTGATATTTGGACTACTAATCGTCCTTCTACCGATATACGTATCATTGATACAGGAGATAAATCTGTAATAAGAGCAACTGCTGGTGGAGTATGGAATAGCTTAGATATTCCTTTAACTGACTTTACTGGTTTGAATATAGCTGCTTTCAAAGAATTCAAATTTCAAAGTTCTACTGGTATTGGTACTACAAGTGAGTGGTTTATAGATAACATCTACTTCTATAGAGCGGCTACATTATTGCCTCCAACATTAGGAGCATTTACGGTTCCTGCAAAATTGACAAACTCTGCACCATTTGCATTAACGGCACCAACCTCTAACAGTCCCGGAGCATTTTCGTACACTAGTAGCAATACCGCAGTAGCTACCATTAGCGGAAGTACAGTTACTATAGTAGGAAATGGTACTACAATTATTACTGCTACACAAGCTTCTGATGGAAGCTTTGGTATAGGAACTACAACTGCAAACTTAGTAGTTACTTTCCCAGTACCAACAGTAGCTGCACCAACTCCTACTGTTCCATCAGGAAATGTAATATCTATATTTAGTAATGCGTATACCAATCAAGCAGGAACTGACTTCAATCCGAACTGGGGACAACAAGGTTCTGTTGCCGATGTATTAATTGCTGGTAACACTACCAAAAGATATTCTAGCTTCAATTATCAAGGAACACAGTTTACTACGATAAATGGTGTTACTTCCAATCTACAAACCATTCATTTTGATTTCTTGTCACCTAATACAAATTTACTTAAGGTGTCCCTTATCTCAAATACTGGTGGTGGAGAAAAAGCAGTATTAATTCCTACTACACCTTTAAACAGCTGGAAAAGTGTAGACATTTTATTAAGTCAATTCTCTTCTCAAGGACTTAACCTAACAGGTCTTTTCCAAATTAAAATTGAGAATTATAATAATGGAGGGGCAAATAATGGAACATTATGGGTGTCTGGCGGAGAATTGTATATAGATAACATCTATTTTAGCGATGTAGTGACAAATGTAGCTCCTATCATTTCAGGATTTACAATTCCTATTAAGTTAGTTGGAGATGCTCCATTCAACTTAACAACTCCATCTAGTTCAAGTGCTGGTGCATTCACCTACACTAGTAGCAATACTAATGTAGCAACTATAAGTGGTAATACAGTTACAGTTATTGGTGCTGGTACATCCGTAATCACTGCTACACAAGCTGCAAATGGTAGCTATACTAGTGGAAGTATTACTGCAAACTTAGTAGTTTCTGGAGGACCTACAGGGCCTGCTCCTTCACCAACTGTAAGTCCATTAAGAGTTTCGTCAGTATATAGTAATAGCTATAACAATAGTAGTTACACATATGATAATTATGGAGGATCATCTTCTGCTTCAGAATTTGGAATTAATAATAATCCTGCATTAAGATTTAAAAATCTTGGAAGATTAGGATTAAATATAACAGGTAGTTTAAATGTGACTGGTTTAACTAATTTACATTTAGATATAAATACACCAAATGTTACAAAATTTAATGTAATTTTATTTAATGGTGGTGTACAAACGTTATACTCTCTTACCACTACATTAAATGGTTGGAACAGTTTTGATTTAAACATAACTGGACAAACAAAAGTAGATCAAATCTTATTAGTGGCTTCACCAGATGCAATCAACACAATAGCTTCTACTATTACAACTGGAATAGCTTATGTTGATAATGTTTATTTTTACACAACTGATAATGTTACTAAATTAATGTTAAATCAATGTGGTTCAACAATAACTGCTTTGGATTCTCCAATCTATTGTAATGGTATTACAGGTGCAACAGATTATCGTTTTAAAGTTACTAAAAATGGAGTTGACTATTTCTATGATAATGATTCAAAAAACATTAGAGCTTTTGCATTAACACAAGTATCAGGAGTTGCTGAATACAATAAATCATACTCAGTTAGTGTATCTTATTTTTCTGGTGGAGTCTGGTCAGCTTATGGAACACCATGTTCGATTAATACACCAGCATTGATTGTTGTTAACACTACTCAAATTATGTTGAATCGTTGTGGCACAACGTTACCTGCTTTAAATACAATTATATATGCTAATGCCGTTATAGGAGCTACTCAATATCGTTTTGAAGTTACTGGAGGCTCATTCGGATTAAGAACTTTTGATACTCCAAACCGATACTTCACTTTATCACAATTAAGTCCTGGGGGAGGAGAATCAAGCACTACTTATTCAATACGAGTAGCGATAAATAATGGCACTTGGCAATCTTATGGTCCTGCATGTAATGTAAGCACACCAGCGCCAATTTCAAGAATGGCCGCCCAAGATATCAACAGCAATGTGTTTGAGGTAAAAACGTTCCCAAACCCATTTGCGAGACATTTTAGCTTAGACATTCAAAGTTCTAGTGATGATTTGGTACAAGTGCGAGTATATGATATGATAGGAAGAGATCTTGAGGTTCAGAAAGCTACTGTATCAGAATTGAGCACTAAAGAAATCGGAACGAACTATCCTTCAGGTGTATACAATGTAATTGTAAGCCAAGGGGATAAAGTGAAATCCGTTAGAATGATTAAACGTTAAATTATTTTGGTTTATTTATTAAAAAACCTCTCCGTTAAAGTCGGGGAGGTTTTTTTTATTTTCTTTTATTCTCCAGCATAAATCTATATGTATAAAATATTTTTACACAAAAAGTATAAAAACACTTTGCTTTTTATACTAAAGTTTGTTAATTGAATAGTGTATAAACAACTCACATTCAACCAAAAGTCTAGAAAAAAGAACACAGATAGATAATAATAAAATGAATAGTAGAAGGAGGAGCAATTGAACTTTTATAGCAATATAATCTAATACCGATAGGTTTTAATATACTTTCCACTATGGTAAATTTAGTTTTAAATATTTAAAAAAAATCTCAGTTATTTAAATTATATATGTCAACCAAAAATTAATACATCGGCTAAACAAAATCAGAACATAATCTAGAAAAACACATCTAAAAAAATTTAAATGTGTTTAATAATTAATTATATGCAGGTCTGTATCGATTTTTGGCTAGTAAAAAACTATAAAGACTATAGAATATAATCCGTATTGATAAAGTTTGATTCTTTACTGTTTAACAATTCTTGTAAAATTTCATTGTTATACTCATTATCTTTTGAAGCTACAAAAGTTCGTATAGAAAACGAACGCAAAGCATCATGAATACTTAGTGTTCCCACAGCTGAATCTTTTCTTCCTGTAAAAGGGAAAACGTCAGGACCTCTCTGACAAGAGCTATTCAAGTTCACACGAGAAACTAAATTTACTAGGGTATCAATAAGTGGTGCAATAGTTTTTATGTCTTTTCCAAATAAACTCACTTGCTGACCATAATTAGATTCTGCCATATCATTTAAAGGCTCTTGAATATCTTTGAAAGTCATGATTGGCACAACAGGACCAAATTGCTCTTCATGATACACACGCATATCTTTGTTTACAGGAAACAAAACTGCTGGGAAAATAAAATTATCATACAACTGTCCTCCTTTAGCATTAATCACTTTTGCTCCCTTAGCAGTTGCATCATCAATTAATTCTTGAATATAGGCTGGTTTTTCTTTTTCTGGTAATGGAGTCAAAGAAACGCCTTTATCCCAAGGATTTCCAAAAGCCAATGCATCTACTTTGGCTGTGAATCGCTTGTTAAATTCCTCTTGAATAGATTCATGAACATACAATATTTTTAATGCTGTACAACGTTGTCCGTTAAAGGATAATGAACCTGTTATGCATTCTTGTATTGCCAAATCCAAATCGGCATCTGGTAAAATTATAGCTGGGTTTTTAGCTTCTAAACCTAAAACTAAACGCAATCTGTTTTTATTTGGGTGTTGGTCTTGTAGGGCAATAGCTGATTTACTATTTCCAATTAGGGCTAAAATATCAACTTTACCAGACTTCATTACTGGAGTTGCTACTTCACGACCTCTACCATACAAAATATTAATTACTCCTTTCGGGAAACAACTTCTAAATGCCTCTAATAAGGGAGATATTAGTAAAACCCCGTGTTTTGCAGGCTTAAAAATTGCTGGATTTCCCATTATTAAAGCGGGAATAAGCAATGAAAAAGTTTCATTCAAAGGATAATTATATGGCCCTAAACACAAAACCACACCCAATGGTCCTCTACGAACCATAGCATAAATTCCTTGTACTTTAGAAAAATGAGCGCTACGAGCATTCAATTCCTTATAACTTTCTATAGTATCGTAAATATATTCTACAGTTCTATCAAACTCTTTTTCAGAATCACCTTGAGATTTACCTATTTCCCACATCAGTAACTTAACCACTTCTGATCGAGTAGTTTTCATCTGAGCCACAAAATTCTCCATGCATTTAATACGATCTACCACTTTCATGGTAGGCCACAACCCTTGTCCATTATTAAATGCTTCATCGGCTGCTTTAACTGCTTCTAGAGCCTCTGTTTCTCCCATAAATGGGATAGTTCCTAACAAAGTAGGCTCATAGTTTTCAGTTGAGGATATTGTAGAATATACAGGAGTAGTAGGTCCTGTCCATTTTTTCAGTTCACCGTTGACTAAGTAAGTATCTTGAATAAGTGGCGCAGTAATTTGAAATTCTTCAGGTATTAAATTCATATTAATTTTTTTTTGTAAAAATACTATTTTTCAGTTAACAATATGCCGTGGATTTGTTTCCTTCTTAACATATTAATAACAAATTATTAATATCACAATAATAGCAACTAAAATAATTTTAAAATATCATATTGTTATTTTTAATTGATTTCGATTACTAAATAAACACAAAATAATTCAAAAAATGAAAAAATCGCAATTTACATCATTTTAACAGCAAGGCTTTGGCCCACCATTAAAGCGCACTTTTCACCATCTATGGCAGCAGAAATAATACCTCCCGCATAACCAGCGCCTTCTCCACACGGATACAATCCTTTTATTTGTAAATGCTCGAGGGTTTCTGGGTTTCTTGGAATTCGTACCGGTGACGAGGTTCTCGATTCTGGTGCATGCAAAATAGCTTCATTGGTTAAATATCCCTTCATAGATTTTCCAAATTCTTTGAATCCTTCTCTTAATATTTGAGTTAGAAAACCAGGGAAAACTTGTCCTATTTCTACTGAAGTCGTTCCAGGAACATAAGAAGTTTTTGGTATAAAAGAGGAAACTTTACTTTGTGTAAAATCTATCATTCTTTGAGCAGGAACCTTTTGACTTTGCTTCGCTTGTTCGCTACCGCTAGAGTCGCCAGCTAAATACCATGATTTTTGTTCTATTGCTTTTTGAAATTCCATCCCAGCAAGCGCTCCATACTTTGCAAAAGGTTTGAAATCTTCTAATTTTAGTTCAATGACAATTCCAGAATTGGCGGTGGCTTGATCTCGTTTAGATGGAGACCAACCATTAGTAACTACTTCTCCTGAGCTAGTTGCACAAGGAGCTATAACTCCACCTGGGCACATACAAAAGGAATACATCCCCCTGCCTCCGACTTGCTTTACAATAGAATAGGGTGCAGCAGGAAGAAATTCACCTCGATAATCACAACTGTATTGAATACTATCAATCAATGATTGTGGGTGTTCCGCTCTTACACCTAGGGCAAAAGGTTTAGCTTCGATAAATATTTTCTTTCTGTCTAATAGTTCATAAATATCTCTGGCAGAATGTCCAGTAGCAAGAATTATTTTTGAGGCAGAAATTGTATTCCCGTTTTGGGTTATAATCCCTTGAACTTCATTATTTTTAATAACTATGTCTCTTAAACGAGTTTCAAACAGCACTTGTCCGCCACATTCAATAATTTTTTCTCGAATATCTTGAATGATTTGAGGTAATTTATTGGTTCCGATATGCGGATGTGCTTCAACCAAAATATCTGAAGAAGCACCAAAAGCAACTAATAATTCCAAAATTCGTGTAACATCGCCACGTTTTTTTGAACGGGTATACAATTTCCCGTCTGAATACGTACCCGCTCCACCTTCACCAAAGCAATAATTAGAATCTTCATTTACAATATGTTGAAGATTGATTGCTTTCAAATCACGTCTACGACCTCGAACGTCTTTTCCTCGCTCTATAACTATAGGTTTTAAACCCAACTCTATTAACTGTAAGGCTGCAAAAAGACCAGCTGGTCCTGCCCCAACGATTATGATTTCTTGGGCATTAGAAACATTTTTATAATCAGGAAAGTCTATTTTTTGCTCTGTAAAATTCTCATTTTCAAAAAAAACAGCAACTTTATAATTAATTTTTATTGCCTTTTGGCGGGCATCAATAGAGCGTTTTAAAGGTATTATGTGCTTTATCTCCTTTGGTGAAACTTTAATTGATTTTGCTATATACTCTTTGAGTAAAAACTCATTTGCTGCTACTTCTGGAGATAATTGTAATTGAATTTCACGAGGCATCCTTGTCTTTTTTTAGAAAACTATAATTTAGTTTTTTTGATATTCCTCTTGCATTATTTTGATAATATCTTTGATTTGCTCTACTCCAACTCTCTTTGCCTTGATAATCTTATTTTTATCTAAGATATATATAACTGGAGTGGAATACACATCATACTTTTCTACTACATTATTATAGTGTACTCCGTCGTAAACATTAATCCAGTCTAAGCCTTTTTCAGCAATATATTTGAGGTATTTATCCCCTTCATGTTGAGTGTAAACACTATATACTTGAACATCAATATTCTGTTTTTGCAAATCATGGTACACGTTCAAAAGTTTCGGAATTTCTACCTGACAGTGTCCGCAATCTACATCCCAAAAAGCAAGTATTAGATATTCTGCTTTTACCGAACTAAGTTTATAGAGCATTTTATTGATTTCATCATAATTTGCATAAAATATTTTCGTCACTTCTTCATTGGTCTTAGCCAATTCAAAGCCCATTTTATCTATTTTATCATAATCAGAAGCTCTTATCATTTGAAGTTCTGGAGCTTTAGCCCCTATCAAAAGTGGTCTTAACAACTCTGCACGCTTGATAATTTTATCCACCACACTTTCGTCTTCATAAATTCCGATAGCTTTCCCTGTTTTGAAATAGTTATCTATAATATGAACAAATACTTTATCGAACCCCATTACTTTTGATGTTTCGTAAGAATACGTCAAATGTGCCAACATAATTTTATAAAGAGAACTTCCAAGTTGTGTCTTTTGAATTATTTTATCCACCTCAACATTTACAGAATCTGGGTGTCTGTAAACTACTTTGTCTAAATAATTTTTCAACTTATTGAAGAAAAAAGGATTTCGCATCGTCGCATTATCCTTAAAATCAACATTATCCCAATAATGTTGTTTGTAATAATTGTAAACAGCTAAACTGTCTGGTCTTCCGTTTGAGGCTTTTGGCACCTCTTTTAAAATTTTTTCAATTTTTATGTTCACAACGTCACCTATGAAAGTCCCTTTTTGCTTTACCAAAAATTTTTCTTCATACTCACGGATACGGTTTTCAAATTCTTTTTGCTTATCAGTAAGGTACAGGGTGTCTTTTCTGGTTAAAAGTGGTGTTTGTTTTTTTAGCTCTGCAAAATCTTTATTCTGTTTACCAATATATCGTACATAGTCAAAAAACTCATTTTGACGTGGGGCATTCTCGGCGCTTAATGCTTCAATGATATTGTCTCCAGCTTCACTTTTAAGTTGAATTTTTTGAATATCATCATCAATAAAGAAATCAAAATAAATACTTTTTTGTTGACCAACTAAAGAATAAATTCCCTTGTCTAGTTTGGTTTTCCCTTTGAAAACAATTTTACCATTTTTAATTGTTGTGCAGGTATCTTTTATAAATGTTTTATCAAACTGATAGAAGGTTAAAAACGCAATGGTATCCTTACAATTTTTTAGATTGATTGTAATATCATATCCTGACTGTGCCTGTGTAGAAAATCCGGTAAGACTGATTAAAATAGCTAAAACAAGTTTTTTCATAAAAATTTTATTTTATAGTCACTTTAAATTTTAATAAGGTTAGCGAACAAAAATAATCTATTTTAAAAATAAAATTCTTAAAACATTCTCAAATTACAACAAAAAATTATCTTTGAATTTAATCGAAAAATAAGTGAAATTAAAAATGAGAAAAATAAAGTTAATCTGGGATTTTCGAGGGCCTGTCTCTTCCAAAACCGCCGAGCATCATGAAATACATCTTAAACAGTATATTATTTCAGAAAAATTAGACATCAATTATACTGGTGTTGAAATATATAATGAAATGCACGCTGTAGCTTATATGGTGGTTTCTGAGGCTATGATGATTCCCGTTAGAGATGCTTTAAAACCTCATCGTGGAGAGATTTTTGAGTAATCAGTGATTAGTATTTAGCGTTCAGCTAATAAACTGAACACTTTTTAATTTGCTACTTCACTAATAAATTTTATTCGCATCAATCGCAACTCGTCGATATCGTAATCTCCATCAAATTCTTTTAGCGCATCCTCGATATTGTCCGATTCAGATTCCATGAAATAATCGTGAATTTCTTCTTGTTGCTCATCATCTAATAAATCGTCAATCCAATATTTAATATTTAGTTTAGTTCCAGAATTAACAATTTGTTCCATTTCTTTGATTAAAGCATCCATTGTCATCCCTTTGGCAGAGGCAATATCTTCTAGGGATAATTTTCTATCAATATTTTGTATGATATACAATTTATTCGTTGAATTTGCTCCAGTAGATTTTACCACCAAATCATCTGGGCGAATAATATCGTTATCTTCAACATATCGACTAATTAATTCTACAAATTCCTTACCATATTTTTTTGCTTTTCCTTCCCCAACACCATGAATATTGGTCAATTCATCTATACTAATTGGATATTTCAAAGCCATATCTTCTAAAGATGGATCTTGGAAAACTACAAATGGTGGAACTCCTAGTTTCTTGGCCACTTTTTTACGTAAATCTCTTAACATTGACATTAAAACTTCATCAGCTGTTCCTGATGATTTAGCTGCTGTAACAATAGCATCGTCCTCAGATTCGTTGTATTCATGATCTTCAGACATCATAAAAGAAACAGGATTATCAATAAAATCAAGTCCTTTTTGAGTTACTTTAATAATTCCGTAGGTCTCAATATCTTTTGATAATAATCCATCAACCAAAACCTGACGAATGAGTGCCATCCAATACCGCTCTTCAAACTTTTTCCCGATACCAAAAAACGGTTGTGTATCGGTTCTATGCGCTTTTATCATTGCATTCACTCTACCAATCAGAGTATAAATAATTTCTTTAGATTTATACAAATGCTTGGTATCTCTAACTACTTCTAATAGTTTGACCACTTGCTCTTTGGATTCTATTTTTGTTTTTGGATTGCGAACGTTGTCATCCATATCAGCACCTTCACCTGTCTCGCTATCAAATTCTTCTCCAAAATAATGCAACAGAAATTTTCGTCTTGACATAGAAGTCTCAGCATAGGCAACAACTTCTTGTAGTAATGCAAATCCAATTTCCTGTTCTGCAACAGGTTTTCCAGACATGAACTTTTCTAATTTTTCCACATCTTTATAAGAATAGTAGGCCAAACAATGTCCTTCTCCTCCATCACGACCAGCACGACCCGTTTCTTGATAATAACTTTCTAATGATTTTGGGATATCATGGTGAATTACAAAACGCACATCGGGTTTGTCAATTCCCATTCCAAATGCAATAGTCGCAACTACCACTTCAACATCTTCCATGAGAAACATGTCTTGATGTTTTGCCCTAGTTTTAGCATCCAACCCAGCGTGATATGGAACAGCACTGATACCGTTAACTTGCAAAACCTCTGCTATAGCTTCTACTTTTTTGCGACTCAAACAATATATAATCCCAGATTTACCTTTGTGTTGCTTTATAAATCTAATGATGTCTGACTCTATATTTTTAGTTTTGGTTCGAACTTCATAAAACAAATTGGGTCTATTGAATGATGCCTTAAATGTTGTTGCATTAGACATATCTAGATTTTTCAATATATCTTCTTGCACTTTTGGAGTTGCAGTTGCTGTCAATCCTATAACTGGGACTTCTCCTAATAATTTGATGATATTTCTTAGATTTCGATATTCTGGTCTAAAATCATGCCCCCATTCTGAAATACAGTGTGCCTCGTCAATAGCTACAAAAGATATGGGTACACTTTGAAGAAAGTTAACATATTCTTCTTTAGTCAAGGATTCTGGGGCAACATATAGGAGTTTAGTCAAACCCGATGTAATATCTTTTTTAACCTGATTGATTTCAGTTTTTGTCAATGATGAATTGAGTACGTGTGCAATACCGTTCTCAGAGGATAAACTTCGTATAGCATCTACTTGATTTTTCATCAAGGCAATTAATGGAGAAACTACAATAGCTGTTCCCTCTTGTACCAAGGCTGGTAATTGATAACATAAAGATTTTCCGCCACCAGTTGGCATTATAACAAATGTATTTTCTTTTGCTAATATCGCTTTTATGACCTGTTCTTGTAAACCTTTAAATTGGTTAAACCCAAAATATTTTTTCAGTTCCTTGTGTATGTCAATTTCGTTTGAATTCATTCTTTATTATATGGTATTTTGTATAAATTTGCAACACATAAAGATACAAATTTCTTTTACACATACAAATTTTATACCTTTTCTGTTTTGATAACAAAAGAAAATATTTTGGCTATTGCAAAAAAAACTATTTTGTCTGAAAGTGAATCAATAGCAAAATTAGCCGATTTTATTGACGAAAGCTTTATTAAAGCCACTCATACCATCTACAATTGCAAAGGTAGATTGGTCGTAACTGGCATAGGAAAAAGTGCAATAATTGCTCAAAAAATCGTAGCTACGATGAACTCGACAGGAACACCTTCGCTATTTCTTCATGCTTCAGAAGCTATTCATGGTGATTTAGGTATGGTACAAAATGACGATGTGGTGATTTGCATTTCTAAAAGCGGTAACAGTCCAGAAATAAAAGTTTTAATTCCTATTTTGAAAGGTTTTGGCAATACATTAATTGCAATGACTGGAAATTTGACTTCTTTTTTAGCTAAAAATTCCGATTGTGTTTTGAATACAACTGTAGCTACTGAATCGTGTCCAAATAACCTTGCTCCAACGAATAGTACCACAGCACAATTAGTTATGGGAGATGCCTTAGCAGTATGCCTCATGGAAATGAGAGATTTTAAAGCTGATGATTTTGCTCGTTTCCATCCTGGTGGTGCTTTAGGAAAAAAATTATTGCTTCGTGTAAAAGACATGTTGGTCAATTCCTTAAAGCCAATGGTTAGTCCAGATACCGAAATCAAAAAAGTAATTTTCGAAATCTCAGAAAAACGACTGGGTGTAACCGCTGTCATTGAAAACAATAAAGTGATTGGTATTATTACCGATGGTGATATTAGAAGAATGCTAAGTGACCGTGATTCATTTGCCGATTTGACTGCCAGAGATATTATGACAAAAAATCCAAAAATGGTTCAATCCACAGCTATGGTTATCGATGCATTCAACATTATGGAAGATTATTCCATAACTCAGCTCATCGTTGCTGACAGTGGTGAGTATAAAGGTGTACTGCATTTACATGATATTCTAAAAGAAGGCATCTTATAATGGAGAAAAAAGAATTAAAAGAGATGTCATTTCTAGATCATCTTGAGGATTTAAGATGGTTGCTGATTCGAATAACAGTTGGGGTTTTAGTAATATCCTGTTTATCTTATTTTATCATTGATTATATTTTTGACGAAGTCATTTTTGGCCCCATACATCCTGATTTTATAACCTACAGACTCTTTTGTGATTTAACAAAATACCTTGGTGCCGACGATGGCGGAATGTGTGTTCAACAAATGCCTTTTATCATTCAGAGTACAGAACTAGGAGGACAATTTTCCATTTTTATTTGGACTTGTATAACAGCAGGTTTTATTTTAGGTTTCCCTTACATTTTATGGGAAATATGGAAATTTATAAGTCCCGCGCTTTATGAAAAAGAAAAAAAACACGCTATTGCATTTATAGTTACCGCTTCACTTCTATTCTTTATCGGAGTTTTATTTGGGTATTACCTCATCCTCCCACTATCGGTAAACTTCTTCGGAGGTTTTAATGTAAGTAGCGTTATTAAAAATGAATTCAATGTGGACAATTATATGAGTATGGTTAAAACATCTGTGATATCCTGTGGTTTAATTTTTGAATTGCCTATTATCATTTATTTTTTAGCAAAAATTGGACTTGTTACCGCACAAACCTTACGGCAATATCGACGTTATTCCATTGTTATCATATTAATTGTAGCGGCAATTATAACACCTCCTGATATTTTAAGTCAAATTATTGTCTCTATCCCGTTGTTATTATTGTATGAAGTAAGCATATTTATAGCAGTACTAATTCAAAAAAAAGAAAAAAATGTCTGATTTAGTTCAAGAATTCAATGACTATCGTTCTAAAATGAACGAGAAGTTATTGGCCGATAATAACAAAATTGTAAAACGAATTTTCAATCTTGACACTAATGCTTATGCAGATGGCGCACTGAATGTTAAGACTAAAGAACTTTTAGGTTTAGTAGCTTCGACTGTTTTGAGATGCGACGATTGCATAAAATACCATTTAGAAAACTGCTATAAAGAAGGCATTTCTAAAGAAGAAATGATGGAAGCTATGGGAATTGCTACGCTTGTTGGCGGAACTATTGTTATTCCACATTTACGAAGAGCATACGAATTTTGGGAAGCACTTGAAGAAAGTAAGCAGTAAAAAGTGTTCAGTTGGTGACATTTAAAATCTAAAATTGAAGTTAAATCATACAATCAAAGAGGCAAATTTTGTTTATTTGTAAAACGAATTCTATTTATAAAAGTTAGGAAATAAACCATCCAAACTTTTTAATTCATATCCTTTAAAATGAAATTAAGAGCAGAAAATCTGATTAAAACCTATAAAGGCAGAAGCGTTGTAAAAGGCATTTCGGTAGAAGTAAATCAAGGAGAAATTGTTGGACTTCTGGGTCCGAATGGTGCTGGGAAAACCACTTCGTTTTATATGATTGTAGGATTGGTAAAACCCAATGCTGGAAATATTTATCTTGATGATATGGATATTACCGATTTTCCAATGTATAAAAGAGCACAGCAAGGCATTGGTTATTTGGCTCAAGAGGCATCCGTATTTCGAAAATTGAGTATCGAAGACAATATTTTGAGCGTGTTACAATTGACCAAACATACAAAAGCAGAACAAATTGCCAAAATGGAATCACTCATCGATGAATTTGGTCTGCAACATATCCGAACCAATCGTGGGGATTTACTTTCTGGAGGAGAACGTCGTAGAACAGAAATAGCACGATGTCTAGCAACCGACCCAAAATTTATTCTGTTAGACGAACCTTTTGCTGGAGTTGACCCTGTAGCTGTAGAAGATATTCAACGCATCGTTGCCCAACTTAAAAACAAAAACATTGGCATTCTTATTACCGATCATAACGTTCAAGAAACTCTTGCCATTACTGACAAAACCTATTTGATGTTTGAAGGTGGTATCCTAAAAGCGGGTGTTCCAGAAGAGTTGGTCGTAGATGAAATGGTACGTCGCGTGTATTTAGGTCAGAATTTTGAGTTGAGGAAGAAGAAGTTGGAGTTTTAAACACAAATTTCACAGATTTTCACAAATTGAGTCAGGCTTGGTAATCAAAAAAAGTCTTTTATTTACTTTTATTTACTTTATTATTCACAACAGACATCAAAACATAAGTTACAATTACTAGAGGAATAGCTAAATAATTTAGAAAAATCAACAATACAAGAGCACTCATCAGGAAAACCACTTGGAGCACATTATCCTTAAAATTGAATTTCTTGATTTTTAGAGAGAACAAAGGAATCTCAGCATTCAGTATGTAAGCACTAAACAAGGTGATTGCCAGTAAAATCCACTGATTTGTCAAGGCTTCAATTACGAACAAAGAATCGGTATGTTGTAAAACCAAGGGCAAGCTTAAAATAAACAAGGAGTTTGCTGGTGTTGGCAAACCAATAAACGAATCGGTTTGTCGGGTGTCAATATTAAAATTAGCCAATCTGTAACAAGAACCCAAAGCAATTATAAAACCCAAATAAGGAAAAATTTGTGTGTAACTAGTTGCTACAGGAGTTTCATTGGTAATCATTAACTGGTACATGACAAGTCCAGGAACAATTCCGCTAGTAATCATGTCTGCCAAGGAATCCAACTGCAATCCTAATGGACTGGAAACCTTAAACAATCGGGCAAAAAAACCATCAAAAAAATCGAAGAAAATTCCCAAGCTGACAAATCCAAAAGCCATTTCAAACTGGCGATAAAAGGCAAAAACTAAAGCGATACATCCACAAAAGAGATTTAAAAGCGTTATCGTATTTGGAATTTGTGCTTTGATGTTCATTATTTCCTGTTTAATTGTTCTAATTTGACAAATTTAGTACAATAAGTTAAAGAGAAGTACGTTTTTTAAATGATATTTTTATTTGTTCGTGTCTGTTGGTTATTTATTTAATTAGACGAAGAAATAACCTCAGTAAAAAAGTATATTTTTGACAAAAGTTTGTAAACAAATCCACATTGAGAAAAGTCCTTTTAATTTCATTTCTTTTTATCTGCATCTTTGCTCATAGTCAAGCGGTTAGGAAATATTCCAATGAATTTATGAATATTGGTATTGACGCTGCTGCTTTAGGGATGGCTAATGCTGTTACTTCCAGCACTAACGATGTCAATTCAACCTATTGGAATCCAGCGGGATTAATCCATCTTGAAGACAAACAAGTTTCCTTGATGCATGCTAGTTATTTTGCCAACATTGCACAATATGATTTTGCCGCCTATGCCTCACCCATTGACGATGAAAGTGCTTGGGGAATTTCTATGATTCGTTTTGGGGTCGACGATATTTTAAACACTACAGAATTAATTGACAGTCAAGGAAATATTGATTACAATAGAATCAGCAAATTTTCAACTGCTGATTATGCTTTTACTTTTTCTTATGCTAGAAAATTAAAATTGGAGGGATTTCAATATGGAGTGAATGCAAAAATTATCCGAAGAATTATTGGGAAATTTGCCAATTCTTGGGGTTTCGGAATTGATGCTGCAGTGCAATTTGAAAGGAATAATTGGAAATTTGGTTTGATGCTTCGAGACATAACTACAACCTACAACGTTTGGAGTATTGACGAAAAAGAGTATGCTAAGATTCAGAATGCTATTCCAGGAGAAAATCAGGATTTACCCGAAAGCACAGAAATTACGTTACCAAAAGCGCAATTAGGAATGTCGAAAAAATTTGAATTTCACAATGACACCAGTCTTTTAGCTTCTGCAAACTTGAATATGGAATTTGCAAAAACCAATGCTATTTTTGCGAGTGATTTTGTGAGTATTGCGCCAGCTTTAGGTTTTGAATATGGATATACCGATTTGGTGTTTTTAAGAACTGGATTTGGAAATTTTCAAAATACCGTTCAACTTGATGACAGCAAAAAATTAAGTTTTCAGCCTAATGTAGGACTAGGATTCAAATACAAAGGGATTCAAATTGACTATGCCTTGACCGATATCGGAAATCAAAGTGCCGCTTTATATTCCAATGTATTTTCTTTAAAAGTTGATTTAGGAATTTTTAGATAAAACTTAAAATGATACGAAAACTACTATTGTTGTTTATCTTTTTCTTTTCTTGGAAAAATTATTCCCAACTTACACCAATAACGCCAAATACTCAAATAAGTATATTAACTGTAGGAACGGCTAATGAATCCCATTCTTTATATGGACATACTGCATTGAGAATACAGGATGCCTCTAATGGTTTTGATTACATTTACAATTATGGCATGTTCGATTTTAGTACTGAAAATTTCATTCTAAAATTTGTAAAAGGAGACATGCAATATTATGCAGCAGCTTATTCGTATGAAGATTTTGAATACAATTATAGAATTGAAAATAGGTCTATCTATGAACAAGTTTTAGACCTTTCTATTGAAGAGAAGCAGCTTTTATTTGAAAAGCTAAGTATTTCTCTTAATCCAGAAACCAAATATTACACTTACAAATTTATCGATAGAAATTGCACCACAAAAGTAGTAGATATCCTCAACGAAGTGCTTAAAAACAAACCTATTGAAAAGAAAAATACCAGCGATAAAACGTACAGAGAAGTTTTATTCCCTTATGCCAAAAATCATTTTTACGAAAAATTAGGCATCAATATTATTTTTGGGACCAAAGTAGATGAGCCGGAAACTAAAATTTTTCTTCCTTTTGATTTATACGAAAATCTAAAAATTATTTCCTACAAGAATAAACCACTAGTTAAAGAATCCAAAACACTGTTTGAAGCAACTTCTGTTACCTACAATCCTCCTATTTGGGACAACATGTATACTTTGATAGGGATTTTATTGATAGTCATATTTTTGAATAATAAGATAACTAACATTATCTATTTTAGTACTATTGGTGCTGTAGGATTGCTGTTTTCACTGATTGGCTTATACTCGTTTCACAAAGAGATATTGTGGAATTATAATATCTTTTTATTCAATCCTATATACCTTGTAATTATTTATTTTATATGTAAAAATAATTTAAAATGGATTAGAAAAACTGCATTTGTATGCCTATTCTCGCTTTTAATTTATATACTATTGATGATTAATAAAGTTCATCTATTCATTGTTTTACCAATTATAATAACCAATAGTATAGTACTTCTTAGGTTGATTGTTACAAAAGAAAAATTACTGTCCTCGGTAAAATAATACCGTACTGAATGTTTTGAAGATGATATTGATGTCTAGAAAAATACTTCTGTGCTTGATATAATACAAATCGTATTGCAATTTTATTAGACTGTCATTTATGGTTTCGCCATAAGAATAATTTACCTGAGCCCAGCCCGTTAATCCTGGTTTTATAACGTGACGGGTTTCATAGAAAGGCATCACTTCTGCAATTTCGTTAACAAATACGGGACGTTCAGGTCTTGGCCCGATAACAGCCATATCGCCTTTTAAAATATTTATAAACTGTGGAAACTCATCGATTCTCGTTTTTCTTAAAAATTTACCGAAGGTAGTAACCCTTGAATCGTTGATGGTCGCAAATACGGCTCCATTACTTTCCGCATTGGTTTTCATGGTTCTAAATTTTAAAATATTAAATATTTTCCCATTTTTACCAACACGCTCTTGAATGTAGAACAATTTTCCTCGATTCCCTATAAAATTTCCTATCAAAATAAATGGACATAAAAGTATCCCCAGACTCACACCTAATAAAGAAATCAATACCTCTACAATTCTAACAGCCAAGAGATAAAGCTGATTTTGATTGCTTCTACTAAATGGGAAATACCTGTAAAAATCCCTTGCTACATATTGAACTGGGATTCGCTGTGTACTATTTTCGTACACCTGAGTATATTCTCTAATAACAAAACCACTTTCCAATAAATGAATGAGTTGATTGTATAAATTGACTGTAATACCATCTGTTTTTTGTGAAGCTATAACAATCTCTGAAACTGAATTTTCTATGACAAAATTCTCCAATTGATTGCTATCAATATTTTCTATAAAATGACTTTTATTCTCTTGATTAGTTGTACTAATACTGTCCGAATTAATGTAGCCCATTACTTTATAATGCGGATCAGCACTTTCTAAACCCGAAACTAATTCTTCCAATTGATCTTTATCACAAATCAATATCACTTTTTTTGTAAATCGATTGGAAGCTAAAAACTGAACATAAAACATTCTCCATAAAAATAGAGCTAGAAAAATAGCTATGTAAAAGAAGACTATTTGTATCCTATTCGATGGTAAAACAGGAGTGTAAACGGGAGTAAGTAAGTATATTAAAACCGTTGTAGAAGAGGTTAAGACTATACTTTTTATAATTTGAAACTGATTACTTGCAACTTGCAAATTATACATTTCAAAAACCGTCCCAAACATAATGATGTAGAATCCTAAAACAATAGTCCAATAATAATTTGTAGTTGAAATATTGAAATAATTAAACTTAAAAATAATTCCTACGCAGTACAATGCCAATAAGACCCATACCACATCGAAAATTCTTAATAGAATCTTTCTTTCAGAAATTTCAAAATGTATTTTTTTATTGGCAACCATTTTTAAGCTTACTCATTTTTTTGAAAGCGCAATTTAGTGAAATTAGGGATGCTTTTATTCTAAATAAGAATTTTTAACCACTTATTTTTCACCAAATCCCAATCAAATTGCTGCACTAAATTTAATGCGTTTATGACCAGCTTATCTTTCAAATCTTCATTTTCAATTAATTCTTTAATACCAGCAACCATTCCATTAACATCGTTGTCATCTACTAAAAGAGCCGTTTCCCTGTTTTCTAACAAATAAGGTATTCCACCAACATTAGTAGTTACAACCGGTAAGCCCAAAGCAATTGCTTCTATAACACTAATAGGAGTATTATCGTAGTGGGTGGTATTTAAAAATATATCATATTGCTCCGAGAGTTTTATCCATTTATTTTTTGATAATTTTCCTGTAAAAACTACGTCTAAATCCAATTGTTTGGCAATCTTCTTTAATTTCCTCTTATTGCCATCCTTATCAGGACCAACCATACAAAGTTTTGTGTCTGAAAATTCTTTTTTTATTTCAAACATCACTTTTAAAGCCATTTCGGGATTGTAAATATCACTTAAAGAACGTACCCAAAGCAATTTAGGGGAACATTTTTTCCTTTTTTTAAATGAATAATTTTGAATTTCTATAGTATTTGGAATACACATAAGATGTGCATAGCCTCTATTTTTAAAAGCCTCTAAAAGGTAATCGGAGGGTGCAATATTAATATGAGCATACTTAAATATCATTCTACTTAAAATAGGATTTCTTTCTAATCGATTAGGTAAATCCCCACCATGAAGCTTTGGAATATATTTCAACGAAAAAAATCTGCACAATTGACTGATAATAAATGCATACCAAAAATTATAGGTGCTGTAGGTATCTATTAATACATATTCAACTTTATTTCTATATTGAATAGTTCGAAGAATCATCTCAGAAAGTCTTAGAATTTTATTTTTCTTTGATGAAGCATAATATACATCATAGCCTTCCTTTTCTAGAAGTAACCCTAAGGTTTCAATAGAAGTAACTGTTAAATTGTGACCAGAAAGTTTATTTCCTATGTAGAGCAGGCTCTTTTTCATTGATTACAACTACTTTTAAAAGTGACAATGCATATACAAATGCTGGTGCTGCAATTCTCATGGCAGCATGATTAATAGTCAATATCCAAAAAACTATAAAACTCAATAGATAAATATTGTGGTTATTGTCCAAAAATAGAAATAATGGAGTGGCAAAAAGTATGAGTAATCCTAAAATCCCCAAAGCACCATGTTCTGCAGCCATTCTGGTAATTTCATCATGAGAAGCCACAAATTCACCTATTCTTTGTTGCCTTATCTCTGCTGTCTTACCAACTCCAACTCCCAAAAAAGGATTTTTGAGAAAAGTTTCAATTTCCTCTTTAGCAAGCTCTGCTCTTCCGGTGAATCGATCCTCTTTTTCTTTTCCCGTAGCATCTTGATTGGCATATCTTTTTTCTATCAGTCCTCCTGTTTGATTAGAACTATATATCCAAGTTGAAACCATTGTTATTACCACCGCTATCATAAGATAATTCATTTTAATTTTGGCACTTGAATTAATTTTGAAATAGGTAATCATAATTAAAATTATAACCATAAAAAAACCAGTCATCATTCCCCCTCTCGAAAACGTTACCAAACCTCTGTAACTAATGTTAAAAGCAATAATTAAGTTTACTATAAAAAGAAATTTAGAATTGGAATAATAAATTAATCTGGATATGAATACAAACATCCCTAATCCTAATATTGTAGCAACTTGATTAGGTCCAAACCCCCCAGAAGTCTCATAATTAGAACTTGTCCCTGTAATGACATCTCTAACACTTGGCGTATATAAAATGAGATAAATCATATTGGCTATTATAGGTAATCCTATGAGTAAGAGAATTTCATTGAGTTGCTTAAAAGTAACCTGCCTAGTGTAACAATACAAGGAGGTAATACCCAGACAGAAAGGACCAGATGTATTGAATGAAATTTTATTTTGTAAATCTGTGGTATATTTCAATGAATAGGTAGCTATGAAAATACCTGGCAATAAAAGCAAAAGAAAAATCCAATAGGCGGCTGCGTGTTTTGACACTCCTTTATAATACATGCCTATTAGCATAAAAATAATTACACCATATTTTGAGAATTCATAGTTAATATTACCTCCTGTCATTCGAAGCAAAACCTCGCTCCCTACAATGTAGGCAGATGCATACAAAACCTCATTGTTTCTATTTTGAGAATTAATCACATAATAAATTCCCCCAATTAGAATTGTATATCCATAAATCTTCGGAAAAAAAGGGATATAATACAGCCCAAAACCTATGGCAATATGGAGACCAATTAGAAATAAATATTTTTTATCTGATTCATTCATTCTATAGCTCTTTTATCCATGTTAGATATTGCTGAATAATTGCCGATTCGGAATTATTATTTAGTATTGTCTCATAAAGTGCATTCCCAAATTCACTCTTTAAATTCTGATTCTCAATTAATGTGACTAATGCCTTATAAAATTGATCTTCATTGTTTGAAGGTACACTATACCCATTTTTACCATTCTCAATAATTAGTGGGATTTCACCAACTTGAGTAACAACAACAGCCTTTTTATTCAATCCATATTCTAATAATGCTACTGGCAGACCTTCTGATTTGGAAGTTAATATAGCAATATCTGATTGAAAAATTACATTAGTAACATCGTTCCGAGTCCCATATAAAAATACTGTTTCGTCTAATTGATTTGACACAATCAAAGATTTTAACTTCTTAGAATAATCATCTTCAAAATCTTTTCCAACCAAATGAAAACTCCAATCTGGATGACTTTTTTTTAATTTATCGGCTACACGAACAAGTAAAAAATGATTCTTCTGATCTCTTAAATTAGCCAAACACAGTATTCTCTTCTCTTCTTTTCCTTTTAATACTGTTTCGAATGCCGTTTCATTTTGTTGATGTGTAAAATTAGGCAGATAAATTACATGTTTACAATTTAACTCCTTTATTGCCCAATTTTTCAGTTGGTAATTTACCACAATAATTCCTTTAAAGAAAAAAGAAGCAACTTTTAACGGAATCCATTTTTGGGAACCTAAAAATTCACTTAATCCATTATGGTCATGCCAAATAATTTGAATTTTAGGGTATATTAATTTAACTAAAAAAGCCAAAAAATAAGAGCTACTGTGAGGTTGTAAAAACTGTATTTTATTTTTTTTACAATATTCTTTTAATTTAAAAACAGCTTTCCAATCTATTGTTTTTTTCTTGTTCAAAAAAAGATATTCGACTCCTTCTCCTATTCTGCTTTTCAAACCACCTTCTCTCCTTGTGACAACTAAACCTGAAAAACTAATTTTTTTAGATAAAGCATTAGCATAATTAACAGCAATCTGTTCTGCTCCTCCAACATCAAGCGAATCTATAATTTGTGCTATTCTCATGTGTACAACAATGCTCTAATTTCATTTTCAAACAAATCTAAAGTATATTTTCTAGACCAAAGAATACTTTCTTGAACTTTAGAATCGTATTCTGTCTGATTTTTTAAAATAGCTCTAATCATATCGATATCACTCTCTAAATCCATATTTAAAAGTAATCCTCTTTTTCCATAACATAACATACTTCCTACGCATGATACCTGAGTTGCTATAGGTAAACATCCCCAAAACATTGCTTCAGCTACTACTTTTGGCCAACCCTCACTTTCAGAAGGCAAGAGTAAAAAATGACTTTTTTTGTACGCTTCACGAACCATACTTTCTATCTGATTCCCTTTGAATTCAACAATAGAATTCAACTGATTCTCATCACAATAGTGTTGTAATGCACTTCTTTCTGCTCCTTCTCCAAAAAATTGTAGTGAGACAGGATAACCTAATTGTGCCAACTTTTCGACAATATGAACAGCATATATGGGTCTTTTACCTGAAGAAAGAGTACCTACAAATAAAAAATGAATTCTACTGTCCAATAAACTAGGACTAATAATAACTTTATCTTGCTCGCGATAGGTTGCAGTAAAAAATGGTTTTATGTTTTTTGACGTATTCTCCCATTCTCCATAAACCAAAACTTGCATGTTTTTTGTTAAAAATGTATTACTCAAAATCCATCTTTGCAATTTATAGGTGAAAGGTTGTGCTGATTTTGGATCCCAATTACCCGCATATTTGGCTGTTTTAGGCTTTTTAGGAAATAACACTTGAATTATACAGCCCAATAAACCTATATTTCCTGGACAGCGCAAATGAATATGATCTGCATCTCTCATTGCTTTGAAAATACTCCAAGAGACCGAAGGGGTATTTAAAATTGACATAAAAATAGATTTAAAACTCAATAGATTCATTTTAGGAATCGACTTGAATCTAATATTCTTATGACCGTAACAGCTGTGAATTGCTGCTCTTTTTTTTGATTCCAGTGGGGCAACTAGTACTACTTCATCCACATAGTTTAACCAAACATTCATTTCCCTGACATATGGAGCATATGCATAGTATAAATTATCCTCTAATATGTGTTCTACGTGAGTGATAATTACAAATTTCATTCTATAATCTTTAATAAATCTTCACAATAATTTGAAATACTGAATTTTTTTAAAAAAGTATTTCTCGCATTCAAACTCATTTGTTCTATAGTAGCAGAATTAGATTCAACTCTGTTGAATAACGCTATGATATCATCTATGTTGGAATCAAACTTGAAACAATCTTTACCATCTTCCAAATAATCCGTTAATCCCGTAGTATTCGAAATAAGTAAAGGCGTTTGATTCATTAGAGATTCAAGTCCTACAGTTGGAAGATTATCAAACTTTGATGGAATAATCGTAAAATGGCTTTTATTCAGATATTCATCTATTTCATGGTATGCTAATGGACCTAAAAAACGAATCGAAGAATTATTTTGTGTTAATTCTTGTATTTCACTGGATTGTTTTCCTGAACCAGCAATATTTAAAACAATTTTTGAAATCGGATTATCAATTTTATATATTTCAAAAGCCTTAACAAGGTCAATCACCCCTTTTGAAGGGTCTAGTCTACCTAAATAGGATATACTAATCGAGTCTGTGGTCGTATTAATTTTTTTCTCAAATCTATCTATCATCGGATTTAGAAGTACAATACCCTTTTCTGATGAGAAAAAATGAGCCAAATCTTTTTTTGCTAGTATCGAAGGACAAATTATTTTATCACAAAAAAGCTTGTAGAAAAATTTCTTTCTAAAAAAAAGAAGCTTTTGTTTGAAAGTAACTCTTTTGAGGTCTGATATAATTTGGTCTGAAAGCGTATGATAGTATTCTACCGATTGGACCTTACCGAAAGAAAACACCTTAGAAAGCAAAATCGTTATATTACTTCCTACGAAATGCCCAATTATAATTTGTGGTTTATATTGAAAATAAAGTCTTGAAAACCAAATAAAGTCACGAAACGTTGTGGGTCTTTTCTCTGAAGACCAAGAACACAGAATAATTTCTCCTGAATTGATTTTAAGAATTTTCTTTTCAGAAAAATAAGGTATATGAGAAATAAATACTACCCGATGACCCAAATTAGCTAAATAGTGAGCAAAGTGATAACTCATTGCAGCAAATGAAATTTCACTGTAATTATGTGCAATAACAATCGTTTTCATTTACTGATTTAATATAATTTATCATTTTAAGATGCTATAAAAAAATATTGTTTTGCTCTCTTTTAATAGTACCAACAGTAACTAATCTAAATTTAACTTTTGGGTTTATCAAAAAATAAGCTAAACCAACCCACTGCTCTTCCCATAGTTTCGGTTAAAGCTTCTTTTCTCTTGCTAGTTGTAAATATATTGATAAATCGTATTACCGTCAAAAGTAAAGTTATAGCGTGCCATTTTATCCTAGCATTTAATCTTGGTTTAGGATTCTTAACTCTCCAAACATACCATCCATTTCTAACCACCATTTTACCATATTTATACCGATTTGGTCTTCCAGATGGGTCATGATAATGAGATAATTGAGCATTAGTATTAATGTATAACTTGCCTGTTTTTGAAAGTCTTAGGGTAAAATCGGCATCTTCATACAAACCATATCCTTCAAAATAAGTAGAAAATTGAAAAGTTTTAAAAACTGATTTTCTAAAAGAGGAAACACCACCCATTAGTTGCTCAACTTCATAAATTTTTCCCGATGGCGGAATGAATCCAATGCTTCTACCGTGAGAAAATTCAGGTAAAAAGCCAGGTTTTACATTACTATCTAAGCCTAGTCTTTTCCTTAAAACAAAACGACTCCCATCTTCTTTTTTCCATCCATCATAGTAAAATTCATGTAGCTTAGGTGTATAATCCTCAGTAGTCTTTTTCCAATCATCTTCATTAATAATGTATCCTCCAACTCCTAAAGCATTGGGAAACTGATGATACGTTTCTATAATTTGTTCAAAATAACTGTGTTCTAGAATAGTGTCATCGTCTAAAAAACAAACTATTTCTGAATCATTTGCAACACGTTCAATTCCGAAATTTCTTTGTCTTGTCAGACCTCTATCCTGAGATGACACTAAAAAATAGCGTAGTTTTTCAAATGGATTTTGCTTTAAAATAGTCTCTGTATCATTATTTTCAGAACCATCAATAATTAAAATTTCATCAGGATACATTGTCTGTTCTTGAACTGATTGTAACAATTGCAACAATGGCTTAGGTCTATTATAGGTACAAATAATGAGTGTAAACTTCATAATTATTAACTTGTTCTTCTGCCTAAGTCCATTAATTTTTTTGCATAAAATAATGACTTATTAAACTGTAATTGTTTGAATGGGATTTTTAAAAGTCTTAAAAGAAATAAAGCTTTTGACCCTTTAAATAAAAATAAAACAAAATATTTATGACGGTATTCTTTTATTAATTCTATACCAAAATGTTTGCAGTAGAAATACATTACTGTTGGACTAGGTATAGGTCTAATAAATCGTACAGGTGTATCTAATTCCCAAGGTTGTTTTTTTCTCTTTTTCCCTAAAATTTTTGCCTGATTTCCCCAAAATCTGTAACCTCCAATAGGTGGCTTTAAATGTAAACTATTTGAAAATGGATTTTGTAAGACAGTAACTCCAATTTTAGTTAAAGTCAAACCAAAATCATTATCCTCACCGTAACCTCCATCAAAATTGATATCATTACCAACTAATTTATTCACAAACTCTCTTTTAACACAATTATTGGCATTATTAAAAAATTGAGCTGCGCCAACAACAAACCTACTATCATCAAGTATATCTAATTTCTTTTGCAAATCATTAAGATCTTGATGTTGGTGGTCAGCACGAATGTCTAAACCATTGCAAGCATCCGCCTTGTAAGTTTGTAAAAACCGAATATGATTTTCAATATAATTAGTAGCAAGTCTTAAATCATCGTCCCCAAACACAATATAATCACCAGTGCAATAGGTAATAGCCTCATTTCTTGCTCTACAACTTCCTTTTGTTTTTTGCCATTTTACAATTAATTCAAATGGATAATTTTTATTGTTATATGCAGACTCATCTCTACTATTTTCGGGTGTTGCATCAACGACTACTACCTGAGTGGGTGGATAGGTTTGATTTGCTAAATCCGTCAACAACTGCAAAGTATAATCTTGGCGCATCATCGTTGGAATAATATAACTAACAGTAGGTTTCCCTTGTATGGATTCTAATTCTCTAGGTTTTATTTTAGGAGTATTAGATTTTATTCTGAAGTTTTTCTTCGCATATAAAAAGGCATTCCATTCACTAATCTTCCAAAATCCTTTTCGGTATAACATAAAAATGGCATGGTCAATTTTGAAGTTTTTTATAAAAAAAGCATACCTGTCTTTTGGCGTAATTTGAAATATTTCCTTTTTATTTTCGTCAAAAAGTTTATTTACATACAATGGAACGCCTCCTGAAAATCGTAATGCATTGAACCCAAAATCTAAAGCTTGCATATAGATAGTATCGTAATCAGCATCAAAACCATTTAGAGTTTCCCAAACTGTTTTTCGCACAGCAAACTGATTTGGATTTATCCTCCAACTAATGCATTGATCCAAATTATCAAAGTCAAGTAAATACCAAAAAATAGTTTGATACACGACCTCGGGAAATGCATTTTTGAATCCTTGCTCAAAAGAACTATGCCAAATATCCCCATAACCGAGAGACAATTCTTCTAATTTTTGAAAATCTGGATTTCCATTGTAAAGAAGTATCTCCCCATTTTTGGTAACAAACTCTTTCAAATTAATGCTATTCATATCCTTTTAGTTTTCAAAACTTAGTTATTTTTTATATCCGAGAATCGTTTTCTCATAAAATTGAATACTCTTGTCAGCAACAACGCTAATACTAAATTCTTGTTCCACTTTTTTTCTTGCTTGAGTTCCAAATTGAGCTCTTACTTTTTCATTTTGAAGTAACTCCTGAATCTTCAGTGCAAACTCGTAATGCTCTTTCGGGTGAACTAAGAAGCCACTGACTTTATCTTCAATTACCTCGGTTGCCCAACCTATATTTGAAGCTACAATAGCTTTCTTCATTGCCATTGCTTCTAGCCAAGAAACAGGTAATGCCTCAGCAAAAGTAGGAAAAACACAAACGGATGCTTTTGCAATGTAACTTTTAATTTCATTATATGGAATACTTCCTAGATAGCTTACATTCTTTAAAGTATCAACATCAAAAAGCTGTTGCATCATTTTCCACGAAGAGCTATTTCCTGACTGTATATCCGATGCATCTCGGCCAATTAAAATTAATTTGGCATCACTGTTTTTTTTATACAATTCGTTAAAAATAAGTGGCAGTTCGAATGCGCCTTTTTTTCGAATTAATGTTCCAAAATACAAAACCGTATTTTCTTCTATTTCAGTTGAAGTATTACTAAAATCATCTAAATCAATACCATTGGGAATAACTGTAAATTCTTTATTCAATGAAAATAATTCTTTGGTTAAATTTGCGGTATATTGACTCACCGATAGTAATGCATCGGCATTATGTAAGGCTTTCTTTTCATTAAATTGATTTAAAAACTTTACAGGTCGTCCTTCTAAATGACAAAAATAAGTATCCGTTCCATGTAACCTAATAACAACAGGACATAAAGGGCATATTTTTGATGTAATTCCCGTCCAATCAGGAGCTTCAAGAATATCTATTTTGTTTTCTTTTACTAATCTATTAATTAGTTTTTGAATTTTATTTTGTGTTAAAAACCGAGAAAACCCTTTCCATTTTATGTTTTTTATCTTGTAAAAAGTAACCCCATTGTCTTTAAAAACCTCATCTTGATTTTGACCATAAACTAGAACAGACACTTCATGTCCAGATTGAATTAATCCTTTGGATAAATTAAAAATACTAGTACCAATTCCACCAGAAGGTCCAGTTTTAAGATGAGGAAACTCAGGTGTTAGAAAAGCAATTTTCATTGGTCAAGTTTGATTAAAAGTTTTCTAAATAGGTACACATAAATCACATAAGACAAACCTGTGGCCAAAGATGCCCCTTCAATTCCAAATAAAGGAATTAAAGCCATGTTTAATAATAGGTTAGCAATAAAGAAAACAAAAAAAGTGGCTGATTGTTGATTTGGCTTTCCTATTTGACCAAAAGTCAACATTAAAGGAATAAATCCTGAAGTTAATGCCAAAAAAGACACTAAAATAATTAATGAAATTGTACCGTCTCTATAGATTAAAACTTGTGAAATAAAATTGGTTGCACCTAAATAAAACACCACTACCAAAAATAAAAAAGGCACTAGTATTTTATAACACATCATGACTTTGTCTGTTATAAAGTTTACAAAATTGTTTCTATGGTTCATAAAATTCATTGTGATATCTGGATTCAAAAATGTTCTTAAAACCGATGACACATTCAAAAACAAATCAGAAATCATTGAAATAATAGTATATATCCCTACCTTATCTGGACTTATATAAATTCCTAGCATTAAAACATCAACTTTTGTGCTGGCTTCAAAAAATAAGGTTCCCCAAATAGACTTTACACCAAACGTTAAATCTCTTTTTAAATATTTGAGATAAAATCGCTCTTTGATATTCAAAAATTCTTTTACGGTTTTGCACAAATAAAAGAGATAAATGAGTAGCTCAGGAATAATTAATTGATACATTAAATAGGCTCTAAAATCAATTTTTTTGAAAATGATTAAAGAAATAATTGCGAAAAGAACAAAAGATTTAAACAAATAGAGCTTACCAATCAATACAAATTTCTTGGATGCGTTTAACTCAGACAATAATACTTTATTAATCGCTATTAGAATAACAGAAACAATTAAATAGATTCTAAAATCGTCAAGACTGAAATTGCTGTATATTCTAATTATAAAAGGGAAAACAAAATAAAAAATGATGCCGAGTAAACTTGCTACCAAGGTTACATTTATCTTAGAACTTATAGAGCAATACGATTCATTAGTTGAAGAATTTTCATCCATAGATTTGTAATACAAAGATGAAAAATGCAATCCTGAACCAAAAAGCTGAGATAAAATAAATTGTAAACTGATACAAATTCCCAAGATACCTATTTGTGATTGCGAAAAATATAACGATGGGACTGCAATTACAGCTAAATAAGCTAATCCTTGTGCAAAATAACCAAGCATTAGAAGATTTAAACTCGTATTTTTTAATGATATCATTAGTACTTTTCGACAAGCATTATCAACCACGGAAAGGGCTTAAAAACTTTAATAACCTTACCATAAGGCTTGATGATTTTTGCTAATTTTTTTTCATTATAATGATTGATATGCCCTGGGGTATTACCGAAATCTTTGAGATATTGGAATCGTGCCATATTAGCAATTCTCCAAATAGGTTCGTTGGGAACAGAAATAACTACATATTTTGAACTTACCCTAAAAAGTTCTTGAATTGCCTTCTCAGGAAACTCAAGGTGTTCTAAAACTTCCAATAAAAAAATCACATCAAACTCGCTATCCTCACGCTTTAAATCATAAACCGTTTCATGAGTAACTAGAAATGGATAATTTAGGGTTTCTATCTTATCAACAAATCTCTTATCATATTCTGAAGCTTCAAAATGAGTTTCAAAATCAAGGTTTGACAGCATCTTATTAATTTTTAATGAAGATTCTGCTGCCCCACAACCCACCTCAAGAAGCTTAAATTTTGGCTTTGCAAAGTTCTCTACTATGAAATTGATTTTTTTGTAAAAATTAGCATATAATTTCTGGCTTATAGGATTAGTAGATGCGTATTCCAATCTATAAAACTCCCAAAAATCATCAACTGACATTTCTTCAAAACCAACAAATTTTTTATCCATACAAGTTTTTTTTGCTATTTATAGTTTGTATTGTTTTTTTCCAATCTATGTTTATCGTATTACAATACCATTGTATGGAGTTCCATCTTGGAATGTTTTCAGTTTCAACTTTTAACAAGGCTTCTTCTCTAGAAATTCTTCCTTCCCGAATCTCATTACTTCTGAAAGTATCATACTCGCTAAAACCAGCATTTATATAGTAAATATAATTATAAAATGCCGCAGTACCATCTCCAATCCTCCATGTAGATTTCGTTTCTGGATCGGTTTCCCAATTGTACTGATAAATCAGTGTATCTATTATCTCTTTTTCATCCCATTCTAAGTAATGAAACAAGTTAAGATACGGATGTTTTATATAATAAAATGACAAAAAAGCACCAAAACTATCTAGCAAAGACGAATTGATATAAGAAGGATTTATCAGATACTGTTTAAAATAAAATAGCATCATTTTTAACTTATCAAAAGTTGAAATTGAGAATGATTTTTCCTTCTGTTTTAGATTGGGTTGGATGCCACAAAATCCATATTTGAAAAAAGTTGACTCTAATAAATTTTCTCCAAAAAAGATAAAATCCAATCCTTTTTCGTCCATTATTTTATTGGCATAATAAAAGTATTGTTTATCGCCAGCCATAAATAAAGGAATGGTGCCTAGATTTGGATTCTTTAGCCAAGCTTCTACATTAAGCTTAATATTTTTTCTTTTTTTTCTAATATCTGCTGATATCAAAATGTGCTCTACACTTAGCTTCGCACACATTCTTGATTGATTTCGTCTTGCTAAATCGGTTAACATACCCCAATCATATGAGAAGGCTACAGCCTCAACACCTAGTTTTTGAGTAACATAATGAAGCGCATAACAACTGTCTCTTCCTCCACTTAACCCTATAAGTACTTTAGGTAATCTACCATGAGTAGTTTGAAAATCTGCTATTAACTTTTTAAGTTCAACTTCTCCTTTGGTGGCATATTTTTTATAGTTTGAACAATAATTGCAAACTCCTTTAGAATCAAACTCTATGAATGGAAATGAACTTGGTAAAATGCATTTCGTACATCTTTTAAGTTCATTTATCTTTTTCTTTTGATTATCAAAATGGTTTAAAAATGATTCTGGAACTTTTTCAAAACTAGTTTCAAGCGATTTGTTTTCATGAACCTGCTTCTCATCTTTATCGACTACTTCCTTAATTTCATACTTTGGTGTAGTATCAATATCTAATACTTTCAAATCCGTTACGATTTCAAATTTTATAAAATCAAAATAAAGAGCTGTATTAACCAATTGATGTATTGAACTTATAGCTACAGAAAGTCCTAGACTCTTGATTGCATCGCTTAAAAAAACAGATTCGGAAGCAAAAAGGAAAAGCCCTGCTTTTGCATCAAAAACATAATACAAAGAGCCATTATTCGACGCAATTGTCAAAAATGTTTTCTGAACATCTAGTAAAGCTATATTGGCAATTCCTTCAATCTCAGAAAAGACTTGCTTAATTGATTCGCTATAGGTTTGTTTATTTCTAAGTGAATTATTTAGTATGGCGGGAATTAACTCCGTGTCTAAATCGGTTTTTTTTACAGTGGTAGGATAGTTTCGCCATAAATCATCTGTATTTACAATAATACCGTTGTGAATTACAATTTTGCCATCATCAACAATAGGTTGATTGTTATAATTGTGTTGTTCGTATCCATTAGTTACCAGTCTTGAATGACCAATTCCAAGAAAAAATTCAGTATTGACTAACTCCTTTTTAATGTCTTTATAAACCTTAGTTTGCAGCAATTCCTTGCCTGAAAAGGGAATTTTATTGACCAATAGTGTCTTTTGGTTCTGCCCTAAGATAGCAAAACCAGAAGCTTCTTTACCTCTTTTATCCGACTCAATTAGTAATGTTTCGAAAATTGCACTTGGCTTATTTTCTTTATGCTTGGAGATAACTCCAAAAATTCCACACATATTATATTTTTTTGAAAATGTAGAGTCTATTGATATTCATCATGAAACCTTCATCTAAACTCAACTTGAATTTTTGCTGACCAAATAAGTCTACTATTTGACTCTTTGTAAGCCCATACACTTCGCCTTCTTTCATGCCTCTTTCGGATTGATCTACATCCCAAGGCTTCCTTAAAAAATGCCAAACGGTTGAAATAACAGGTGGAATCATTGTGATAATCATTTTCCCGTCAGGCTTTAATAGTCTGTAACATTCTTTAATAACCTCACCTCTATTGGGAATATGATTCAAAGCTGCGATGATTGTAATCGTATCAAAACTATTATCTTCAAAAGGTAGTTGTGCAGTATTTTCAACAACAATATCTACATTATCCCATTTATAAACATCAACACCAATACCCTTACCATAGGCTTTTTTCAATTGATTCAATCCGCAACCAATATCCAATAATTCACCTTGAATGTGAGGTAAAACTTTATTAATTCTGGTCGATTCTAATTTTTTTCCTAGAGCATCATTCATTTGATTTGTTTTAATTATTTATACAACCTATCATTATCCTGAATATCCATCCACATTGCAAAAAGAAAACTTTGTATAGAGCTAATTCCTAGAAACGTAAATGCAAACAATGTCTCAAAAGAGAGATTTTTACCTTCAATCAAAGCCATAATTACTCTATAGAGATAAGGCATCCAAATTATTCCAAGCAAAAATGAAAAATGGTATAAAATAAATAGTGGGTGAAAATCTCTAAATAAATATTTGAACCATAGTCTCTTGAAAAATGATTTTATAAGTAATAAAGATACTGTTGGAATTACTTTAAAAATTTTCATTTTAGATTTTTCGCCAATATCATAAACTGGTTTTATCTCTACTTCTCTCAAAGTACAAAATGCAATATTCAATTTGACCAACATATCATTAGGATAACCGTATTTCTTGTATATATCATACAATCTTATAGCATTCAGAGCTTTATTTGAAATAGCGGTATAACCCGTTTGGGTATCCGATACATGCCAATATCCACTGGCTAATTTAGTCAATATTGAAAGTATGGAGTTTCCAAAAAATCTAACTTTAGGAATTACAAGTAAGGCACTTCTATGAATTAATCTGTTTCCCTTTACATAATCAATATTTTCGTAAAGTATTGGCTCGCAAATACTGAGTAATTCCTCAGGATCCATTTGTCCATCACCGTCCATAGTCGCCACACAATCAATACCATAATCTTTTGCCCATTTATAGCCAGTAGCTATTCCTGCTCCTTTACCTGCATTTACAGTGTGAGAAATCAACACTATTCTATCTGTATTATTATTATTGTAAATTTGATGCGGAGTAAAGTACTTCATTTCTTTTCGCTGCAATTCTTGTACTACGATGTTCGCTCTGTTATGGCTATTGGGTTTAATTTTATCCAAAACAGTATTAATTTCAATACCAACATTAGACACATTATCAATATAATCCTTAATGTTTTTTGAGGTTTTATCGGTGGATTTGTCATCAATAACTATAATTCTATCTACAAAACTTGGCATAGTTTCTAAAACTTGAATTATTTGTAATTCTTCATTGAAGCATGGAACAATTACTGCAATCGTTTTGTTATTTATCATAAAATTATAATTTGCTCAGTATTAAATAATCCAATCGCAATTCGTTGATGACATATATCACAGCGAGCAATAGTGATAGCTTTTCAAAATAATTATCTTTAATTTTTAGATAATTAAAACAAAAATAGAAACCAAGCCAATATCCAGGTAGTAGAACTAACCAATACCTACTAAAACCAGTTCCTGCAACTATTAAACCCAACATGATTAAAATTATAGCTATAAAAATCACTCTATATTCTTTTACTTTCCATTTTGAAATGTATCCAAAACAGAAGGCTACTATCAAAGCTAAACTTATCATCCAATTTCGCAATCCAGTAACAGGAACAAAAAGAGAAATAAAGGCTGGAATTCCATTGATTTTATTAACCTCTTCATGTTTTATTATTCCTAAGCCCGCTTTAATATTATAAAAAATATCATTTTCCTTGAATCTGGTAAAGTAGCTTTGCTCAATATTAATTCCTCTTTCAACAAAATAAACATATTTGAACCAGATAATTAAAGGCAAAATACAAATAAAAGAATAAATCAATACTTTGTTTATGCTTCTGTAATCTCTTCGTTTTATTAATTCAAGAAAATAGTTTGCAATAAAAAATCCTGTTATAAAAATACAAACTCCATATAAATAGCGCGTAATTACAAGTATTGAAAAAGGAATTAGAAAAAACAGAATTTGCCTTGGCGATTTGATTTCTTCAATAATATAATAAATAAAAATCCAAAAAAAACAAAACAAAATAGCCTCTGGGTATACAGCTGCACTCCAACTTACAAAAATAGTGTTAACTGCTGTGAGTAATACGATTAGCTGAGAGATAGTTGATGTAATGTTTATTTTTTTTAAAGTTAAATAAACAAATCGCAATCCAACAATCATCAATATCAAATTAAAAAATTTAACCACTGCAAAACCTACGGCTGGTAATGATTTTGAATAAAATAAAGCGATTAAAAAAGGAAGTGTTGGTGTAAAGGTTGAAGGAATTCCCGATAAGGAATACTCACCCTTTGTCATACAATTCTTTGCAATTTCAGCATATTGAAGTTCATCTGAAACTAGTGGAAAAAACAAATTTCTTAATGAAGACACCAATGAAATAAGTAATAAAGTATAAATCAAGTATTTTTTATTGTTAAAAAACTTCATGTTTTTGTATTTAACATTTGTTCCCAAATCTAATAAATTATAACTACTTAAAAAGTGAAATTATAGCTTAAAAACAAACTATTTACCATTTGTAAATTAATTAAAAAAGTGATGGCTAATTATCTAAATTATGAACAAAATATGCAGATAAATCTTTATCTATTTGTATTGATTTTGGACTTAAAACTGTTGAATTATTTGGCACATCTTCCGTAACTACAGCATTGGCTCCAATAGTTACATGATTACCAATCATGATTTTACCAAAAACACAAGCTCCTGGTCCTAAAAACACATGATGCCCAATAATGGGAGCTCCCGTTTTTTTCCCATAATTACTAGTCCCTAAAGTTATTCCTTGTGAAAGATTACAATAATCTCCTATCTCAACATCCCCATGTATCACTATACTTCCAAAATGACCGATATAAATTCCTTTTCCCATCTTAGTTCTATAAGAAATATCTAGCCCATATTTTACCTTTAAACGTCTTAACCATAAGAAAAAGAAATAAAACAACAACCTGTTTCTTCTTCTATAATTTTGAGTCAATCGAAAAATAGTCATGTACTTCAAACCTGGAATAGGATGGATTACAAAAATGGAAAGTAAATTCCCTAAAGATATTGATGTAAAATTATGTCGTTTAAAATCCGATAAAATTAACTCTCTTACCATATTACATTTTTATAATTTTTTCAATGGCATTCCAAATTGTTTCAGAAGCCAACTCTGCTGGATGAAAATTAATTTTTTCAAACCATCTTTGAGCATTTTCAATCACTTTCTCAGAATCATTAGTGCTCAGCATTTTTTCAATTGTCTCTGAAATTTGATTCGGATTATTTATCCAAAAAACAACGTCTTGTGATGGCATTGAACGAAAATGAATAAAATTATATATTTTTTTCACAGACCAATCTGGGTAAGCATCATTGGGTACATCATAATTTATAAAACCACAAGGTTTTTTATGTGCAACATAATCAAAAACCATTGACGAACCAAGATTTATGACCATCTCTGTGTGAAATATTGTATTCATCTGAAGTTTTAAGTCCTCTTTTGTTGGTAAAATAGTATTCCATCCTTCTCCTATTTTTTCCCATTTTGGATGAATAGGAATGATAATGTCTTTATTTTTTTCTAAAATAGCATCATATCTATCAGAAAAATCGACTGGACATCTCCGAAAAATTATTCCTAAATTATATTTTTTACTATTTAAAAAGCGTACCGCATCGGCAACATCTGCTAAATATGTAGGGTCATTTGGCGAAGTAGTAGTGTCATCTCCAGAGAAACAGATGTATTTTTTGTTTAAATCTAATCCATGAAGTTTGAAAAAAAATTCCTTTGATTCAATCCAACTTTTAGTATAATGGGGCTCAAATTGGGGCGTTCCAGTGATAAAAATTTGTTTTTCATCAATATAAGGATAATAATAAAGAAGTTCTTCTTTCATGTATTGGCTCCAAACAAAATAGAAATCTGTTTCAAGCACCTTCGTTCCTTTAGGCAGATTATCCCAAGAAAAAATGAACGTAGCGGTTGGAATCCCCAAATCCTGAGCAGCTAGAATTGGCGCAACGGCTAGAGTAATTCTCTGATTAGTACAAAAAATCAAGTCTGGTTTTTGTTGTTTCAGGGTTTCTAAGCTGTCATAATATAATTTAGTTTTACGCTCTTGAATTGCGATTCGTTTCCTAATTCGCCCCAACCCTTTTTGAGAATTATTCCAAAAAAAAAGCCAATTTACATAACCATTTTTCAGAATTGATTTAAGATTTCTATTGGTAAGTTGGAAACGATAACTTTTATAAACTGTATCTTTTGATTTTGCAGCGTTTAGAGACAATTCTATTTTTACCTGAGCTTTTTTCAAAAAATCAGTCATAGGATGCAGTCTAGCATTTTGAATTTTGATTTCTTTGAAATTAATTTCAGTCAACTCAAAAGGTGTACTGTTCCAAAAAGTGATATCAAATCCTTTTTCAATGCCAATGTTGTAAAAATCAGTATAAGCAAAATTGCGAAGACCTACGCCATCTGGTAATAAAATAAATATTTTTTTACTGTTCATTAATTTTTGAATATTTATTTCTCAAATATCTTTCTTTTTATCAGGACTAAAAAATTAAATTGATCTACTTGGAAAATACGTATCACGATATGTTAGAAAATATTTTTCCAAGCTATACGTCATTACAAATCCACAAATTGTGGGAAACAAGAAGGTCAATGCAAAAGACAAATAATGATTTTTCAAGCATAAAAATCCCACTAAATAAATCACAAAAGAATGAATCACATAAATTGAATAGGAACAAAATCCAATTTTTGAAACATAATTAACAAGTGTAGTAGAGAAAACTGTATTCAATTTTTTATTAATTGTTGTATCAACTAGAAAATGAATTAATAGGATTCCAAAGGCAATGTAGAGCATTGAAAAACCAAAGATTTTTACAAAAAAGGAAGGTACAGGTTCAATAAAAGGAGTAAAAGAAAGAAATAAACATGATAACAATAATAAATATTTTTGATGTCTAAAATAGATTGAATTTAGTTCTTCTTTTTTAAAATAATACCAATAGGATATTAAAACTCCAGACAGAAGTGAATCTATTCTAAGGTGTGTCATGGTCATGTTTTTAACATCATGTTCTGGAAATAAAAGATTCGAAATAACACGAAGTAAAAAAACTAACACTAGTAAAGTAATTACTAATTTTTCAAATTTTGAAAATTGTTTATTTTCATTAGTAGCAATCAACCATTCTTTCTTTTTGGTAGTTATAAACCATATTAACAGGGCTAACCCAAAATAAAAATGTTCCTCTACAGCCAACGACCAACTTGCTGCATAGATGTAACCCCAACCTAAAGCATAATTCTGAATAAAAAAAACATCGAAAAAAACTTTTTTCAACTCCAATTTATGCAATAGAATTTTTGGCAACATATATCCTAAATAAGTTAAATAAAAAATCGGATAAATTTTAAATCCTCTTCTAATCAGGAACAACTTTGGATTTACCTGACCAAATTTCTGATATTCTTTAAATAATAATCCTGAAACTAAAAACCCGCTAAGAACAAAAAACAAATCAACTCCTATCCAACCCATGGTTTTTAAAAAAGGAAATAAGACTTGATGTCTAGCTATAACCAAGATAATAGCAATACCCCTTAAAAAATCTAGTTCTCTTAATCTATTGTTTTGTTGCATAGCTATTATTTGCCAATCCAATTTTGATTAATTCCAATAGTCAATTCACCAGAATTGAATAATGAAAATCCATACTTAGTTAGAATTTCATAAATGGCTTCACGACAATCAAATTCATCATGAATTTCAATAGCAATACATTTTGTGATTGCTAAAAATGAAATGTCAGAGTGAGAATTAGTAAACACCTCTTTTTCAGAACCCTCTATGTCCATTTTTAAAATATCAATAGTTTCCCATTTGAATTTTTCTACTAAATGAGAAATTGAAAATGCCCCTAAATCTGTCTCATCTCGTGACTCAACAACTCTATACGACCAATCGTAATGCCCTCTAAAATCACTAACAATATTTAAATAGGTATTCTTGCTCCAAATTCCCGCTTTAAGTTTATTACAATTTGGGATTGAATTGGTATCCAAGTTGAAAGTTAAAACATCGAGATTAGATTCATTGGGCTCAACACATATAAATTCTGCATGCTCAAAGAACCTTGAAAAGTAGAGAGAAGTTAAACCTATATTACTTCCAGCATCGATAATTTTTAAAGATGTGTTGGTTTTGAAATTAGCTTTAAAAGTATCTACTACCGGCTTGTATTCTAAATCACCAAAAATTTGAGAAAAAACATCTAAATCACTTGATGGTCTTTTTCGAGTTTTGATAGTAGCTTTCCATTTGGGATAATAAGCAATAAAACAATCTTCTTTTTGTGATTTAAAAAACCCTCTAAATTTTATAAGATGATAATAATAATCATTTATTAATCTCTCTTTTGGTGAAGTTTTGAGTTTAAAAATCCTCTTAAATAAGTACTTTATTACTATAAATCCATTTAAAAAATCCAGCCGATATAAATGTATTATTTTTTGCATACCCTTTTATTTAAATAATAATACCGTGTTTATCCATTGCCAAATATGGAAACTACTTTGATTATCTCCTTTAAAAAATGCATCCATTTCAGTTTGTAACTGTTTTTTTTCAAACCAATTATTAGCTTTCAGTAGTTCAATTTCAGAAATTACCCAATCTTTTAAATCATGGGATAACCATTCCCTTTGGGGGGTTTGCAGAGGTCTTTTTGGTGCTAAAACTAAATCTTTTTGTAAAAAATTCTCAGCTATTTTTCGCAACATCCATTTCTGAACACCGTTCTTTATTTTCAAACTTTGAGGTCTACTAAAAACGTATTCAACTAATTCATAATCCAAAAATGGCTCCCTCAATTCTGTGCTGTGAAGCATTGAAACTCTATCATTAAAACGTAATGCTCGAGGGATTTTAGTATAGAATAAATCACGAAACTGAAGGTTCAACAAATCTTCTTGAAAAGGTTTAGGATAAACTGTTTTTTTATAGTCCTTAGCAAAATCAATCGCTAACACATTCTTTCTGAAAGGAGATTTTGATACGCCTTGAACGGTGTTTTGCGAATTATTCAAATAATAATCATAACCTGCCCAAGCTTCATCTGAACCTTGCCCGTCGAGTAGTACTTTTACTCCCATTTTACCGGCGCTTTCAAAAATTTTAGAATAGGCAATTGTAGGTATTCCTCCATAAGGTTCGGATTGATTTTGAGCAATTTTTAAAGCCAATTCGGGTACTTCATCATGATTTAACTGACATATAGTAAGCGGATAAGGCTTTTCGTTAAGCATAGATTTTACCCATTGCAGTTCATCATATCTTTCATCATTTGTAATGAATGTGAATGCCTCTATAGAAGTTTTATCTGTATTTTGTTTGTCAATTAATGCTAAAAGCGTACTAGAATCAAGACCTCCGCTCAAATTGAACCCAACGGGTACATCGGCTCTGAATCTCAGATGTATTGCTTTTATTAATAATTCCGTGATATACTCTTCTTCATTTTTTTCGAAATGATTGTGTAATTCGGCTATTCGATCTTCAAAATGATACCACTTTTTTATGTGTAAAGAATTGTCTTTTAAAGTTAAAAAATGTCCGCCTGATAATTGATGTATGTCCTTCCAAAAAGTTTCATCAGGCATTCCGTAGCTTCCTTCTTCAAAATAATTCAGCCAAACTTTTTCATTTGGAATTTTAGGAATTCCTGCAGCCCATAAAGAATTTATTTCTGAGGCAAAAATGAAATTGGTGTTATCGAAAAAATAATAAAAAGGCTTCACTCCAAACCGATCACGCACAGCAAATAAGGATTGCTCTCTTTTATTCCAAATAGCAAAAGAAAACATTCCGTTCAATTTATTCAAACAGCGTTCCCCCCATTCAATAAAGGCATTCAGTAAAACTTCGGTATCTGATTGGGTTTTAAAACTATACTTAAATTGAAGTTCGTTTCTTAACTCTAAATAATTGTAAATCTCTCCGTTAAAGACTAAAATATAGTTCCCGCAATCGCTACTAAAGGGCTGATTGGCATTACTAGACAAATCAATTATACTTAGTCTATTATGGCCTAAAGTAATTTTATTTTCTTCATGATAATAATCTACAAAGTCAGGTCCGCGATGTCTTTGCGTTTCCAACATTTGTAAAATACTTTCTCTATTGGCTCTATGTCCTATAATGCCGGCAATTCCACACATTTAAAGTTTCATTATAGTAAGTAATTTTTCTGCTTTTTCCCAATCTTCCATTGTGTCTATATTTACATGAAACTGTGGGTTGTTTTCAATGTAGGCTATAGATTCTCCATAAAGACTCCCATTTTTGACAACTGCGGTTTTAGTAATATAGACAGAACCATCACGAAAAAAAGTTTTGGGTAACTCTTGCCTTCTCGTAATTATGTTCTTTTCACCCGTAGCAATTTGCAATAATCCAGTTTCATCTTCTTCAAATGCCCAATGAGGGTTAAATTCATGTGGTATTGGTAAAACACTTATTAAAGAATCCGACTTTGAGCTAATAAATTTTTGGATTGCTTCATCAATAAAACCTTTACCTCTAAACGGATTAGTTGGTTGCAACAAACAAACCGCATCAAAAAAAATATTTTGTGATTCGAAAAAAGCTATAGCATGTTGCACCAATTCAAGTGAAGTTGAAGTGTCTTGGGCGAATTCATCTGGGCGAATAAACGGTGGCTTACAACCTGCAATTTCTGCTTCAATAGCTATTTCTTGATCATCCGTAGAAACAACTATTTCCGTAAGTAATTTTGAATTCTTAGCGTCATTAATAGTATATTCTATCAATGGTTTTTTTCCTAATAGTTTAATATTCTTCTTTGGAACTCCTTTAGAACCTCCTCGAGCAGGTATTACAGCTAAGAATTTCATATTGTTGAAATTGTATTTGTTATAAAGAATAATTCTTGTAAATTAACTTAAAAACTTTCTTTGTAATTTTTTTCTTTATTTGGTAAATTATCGTTTTGTATTTGGAATAAAACAAATCAAAATTTGTTTTATTTTCATAATACATTTCTGTGAAATCGGTAGTTGTAATCAAATTATTTTTTTGAACATCTATCATCCAGTCTTCTATATTATTGCCCATATGAAAAGCAAAATTAGTATAGGTACAGAGTCTCAATTTTCCTAATTTGTCTATTGGTTCATCGACATATTTATATTCGGAATCTCCACCAACCAAGGTTAAAGATGGGTTTGTTGGAACCGATTTAAATAACACTTCTCTTGAAACCGTTAATACTTGATGTCCGCTACCAACTACTGCTTTGGTATTGTTCTTCTCTATTACAGGCCAATTATTAGTTTCCTCTTTATCTTCATCCCAATTAATACTTTTTAAATACTTATTATAGGAATCAAAATTTTCAGGTATTGGTTCAAATTTAATTTTAATTTTTCCTAAGATAATTTGTTTTAGAACAGAACTTGTTCCATAAAACAATCCATATCTGACTGAAATTGGTGAAACTGAACCTACATTAGGAAATATTGAAAATACCTTTTCTACATTTTCCTGCCATCCTTTTTTAAACAATATACAGAATCTGAATACGTAATTAACCTTTCTCTAGCACCTCTGGCTGCACCAATAAGGGCATCAATTTTACCTATATTAACTGAATGTTGAATTAAAGAATCAATTTTTTTATTTTTTAAATAGTTTTGAAGTAGGTCGGTCACCTTATCATATGAACCATTATTAACAATAGTTATTGCAGAATTACTATTTGTTGTTGCAACTAATGAGTCTAAACATAGTTTAAAAACATCATAGGAATTTTTATAAAATCCTTCTTCATTAGGAATATAAACAACTACGATTACTCTATGATACGTAGTTAAATTTATTTTTTTTTCGCTTTTTTGGGGATTAAACCCTACTCTCATTACTTATCGAATTAAATTATAAAATATCGATTTTATAAAATTAATGTATCTTACAAAAGAACCACTGCTAAGATAAAATAAAGAAATTTTAAATAGTGCTTTACTATTCCTTTTATTATTCAGGTAACTGTTCTCTAGTCTCTCATACATTATTAATTTTTGATCATTTGAAAAAAATTGACTTTGATTTGATAACAAATAATAATAAAATTCAAAAACTGATTCTGTTTTTAATCTTCCTAAATTAGTACTCCCTGTAATACTCCATTCAGAAATTCGAACGTATACAATTGCATCATTTATAGTATAAATAGAATCAAAATTGGAGACTTCCAAATAGGCTAAAATATCACTAAACCAGCCTAAAGGAAAATCTTTAAACCCAATTTCCTTTAACTTTCTCTTTTTAAACACATATTCACTTAATGAACTTCTAGAAGGTCTGAAAAAAAAATCAATACTATTTTCAATCTTCGGATGATAATATTTATCGCTAGTTGTTTCGCCCTTGTCATTTATTTTTTGAGTAGCAAATCGGACGACATTTACATCTAATTTATTTATCTCATCCAAATTTTCATAAAACTTTTCTACTACATTTTCATCTAAAACATCATCATCACCTAAGATAAGTATCCATCCAAATTCTTTTGACAAATCAACACAACGATTCCATTGTTGAACGAGTGAAATTCCTCCGAGATTTTTTTCAAATCTGTGATATTGAAAATCAAATTTCCCTCTAAACTGATTTATAATTAAGTCCGGATTTTCTGGACTTGCATCATCACCAATGTATACTTTAAACCTTTTATCCGTTTGATTTTCGAGAGATTGAAGTGTTTTTTCAAAAAACACGCCTTTATAATAAGGGATTACTATTTCAAGCATTTATTTTACTTTTTTTTTAAACGCTTAAATGGTGATAAAATTAAATGCCCTAATCTATATGAATTACTATGATACACTTCATTAACTCTATTTTTAAATTCTGTTTGAATTATTTCGCTTCCATCAAAAATTGATATTTTTTGCTTTTCAAAAGATACATTCGAAGCAATCGCTATTAAATAAAAAGGATCAATAATTACATTTGAAATAGCTGAATAGTTTCCTGAAAAAATCTGGATTTCGCTTTCTAAAATATCTTCTTGTATTATGGAATTTCCATTAATATATTTTTGAGTTAGCAATTGAACTGAATTAAAATTTTGAGTTATTAAGTCTAGAAATTCTTGTTTGTACAACTCCTTAACATGAAACCGATTTATAAAATTCCTCTTATCTGTATAATTCTTTTTATCAGGTGTAGAAATAATTAGTAAGCCGTTGGGCCTCAACACCCTCTTTATCTCATTCATCATTTCAACATGCTCATCATGATGTTCAATAGTTTCAAAACTCACAATAACATCAACAGAATTATCATCAATAGGTATACTGCTTGTACTTCCAACAAGAAATTTTAGATTGTCCTTTTTGTATTTTAATTGTGCGTATTTAATTGAGGTTTCATCAATATCTACCCCGTAAACAAATTCAGCTTTATCACTAATAATATTACTACCATATCCTTCTCCACTGGCAATGTCCAAAACTATTTTACCTTGAATGTAATTCAAAACAATAGAATATCTATGAAGATGATCAATTGTGTCCTTACTGTAAACATAAGTCTCTAATCTTTCTCCAGTCCAATTATTTTTCATACTTTAAATCTTGTTTTACAAATACTTCCATTTGATATTAATGTTTTTTATCAATACATTATCGTTTTATGAAACACCAAATCTAAATTTACTAGCAAATTAGCAATTTTTTCTCCAGCATCTCCTGTTCCATAAATCGCTGAAGTCGGAATTTTTCCTTTTTTTACAGACTTCAAAATAGCCGATTCTATTTCATCCTCCGAATACTGAACGTTGATACAATTCTCTCCTTGTTCCCTCTTGTTCTGTCTGCTACCAATATTCACAACAGGAATTCCCAAATAAGCACATTCTCTGATACCAACGCTAGAATTACCAACTAAGCATTTACTGTATTGCAATAATTCTAGGAAATCGACGCCTTCCATATTCTTAAAAAAGTGAACATTGGGCAATAGATGTTGTTCTCTAAAAGCTCTAATACCTGTAGACGTTCCATCTGCACCTGCATCTACATTTGGCCAAAACCAAAGTGTTGGCAAATTAATTTTTTGTATAACTCTTAGTGTAATTTCTATTTGTTTTCTTGAGTCTTGATATTCATTGGTTACAGGATGTTGCATTACAACAACATAACCATTCCTCAACTCGGGTTTTGAGCCAACCCCACCGTACTTCTCGTAGGGATTAAAAGACAAGCCTTTAGTGTTGAATACCTCTTTGGCAATATCAATTGATGGGCAACCAGTATTAAAAACCATTTCGGGATTTTCGCCCAATTGTATGACTCGTTTTTTTGCACTTTCTGAAGCCACAAAATGATAATCTGATAGTTTGGTTATTGCATGTCTGACCTTTTCATCAATATTTCCAGTTACCTCACCTCCTTGTATGTGAGCCAAAGGAATGTTCATGTAAGAGGCTGCTATTGCAGTTGCCATAGTTTCAAATCTATCAGCTACAGTAACTACAATATCTGGCTTTAGATTATCAAAAACAGTTGATAATTCCAATATTCCTATTCCTGTGGTCTTAGCAGCAGCCGTTAAGTTTTCGCCTTCTAAAACATTAAAAACTTTTGCTGCTATTTCAAACCCATCTTTTTCAATATAATTTACCGCACTTCCGTATCTATCGAGTAAAGCAGAGGCTGCAACAATAAGCTGCAACTCCAATTTGTTGTGATTTTTAATTGCAGTTAAGACTGTTTTGACTCTACTATAGGAAGGCCTCGCTGTGATAACAACAGCTATTTTTCGCTTTGCATTCATTCTAAATCATCTTCGTTCAAAAAATCCCACTGTCTTTTATCAACATTTAATTTTCTTCCAATTATTTTTTCAAAATCAGTTGCAGAAATGCCATATCCTTTTGGTTTTTTACTTTCCAAATCATCAAAAGTAAGAATATGTCCTTTTGTCAAATTCTTATTTACGGCCAATGATTTTTCAAAAATAGATTTGATTTGGTTGAAATTATCACTATTATTTTTGTCAATAGGACTTCTAATAGCACGATAAATATCGTTTACTGCTTCAACGAGTTGTTTTGTTTCTTCTATTGTTAAAGAAGCTTTTGCATCAGGACCAAACATCGAACGATGAAAAACCACATGAAACTCTAAAATTTCAGCACCTAATGCTACAGCAGCAATTCCAGTTGAAATTTTTGCAGAATGATCAGAAAAACCAATGGCAACCTTATAACGATTTTTTAATTCATTTATAACATTTAATCCATATTGTTCAGCCTGTGTAGGATAAGCAGTGGTGCATTGTAAAATAGAAAATGGAGCATTCTTGCTTCTTAAAAAAGCGACTGTTTGGTCCAATTCAGTAAAGTTGCTCATACCAGATGAAATGATAATCGGTTTTCCCGTTCTCACAACTTTTTCCAATAACAAGAAGTTGTTAACTTCGCCCGATCCAATTTTATAGCTTTTAACTCCGACTTCTTCTAACCAATCTACCGCCCTATTACTAAACGGCGAACAGATAAAATCCAACCCAACTTCGTCACAATGTTGTTTAATTCCTTTCCATTGCTCCAGCGAGAATTCCATTCGTTTCCAATACTCATAACGTGTAGCATCTTCATATGAAAATTGTACTCTAAACGGCTCGTGAATACTACTTTCTGCCTCAGCTATGTGCATTTGAAATTTAATAGCTTGAACACCAGTTGTAGCAACAGCATCAATATAGGAATGAAGAATTCCCAAGCTTCCATCGTGAGCTTGGGCTATTTCGGCTATTAAATATGGCTTTTGATACATCAAAAATAAATTGTAATGGTAGTAAAAATAACTATTTTTCTGGTTTCCAATAAATTTTTGCTTCGTTTAATTTGAGGTATTTTTCATATTCCTCACGACTGAGACCATTTCTATACTTTATCAATTTTGGAATTGCTACAATCAAATCTATAATCGCTAAGAATAAAGGAGCAATTATTTTAAAATTTCCTTTGAATATTTTGTTTTTAAACTGCATCCAAATGGAATAAGCCATTTTTCTTGGAATTTCATTGAAGGGAAAAAACAGAAAATAATTATACCAATCAGCACGAATAGCTCTGCGGTATCTGAAGGCTACATTTGCCTTAGACTTGGCTCTTTCAATAGTATCAACTCGGTGTTGCACTAGCAGTTCCGGAACATAATGAACCTCCCAATTGTGCTTCAACAACTGCATGGAAGCAAAACTTTCTTCTCCATAAAACTGGAACCATTCAGGGTAATTTGGAATAGCATGCCAAGCTTTCATTCGCCAAACATGTCCACAGCCAACAAAGCTTTTCACTGTTTGGGGTTCATCACTATTCTTAATCGTTTTCAAATCTGTAGAACTCCAAAAAATTCGAGTGGCGATAACTGCACATCTTAAATTCTGATTGAAATAGTGTTGTATTATTTCAACGGGATTTTCTGTTAAAAAATGGGCGTCATCATCTAAAGAAATAGCATAATCCGCATTAGTCAAATTAAGCATTTGATTCCTGCAATACAAATACCCTTTTGAAACTTGATTTCTGTGAATAATTATATCTGGAAAATGATGTTGTACAAATTCATGCGTTCCATCAGTAGAACCGTCATCAAAAACTACACAAGTCACATCAATTCTTTTCAATAACTTTTCAATTTTATGAAGCGTGACTTCTAAATCGGATTTTCGATTTTTAGTAGAAATTAATATGGCTATTGTTGTATTTGACACTAGGAGGCATTATTTTTCAACTCATCAATGACAAATTTCAAATGAGTTGCCGATAAATATTCTTCCAAATCAAAACGGTTAAGCACTAAATTATTAGGATTTTGTTTCCATAATTGATAGAGGCTCTCTATGCGATTAGCTATTTTTTCAACATCATCTGCTTCAGACCAATATGGATAGTCATTACCTAATAGTCTTCTGGTCTCACTAAGGTATGGGGCTAGTGAAAGAATTATTTTATTTGCCTCTATGCAATGCGGAAATTTACCCGGAAGAAATGGACTTACAGCCGCTTTTGCTTCTAAAATTATATTTACAGATGCCTTTTTTTGCAAATTATAAACTATCTCAAATGAGACACTCTCATTGAGAAAATAAATTTCAGGAATAATTACTTCCTCAAAAAAAATTAAATGCAATTCATGTGCTCTTCCAATAAAAAATAGTCTTGCATCATTTTTAGCGAGAGGATTTTGTTCTAAAAACAATTTAAAGGCATTCACTAAACCTTCTGGGGAGCGTTGCTGCAATAAATTTCCCGCATGAATCAAATTGAATTTAGTTTCATCAAAGTAAGAAGGAACATCACAACTTGTAGTATTGTAATCAAAATTTTGATGAGGAATGATTACTCCAGTCTTTAAAAAATTGGGAAAATAACTTCCCATCCATTCTTTGAGTAACAGACTTGGAAAAGAACTATATCTAGCTTTTTCAGAAACTTCTTTAAAAAAAATATCTTTTTGTTTATAACTTGATTCTACCCAATCATAAGGTCTTGGATAACAATGAAACGGATATGGATCGTGAATGTATGCCATCCACTTATCATGAAATTGAGGCAATTTCAGCACTGCATAATGTGGCCTAAAACTAGCTCCTTTGCTCAAAGTCAAAACTAAATCTGGTTTTAAATCCATCTCTAGTAAAGCTCTCTTTATACTATTTACATCGTTAAAAAAAGTAAACGAAAAACCAAAGATTCCCTCCAAAAAAGAAGCGACATTAATAGTAAAATTCCGCCAAAGAACCCTTTGTAATCTACTTAAAAAATAAAATGGACTAAATTTTATCTCCGAAATTTCTTTACATAAAATTCCTTCTATCTGAATGTTTCTCCTAGTGTAATGGTACACGCAAACTTCAAAGCCAGCCAAAGCCAAATTATTAATTATTGCCACATTAGCTTTTGAACCACTACTGTCTTCAACATTAATAGAATCTACAACTACAGCAATTTTCATAGTAAAGTCTTTTCTAAATAATTGACTATCAATTGAGCAGCATTACCATCACCATAAGGGTTTTTAGCATTCTTAGTTGCCTTAAAATAATCCAACTCATGAGCAATAGTATCAATGATTTTTTGTTTCTCCGTACCCACCAAAATAGAATGTCCTGTAGCTACACTTTCAGGTCTTTCAGAAACTGTTCTCGTCACTATAACTGATTTTCCTATTGATGGTGCCTCTTCTTGAATACCTCCTGAATCTGTTACTATTAAAAAGCACTGTCGCATTAACCATACAAAAGCGGGGTAGGAAACTGGAGCTATTAGGTGAATATTGTCTCTATTAGACAATAAATCATATACCATTTTTTTTACATTGGGATTCAAATGAACTGGATATACAATCGCAACATCTTCTCTTTCAGAAATTTCTATAAGTGATTCACATAGATTTTTAAAACCTTCTCCAAAATTCTCTCTTCGATGACCTGTTACTAAAATTATTTTTTTATCGGTTGGAATAGTATTCTTCAACACCTCAATCTCTGGATGACTGTAATCTGATTGTTCTATTTTTTTAATTGTCAAGAATAAAGCATCAATTACTGTATTTCCAGTTTCAATTATATGTTGTTGTGCTATTCCTTCTCGCAATAAATTTTGAGTCGCATGCGACGTTGGAGTAAAATGAATATCCGCTAATTTCCCTGTTAACTGTCTATTAAGCTCTTCGGGAAAGGGTGATTTTTTGTTGTACGTTCTCAAACCTGCTTCAACATGCCCAATGGTAATTCCAAGATGAAATGCCGCTAAGGCCACCATTGATGAAGTTGTAGTGTCACCATGAACAAGAACTAGATTAGGTTTTTCTACTACTAAAATTTCATCCATTTTTGATAAAATAGTCGCGCTCAAACTATTTAATGTTTGATTTGGCTGCATTATATCTAAATCATAATCTGGAACTATATCAAAGAAATTCAAAACCTGGTCCAACATTTCTCGATGCTGAGCTGTGACACAAACTTTTACTTGAAAATTAGATTTCTTTAATTCATGGTATAGCGGAGCCATTTTTATGGCCTCTGGTCGTGTTCCAAAACAAAGAAGAATTTTCATAAGTTATTCTTAATTAATTTACGTCTTTTGTAAATTCTCAATCTGAGTGGTAGCGTGTTGTAGAAAAAAAGCCACGTCACTTTTTCTGAAATTGATAAATTTAAAATATCCAAAATACGACGAAACAAATTATACTCCTTAAAGCTGATTGAATTTGCTATGAAATAACGCTTTAGAGAATATGAAAGATTTTTTTTAGCTTTTAAATTTTGTACAACTAATAAAACAGCTTCCGCATATGATTCTCTTCTAATAGGATTGGAATTATAGAACTCCGCCGTATTCGAATTATTGTGCTTTCTTCCATAAAACAAACATTTATCGATAGATATTCCTTTGTAGCCGGAAGAAATAATTCTAGAATATAATTCCCATTCTTCTGCATACATCAAAGTTTCGATAAATCTATTATTTTCAAAACATTCTTTCTTCCACATTACTGCACAAGAATTAAAAGGCAACTCATTTTTTAATATTTTTTCTATGTCGTTATTATCGATTATAAAGGAAGAATAGAATTTTGAGTAATCAAAATCATAATCAAAAGTATCAAAAAAGACTCTTCTAATGTATCTACAAAAAAAGACTCCCTTTTGTGTTAATTCCTTTACGCACAATTCTAGATTCTGTGGATGCACGATATCGTCATCATCAAAAAAAATGATATAATCCCCTTTTGCCAAATCTAATCCATAATTTCGACAACCTGGCAATCCTTTTTTATATCTTTTGTCTCTTGTGAAAAATTTAAATCTAATATCACTTTCTAAAATACCTTTTATAACTTCGCTTGTATTATCAGTACCCCCATCATCGATAATTAGACATTCCCATTCTTTGAAAACTTGATTTTGAATTGATAAAAGCGTCTCTACAATATAATGTGCTCTATTGTAGGTTGCCATAATTATTGATACTTTTGGATTCACCTAAAACTTTTTTTTATAAATCGGAATGGTTTTAAAATTAACTTCCCAAGTTTAAAATCAATAGAATTGATTCTTTTGAGTTCGTTCTTTTTGTTTAAATCTACATTAGATAATAAATTTTCGATAGTTTGATCAAAATACTTTATGTATAAATCTTTGTGCTTGGTGAAAATATAAAACCTAATTTCTTTGTCAAATTTATTGATTGCTTCAACACGCATTGAAATTTTGTGTTGACGATAAAAAAATAGAGTCTCTTGAATAATATGTGCGCCCCAATTATTTTTACAAACTCTAATATAAAACTCCCAATCCTCATAGCCTTTTTTCATATTTTCGTCAAAACCATCAACTTCACTCCAACATTTCTTTCTAAAAAGAGAGTTACCAATAGCCGCATTTTCAAATAAAAAATTTTCTAAGTTCCCACCTGTAGGCTTAAATACATCATAAAATATTTCCCCTACAAATCTTCTTCCCCAACAACTTACTATTCCTATTTTTGAATCTTCATTAATAACTTTCAGTGCTTTACTCATAAAAGTTTTATCAAATTTATCATCAGAATCTAGGGTTAAGATAAATTCTGAATTTGATTTTTTTACTCCATAATTTCTTGCGCTACTAAGTCCACCATTTTCTTTATAAAAATATTTAAATCTAGAATCCTGATTACACCATTGAATTGCAATTTTTTCAGTTTCGTCTGTACTACCATCATTTACAATAATACATTCCCAATTTTCATATTCTTGTTCTAAGATTGAAAGTAATGCATCTTGGAGATATTTAGCCTGATTAAAGCAGGGTATTATTACTGATATTACACTCATTTTTTTCTTTTTCTAAAGAATCTGTTAAACTTCTGATGAACCCTCTTTTTAAAAATTTTTAACGAGAATTCAAACAATTCTTTGGCTGAAAAAATTTCATTTTGAAACAATTGATCTAAAATCATTTGTCCTTCAATTTCATTAAGATATTTTTTTAGATAGTAAATTCTGTGAATGTTTTTTTTGTAAGATGTATCTTCATCTTCCCAAGACCCTAAAAAATGATGTGCCGCAAAATTTGGAGCCAAATCTATACAAAAATGAGTAGATGGGTATATGGCTATATTAAACCCTAATTCTTGAAATTCATCTTTATCAGGATTAACTTTAAATTCATCTATTAGTATTTTCGAAACTATTATTGTATTGGTAATCTGTTCAAAATTATGCTTTTGATCGTAATATTCTAAAACTTTTTTAGGCCAACAATGTTCTTTTTCAGAGCCCCAGAGCGCTGTAAAGGGAAATCCAATTCGCTCAAAACCCGAAAAGGCACCATGAATTAAGAAAATATCTAAATTTTGCTTTATTTCAACATCAGTATCTAAATAAATTCCACCTTGATGGTATAATACATAGGCTCTTACATAATCCGAAACAAATGCCCATTTTTTATTTAGATATGCATCTTTTACATAGGGATTGATATCCAGATTAAAATTAGATTCATTCCATTCAATTATTTGATAATCTGGCAAATAATTATTCCAAGATTGAATACAATACTCAATTAATTCAGGTTTTGGTTTACTACCAAACCAACAATAATGAATTATCTTAGGTATCATATTGATTTTCTCTTTAAATAAAGAAATATACCACTTGTATATACTTTATTTCCGTTTTCATTTATCCATCTATGACTTGGATGTTGGTCATAATTAATATTTAACTTTAGACCCTCTAAGATTTGATTTACCTTAATATTTTCATTAAAATCGTCATATACTATTTGAATATTATGTGATAAATGAAACTTTTGAGTAAAATCACTAATTAAATTATCTTTATAAAAAGGATGTAATTCTACAATTATATCAGAATTTCTTTGCCAAACAAACTCATCGGGATCAAGCAATGTTTTTTCAAAACCTTCGCAATCCATCAATAAAAAATCTATTTTCCTATCAATTTTTTTAAATTCATCTGGAGTTGCCTCACCTAAAATTTTGTAGTTTGACAAACTATTCTCTTTGAACCAAGAAGCTATTCTTGGATGTAAATCTTGTACCGTTTCGTAAATTAATAGGCTTTCTGGATTAAATAAGTTACTCAACCCTGCTGAATAATATCCATTATTTCCACCAATAATTATTACATTTTTTATTTTCCTATTCAACAAATCTGAAAAAACAAAATGCAAACAGGATTCATAAAACCCCAAAATTTCAGTTATTGAAAGTGCATTTAATACTACGTCAGGAATTTTTAATCCTGAGAACGGTCCAAAATAAATTCTTTTCCCAAAATATTTTGCTACAATTTCTTTGGTATGCTTTTTTGATTTACGAATTCTCATTAATATAAATATTTGGAACTAAACTTACTTTTCCTGGCCAAAATCCACTATATCTATTACCTCTTCTATAACCATCGTCATAAACATTGAAAGTAATTATTCTTTCCATTTTTTTATAAATTATACCGCCAATACTATTAAAGTGAAAATTTACAGTATACAAACCTGTATTTAATATATATTTCGGTAATACAACTTTTAAACTATGATTCCCACATTTTAGGTTTGCTATTTTTTCATTAATATGATACGAATTGATTGCTGTTATCAGTTCATCATATTCATTATAAATGGCAATGCAAAAACCAAAATCTGGGTTCTCTTTTTTTACTTCCAAACTTAAAATCATGGTTAAATCTTCCCCATTTGAAATATTAATGCTTTGAAGTCCTTTAGAATTAAATAATTCAAAACTTCTCAAACCACATTCATCATTTTCATACTCAAAAAATGAAATTTCATCATTAGTCATGTATTTTGTAATTATTTCATCGATAGTATCATCTTTAATTATTTTTCCATGTTCTAGTAAAATTCCTCTACTGCACAAGCTTCTTACACTTGGCATATTATGACTAACAAATAACACTGTCCTACCTTCTCCTTTGCTAATGTCTCCCATTTTGCTTAGGCATTTTTTTTGAAATTCAGCATCTCCTACAGAGAGAACCTCATCAACAATCAAAATCTCGCTTTCAAGGTGTGCTGCGACAGCAAATGCTAAACGAACATACATCCCAGAGGAATAACGCTTTACAGGTGTATCTATATAGCGTTCTACTCCAGAAAAATTTATAATCTCGTCCAATTTTAAAGAAATCTCTTTTTTACTCATACCCAGAATCGCACCATTTAGATATATATTTTCTCTACCTGTCAATTCTGGATGAAAACCAGTCCCAACTTCTAACAATGAGGCTATCCTACCTTTAGTCTTAACACCTCCTGTTGAAGGAGCCGTAACTCTTGATAAAATTTTTAATAATGTAGATTTTCCAGCTCCATTTTTGCCTATTATACCCAGAACTTCTCCAGGCTTTACTTCAAAATTAATATCTTGTAATGCCCAAACGTAGTCGCTAATTCCTTTTTTGCTCCTATCATTAACCTCTCCAATCTTCAAATAAGGATCTTGTTTGCCTCTAATCCTATGCCACCATCGATTTAAATCATGACTCAATGTGCCAGTACCCACCTGACCCAAACGGTATTGTTTAGAAATATTTTCAACTTTTAATATGATATTTTTATTCATTTGCAACAACTAACTGAGCACTTAAACTAGTTATAACTTTAGACGGTGTCTATAAAGCTTTTTTCAGTTTTATTAAAAATTAGTAACCCGATAAAAAAAACAAAAACAGTTACCACAAATGTGTAAGCTAATCCCAAAAATGTTATATCTCCAACGTTTAATAACATAAATCTAGCAGATTCAATGACATAAGCCAAAGGATTGTACTTTACCAACCACGAATAACTTGGAATCTTAGTAACAATTAACTCTATTGGATACATTACTGCAGATATGTACATAAGCAACTGCACTCCAAAACTTACTAAATAACTAAAATCTCTATACTTGGTTACTAAAGAGGAGATTATCATGCCTAAACCTAAACCTAAAATCCCCATCATGAGTATAAGGATTGGAAAAAGAAAAATGTATTCATTAACACTTAAAGTGACTCCCTTAATGTAATAAAAAATGTAAAATGCAATGAAAATAAGAAATTGAATCAGAAATTTTAACAGATTAGATATCACTATTGATATTGGCATTATTACTCTTGGAAAATAAACTTTTCCAAATAGAGATGCGTTTTTTTTGAAAGTATCTGATGTATCATTAAGACAAGAAGTAAAATAGTTCCAAACGATTATTCCAGCTAAATTAAACAAAAAAGGAGGAATAGTTCCTGTAGTAATTCCTGCGACATTATTAAATAATAATGTGAAAATAATTGATGTAAATAATGGCTGAATGAGATACCAAAGTGGCCCTAAAATAGTTTGTTTATAAACAGTTACAATATCTCTTTTTACAAAAAGAAACATCAAATCTCTATACCGCCAAATCTCTTTAAAATTGAGTTCAAAAAAATTACTTTTTGGCTTTATTTCAAATAACCAGTCTTCATCGAAATCTTCTGTGTAACTCATTGATTTATATTGTAATCTTAAAATGACGTCTGAAATAAAAAATATTGAATACTATTAACGTTTACTTCGAACAACTCATCGTCCAAAGATACTAATTTTAGCTAATACCCAATAAAATTAATAGCTGATTGAAAAAGAATTAATATTATATTTTGTAAAATTTTGAAATTTACAATAAAAATAGAATTAGACTAAAGCTGTGTTATCAAATACTAACTTTTCTTTACTTTTGTCACATGCTACCATTTTTTAAACCAAAACCAATTCTCAAAGATATAATTCCCGATAATTTTATCGATATACATTCTCATCTTCTCCCAGGAATTGATGATGGAGCCCAAAACATTGATGATACTGTTTTTTTAATTTCTGAGATTGAAAAAATGGGTTTTAAACAATGTATTACAACTCCTCATGTAATGGAAAATGTTTGGGAAAATTCAAGAAAAAAAATCGAATTAAACTTAGATACTACCCAAACAGAATTAAAAAGTAAAAATATTAGTTTCCCAATTAAAGCAGCCGCAGAATATATGATGGATGCCAATTTTGTTACTCTTTTTCAAAATGAAGGTTTGTTAACTTTAAAAGAAAATTATGTGCTAGTTGAGATCTCATACATAAATCCTCCAATACAATTGTATGATATTATTTTTGATTTACAAGTAGCGGGTTATAAACCAATACTTGCACATCCAGAAAGATATTCCTTTTTTCATCATAATTTTAATGACTATCAAAAACTTAAATATTCTGGATGTCTATTTCAAATTAACTTGCTATCTATTATTGGATATTATGGAATTGAAGTTGCAAAAACAGCAGAGCAATTGTTAAAAAAGGGAATGATTGATTTTGTCGGTTCAGATATACATCATTCGAATCATATAAATGGTTTCTCTAAAAAAATTCTTCTTAAAGACTTATCGTCTATTAAGGAAGCCGTTGAAAATAATTCTTTTTTTGCAATTTAATTAATATAAATGAAAAATAAATAACATATCAATATCAAAACTTAATATTGTTTTTAACCCTTTAACTTTGTAATATTTTTCACTAAATTTGAATAATGATTATTCTTTTACTTAAAAATACATTTAATCGTCAAAATAAATGTCAAAATAATTAAATCTTAAAATGGAAAGCATAAAAAACAATCCCAAACAAGCAATCCTTATAACTGCTTACAAAAACTATAATCATCTTGAAGAAATAATTAATTTTTTTGATGATAATTTTGACATATACATTCACATAGATAAAAAAAGTAAAGTATCTAACTTTGAGTTTGAAAATTTAAAAAAATCGAATAATGTCATTCTTTTATCGCAAAAATATAAAGTAAATTGGGGGGGCTTTAACCATTTAAAAAGCATACTCTTTTTGATAAATGAAGCACTTAAAAATCCAAATATTTATTATTTTCATCTTATTAGTGGTCATGATTTTCCAATTAAAAAAAAATCTCATTTTATTGAATTTTTTAAAAACAATGACAAAGAATACATTGATTATTTCAACATGCCAAAAATAGGTTATGCTGATAACGGAAATATGGATAGAATAGAATACTATAATCTATTTGATTTGTTAAATTCAAAAAATCCTAAACAAAAAAAACTTATAAATATTTTTATTCAATTACAAAAAAAACTCAGAATAAAAAGATCCATTTCAAAAAAAATGCCAAAACTATATGGAGGTTCAACTTGGTGGAGCCTAACAAGAGAATGTTTAAAATATGTTAATGAATATACAAAAGAAAACAAATCAATATTAAATAGATTCAAATATACTTTGTGTTCAGAAGAAATATATTTTCAAACAATTATAATGAATTCAAATTTTAGCATTAAAGTTGCCAATGATAACTTGAGATATATTGATTGGAAAACTAGAAATGGAAATAATCCCGCAAATCTTGACCATACAGATTATGAAAAAATAGTTGAGACTAGTTCTTTCTTTGCTAGAAAGTTTGAATATCCATTTTCTTTTGAAATTGTACAATCTATAAAGCAATCAATTGCAGAGTAAGGAATAAAAATTATATTTTAGACATTAAAAAAATCTCTAAAAGATTTTTTCTGAATATCCTCTCCATAGCCATAACCATAACCATAACCATAACCATACTTATAGCGGTACCCGACATTGACTCCTACATTATTTAAAACAAATGCTAAGTTTTTTAATTTATCTTTTTGTTTTAATTCTAAAGAATATTGAATTAATTTTTTTTCAGTAAAATCAGCTCGAACTACAAATAAAGTAACATCCGCATATTTAGAAATTGTAAGTGCATCGGTAACTAAAAGTGTAGGAGCAGTATCGATTACTATGTAATCATATTCTTTTCTAGCTTCATTAAGTAATATCTCCATACGCCCATTCGAGAGAAGCTCTGCGGGATTTGGAGGTATTATTCCAGAAAAAATTAATTCTAAATTTGAAGTATCAAATTGATTCTTTACTGTTAAAGTCCTCCAATCTACTGAAGAATCGTATAAATAATTAGATAAACCAATATATTCTTTATCTAAACTAGTATAATTATGAAATTGCGGATTTCTCAAATCTGCTCCAATAACCAAAACTCTTTTTCCTAAAGTAGCAAAAGCCATGCCTAAATTAATGGATGTAAATGTCTTTCCTTCGCCTTTTATTGTTGAAGTTATAAATAAAACTGGAGCAACCTTATCAACTTGTAATGGTAGTAAATATCCTATATTTGTTCTCAAAATTCTGAAAGATTCTGCTAACACAGACCTATCATTATCTAACATAACTTTTAAATCATCTCCAATAAATGGAACTTCGGAAACGATTGGAATATCGCCAACAATTCTTGATAACTCTTGTTTGTTATGAATTTTATTATCTAACAAATTTTTAACAAATACAAATAAAAACGGCACTAATAACCCGACAACTAAAGACCCCATATAAATTAAATCTTTTTTAGGCGAAATTGCATTTATATTTGATGAGGCATAATCAACAACTTTTATTGATGGCCCAGTTACTGCTACATTAATTGCAGCCTCTTCTCTCTTTTGGAGTAATAGAATGTAAAGAGATTCTTTAATCCCTTGTTGACGTTCAATACTTCTGATAAATTTTTCATATAAGGGAATTTTATTGAATTTATCTGTATATTGTTTGTATAAATAATTATTCTTAACTAGCGAAGATTCCAACTCCTGTTGGTAATTCTTAATAGCTTTAAACATATCTTTTTTTAATATATCTAGCTGTTCGTTAATTATTTTTATTTTTGGATTGTTTTCTCCAGCACTAAACAGCAACTTTTCTCGTTCAAAAACAAGTAAATTATAGTTTGAAAATAACTGATTCATTAATCCATTTGAAATACCTATTTCAAGTGGGAAGGATTCAAATTTATTGTGGTTTTTGAGAGATTTCTCTATATATTTTGCTAACTCTATTTGATTTTCTATATCACTAATAACTGTTTTTGAAGTTTCAATATTTTTAGCTGCAGACTCTATATCTGTATCTACATTTGTCAATCCATTTTCACGTTTATACTTCTCTTTATCATTCTCTATAGAATCCAATTGTCTTCCTAAAAAATTAAATCTGTTATTTACAAAATCTATTGTTCTTTGTGACACTAATTGTCTATCCTTTATACCATCAAGATCAAACTGTTTGACAATCTCATTTAATGTCGCTTCAATTTTAGCCGTATTTGTGCCTGTTAATGAAAGGCCTAATATATCACTTTGATTGGCTACAGTTTTAATATTAATCCTATTACATAAACTTAAAGTTGTTTGACGTAATGGTAATAACTCAAAAGCAAACTTTTTTCCAATAAGACTATTTGGATTTAATCCCAATCTAGGTGAAATTTTGAATGGAATTCCTGAATTAACATGAACTGAATTAAATCCAATAACCCCAAACTTATTTTTTTCATTATCATCGACAATTTCATAACCTCCTTCAACAATTTCAATTTCGAATCTGAGAGATTTGGTTAATAATTGGTTTGAAGATTTTAACCACTTTATAGTAAATGGCTCATTTTTCCAAAGCTCTTTAGTTGTAAAATATCCTACTCTATAATAACATGTCGTCAAATCAAGGTTTTTAACCACTCTTTCCATTAACTGGTAAGACTTGATCATTTCAATTTCATTATCTAAACTTCGCTTACTACTTTTACTTCCAAAAATTGGAATCATGTTATCTGGTAATTTGAAAGCAGAAGTGGAATTATCTAATATTTTGATTTCAGAATATGACTCATAAATCGGTGTTGTATATCTAAGATATATCTTTGCGATTATGAAAAAAAGAAGTATAGAAATTACAAATAAATACCAATACCTTAAATATTTATTAATCTCTGCTAATATATCAAAATTACTAGAATTGGTTTGATTTTCAAATTCAAAATTATCCATGATTAAATTTTACCTAGTTAGTAATATATACAAAGCCAAAGCAGAACTAAATACCCCCAAAATAACTCCAATACTGGTTAACCATCCAGATTGCAAAACAGCTGGACCAGTTGGTTTTATATATATAACATCATTTTGTTTTAAATAATAATAAGGACTATTTATTAAATCTATTTTAGTTATATCTAATTTAACATACCTTCTTACACCATCTTCTTCTCTAATCAAAACAATATCATTTTTTATACCAGTAGGCGCAATGTTGCCAATTGCTTGCAGTATTGTCAATGTATTATTTCCACCAAAAGGTATTGTTGCTCCAATTGAGCTATTTCCTGCGGGACCTAAAACGGTAACTCTACTATTTATTATTCTGACACTAACTACAGGATTTTTAATTAACTCTTTATCGATAAGAAGTTTATTTATTATTGTCTCAACTTCAATCGTTGTTTTACCAGCAACTGAAATTGTTCCTAATCTTGGAAAAACTATATTCCCCTCATAAGAGACAAGATATCCATTAAGTTGAGCTGATTCTAAAGTAGTGATATAATTGTTAAATGGCTCTACAACTTCTGGAAGCAATTCCCCTACTCTAATGCTCAAGATATCATTTATCTGAATTTTATTTTGATAGTAGATTATTTTATCTTGAGAACCAATCTTAATATCGTTAAAATACTCTACTTCTTTTCTTGTGGCACAAGATTGCAAAATCAATATCATGCATAGAAACATAAATATTAACTTGCTAGACAAAAAAATGAATGCTCGTTTGTAATTTTTCATATTGTCTAAAAACATCGACTAATTTTATTTTATGAATAAATATTTTTCAATAATCGAGGCAAATATACTAATTTAAAACAGCTGATGATTATAAATTTACATCTAAATCAAAAGCAACGAATCTAGAATTCATACTTCTAAATTCAGGAACTAATTTTTTCATTTCAATTACTACCTCCTCATCTGAAAATAATTGAATCTTATCTAATAATGACTCAATATTATTATTAATCATATCATATTCATCATGCATTTCTTGTGCAATCATTATTTTCTCATTGTGTGTCGGCAAAGTTTTGGATGTATCATTCAATAACTCTTCAAAAAGTTTCTCTCCTGGCCTCAAACCTATAATTTTTATCTCTATTTCCCTGTCAGGAGTAAATCCAGCTAATCGTATCATTTTTTTAGCTAAATCTAAAATTCTAACTGGTTGCCCCATGTCAAAAATGTAAATTTCTCCTCCATTTCCCATAGTTCCTGCTTCTAACACTAGTTGACAAGCTTCCGGTATGGTCATAAAATAACGTATGATCTCAGGGTGAGTTATGGTTATTGGTCCGCCTTCTTGGATCTGTTTTGCAAATAATGGTACTATCGAACCATTTGAACCCAGAACATTACCAAAACGAGTTGTAATAAATTTAGTATTAACATTATCTAAATCCTTGTTTAGTTTATCCTGAAGTGTTTGCACGTATTTTTCAGCAATACGCTTACTCGCTCCCATCACACTACTAGGGTTAACCGCTTTATCTGTAGAAACCATAACAAAACGTTCTACATTATACTTAACTGATAAATCTGCTAAATTTTTTGTACCTAGAACATTAGTATAAACTGCTTGTGAAGGATTTTCTTCCATCATAGGCACATGTTTATATGCTGCCGCGTGATATACTATATCAGGTCTATATTTAACAAATACTTTTTCTAGTGCTTTTAAATTTCTCACATCTACAAGCACAGATCGAATTTTTACTTTATTACCTAAAGTATCTACCTCAAGGCTCAAACTATGTAAAGGCGTTTCTGCTTGATCTAAAATAATAATTTTATAAGGTTTGAAACTTAAAATTTGTCTCGTAATTTCACTTCCAATTGAACCAGCTGCTCCAGTAATTAATATTGTCTTTTCATTAATCTGAGATGAAATGGTTTTGGTATCTAAAACTATAGGCTTACGTTCAAGTAAATCCTCTATCTCAAAACTTTTAACTTTATTCGAAATTTGTTTTTCATCTTTCCAATCCGTTATTAAAGGAACAGAATATACTTTAAAATTATATTCCAAACACTCTTCTACAATAGCTATAGTTTCTTCTTTACTTAAACTTTTCTCGGCAATTATTAAAGCATCAGCTTTCATTGCTCTCAATATGACATGAATGTTTTTATTTTGGTTTAAAATAGGGAGATTTAAAATACTTTTTCCCGTTTTATTATTGTTGAATTTATCTATAAATCCAAGTAATTTAAAACGTCTAGGCTTCTCAGTTCTCAATGCATTTGCTACAGAAATAGCGTTTGCATCAGCCCCATAAATAATAGCATTAGTGAGCTTTTTTTTATCTTCGAAATTCATATATCGCTCAAAAAAATACTTAACTAAAATTCGAAATAAAAATAGAAGTATAAACGAAATGATATAACCAATTAACAAGCCTGTAGTTAAAAAAATCTTACTGTCAAAAATTAAAAACCAAGAATAATTGATAATCAATAAAACCACATACGAAGTGGTTGTAGATACTAATAATTTTACCCCATCTATAAAAGTTGAATGCCTAATTATTCCCGCATAAGTTCTGTACATTAAAAAAAGTAAAGCATTTATAATAACAATTACAGAGTAACTTTGTATAAAATTTCGATCATCATAAAATTTCACATTAAGACTAGTTATTATAAAGTGCGTTATTATTACAGAAAAACACACAATAGCTACGTCAATAACAAAAATAATCCATCTTGGTAAGTAACCAAAATTATGGAATCTTTTTTTAAAAAAGTTTTCTTTTGTTATTCCTAAAAAAGAATTATATTTAGTAATATTGTTCAAAGATTTAAATTTAGCTAAAATTAAACATTATAATTAATTAATTAAATCATCTATTAAAAAAAACATTAAAAACTCTAGAAATTCTCTCTCTATCATTTTCTATTAGATTAGACCCCGATGGCAAACATAATCCATCTTCAAATAATTGTTGTGCTATTTTACCCCCATAATAAGGATATTTTTGAAAAACTGGCTGCAAATGCATGGGTTTCCAGAGAGGTCGAGATTCAATATTTTCCTTTTCTAGAGCCAACCTTAAATCTTCTCTTTTTTTCCCATTTGTCTTAGAAGAATCAATAAGAATTGCGCTTAACCAATGATTTGAATAATAATCAGCACTGGGTTCATGAAAGACAATTACTCCATCAATATTTTCAAAATAATTCATATAAAAATCATGCATTTTTCTTCTTAATGCAATATGCTTATCTAAAACTTCCATTTGCCCTCTGCCAATACCTGCGCAAATATTACTCAACCTATAATTGTAACCTATTTCAGAATGCTGATAATGGGGAGCATCATCCCTTGATTGTGTTGCAAAAAAAACGGCCTTATCTTTTATTTCTTTAGTTGATGCCACTAAAGCTCCTCCTCCAGATGTTGTTATTATTTTGTTGCCATTAAACGATAAAATACCAATTTCTCCGAAAGTTCCGCATCTTTTTCCTTTGTAGGAACTTCCTAAACCTTCTGCACTGTCTTCTATAATTGGAATCTCATATTGATAAGCAAGAGCTTTAACCTCGTCAACCTTAAATGGCATACCATACAAATGAACTGCAATAATTGCTTTTGGTTTCGTTCCCTTTGTAATTCTGTCTTTGATAGCTTTCTCTAAAGCTGTCGGGCAAATATTCCACGTTTCTGGTTCACTATCTACAAATATTGGTGTAGCACCTTGATATAATATTGGATTTGCAGAAGCAGAAAATGTAAAGCTCTGACAAATTACCTCGTCTCCTGCTTTAATCCCTAATAAAATTAATGCAAGATGAATGGCTGAAGTTCCTGAACTTAATGCAGCAACATATTTATCTTCTTTTATGTATTGTTCTAAATCTTGTTCAAAACCTGTTACATTCGGACCCAATGGTGCAACCCAATTAGCATCAAATGCTTCTTGGACATACTTTTGTTCATTCCCTCCCATGTGGGGTGATGAAAGCCAAATTTTCTGATTAATCATTTTCGTGGAATTTTATTGGCTTAGCAGGAATACCTACCGCCGTACAGTTTTCTGGTAAACTTTTTGAAACAACAGCTCCAGCTCCTACAATCGTATTCTTACCAATCTGTAATCTGTTAATTATTTTTGCTCCCGTTCCAACGTAAACACATTCCTGAACTTCAACCTCTCCTGAAATATTTACTGAAGGCATGAATGAACAATATTCTTTAATTAAAGTATCATGTCCTACAGTGCACATTAAATTTATGGTTACAAAATCTTGAATTTGAATATTACAAGTAATTATAGTTCCAGCACAAATAATAGTTCCTTTTCCTATATATACCTCATCATTACTTATAATAGAAGAGGGGTGTATTAAAGTTGGAAACTGAAGATTCTTATTATTAAGTAAGTTGACAAGATTCATTTTAGTCTTAGGCTCACCAATACCAAAAGCTACAAATGTTTCTTCCTTTAAATTATTCAAATCATTAATAGTTCCCAAAATTGGAAAACCATTCACCATTATATCTTTATTAATATTGTCATCATAAAATCCTAAAAAATTATATTCAGAATTTACCTTATTAATATCGTCAATTATAATCTTTACTTCCCTTCCGAAGCCTCCAGCTCCAATAATAACAATGTTTTTCATTATCAAAAATTTAATTTATTATTTAATTTTGCCTCCTGTAAATGGTTCTATGGTTGCAGCATTAGCAGCATTAATACCTTCACTGATTAATACTTTTTGTATGGTTCTAAATATTATTTTAAAATCTAAGATAAAAGAAATATGATCTACATACCAAACATCTAATAGAAATTTTTCATCCCAAGAAATTGCATTACGACCATTAACTTGAGCCCACCCTGTAATTCCTGGCTTAACCTCATGACGCCTTTTTTGAAAATCATTGTACAAATGTAAATAGTCAGGGAGTAAAGGTCTTGGACCAATTATACTCATATCGCCTTTTATAACATTAAGTAATTGCGGAATTTCATCCAAAGACGTTTTTCGAACAAAGGAACCAACTTTAGTAAGCCTTTCAGCATCAGAAAGTAGATTGCCTTCTTTATCTTTCTTATCATTCATCGTTTTAAACTTGATAATTTTGAAAATTTTTCCATTTTTACCTGGACGAAGCTGAAAGAAAAAAGGTTTCCCATCATTAGCGATAAACAATAATCCAGAGACTATTAAAAAGATAGGTGATAACAATAGAAAACCAAAAAATGCAGAAAGAAAGTCGAATATTGGCTTTATTAAGGATTGATACATAAATCTATATATTGTTTTTAATCTTACTACTCTAACTTAAAGTCGGGGTCAAAAGTACGATATTCTGATAAAATAGCTTCCCAAACCACTTTTTGTTCGTAGCGAGAAACAATCATTTTTCTTGAATTTTCTTTCATTTTGGTTGTTAAAGAAGAATTTGCAACAACTGTTTTCATGGCTGATAGTATGGCAATCTCATCTTTTACTGGGATAATCAAACCGTTCTCTTTCTCAATTATTATTTCGTTACATCCATTAATATCAGAAACAATACTTGGCAAGCTCATGGCTCCTGCCTGCATGACAACATTTGGAAAACCTTCGCGATAACTGGGAAAAACAAGAACATTAGCTACGGCTAAATAAGGTCTAACGTCATTTTTGAAACCAGCAGCTATAATTGATGGATTGTCATTTATACTTTCGACTGTTTGAGAATTAAGTGGATCCAAATCGTTTTCATAATCTCCAATCAGAAGTAATTTTACTTTACTATTTTCTTTTTGTAAAAGCTCAAAGGCAACAACCATTTCGTTGATTCCTTTATCTTTAACTAACCTTCCGACAAAAATAAATACAAAATCATCTCTTTGGATTCCTAGTTCGTTCTTTAATTTTGAATTTTGCTCTTCTGAATACCGTTCTGGATTAAAAAAAGAAGTATCTATACCGTTAGAACTTCCGTTAGCCAAAACTTTTAATTTATTAGAATGACAAAAATTATGGTCTAAAATTATGTTTTTTAGCCCAAAAGAATTAGGATACACCATTGTAGCACAGCTATAAGTGAATTTTTCGACAATGTCTAATACTTTTCTCTTCGTACCAATAACTTCCATGAGAGGTAATCCAGCAACTGTATGTAATCGATGCGGAACTCCAGCTAATTTTGCCGCTAGCATCCCTACAATTCCAGCTTTTGGAGTATGTGAATGCACTATAAACGGTTTTGTTTTTTTTAAGAAAAAATAAAGTTTGATTACAGCAAAAGCATCTTTTAAAGGCGTTATTTTTCTTGTCATTTCTAACGGAAAAATATCTAGTCCTTGCTTCTTGCCTAATCTTTCTAAATTTTCTTTTTCTGAGGAAACGGCTATAACATCATAAAACGAACTCATAAACTGCAATTGACCTGAAAGCAATTTTTCCAGAGAAATAGGCACTGTCGTAATCCTGATAATTTTTTGTTTCATAAAATTTTAGCCTTATTACATGAAATTCCTTGTTTGATAATAAACAGTAAAGCAATTATCGTAAAAGGTTGAAACATCATTTTGGTTCTTATAAAAATTCCAAGATTAGCATAACGCTGCACATAAATTAAACCACAAATTAGTGTAAAACTAAGAACATATTTTACCCATTCGGAATAAATAACACTCTTGAATTGCAGTATAAAAAAAAGAGCAATGCAATGTATAAAAAGAATTAACCCATTTTCAAAACTTACCAAAATGCCAAGTAGAGAATCAATATCATAAAACAATGGTCTGAAATAGAACGAAAACAATTTGTAAAACCAATTGTATTCTAACATAGGAACATAAGAACCTGAATAGCGAAAGGATAAAATGGAATACTCATTAAAATAATTTATTCGTTCCCAATTCCAATATCGAATTTGAGTCATTTGAAAAACAATGTACACAAGGCTTAAAATCAATATTCCGCTGATTGCAGCTACAACAATTCGTCTTTTAATTGAAACATCTTTCCTAAAAATATAAACTATAATTATTGTTGAAAGCAATATCATGGCCACATGAGGTCGTATTGCAAGAATTAACAAACTCCCAATAATGAAACTAACCGATTTGAAATTTCCAGAAGATAGGGCACAAAAAACAGAAGCTATACCAAAAAAAATTAAAGGTTCTTTCCCTAAGCCAGATGTCCAGAAATGCATATTAGGCAAAAAATAAAAAATGGGAAGAATATTTACACCCATCAAGAGAAATTGTTTTCCAAATACTAAATCAATCCATTTGATATAAATAAGAATTCCTAAAAAACCAATCACTCCATACAATATGAAACCAAACCAAAAAGGAAACCCAAATTTTATAAAAGGATAATTCAAAAACAGTATGAAAGATGTTCCCACATCAGCAAAGGAAATCCAAGAATATGTATTAATATCAAAAGTCTTAGCCCAATAAAAAAGAGAATCCGATATTCCGCGGTTGATTCTCACCTTGTATGCCACATAAATAAAAAAACAATGATAGATAAAAAGAATAGCCATCCATTGTTTCTTTATAATTGAAAATAAACTAGTACTGTAAATTTTAATCAAAATAATTTATTTGATTCTCTGCTACGTATTAAAAGTTACTTTAAATCATCGTGTATTTCTCCCATCGTTTTGCTTTCCATCCCGAAAGTCTCTGCACAATAGCGGTAGACTTCCAATATTGATTTCAAAGCTTTGATTGCACCCTCGGGATCAATTCCAAAATTATGAGGATGCCACCATAAATGATAAATCTCACCTGCTTTTGCTGCTTGAATAATCTCATTCTTAATTCGATTTAACCTCAAAGAATTGATAATTCCTATTTTATGTTGTGGTCTTAAAAAGCGACTGGAAGGTTGGCATGAAGGCATAGCTAATTTTATACTTTTCTCAGGATATGATTTTACACCAATAGGAATGTAGGCATCTGCTGTTCGAAAAATTTTCATAGCGAATGTTTGTGGTGTCATAGTATCCCAATACCAAACACTTGGATTGAATCTAACCGTTACAATTTGCCTTTCAGCACAACATTCTAAATACGATTCATTGAATTGATTTCTGGGAAAAACTAATGACTTTAGTGAAATAGCAAACTTATTAGCTAATTTGATTGCCATATCTAAGTCATCCACAAATTGCACTTTATTTTGTCCCGTCTCTAAACAATAATAGTGTGAATAGGTATGAGTCCCTATTTCTTGCCCTGTGGCATTTTGAATTTCTCTAATCAGATTGGGAGCAAAAAAAAATCGATCTAACCCTAAATCTCTATGAGTATTACCATAGGCATAAGGGTCGAGTTTTAGATTTGAATAGGTTGGTCTATTTAATGGGCAATTCGATTGCCACTCTTCCCAATTTTCATTAAATAGCATTCCAACTGTAGCCCAAGTTGCTTTAACTTCATTCACATTAAAGCAATCTAAAATTTTTGGGATTACTTCAAGTGTATTGTCAAAGTAGTCCTTTTTATTAACTATGTCTGCATGATCAAATATTCCCCAAATAAGTTCAAAATCTAGAGAAATAACTAAGGTTCCTTTTTTCATATTTCTTTAAATTTAGTTAGACAGCAGCAGACATAGAATTGATTCTTTGTTTATCTTTCTGAATTTGTTGCCACTTTTCTTGAGCCAAGAAATAATAAATTACAAAGAATCCAAAATACATCACCATTGATTTTTGTCGCATTATAATTCCTAAATTAGACATAACAAATGTTAATGCAAATGAAGATAATAAGAAAACAATAGCTGACATCTTAACCATATATGGTGCTCTTATTATGAAACGCGTAAAACGTTTATTAAATATTTTTGCAAATAACAATAAATAAATTAAGTTTTCAGCTGAACTAAAAAGACCGACAATTCCCGGTGAGTCAATGAACAAAGGGCGAAACCAAAAAGTAAATAATTTTAAGGGTAATGGATAATTAGCCATAGAAACACCGGAATCGGCTGATGATTCAAGCCTTTCTGCACTTGTTTCAGTAAACTGTTGAAAATCATCTACAACATTTTCAGAATTTTCCAATTTTGCAACAGCTAAAATAGAACTGCTCGCTGCTGCTAAAAACCCTATTGAGGCTAGTAAGACTAGAACTTTTATTCCTGTGCTAATTTTTCCCCTTCCGGTTAAAATTCCTATCATAACCCCAACCAAAACAAAAAGCATAACATGTGGCCTCACCATATAAATAAAAAAGGCACCTAGTACCAGAACTACTATTCTTTTTTGTGGAAATTTAATTGCTTGAGTAAATAGCATCAACCCCATAAAAATCATTGAGCCTTTACCTAAAGATGCCGTCCAAAAATGCATGTTTGGTAAAAACAATAGAAGAGTAAGCAAATCAAATCGTCCAAAAACTTTTACATCAATAGGGATATTTTCTTTAAAATACAGGTAGGCAAATACAAAGCCAATATAACCCATCCATGCATAAATAAGCATTACTGAGGAAAATGAAAGCCCTAAATAAATTAATGGCAAAGCACAAAAGCTAATAAATCTGGTACCCGTAAAAAAAAGTTCGGACCATTCGCCTGAAATTACTTCGGCTACTTCATAATATCTTAACGAGTCAGACCTATTATAAATACCATATATAAAATAGATAATAAAAAAAGCAAGATGATACCAATACAACTTGTTCATTAAACTCTTATCAAAAAAAGAATACTTTTTTGACAATTGAACCAATAATATTCGATTTATTCCAAAAAGCAAGATAAAAACAATAAGAAAATCAAAATTTATCATCTAAAACAATTCTAAGTCCCCTAAACTATATTTCCAAGTATTAATATTAAGAGCTTTGTTTACAAAAAAAGCATCTTTTGTAAGTGACTTAAATGTCAATTTTGGCCCGAATTTACCATACAGCTTAAGCTTAAATAAATCTTTATCTGCCAATGTAGCGATCCAACATCTATTTTGAATAGCATAATCTATTATAGTATTTCGTATCTCCTTTTTATGTCCATTCTTGTTGGTACTAATAATTTCAACTATTCTTAACTCTTTAAAAAAACGATGTCCTTTTATATACATTGCAATATACCAATCATTAGTAGAAACTACGTGATATTTTTGCATGGGATTCTCTTCAAAACGCCATTTCAAATATGCTGTCGACTTCGGTGTAAAGATGACTTTTTTTTCCGACAAAACATGATTATAATGTTTACAAAGTTCATCTAATCTTGCAGCTTGAATCTGGTTAGTTTTTAACCCTTTTTTTCTAAAAATAGAAAGAAAAAAATATGGTATTGTTGGTATTATTGAAATTGGTAAAGCATCGACTATGACCCAACCCATTTTTAAATATCCTGGACGACTTTTATCGTTAGGTGTATTAAACACAAAAGTTTCTTGCTCTTTTTCAACATCTTCTAATGCTTGTAAAGTAAGCTTTTTAAAAATTCCTTTACCTTGAAAATCAGGATGAGTTGCTGTATCAACTGCTCTGTAGGCAACCCAAACTTGGTTCTCTAATTGCCAATTCCATTTCATAAGAGCCCTTACTCCTACAAAAGATTCATTTTCAGTTGCTATTAAAACATAGGAAAAACCAAACGGATTGTCCACATGCTTGAAATTCCAAACAATAGAAGACTTTTTAATTAAACTTTCTCCCAAACTCGATTTTAGTAATTCAACAATATTAGGAATATCATTTACAGAAGCTTGCTTTATTATCATATTTTATGAGTAAGATATAGAGTTTCGAGTTCTTGAACCATAACACCTATACTAAAAGAGGCTTCGACTCTACTTCTAGCCTTAGATTGTAAATGAGACATTTTAGCAGGATTTTCAGCTAATTCCAAGATTGAAATTGAGAGCTTTTCCCAATCATCAACATCAACCATAAGACCATCTATTTCGTGACGGAGTACTTCTTTGATTCCTCCCGCATTTGTTGAAACTATTGCACAGTTCATACTCATTGCTTCAAGTAAAGCTATCGGCAAACCTTCAAAAGAAGAGCACATCATAAAAATGTCCATCGCTTCATAATAAGGTTTAACATGAGATTGCAAACCCGCAAAAAATACTTTCGATTCTAAATTCAACTCTTTATGTTTGGCTTTAATTTCCTCCTCCAAAATTCCAGCACCAATAACTATTCCGTAAATATTTGGATTTTTATCTATGGTAGTTTGCATAATTTTCATCCATTTATCTAAACGTTTTTGAAAACGAAAAACAGCAGTTGTTCCAATGACTATTGCATCTTCCGGAATTCCAAATTGTTTTCTTATGGTCATTCGTTCCTCTCCATTCAATCGTACAAAACTTTTTGTATTTACTCCATTAAGAACTGTTTTACAGGTTATTTTGGGATTTATATTTTTTTGTATGGATTGAGTAACATCATTAGAAACTCCAATAGCAAGAGTTTGGTAATTAAATGTCCATTTATTAATGTACTTGGTTATAGAATGATACCTTTCTTGTAAATTATGTTCGGTATATATAACTGGAATTTTAGTTAATATATGTACTAATCTACTCAAGAAACCAGCCCAAGGTAAGTGAGCATGTATAATTTGTATTTGATTCTCTTTGCAATATTTTATGATATTCGAGAAACATAATATCAATTGGATATTGTTTCTAGCAGGAAAACAAGTCACTTTTCCTCCTGCTTTTTCTATAGTTTCAACTAATTGATTTTTCCAAGGTAAAAAATAAATATAATAAAATTCAAATTGACTTTGATTGTGTTGCTTTAGCGTTTCTGGTAGTAACATTTCTGCTCCCCCCCGACCTAGTGATTTGATAATGTGAAGTACTTTAATTTTTTCCATAATTATTACTATCCCTACTTTGGTTTTGTATTGAGGCTTTGTTTACAATTTTTCTGCTTATTTTATAATTAATTTTTAATTAATGTCTTTAGAAGATTCGTACTTTTAAGCGTATCAATAAGTCTGCTTGTAAACAATTCTGCTCCAGTTTTGTTGAGATGAAGGGCATTGTAGAAGTATTCTTTTTTATATGACATCGAATCATTAGAATAATCATAAAAAGGTATATTATACTTCTTGCTAAACTTTCTATATATAGATATTATTTGATATTTATTTTTAACAAATCTCTGTCCTTCAATATATTCAGGACTATATACAAATAAAATTTCTATGTTTTGGGATTTACACTCTCTAAGAAATCTATCAAATAATACTATTGTTTTGTTATCTAGTGGAATCTCTATATTTTTCATCTTTGATTTTACTTTATCAAAGTCAGAATTCCAAGACTCTTCTTGACCTTGATATCCTTTTACCCTTTTGACCTTATTGTGTTGAGGATTAATAAATAAATACCCTGCTTTAATAATTTCGAAATATTTACCATAATATCTGATTAATGGAATTTCATAGTCCCAAGAATTAAATCCATTGTAACCAATTGTGGCTTCCTTAATTTCCCTATTCCACAACATATAAGGTAAAAACTGTTCTGAATTATATAAATCTTTATTCTTTTTTAGAGTAAATAAATCAAGTGAATAAATAATTAATTTTGGGGTTTTATTCTTTTCTAAAAGAATAGTATGTCTTAAATTTTGTAACCAAAAGTTATGACCATCAATTCCTAAATTATATGCAGATATATGTAAACTATCTTCAATCATTGTCGGATTTATATGTCTCCATGCCCTAGAACTACCATAAATAAGAATATCAGAATTAATTTTTCCATCATATAAATCATTCCACGTAGAAAATTCTCCAAATGCATCTTTATTTGATTTTTTCAAATGATTTGATAAAAAAATATCTATAAAGTATGAAAATAAAAATATTGGAACTATAAAAAATAAAAAATATTTTATGAATCTTTTCATACTTAAAATTGAAAATAAATAAATTGTTGATCTGAACCCGCAAAAACGAACAATACAATAAGTATTATGTAATAGAAAGCCCATCTAAAAGCCTTTGTCCTACTATTAAATAATTTTGCAATCGCATATTGTTCTTCTCTTCCATTCCATTCTATTAAAAGAAATACTGTAAGTAAAATTAGTGTAGGAATACTTAACATCATCGATTTAAAAACTGGGATGCTAAATAATGAAGTAGTGAATATTCCTAGGATATAATGAAAAGCTTGATCTATTGTATTGGATCTAAAAAAAATCCAAGCAAAAACAGTTAATAAAAAAGTAATTATTATCGATGTAAACTCTTTAAATGTTGGGTAGTTTTTACCTTGTGCAACACTATTCAAATTATTTCTATGAGTATTAAAAATTATTGAAGGCATTATGTAAAGAGCATTGAGAAATCCCCAAACAATAAAAGTCCAATTTGCACCATGCCAAAAACCACTAACTAAAAAAATAATAAATGTATTTCTCACTTTTAGCCATGTTCCTCCTTTACTACCTCCTAAGGGAATATATAAATAATCTCTAAACCAAGTAGAGAGTGAAATATGCCAACGTCTCCAAAATTCAGCAATATCTCTAGAAAAATATGGAAATGCAAAATTTCTTAATAAATCTATTCCAAAAAGCCTTGCGGTTCCTAATGCTATATCCGAATATCCAGAAAAATCACCATAAATCTGAAAAGCAAAAAAAACAGCACCTAATAAAAGCGTACTACCCGAATAGTTTGTATAATTATCAAAAATAATATTTGCAAATTTGGCGCAATTATCGGCTATTACAACTTTTTTGAATAATCCCCATAAAATCTGTTTTAGTCCATCAACAGCTTTATCGTAGTCGAAATACCTTTGCTTTTGTATCTGTGGTAATAAATGTGTTGCTCTCTCAATTGGACCAGCAACTAATAGAGGAAAAAAGCTAACAAAAACAGAATAATCAACAAAATCTTTTTCAGCTTTTATCCTGTCCTTATAAATATCAATTACATACGAAAGTCCATGAAAAGTATAAAAAGAAATTCCAACAGGAAGAATTACTTTTAAAGTCCAAGGATTAATCTGAAATCCAAAATTTGAAATTGCATCTGCGAAAGAAGTAATAAAAAAATTGTAATATTTAAAGACTCCCAAAAAACCTAAATTAATGGAGATACTGAGCCAAAACCAAAATTTTTTACTTTTCTGATTTTGAGCATCCGACATTCTTAAACCTGTGTAATAATCTAAAACCGTTGAAAAAATAAGCAAAAATAAAAAACGCCAATCCCAACAAGCATAAAAAAAATAGCTAGAAACTAGGAGTAATATGTTTTGAAGCTTATAGCTTCTATTCATAACAAACCAGTATAGAATAAAAACTATTGGTAAAAAAATGGCGAAATTTAAAGAATTAAATAACATTTACTTTTTTATTTATTTTTGAATAGATCTTTTCAAATTGTTTAGCAATATACTCATTGCTAAAATTTTCCTCTACTAAATTATAAGCTTTATCAGAAATAGCAGTAGTTTTTAAATCTATCGCATTTTTCATTAATGATGCAAATCCTTCATCATCTCCTTTATCTGCTAAGAATCCTGTTTCATGAGGTTTTACAATTTCAGAAATACCACCTACGTTATTTGCAACTACTACTGTTTTGCAATACATTGCTTCCAAAAGAACTCCGGGTAACCCTTCAATAATACTAGGAAGTACTAGCAGATCTGCTTTAACAATATAATCTAAGGGATTAGCAACCCATCCATAAAAAAGAACGGTTGATTGTAAACCCTCCAATTCTACTAAACTTTCGATTTCTTCTCGTAAAGGACCGTCTCCCAGAAGATGGAGAACAGCATTGGGTTCTTTTTCCAAAAATAGTTTCCAAATAGTTAGTAATCCCTTATGATTTTTTTCAAAAGTAAAGCCTCCAATATGAATGATATTATAGGATGCCTCATTACTATTTTTCCAATCCACTTTATGAATAATTTGCTTTTCTACTCCTATGGGTATTACCGTAGTTTTATTTCTAGTAGCTGGAAATAATTGATTCAAATCGTTCTTAGAATGTTCCGAAACCGAAATAATTGCATCTGTTTTAGAATACAAAAATTCGTTAATCATCTTTGTACTTTGTGATTTAATATAACCGCTAACCGTACTCGCATTTCTGGCTATAACGGAAGATTCCCAACCAAATATTTGTTTAGACAAAACCGCAAATTTTAGTGTATCACCAGCATTACACTGAACTAAATCAGGTTTATATTCTTTTACTAACTGAGCTAATTTTCTCCAACCAACAAAATCATACCAGCGTTTTGATAAAGGTCTATTCAAATGAATAATCTCGCCTGAAAAAGGCAAATCGCAAACTCCTTCAAACAAACTAATTAGAACCACTTTATGTCCCAATTTCTGTAATTGTTCTGAAAGTTGGGCTGCAAAAATTTCAGCTCCTCTTTTCTGTGGTTTTTGTATTAGTTGAAAGACAATCATTTTTGAATCAATTTTTGATACAAATCATACATCTTTTGGTGTACTGATTCGATTTGAAAATTCTCCTTAAAAATCTCTTTACTTTTTTTGGAAAATTGACTTCGTAAATCTGTTTGACTGACTAATTTTTCTATTGCTTGAGCTAATTGAACTTGATTATTTATTTCAAATGTTAAAGCATTTTCATTCTCTCTAACCACTTCAAGCATCATAGATAAATGGGTACAAATAATAGGTAATCCCGAAGCCTCAGCTTCGATTAAAACACCCGGAAGCCCTTCAAATCTAGATGGAAAAACAAAAATATCTGACATATTTAAAAGTGCTGGAATATCTGTTCTGTGTCCTAAAAAAGAAATAAAAGAAGTTATTCCTTTATCTTGAACTTGTTTTTGTAAAGAGGAAGTTGCCTTTCCTTCTCTTCCCACAATTAACAAATGAATTTTATTTAAGACATCTTTAGGTAGAAGAGCAATAGCATCAAAAAGAACATCTTGGCCTTTTTGATATTCTTGACGCGCTACATTAATCAACACCAATTGATTCTCAGGAATACCAAAATCAGATTTTGATAATGAAGCAACTTCATAATTTTCACCTCTTCTTCCCCTGTGAACGACAGTCATTTTATTGGGAGAAATTCCAAGTGCTTCCTGATAATGTTCTGCCACAGAAAATCCATTTGGATGAAAATGATCGGTACCAAAATAACTAGTTATTCTGTCTAACCATCTATAAAATTCTAATTTATATTTTGTAACTCCAGGTTCATTCAAACGATTAGAACTATAAGTGTGATTAACCAAACTTTCTACATGAACGAACGAACTATCAAATACTCTTATGGATCGAACCAATAAATTAGAATTAAACAAAACGGAATGAACTATATGTGGTTTAAAATCGGTGATGATATTTTGCAGCGCTTTTCTTTTTGCTTTGAATCCTGCTTGAGGTAATGTCTGAATAAAATTAGTATCTAATCCAAAAGCCTCAGGTTTGTACTCAGGATGCATTTCTTTAGTTTTACAAATAAGGATTTCTTCTCCTTTGTCTTTCAAATAACTAAACAATTCTAAAGTAGAAAATTCAGCTCCACCTGTAAAAAAAGAATCTATAACTAGTAGTATTCGCATATTTATATTTTTCTTACCAATTGTTGGCTATCGATAAATTGCCAACCATCCGCTTGATTAAAAGTATGTGTTGCTAAATTTTCTTTTCTCCAATTAGGGAAAATGGTATCTACCAAACATTCTTCATAATTAAATTCATCTAAATGTAAAATCTCATATATCTGAATGGCATATCCGTATTTAGGTGCACCTAACTGAGCCGGTCGAAATGTTCTTCCTTCTTTTTGAAAAATTTTTCCTGCGGAACGACCACCTCTAACATCAATTTTTATTGGACTTACAGGGTGTTCCTTCCACGAACCTAAAGGCCCATCTTCTAATATGTAAAGTTGCAATAAATCATTTGGAGTTAATGTAGCTTTCGAACGTTCTGAAGCAAAGCAATACCATTTCCTATTGTATTCAAAAGGAGTAGCATCGTATAATTTTTTTCCTTCAAAAAGCGTTTTTTGTTTTTTCCATTTGTAAGGAAACGATTCCGATTTATATAGAATCACGTTTCCTGAGTCACCTGTCTCAGGAATCATATACCATGAATTTTCGTGCTGAAAAACAAAAGGATACGATAAATGAAATGACTCTTGTATCACTGTTTGTGGACTTCCAAACCGCTTTTCTTCTTTTAAATATTTGAAACACACTATTTTTCCTAAGCCTTTACCGATTATCTCTTCGGCAAACAACCATAATTCGTTTTCATAATACACTGGGAATGGATCTGCCCAACTTATGCCTTTGGGTGGAATTAGATTTTGGAATCGATAGAATGATTCTTCTGAATTGTTTGTTTTAGAATGACTGATAATCCATTGTTCTTCATAAAAAAGATTTTCGAAAGTTCGTTTTAAAATTCGAATTCCGAAATGAAACAGAACGCTAAATGATTTTTTATTATCAGGATTCTTAAAAAGTGGATTGCTGTAAAAATCAAATGGCTCTTTTTCAGTTTGTAATTTTCCTTGAGACAAACACCTTAGTTTTTCTTCAAAAAGGCGAACACCAGTCTTAAATAAATTAACCTGATTTCTATGAAAAGATAGTAAATCAGTCTTGGTAAAAGCTCTTCCTATAACTTTCCCACCGTCTAAATCTTCAGTAATTTGTTGTAATGTTACTCCAGAAATAGCCTCTTGTTGTACTACTTCCCAAAATCCTGGAGGACCTCCACGGTTAACTTTATTATCACCGTGATGTAAGGACCATATTCCGTACTTAGGCATTGATAAGATCGGTCCTCTCAAGATTCTAAAACCGAATCTTAGAATTAAATCGGGTTGTTTTTCTCTTAAAAATGCAATACAATCCTCATCCAACCAATCACTAAATTGTTTTTGAATGGGTGTCGTTGAATATAGTAACGAAGTATCTAAATCTAAAGGTATTGTTTGAAACGGATTGCTTTTTGCTTTAAATAATTTACTATCTAAATAACGCAATCCTCTGTATAACAACGAAGAATTAGAATTCTTTTTACCTTCATTTATAACAACTCCACTAACAATAAAATCTGGAGAATTAAAAACAAAACTAATAATATCTGCAACCCATTTTTTTACTAGTTGACCGTCAGTAAGAATAATAACTTTTATTGGTTGATTCATTAAAAAAGATGAGATTATGCTTTACTTATAATATTCTTTAAACCATTTAATAAACTGTGGTATTCCAAGTTCTAATGGTGTAGTTGCTTTGTAACCTAACTTCTCAATTTCACTTGTGTTAGAATATGTAGTAACTACATCACCTTTTTGAGGAGGCATAAAATCATATTGAAATGGGGTTCCTAATTCTCGTTCTAGAAGATGTATAAAGTCCATAAGAGCTACGGGGCTTCCTTTTCCTATATTCAAAATTTGATACTTCTTATCCTTCAATTCACTTTGAGAGACCAAAACAATTCCCTGAATAATATCATCAATATAGGTGAAATCTCGACTTTGTTCTCCATTGTTAAAAACCTTAATCGGCTTGTGTTCCATTCCCGCTTTAGCAAACAACACAGGAGCCATATCAGGTCTTCCCCATGGTCCGTAAACTGTAAAAAAACGCAAGCCCGTAATTTTCAATTGATACAAATCAGCATAGGCATGGGCCATAACTTCATTGCTTTTCTTGGTAGCAGCATAAAAACTCACAGGAAAATCTGTGCTTTGATTTTCAGAAAATGGAATAGAATCTGTATTGCCATAAACGGATGAGCTTGAAGCAAAAACAAGATGTTTTACGGGAAAATTTCGACAAGCTTCCAAAATATTATAAAAACCAATAATGTTGCTATCAATATAATCTCTTGGATTAGTAATGGAATAGCGCACTCCTGCTTGAGCTGCAAGGTGTACTACTATGTCAAATTGTTGAGTTGCAAATAGAGAATTTAAATTTCCTGCATCTTGTATGTCCAACAAAACAAACTGAATATTCTTATTTCCAGAAACTTTTTTGTTGTATTCTAAATCATCTCTGTTAATTCCTAATTGCTTTAATCGAGCATACTTCAAGTCGGTTTCATAATACGCATTGATATTATCTAAACCTATTACCTGATATCCTAAAGAAGCAAATTTTAATACAGCATGCATTCCTATAAATCCTGCTGCTCCTGTAATAAGTATTTTCATGAGTTTATTTTGTAATAATTTGGAAAATCATGAGACAAGATAATTTACATAACCTTCACTCCCTTTATAACTAATTATTTTTGCGGGATTACCGGCTACAACAGCATTATCTGGAATATCAAAATTAACAAAAGTTAAAGGAGCAATTAGAACATCATTCCCTATAGTGATCCCCCCAACAACAACTGCATTAGCTCCAATCCAAACTCTATTTCCAATTTTAGGACATCCCATATTTTTTCCTCGATTAACGTTGCCAATTGTGACTCCCTGATGAATATTACAATTTTCACCAATAGTTGATTTATTATTAATTACTATAGTCCCATAGTGCACCATGAACAAACCTTTTCCTATTTTACAAGTATAAAATATCTGTAAACCATATTTTACTTGCATCTGTTTATTCCATATTCTAAATAAGGCTCCTAATGGACTATATTTTGAAAAATATTGACATCCCCTGATGGTAAACATAAATCTTAATCCTGGAGAAAACAACAAACTCCTTAAACTGTTTTTAGAATTCTTTCGATATCTTGGAGCATCTTGCAAAAGAAAAGAAGAAATTTTGACCATTTATTAAAAATTATTTTGACAATAAACTTTATATGTTGATTTTTCTATAACCCATTTTTCCAGTTAAAAAGTGAAATAATGCAAGGAAAAATATTTTAAAACCAATTATGCCTATTGAAAAACCATACTTAAATCTGAGAAACTGCTTAAAAAAAGAGTATAAAAGAGCTATAATAAAAGCACTCTTCAAATTGTTTTTATAAAATATATAGAAAACGTTTCTCATTGAATAATACTCTCTATACAGAGCTTTATTTGATTTTTTTTGAAAAGTTTTTGAAGCTAAACCTAATCTATTAAAATTCAGTCGATGCTTCAAATAAAAATTTTTATCAACTAATAGTTTATATCCTGAGTTTTTAATTCTTATGTCAAAATCTAATTCTTCCAATCCATAAAACAATTTTTCATCCGGTAAAATATTAAATTTTATAATCATATCTCTATTTACAATTTTTGACATTCCTCCTGCAATAGTATCTACCTCCATAACGCCTTGATTTTTAAGAACTTCATCCAGAACTCGTTTAACAAATCCTGACTTACTGTTAAAAAACTGACCTACAACTCCTACGCATCCACACTTAGAGTCAGAAAGAGCTGTTTTTATTAAAACTTCAAAAGTATTTATAAAAACTGGAGGGTCATCATCATCTCCCCAATAAATCCATTCATAACCTTCTTCTGCTAACATTTTTAATCCTATTCTGGCAGCTCCAGCGGGTCCTGAATTATAACCTACTCTATAGTATCCAACTTTTGGATTATTTAAACTCTTAATTAATTCTTTAGTATTATACGTTGAGCTATTATCAATAATAAGAATTTTCTCTGGTGCTAATGTTTGAGAAAATATTGCCTGTATAGTATCAACCAAAATAGTTTCTCGTTCATAAGTCATAATAAATCCAGCAAATCTCATAGCTTTAATTTATTTGAAGCAGTTTAATTAATAAATTTTAAAAATTCCTGAACTTTTTGCTTTCATCTATTGGAAATACTATTTAGACTAGTATCTTTTAATACTTTACTCAATGTACTATCTGATAATTTTTTTTGCAAAATAAGGATAAAAACTAATAAGAAAACGAATTAAGGTTTTAAATTTCCATGGCTGAATACAATAAGCTTTCCAAAAAAACAAACGTGCTTGAGACCAATTTGACAGACGAGAATAAGCAACACCTATATTTTGAAAATATAATCTCAAAGCATGAGGATAAAGTTTAAAAAACCAATCATGTTTATTAATTATATAAAGATTTGCTTCAATTTTATTATGTGAATTTCTACTGCCTTCTTGTGATGCCTCATAGATGAAGCCATTTCGTTGGGTGAAACTTTTAGAAGGATTTTTTTTCATGCACCTGAAACTAAACTCCGTAAACTCTCCAAATTTTATTTTTTCATCAAATCCACCTAATTCCTTAAAAAAAGAATTCTTGACACAAAATGTTCCTGCTAAATACAATCCATCTTCAGAATATTTATTTTCAAGAAAAGGATATAACGCTCTAACTATTTTTTTTGTGTTTCTATTTAAATCGATTACATCCATATCACAGAAAACAATATCAGATTTTTTTGAAGATAGAATTTCATTAAAATTACTTAGCCAAAATGGTGTTACATAATCATCCGAATCTAAAAATGTTATGTATTCCCCTTTAGCTATTGCAGCTCCGTGATTTCTTGCAAAACAAACACCTTTATTTTCTTGATATATATATTGAATTCGTGAATCATTAAATGATAAAACCAACTCTTTAGAATTATCGACAGATCCATCATCAACAATTATTAGTTCCCAATCTAAAAAGGTTTGATTTAATATACTCTTAATTGCTCTTGAAAGTATACTGGCACGATTATAAGTCGGAGTTATTATTGATATCATTAATTATTATTAGATAAAAATTAGGTTTAATAAATTAATTTTTAATTCTAAATTTTATATACCTAAAATATAAATTCGCACTTAAATTATATATGAATTTTTCTAAAAAAACACCTCTTTTATCCTTTAGATAATATGTTTGCTTAGAAATGATTTGTTTAGCTTGATTTATTATTTTGTATACTTCAACTATATTGTTATTATCTTGAAATCTGTATAAATGGATAAATAAAAGACTTAAATAAAAACGTATACTAGTATCAATAAAAAAAATATCTAAATTAGATTTTTTTAATGATTTACATAACTTTACTATTTCCAAATAAGAAATTAGTCGTTGCGATGTAACTTTGCTTGATATAATTGAATTTTTACGAATTCTATAATTATAAAGGACTTTATCAATTTTTTTTATTCTTTGTACTTTAGAAAAACAAATTAAATTAAAATAATCGTCTTCATGAATAAGTTTTTCTTTAAAACAAAATTGATTCCTATTTATAAAATCAGAGCTATAAATGTAAAAACAAGCTGCGGGGACAAATCTCTCATTTTTTTTTAAATAGAGACTCCCCTTTGTTAGTGGGATGTTTTTTAAATCACTAGGCTCTTGAAATTTATTTTGCTCTTCAACGAATCGGGTTTCATAAAATCCAAGCATTTCAAGATTATTTTCTTTTAATTCTTGGGCAATAATAGAAAATGCATTTTCTACAATCCAATCATCACTATCAATAAACCAAATATAATGCCCATTGGCATTTTTTATTCCTGTATTTCTGGCATTACTAAGTCCTCCATTTTCTTGATGAATAACTTTTATCTTTTTGCTTTCAAAGGCAAATTTATCACATATTTTGCCTGAATTATCTGTAGAACCATCATCAATTAAAATCAACTCAAAGTCTAAATAATTTTGGCTTAATATACTATTTATGCACTTTTGGATATATTCCTCAACATTATATACAGGAACTATAATTGATAGATAGGGCTTTATCATTGAACTAGCTAAATTATTAATTTGTCAGTTTCTGTTTTAATCTACTTAATATTTTATTTATGGGTGTTGGTACTATTTTTTTTAAATACCTATTATTGGTATGGTTTATTAAATTTTTATTAGATAAGTAACAAAAGAATTCTTTATACATTCTAAAACTACGTAAATAAAAAAGGGAGTACTGAAGTAAATTGAAATTTCTGTAAGTCTGATAATTTGAAATTTTAGAGCAAGCAACAAAGCTAATATCAACCGTTAACGTTTCAAAGTAATCTTGTTTAATGATTTTAAGCTGATTATATTCTTTATTGAATAGTGCTATTCCAGTTGCAAACATTAAATATTCAATTGTTGCATTATAATAATCTATATTCTTCTTCAATTGTTCCAAATTTATCTGGGTAGAATCAGAGCTTAAATGGTGAAAATTAATTACCCTCAAGCCCTGCTCTAACATTCTTAAAGCATTTTTTCCCATACTACCAGGAACAAATCTGTAAGCTGCCAATGTCTTGTTTACAACAAAAGGTTTAAATCCTAATTTTGCACATCTAATCCAAAAATCCCAATCTTCGCAACTTGTTAACTTCTCATCAAAATAGCCCACTGTTGTAATTATATTTTTAGAAACTACAAAACCATTAACTGGCCCAATATTTGCCTGCAAAATTGATTTTAAAAAATCATCGTATTTAGGTATGTTAGTTCTTCTGAATAGTACATCATTTCTATTTTCTCTGAAACACAAGTAATCACTTTGGATAAACTCATGACCATCATTAATTATTTTTTCATATTCAACTAAACAATCATTTAGTATTAAATCATCTGCATCAAGAAAAATAAAATGACTTCCTACTGCAGCATCTATCCCCTTATTCCGGGCAGATGATAATCCTCCATTTATTTTCTCAACCAAACGAATACGAGAATCTTCTTTATTTAATTGTTTTACAACCTCATTAGTGTTATCCGGTGAACCATCGTTCACTATAATAGCTTCCCAATTTTGATACTGTTGCTCTTGTATAGAATCAATACAATCTTTTAAAAAATGAGCTTGATTATAACAAGGAATAATAATTGAAAATAATACCATTCTTTTAATTATTTAACATTGAAATATATTCTTCTACCATTTTATCAATTCCAAAATGTTTTTCGATTCTTTCGAAGTTCTGCAAGCCTATTCTTTCTCTTAAATTAACATCATTAATTAATTCCAAAATCATTCGCGCAAAAGTAATTTCATCATATGGATCAGCAAGAAAGGGATAATCATCGCCCAAAACTTCTTTTGAACCATTCATTTTAGTTGCTACAACTGGTAAATTAACTGCCATACACTCTAATATACCATTTGGCAATCCTTCCTTGACAGAACTAAAAACTCCAATATGACAAGTACTTAACAAAGTAGAAACATCATAGACCTCGCCAAGGCAAACAACAGTTTCATTTAAATTATTATCACTAATAAACTGTTTAACTTCCAAAGCCATATTACCATCTCTACCTGCCAATAACAATTCTATTTCCTCATTTGTATTGTCTCTGATTACTCTTTTCCATGCTTTTAAAAGTGTTAAATGATCTTTCAAATCATGTAAATTGGCAACCATTATAATTCTTATCTTCTCTGCCGGAGATTGAGAAGCTTTTTTTGGTGGTAAAATAACTCCATTGTGAATAATTTTTACAGAGTTATTAATATAATCTTTTAAAAATAATTCCCCTTCATAACTATTGGAAATAATTGCAGTACATGATTTCAATGCCTTTATCTCCCATGGCCTCCCCTGAAACATTAAACTAGCATCTCTTTGATTCCAATACAAAGCTTTAGCTCTAGTAAATCGCCAGCAACGTGCAAGAATAATATTCGGAAAGTATGTAAATGGAATAATTACGTCTGGATTAATTGACCTAACAATATTTATAAGCTTAAAATTATATTGCAAGTAAATCAGAAATGCCTTGAGACTATGGAAGGGAGGCAATACTAGTTTAGAATTAAAACCTGTTAAATACAATTTTGCTCCAGCAATTTTGAAATTTTCCCAATATGATTCTTTTTTTGAACCAAAAGAAAGAACATGAACTTGAAATCCCTTTTCAATCAATCCTTTCGCTAAATATAGCGCTTGTGTTTCTGCCCCACCTCTTTCAGTAGTATTTAAAACAATCAATATACATTTAGGATTCTCCATGCATTTTTAACTATAAAGCTATTCTGATTTTTTTATTTGTTTTAGTTTTACTATTGTTGTTGTAACCATTCTTGCAAAAAAAGTAAGAGCCACTTTTGTCCAGCATGATTTCCATTTGCCACATTCTCTAAAGCCTTACTGTCAAAATAGTCTGTAAATCCGTTTTGAGAGTCCAATATTCGTTCCTTAATCTCAAATTGTTTAGATCCTAATGAGCCAAACCAATCTGAAACTGGAACTGCAAATCCCATCTTTGATCTATAAATAAACTCCTTTGGGAATATGGGTTCTAGTGTTTTCTTTAGCAACAATTTCCCTTCCCAATTCCCATTTATTTTTTTTATATTATAAGTTTGGGGAATAGTAGCTGCGTATTCTACTACTTTTATATCTAAAAATGGTGTACGTGTTTCTAAACTATGCATCATACTAGCTACATCAACTTTTGTCAAAATATCTCCTGGTAAATAAGTATTAAAATCTATAGTTTGAGCTTTTTGAAAATGACCATATGATTTACTTTCTTCCATAATATCCTCAATAAACTTTCGGTTATTGGTACTGAATGAATTGGATATATCTTTATTCCAAAGTTGTTTTCTGAAACCATCATTAAAATAATGTATGTACCTAACCCAATCATTAGTTGATGCCGTTCGCATAGCATATTTTTGAGAATTCAAAAAATTCATAAAAGGATATAAGCCTTTTTTATAATTGGGCAAATGTTCAGGTATTGGACTAATGTGTTTATTCCAACTATTAGTATAACTTTTATAACCAGCAAACAATTCATCTGCTGCATCACCTGTAAGAGCCATAGTTATATGTTTACGAGCAAGACGACTAACATACCATGTAGGTATTGCAGAGCTGTCTCCGAAAGGCTCTCCGTAATGTTTTACTAATTGTGGTAAAATAGATAAAGCATCTGGTTCAACTATTTCCTCATGATGATCTGTTTGCCATTTTCTTGCAACCATTCTAGCATATTTCAGTTCACTGTATTCGTCTTCTTTGAATCCAATGCTAAAAGTTTTCACCGGTTGTGACATCTGTTGAGCCATATGGCCAACTATTGCACTACTGTCTATTCCTCCTGACAAAAAAGCTCCAAACGGTACATCGCTCACTAAATGAGCTTTTACGGAATCTTTAATAACATCTGACAAACCCTCAGACCATTCCGCTTCTGTTTTTATGTTACCCTCTCGAAATTCTAATTTCCAATATCTCTTTTTCTCTAGAATTGTGCCATCAGATTTTACACGCATATAATGAGCAGGTGGTAGCTTATGAGCTTGGCTATAAATTGTATTAGGCGCAGGTATATATTGAAACTGAAGATACTGGTCTAATGCAACCAGACTGATACTCCATTCTATTCCTTTAACTTTTTTTAGTGCTTGTAATTCGGAAGCAAAACAAAAAACTCCTGATGAAATCGCATAAACAAGCGGTTTGATACCAAAATGATCGCGGGCAAGAAAAAGCTCATTTTTATTATTATCAATAATTGCAAAGGCAAACATACCTCTCAATTTTGTTACGCATTCGGTTCCCCATTCTTCATAGGCATGCACAATTACTTCTGTATCAGAATTTGTCTTAAAAAGATGTCCTTTTTGTAATAATATTACTCGTAATTCTTGATAATTGTATATTTCTCCATTAAAAGAAATCCACACCGTTTGATTTTCATTACAAAGGGGCTGCTTACCGCCTTCTAAATCGATAATAGAGAGACGACGGTGCCCTATACCCATACTACCTTTAATATAGAAACCAGATCCGTCTGGTCCACGATGCTGTAATGCATCGGTCATTTTCTCTATTTCAACTTTTTCTACTGTAGTTGATTTACGTATTAATCCTACTATTCCACACATTGAAATTTATTTTAAATCGAAGGCTTTCTTCCAGTTTTCTAACAAAACTTGATTTCCCATTTTTCTGAGATAATCTTTTCTAATTATTTTGGAAGCACACTCTAACTTGTTTCTATTATTATAAAGATGAATCAATTTTAACTTTAAACTTTCCTTTGTTGGTTCTATAAAAAACCCATTAATTTCATCTTCTATAACAATATTTGGGAAACCAATTCTTGTTGATACTGAGGGTATCCCTGATAGGCATGCATCTGAAAATAATGATGGACCAGAATCCCCAACAGATGTTATTACAATCAAATCCACATCATTGTAGAAAGCGGGCAATGTTTCCATGGGGCCTTCAAATCTTGTTTTAAATATAAAATTGAATCCTTCATTTTGAAGTTCCTCAACAACAGGTACTATTATTTTATAAAAATTTTTGAATTCTCTATTAGGATTTCCTGTCCAACCTATAACCAAATTTTCTTTCGAATAATTTTTATCTATTGAATAGAACGCCTCTTCGTTAGTATAATTTAAAAAAAATTTATCAATGTTTAGTCCTTTAAAGTCCTCTAAAACCTTAGGTGAACCTGCTGCTAGAACATTTATATTTGCAAAATATTTGTCGCAAAAATCATCAATATTGATTTGGAAATCAATTTTTCCCTTTTTTAATATTGTCTTATAATCTAATTCTAGACATTGTGGGGGGAACGAATCTGTATATATCCCTTTTATAAGTTTAGGGGCGTCACTACGAAGGTTAGCATAAAAATCAAAATAAAAATCAAAGTACAATATTACATCGTATTTTTTCCAAGAAGGCAATACCTTTCTTTTGTATTTTTTTAGTTTGTATGTAAAATGTGATTGCCAAAAGGGTGTTACCTTGTAATTGAAAAAAAGTCTGTAGGATAAATCAAATATTTCATCCTTTTTAAAAATAGCCTTGAAATTTGAAATGGTTCTATGAATATCTTTTCTAATTTTAAGTAATACTGGCTCGTCTTCTATATGATAAACATGACAGCAACAATAATCATAATAAAAATCGGCAGTATTCTCAAGATCATTTGATACTAATTTCCGAATCATATCATAAGCCCAATCGGGTTGATCGCAATAAAAAAGTATTTTTTTTTTCAAAATTAATTAAGTAATTTCTAATTAAAATAGTTATAGCTACATCAAAATTATATGGGGATTTTAATTTTTTTAATAACACCCGGAACTCCAACGACAAGACAATTATCAGGAATATCTTTAGTTACTACAGTTCCTGCACCAACTATTACATTTCTTCCAATTTTTATTTTTGGCAAAACAGTAGCGTTAGATCCTATTTGAGAAAATGCCCCAACGCTACAATTTCCTAATATAGTTACACTTGGTGATATCTCTACAAAATCTCCTATAACACAGTCATGAGTAATTATTGAATTGTAATAAATTATACATCCCAAACCAATCTCAGTACTATTTGATAAAATAGCACCTTGTAATATATTAGTTCCATTACCAATTTTAACATCAAAAGTCCCAATATTTGACAGTTTACTTATTGTTGATGTATATATACCTCCTATTCCTGAAAATTTATCATACATTTTTTTTCTCAAAATTGGATTTCCAATTCCAATAGTAAATCTATTATCGACTGTTTTAAAATAAATAATCGCTTCATCAATACTCTTTATAACTTTGAAACGATTGAATAATTCATTAGGAGCATCGAAATTCACATCATCATAGAATACTAAATCTTGTAATCCATCTAACTGAATAACAATCTCTAGAACTTCTTTAGCAAATCCTTTAGCGCCAATAATTATCATAAAGTCTCTTTTATCAAAGTAATTATTTTCTCTATTTCTGCCATTTCTAATTTAAAATACAAAGGCAAACACAAAATTCTAGTTGAAACATCCTCAGAAATAGGGCAGGATTGGTAAGAAACCACTTTTGTATATGTATTTACAGAAGGATAAAAATACCTTCTTGGGAAAATATTATTTTCTTTAAGTACCGATTCTACTTTCAACAAGTGTGCTTCAGTATCAAAAATAATTGGAAAGTAAGAATAGTTCGTTTCTCCTTGAGAAATATCTTGAAAAGAAAGATTAGACAATTCCTTTAACTTTTCTTTGTAATAAAGATATTTTATTTTTCTATCCTGTAAAACCTCATCATAATATTTAAGATTTGCTAACCCTAATGCCGCGTGGACTTCTGTTAATTTGCCATTAAAACCATCTTCAATGATATCTGTTTTGTCATCACTGTGCCCAAAAAAACGTATTCTTTTTATTTTTTTATCTAATTCTACATCTTTTGTTATGCATCCGCCTCCCTCAGCTGTATTCAACAACTTAGTTGCATGAAGACTTGTCGCTGAAATATCTCCATATGATAGTAAACTTTGATCTTCAAAAGTTGAGCCTATTGCATGTGCAGCATCGTATATTACTTTTAAATTATATTTTTTTGCAATTCTTTCAATTTCAATCACATTACAAGCTGTCCCAAAAACGTGTACTGGCATAATTGCTACTGTTTTCTCTGTGATAAGAGCTTCGATTTTTGCAGGGTCAATATTGAGTGTATTCGGTTCAATATCGCAAAAAACAGGCGTACAACCTTCCCATTTTATGGCGCTAATTGTTGCTATCCATGTAAATGGGGTAGTAATAATTTCTCCTTCTAATTCTAATGCTTTGATGGCAATTTGCAATGCTATTGTTCCATTGTTAACTATTGTAAAATGAGGAACCTCTAATGTGTTTTGTAGTTCGGTTTCAAGTTGTTGTACTAACGGACCATTATGGGTTAGTATTCCTCTGTCCCAAACTCCTTTTAAAATATCTGTAAACTCATTTAACGGGGCTAAAGATGGCTGTGTAACAAAAATATTCTTATTCTTCATTTGATTTCTTTTTAAATTCTTCTATTAATCTGGATTGATGAATGTTTTGTTGGTATTCCTCAGCTTTTAATTGTTGATCTTGGGTACAATTATAAAAATATTCTAACATTCTTTGATAATGATTGTCTGGTTCTAAAGCTATTTTTTCTATTCCTTGTGCTGTTTCAATAATTATTTCAGGAGAATATCCTGGTGGGGCTGTAAAAATTCTATTGGTAGATAATTTACCTTTACTTCCCCATATTTCGAGATTGCATTGATAAAAATTATTAAAGCCAAAAGACATTTGAAGAAATCCATCTCCTTCTTTTTGTTTAATCATTCCTCCTCCCCATATATCAACTTCATTTCCCAGAGGAATTACAGAAACAGCAGACACAATTTGGACATCATGCCCTAATAGCAATTGTGCCAACTTTATAGGATAGGCACCCGCATCAAGTAAAGCTCCACCCCCTAATTCTTTTTGATATCTAATATTGTTTGAATCTGAAAAAGCAGGAAATCCAAATGAACTTCGAATACTTCGAATTTCACCGATGGTGCCTTTTTGTATTTCATTTAAAATAAAATGGAGCTGCTTATGAAAACGAAATTGAAAATTTTCTACTAGAGCTAAATTATTTGTTTTAGCCAATTCATTCAATTCTACAACCTCATCAAAGTTACAGGCCATTGATTTTTCTACTAATATATGTATACCATTCTCTAAGCCAAATTTTACCCATCTGTAATGCAAGGCATTAGGCAAAGGAATATACAATGCATCAATTGTATTTTTAGTAATAATTTGAGAATAGGAAGAAAATGCTTTGCCTTGAAACTTTAAATTGATTTCTTCTGCTTTTTCTATCGTTCTTGTGGCAATACCTACAAATTCATAGTAATCAGATAAACCCTGAATTGCAGGTATAATTGCTTTCTGAGCTATGCTTGCATAACCTAAAACTCCAATTCTAATTTTTTTCATGAAATAAATGAAATTGCTGCAATTAAGCTTCGTGCTTGAATATTTAAATAATTATTAAACTTAATAAATACTTGCATTTGATTTAATGTCATCCAAATGTAGTTTTCTGGAAGCTCAATTTTTATAGTATCATCAGCTAGAATTAGCATATTTCTATTTTGTTCTTTATAAAAACGACCTCCTTCTTCTGATTGCAAAGTATCAAAAATAATATTTTCTTTCTTGACTTCTAATACATATTTTAGAAATGGCATTTGTTCAATTCCTTGGGCATTTCTATAGTTCCCAGTAAGACATTGTACCGTTGGTGCTAACTCTAAAATATCAAAATTACCAGCCTCAAGTTTAGTTTGAACGATAAAATGCAGTACTCCATTAATTTCTTTACATACAAAAGCACAAATTCCTTCTTGAGCAGGTTCTATCATAGGTTGAGTCCAACTTACTACTTCCCTGTTCTCAATTTCAACATTTGCTGCAATTACTTTAAAATACTTATTATCTACATGATGGATGGTATCGTCTTCGACAACCCAGTTTTCAATATTTTTAATTGGTATTTTAACTACTTCCAATTCATAGTGCGATTTTCTTTTGGTAACAAACTGAATTAAATCATCAAAAGAATGTAACTCTCCTGAATTTTGTAAAGTTGATTTTAAAAACTGAAAACTTATTTCTGTTCTATTATTCTGCTCCTGCAATAAATGAAGTATTTCTATACTTTGTTTGTTGTAACTTCCATAGGGAATACCCGAAATAACTGTTCTAGTATCCATATTTACTAGGTTATCCTCTTGCATTAATACTTTTATCTGAGCCAAGCTTAGCCAAATAAAATTATCTAACACTGGGATATCTTCATCAATTTTTATGATAATATTCCTATTTCTCTTACGAAGAAATCGGGCACCTTGTTCTGACTGTAGCTGATCTAACAAAACTTGATTAGGAGTTGCATTAACAAAATAGTCTAAATAGGCTGGAGCTTTACCTTTATGAACTTTAGAATAATTGCTTTTTGTAGCTTGTAAAGTAGGAGATAATTGTACACAATTGACATTGCCTGGTTCTATTTTTGCTTGTAATAAGAAATATAAAACACCGTTGAATTCCTTAGTAATAAATCCTAAATACCCAATCTCGGGCTGATTTATTATAGGTTGTTGCCAATTGGAAACCAAACCCCAGTTGGTTTTGACATCAATGCCATCGATAGAAAAAAACTTTCCAGATTGATGTCTCAAATTAAGGATTTCGTTAGAAAAAGACCACTGCTCAAGTTCTTCAAAAGCAATTTTAGTAACATTTACTTTAATTTTTTCATTCTGTAAAGCTACCCAGTTTTTAATTTCATCAATACTGTGAAATGGGTTGTCGAGACTCAGTGCGCTTTTTATAAATAGGAATGATCTGTCTATTTTTTGCATAATTGATTTAATATGAATACATTATTATAATTAAAAATAATACGTACTATTTAAACGATTAAACTTCTATTATACCATTCAAATTGAGGTCTAATATAACCTGGTTCTCTACCCATATATTCTCCAAAATCTCTACCTCCATCAATAATAGTAAATGTAAAAACATCTTTTTCGATGAAAATTGCTTTGCTTTTATCTTCTACTATAAAAATTGCTAAACTGAAATTACCCGATTGAAAAAAATATTTTGGAAAAACACATTCTATTTTATTATGTCCTCTCTTCAGTTTTATATCTTCTGGATTATAAAAAGAAAACAAAACTTCTCCCATTTCATTATACAAATGATAGGTTATATGGTATCTTGACGGATCTGGAGTATCAAAATCTATGTCTGTAATAAGCTGAATTTGTTTGTTTTCAAATAATGGTTCGTCAATGGAATGCTCTTTTGATTTTATACTAATAGCATTAAGTTTAAAAACACCGTCTATAGAAATATCCTTGTAACCTTTAGTATTAGACTCCATAGCATTGTCACCTCCTAGGTAAACACTCACACTTGAAGAAGCATCTCCAATAAACTTTGTTCTACCATGCTCTAAAACGACACCCTTTGTACACAATGATTTTACGGCTGCCATATTATGACTAACAAACAAAACTGTTCGTCCTTCTTTACTGGTTACATCTCCCATTTTTCCCAGGCATTTTTTTTGAAACTCTGCATCACCAACAGCTAGAACCTCATCTATAATTAAAATTTCTGATTCCAAATGAGCTGCTACGGCAAATGCTAAACGCACATACATACCAGATGAATATCTTTTTACTGGGGTATCGATGTAACGTTCAACTCCAGAGAAATCAACAATTTCATCAAACTTTTGGGTTATCTCTTTTTTGCTCATACCCAATATAGCTCCATTTAGATATACATTTTCTTTGCCTGTCATTTCAGGATGAAATCCAGTGCCAACTTCTAATAAAGATGCTATCCTCCCTTTAGTGTATATATTACCTGTGGTTGGCTTTGTTACTTTGCTTAAAATTTTTAGCAACGTACTTTTTCCAGCACCGTTTCTACCTATTATACCAACTGCATCACCTTGATTTATTTCAAAATTAACATCTCTTAACGACCATACATAATCACTATCCCCTTTTTGAGAACGATCATTAGAATCTCCGATTTTTAAATAAGGGTCTTCTTTGCCTCTAATCTTACTCCACCACCTATTTAAATCATGTGACAAAGTTCCAGTACCCACACTTCCTAAACGGTATTGTTTGGATATATTTTCTGCTTTTATAACTATATTTGACATATATTTAAAAAATTAAACGGTATCAATAAAATTCTTTTCTACCTTGTTAAAAATTACTATACCTAAAAACAATATTATAATTGATACTAATGCACTGTAACCTAAGGTTGAAAATTCAAAACTGCCAGTTCCTAAAAAAGCATATCGAAAACATTCAAAAATAGCTGTTAAAGGATTTAATAGTAAAAGGAATTTATATTTATCAGGTATTGAAGATAATGGATAAACTACTGGAGTTGCATACATAAACAATTGTATTCCAAATGAAATTAAATACGTTAAATCCTTATATTTTGTTGTCATAGAAGAAATAATCATACCAAATCCTAAAGCTAAAATCCCCATTAAAAAAAGTAGAATAGGGGTTAACAAAACATATACATTAGGATTTACATTATCCTTCGTGAAAAAATAATACAATAAAACTGCAACAAAAATAGAAAATTGTACCCCGAATTTTATTAGCCCCGAAACTACTAATGAAAGAGGCATAATTAGTCTAGGAAAATAGACTTTCCCAAAAATACTTGCGTTATTGGTGAAAACGCTTGCTGTTTTAGTAAGTGTCTCGGAAAAATACGCCCAAATAGAAACTCCAGCTAAATAAAATACAACTTTAGGAGAATTATCTGTAGATAAATTTGCTAAATTCCCAAAAATAACAACAAACATTAATGTTGTAAGTAAGGGTTGAATAATAAACCACAAAGGCCCCAAAACAGTTTGTTTGTAAAATGTAACAAAATCTCTCTTAACAAACATAAATAAAAGATCTTTATACCTCCATACCTCTGAAAGATTTAATTTAAAAATTGAAGTGTCTGAGCTAATTACTTCAGTCCATTTTTGTTGATTGTTTCCCATCAAATTATTTATTTTATTTTCAAATATAACTTTCTATTTATTAAATTAAAATATTGCTGACTAAACCATTTGTTTTAAAAACCAAATTTTTAATCTATAAAACAATGTGTATCTTAGTCTTTTTACAAATTTAAAATCTACCTTGTTGCCATTTGCCCCATTTATGCCCTTATAATATGGATACATAGGCCATGGTTCATAAATTCCACCCTCAACCATTAATAAATGAACACTTCTTGACAAAACATTCTCAAAAAACATTTTAGAGGGTTCATCTAAATATTTTTCAAGAGTTGGTTTGAAATAATGCATATAAAAATCTGGTTTGAAAATTATTAATCTACTATCACATCTACTTAAGTTTAAGCCAAAATTTACGTGTATATCTGCATTTGAAAGCTTTACTTTTTCGATAATTTTATCAATGTTATCAATACAATATCTACCATTTATTTTAATTACATGTTTGGTGTTCGCTAATAATTCAGATTTTTGAAAAGCATAATCCAAAATTTCTTTTTCTCCATGTCCTTTACCTAAATAACTATTAATAGAAGAAAATGTATGATACTCAAAATTTTCTACTTTATTTCCAATGTACATAATTGAATTTGATACGGTATTACTACTATCAATAAAAACAATTGGATAATCAAAAGATGAGTAATACTTTAGGGCATTTAAATACTGCTTTTCCCTCTCTCTTGAATCGGGTATAGCAACTTCAGGCGCATCTTTTGGATTGATACTTGCCGTTAAAAGTAATACAATTTTATGTTTTGAACTCATCACATTAAAGTTTTTATCATTCTATATTTTTAGACTTTTAATAACATATACACCTTAATTAATTTAATTCGTAAAAAGAGTAATCTAAATTTTCAAAACTTTTAGACCAACCCTTTATATTTAAATCTTTATTTCTTGTACATATAATATCTATGTTGGATTTTTTTAAAAAATTGACAAAACATTGTGATGAAAATTCAACATATCCACATTGCTTATAATAAGGTGAGTTCTGTTTATAAAAATTATACATTCTTAAAGTCGAAGCATTCATGCCTATATTATTACCTTTAAATGAAGCCGAAACTGAGATTAAATCAATACTTGTGTTGTAAAGTATAAATTGATTTACTCCAGTATAAACCTTTTCATTAAAATCGTAAATGCTATTTAATTCAGCTTTTTCCGGCAAATATAATAAGCGTTTAGAATTAAGTTGATTTATAAATTGTATAGTGGATGCAGAATCTCTTTTAATAGGACTATTAAAATTCATTGCATCAATAACACCTGGTATAAGATATAAAGCAATTAAAAAAAAACCCATGACTAATTTCCTTTTAATAAAAATTAAATTCCATGTTGAAAATAATATCACTGCAGGAATTATACCTCCAAAGAGAAGTAGAAAAGCCTGATTTGCGTCTACATTATTTACAAATAAACACCAAACACTAATACAAATAATATAAAGCAATGTTATAAAAAGAGTTGTTTTTAAAGAAAGTATATACTTTCTTCTTTTTAAGATTAAAAGAAAAAACGGAAAAAATCCAAATATAGGTATAAAAAGGACCTTCATTAAAATGGCCGGCATGTACTTTACCCAAACATCAATGTTAAGCCATTCCATGAATGAAAAATTTGAAACTGTAGTCCCTCCATGATTTCCAAAAAAAAGATAAAAAAGTACCGTACCTAATGAAAAATATATTAAAATAAAAAAATTACTATAGGTCATCCTAAATACATAAAAATGCATGTAAAACATCCATATGAATACCGTAAGGATTACTATTGGAAGAACTGGGATATAAAAAAATGAAACTAATAATAATGTTATAAATGTATCAAAGTTTGTGGTTTTGAGGTATAAAAATAATGCTATAACTATGTTTAACACATAAATCATTTTTAGTCCTCTCCAAATAGATCCCATACCAGAAATAGGCAGATTATTTATTCCTAAATAATAATTAAACGTATCCCAAGGTTGCATAAAAAATAAAAAACCCATAATTAAAAAGAAAATTGAACTATGAATCAAAACAAATTTATTTGAAAACTCTGGGTAGAAACTTATTATTAATTCTCTAATTCCCTCACAACAAATTATTATTCCTAATGGATATGAAAAAAAGAAAAGATTAAGAGATGCATTTTGCCTATTTAGTAAACTTCCAAAATTCATCAGCCAAAACTCAAAATGATGATATAAATCGGCTCCTTTATATGATGAATCTATTAAATTATAAAAAACATTAATATTCTCGACCCCAAACCTTTGATTGAATAATCCTACTCTAATCCAGAACAAATAATCTTCACTAGGAATTAGTAATACATCCTTTCTAAAAAAAAGTACTAAAAAAATTAAACTAACAAAACTAGTAATCACTAAAGTACTTTTCCAATAGGAAAAATTAAAATTCAAAGTGTTTTTTCTTAGATACAATCCAATAATTATAATTCCGAGAATTGGAACCAAGAAAATAGATTTAAACGATGTAATTATTAATGCATAAACACCAACTAATAGTAAAACATTTATTATAGCAGTTACAAATCTACTTTTAAAATTAAAAATTTGAAAATGCATCACTATAAATGCAATAAAAAAAAGCGTAATAAAAATCAATACTATAGAAAACATAATATAAACTATTCTTTTACAATAATCCTTTTTACGCCAAAATAATGTTCTTGAGATTCTCTAATCCAATTATACTTATCTGAATTAATTAAACTCATATCGGTAAATTTATAGCAATAGCTAGAAAGTGAAGGATCAATTAACTCAATTTCAACTATCTTGTTTTTTGCTCCTACTAATTTCTTTTCTCTATTCACTATAGCCTCTTTTAAAAGCAATCCTTTTCTAAAATTATATATAGTAAATGACAAACTTGAAGCTATTATTAATAGGAATAAAATACAAGAAATTTTCTTTTTCATTTTATCCTTTGATGCATCAATACATTGTTCACTGTTTAACTTATAAAATTTAAAAATGACTGTGAAAAAGAAAATGACAATGAAGCACATAAAATAAATAGCTGTTCTAGGTGATGCTAGATTCTTTGACACTACAAAAGGAGTGATTGTAGAAAGTGCTATAATTAACCACTTATAGTTGGTTAAAAGATAAATAAATCGCACTCGATAATTAGTAACAACCTGGTTATTAATTAACCGTAAGGATTTGTTTGGAAACAAAATAAAAAGAGAACCTGTTACTCCTATTATAGATAAGGTCATTAATGGAAATATTAGTTTTATATATCTAACTAACACCATATAGTAATTTTTGACAAACCACATTAATGAAAAATCAAAATGACCATGAGAAGTTTTTGTAATTCTAACAAAATTACCCGGTGCAACAATAATGAAAATCAAACCAGCCGTCAATATGGCAAATAATAGAACATTAAAATATGTTTTCTTATTGGTCTGGCTTAAAATATCTATTACAACAGTTAATACTATTAGTGTTAACAATGCAATAGCTAAGTTCTGTGTACTGGCTCCAACAAAAAAAGTAAAAATTAAATAAAATAGTTTCTGAAATAGACTTATCTCATATACTTGAATCTTATTAAATACAATTATCCAAATTATACCTAGAAACAAATTAAATGTATAAACACCGCCTGTTGCCCAGTATATTGTCTCCGATATATGACTGTAAGATCCTAGCCATAAAATTATACTTAAGATAGCTCCTATCAAAAATTGATTTTTTACATCTATCTTTTCTAATTTAACCTCATACGAAATAATTTTGTACATCAAAAATCCACTGCTTAGAAAAAGCATTGACCAAAAAAGAGTAACAAACTCAATTGGGAAATTTTGAATTATAAATCCTTGAATCAGCGCCCCTAAAGTCAAAAAACGACCATCCCAATTATAATATCCTAATATACAATTACGTATCAAACCGTTTTTATTAACATTTAGGATGAAACTATAATCATCAGCCCAATAAAAAGTATTTACACTTAAAAAAAGTATAAAAATAATTGCAGTAGTAACTGCACAACTTAATATTGTAAAACAACTGATTCTGTTTTTAAATTTTATCATTAGCTATTCTTTTAATTTCTAATTAATACTTTTAATAAGGTTGATTATACTTTCTATACTTTTAAAATCTAATTCATAAAACATTGGCAACCTAACTAAACAATCAGAAAAACGATCTGAATTAGGCAGAATTCTATCATCATGCTTATCTTTATAAAAATCACTCGAATGCAAGGATAAATAATGAAATACTGCATGAAAACCATTTTCTTTCAACTTATTAATTAAAGTAGATCTATAATTAATGTCTTTACAAACAATATAAAACATATGAGCATTATTGGTTGCATAATTTGGAGTATTTGGTAATCTAAAATTATTAATATTTATTCCACTAAAACCATTAAAATAATTTTCCCAAAGAAGCTTTCTTTTATTCTGTATATCGTCTAAGTTCTCAATTTGTGCCCATAAAAAAGCTGCAATAACTTCAGATGGTAAAAAAGACGAACCTGTATCAACCCAACCATATTTATTTACTTCTCCTCTAAAAAACTCAGCTCTATTTGTTCCTTTTTCCCAAATGATTTCAGCTCGATGAATAAATCTTTCGTCATTAATAGCTAACATTCCTCCTTCGCCTGAAATAATATTTTTTGTTTCATGAAATGAAAAAGCGGCTAAATGTCCTATGCTTCCTAAAGCTCGTTTTACACCATCTTTTCCAGTATAAAAACTATCTATAGCTTGAGCTGCATCTTCAATAACCAACAAGTTATACTTAGTAGCCAACTCCATTATTTTATCCATGTCGCAGGCAACACCTGCATAATGAACAGGAATGATTGCTTTAGTTTTCTTTGTAATTAATGATTCTATTTTATCGGCATCGATATTTGGATTATCTGAATAGGAATCAGCAAAAACAATTTTTGCTCCCTGTCTTACAAATGCTATCGCAGTAGAAACAAAAGTGTAGCTGGGTACAATCACCTCATCTCCAGGTTCTATATCCCCTAACAAAGCAGCCATTTCTAGTGCATCTGTACACGATGTAGTTAATAATACTTTTTTGAAACCATATTTTTTTTCAAAAAAATCTTGACATAATTGCGTATATTTTCCGTTACCAGAAATTTTCCCTGAATTTACGGCATCATAGATATAATGGGTTTCTTTTCCTGTTAAATAGGGTTTGTTAAATGGAATCATAATGATTTATCTTTTTATTTTATGATAATAAATGTCATTATTTATAAATTATTTGGCATTATCACCACTAATAATATCTGAATATTTAACTTTTTTATTTATAAATATTTTCTCAAAATATTCATAAGATAAGGATGAAAGTAAAATAATTAAAATAAATACTAGGGGATATAAAATGTAATTACTTTGAAGGTCTAATGTCTGACAAATCTTTATTGACAACACTATTATTATAGGATGAAACATATATAATCCATATGATATTTTCCCTAAATAACTAAAAACATTCCATTCCATTGAAAATATTCTATCTGGATTTGAGGCGAAATTTATAATTAATATTCCAAACAGTATTGAATAAAATTCGTAGTGATAATCATTCAATTTAAAACCTATAGAAATCAGATAAATTGTAATTAACATTACACTATACTGAACTACCTTATTAAATAATATTTTTCGCAAACTATCTATTACTGGCTTATCTTTTTCATAAATTATCAATGCGAAAACACCACCAATCGCCATACAATCTATTGGAGTACTCTTCCAAAAACCTCTAAACACGTCAGAATAAAAATTATGTGGAAGATAAAACATATACCTCTTTATAAATAAATATTACTGAAAACATTAACATCCATTTACTTTTAATTTTTTTATTTAAAACTGGCCAAATTAAATAAAATTGTTCTTCTGCACCTATCGACCAAGTTTGAGAAGCATAAGGAATCGTTTCATAAATATTTAAAGCGAGATTCGGCAAAAAAAAGACATATAAAATCAATTTAAAAGATACATTATCCCATACTACTTCTTTTCCTATTTCAGGCCAACTAAAAAATTCGATAAATGGAAAAATAAAAAAAGCGAATAAAATAATTAAGAAATACAAAGGCCAAATTCGTAAAATTCTTCTAATATAGAATTTTTTAATACTTATTGTATTGGTTACTTCTTTCTCTATAAAAAGCAAATATGAAATCAGAAACCCACTTAATACAAAAAAAAGAACTACTCCAAGTTTTCCAATCATGCCAACAACCTTATTATCCCATAAATTGTCTAAATTAAACATTGCTTTAAATTGCTCAATATGATGAACAATAACAAGTGTTGCAGCTATGAATCGTATTGTATTTAAATTTTCAAAATATACTTTAGTATTTTTATTTTCAATTATTGACATAACTAAAATTCCTTTTTTTAATAACTTTATTTTTTCCAATAATGTTTTATAACTACCTCTTCGTCAATACCATAACCCATTTTAGAATAAAATTTACAAGCTGGGATATTTTCTTTTTGAGTTGGAATTTTTAATTCAAAAATGTTTTGAGAACTACAATATTCTTCTGCTTTTAAAAGCAACTTCCTACCAATTCCTTTACCTTGATGATTTTCAGAAACAGCTATCAAACCAATCGTTGAAAAATTATCATTATTTTTCACTGAGACAAAACCTATTACATCATTCTCTTCTTTAAAATAAAAAATTTTATCTGCAAACTCTTTACTTATACTATTATCCACCCATTTAGTGTATAATAATTCAAACTTATTTTTTGGAAAATTTGAATCCAATTTAAATCGGCTAAATTTTCCACTTTCAAAAGCTAGAGAATAGAAAAGCTCTTTATCAACAACTTCATCATCAAAATCAATTATCGAATTATCGAAAATTTTTAAACTATTATTTTCTAGTTTTTTATTAAAAACAACTTTAGTTTCTTGAAAAGATTTTATAAATCCATCGATTTCGATTTGTTCATTTCTTTTTTGCTTTAAAACTATTAGATGATAATTTTTAGATTCAGAAAAATCAGAGTTATTTTCAGTTTCACCAACTTCAAAACCAAAAAAATTACTATCCCAATCTAGTCTATTAATTTTCATATTTCTCATCAATAATAAAAATCGGTCTATTTTTTACTTGATTAAAAGTCTTACCTAAATAAATTCCAACAATTCCTATTGTTGAAATTATTATTCCTGACAATAACCATATTGAAATAATTAATGAACTAAATCCAGGTTCTTTTATTTGACCTGTAAGTGCTTGGATTAGATAATAACAACCTGAAAAAAATGAAATCGTAGAGATTGATAGTCCAATAAAAGTAAATATCTTTAGAGGCTTATCAGAAAATGAAATTATGGTGTCAAAGGCCAAGGAAATTAATTTTACCAAATTATATGAAGACTTACCATCTTCTCTTTCACTGTGTTCTACAACAATTGAAGTTGATTTAAATCCAACCCATTTAATAAACAAAGGGAAAAATTTAATATAATCATTTATTTTATCAATAGATTTAATCACTTTACTATTATAGATTCCAAAATTAGCGACTTCATTATTTATCTCAATACCAGATAAATAATTGAAAACAGTATAAAACATTTTTGATGATAGTCTTTTAAAAAAATTATCTTGACGGTTTTCTCTTCTCGCTAAAACAATATCATATCCCTCAAGAGCTTTTGAATAAAGATTTTTTATTTCTTTTGGTTGATCTTGTAAATCACAATCCATAACAACTATCCAATCTCCCTTTACTTCTGAAAGACCCGCTATGATTGTTGGATGTTGTCCAAAATTTCTACTTAATCTAATACTCTTTACTTCTGAAAATTTTGAGGAAAGTTTTTTCATTACTTCCCAAGAATTATCTGGACTCCTATCATCAACCAATATAATCTCATAGGTAACTTCTAATTGACTCATCGCTTTCTGAATTTCATCAACAAGTTTTTCAAGTATTCTTTCTGCTCTGTAAACTGGGCTTACGATTGAAATATGTGGTGTCTTTTTCATTGAATAAAATTTACACTATCAAATAATGGAATTAATACTTTACAGTAATAAATATACCTAAAATTATAAGTACTAATCCTGCTACCTTACCAATAGTAAAAGTCTCACCCAAAAATACAACTCCTATTACAAATACTAATGCTGGAGCTATGCTCATAAAAGGATAAGCCCGAGTAATTTCAAATTTAGTCATTGCTGCCATCCAAAAAAGAGAAGCGATAAAAGCCGACGCAAAACCAGAAAACACAAAAGGGTCAAATACTAATTTGGTTAAATAAAATACTTTATCCAACATACCTTCAGGCAAAACTACTTTCAAACCCGACAACCTCCATTTTAATACGATTTGACCGTAAACGGTAAAAAATAATGTGCCAAAAATGTAAAAATAAGGATTCATGATTTGTCTGTTTTTAAATTAGAAATCAAAATTATTTATAGCTTCTATTACCTGTTCAACCTCTTTTTCAGACAATATTGGATTTAATGGTAAACTCAAAACTTGGCTATGAATAGTATCAGTAATTGGAAAATCTAAATGATTTAAAGCTTTATATGCTAATTGTTTGTTTGGAGGAATTGGGTAATGAATTAATGTTTGTATACCATTGTTAGTCAGATGCTTTTGCAACTCATCTCTTTTAGGGTGACGAATCACAAACAAATGCCAGACATGCTCTTTATTTTCTTCACACTTAAGATTTGTATTTTTTGGAAACGGTAAAACTATTGATTCGCTTTTTATACCTTCAAGATAGAGGGAAGCTAGTTTTCTTCTGTATTCGTTTTCATGTTCCAAAAACTTCAATTTTATGTCTAAGAAAGCAGCTTGTAATTCGTCTAATCTGCTATTTAAACCCTGATATTCATTGATGTATTTTTTTTTACTCCCGTAATTCCCTAATGCTCTTACAATTTCAGCTAATTGATTATCGTTAGTTGTTACCGCTCCTGCATCGCCTAAAGCTCCTAAATTTTTACTTGGATAAAAGCTAAAAGCCGAAGCGTCTCCCAAAGCTCCTGTTTTTATAGAATTGTATTCAGCTCCTATAGCTTGAGCATTATCTTCAATAATTTTTAAATTGTATTTATTTACTAAATACAATAGTGTATCATCCCAACAAACTTGACCATAAAGGTGCACAACTAATATAGCTTTGGTTTTCTTTGTGATTTTTTTTTCAATTAAATCAAAATCTAGATTATAGGATACAAGAGAAGGTTCTACTAAAATGGGCTGTAATTTAGCATCAGTGATAGCAAGAATGGAGGCTATATAGGTATTAGCAGGAACGATAACCTCATCGCCTTCAGACATAATACCCAACTCTACATACGCTTTAAAAATTAATCGCAAAGCATCTAATCCATTACCAACACCTATTGCGTGTGAAGTCCCAATATATTTTGCTAAGTTTTTCTCAAAATCTTCATTTTTTTTCCCCAACAAAAACCAACCTGAATCAATAACTTCAGCTGCTGCTATTTTAAGCTCTTGTTGGTATTGATGATTAATTTTTTGTAAATCTAGAAAAGATATCATACGGATTTAAAAGGGGAAATAGTATCGTTTTACTTTATTCAACTAATTTCCATTTTAGGTAATTACTATAATCTCTTATATAATCCTCTTCATCAAAATCGTGGGATGCTAATACTAAACAAATTGCCCCGCTAGAAAAGTTCATTTCTGATGCCCATATTCCGGGAGGTATATGAAGTCCAACATCAGGTAAATTTAAAATCACTTTTTGTTGTGTAATTCCGTCATCTAAAAGCACCTCAAACGAGCCACTAGCTGCAACTAAAAACTGATGGCATTCTTTATGTGCATGAGCACCTCTAGAATCTCCTCCTTGTATGTCATAAAGATAAAAAACACGTCTTACAGAGAAAGGTATTTCTATATTATTGTTGATAGCAGTGATATGTCCATTTCTATCACCAGTTTTGGGTAAAATTAACAACTTGCAATCTGAAGTTTTTACTGGAATCATTGAGCTAATTCTTGTAAAAGTTCAAATTCTCTGACATAATCCTCTTCAGTAAATTCTTTACTTGAAATATGTAAACTCAAAGAATTAGTAGAAAAATTTTCCATATGACGCCAAGTTAAATTTGGCAAATAAAGCCCATAATAGGAGCGATTTAATGAATATCGTTCCGTTTTCCCGTCTAAATTGGTTACAACTACATCAAAACTACCACTTAAAGCTATAATAATTTCTTGTTGAGACTTATAAGCGTGTCCACCTCTAATTTCTCCACCAGGAACATCATAAGTCCAAAAAGTTCTTTTTATTTGAAAAGGTACCTGATCAGGGTTCTGCATGAAGGTTAAATTTCCTTTAGGATCTTGTATTTTAGGGAATTGTATAATTTTTGGCTTTGAAAAATCTTCTTTTAAACTCATGCAAAGAGTACTTTATAAATGGATAGAGGTAATCTACTCATACTGATTTTCATAGTATTTTTGATAATTTCCAGAGGTAACATTACTTAACCATTCTGAATTTTCCAAATACCAATCTATAGTTTGATCTAATCCTTGTTCGAACGTTACCGATGGTTTCCAACCTAGCTCTTTATTAATTTTACTAGCATCAATTGCGTAACGTAAATCATGACCTGGTCTATCTTTAACATAAGTAATTAATTTCTCTGATGCCCCAATTTCTTTACCTAACTTCTCATCCATTTTTTGGCATAATACTTTAACCAAGTCGATATTTTGCCATTCATTAAAACCTCCAATGTTATAGGTTTCATTATTTTTCCCTTCATGAAATACCAAATCGATTGCTACTGCGTGGTCTTTTACAAACAACCAATCACGTGTATACTTCCCGTCTCCGTAAACTGGTAATGGTTTATTATTTAAAATATTATTAATTAGAAGTGGTATTAATTTTTCTGGAAAATGATTAGGTCCATAATTATTAGAACAGTTGGTTATAACATAAGGCAAACCATAGGTTTCACCGTATGCTCTTACAAAATGATCTGAACTCGCTTTAGATGCTGAATAGGGAGAATTTGGTGCATAGGGAGTGGTTTCTGTAAATAAGCCAGTGGCTCCTAATGTTCCATAAACCTCATCTGTACTCACATGATAAAAGCGTTTTCCTTCAAACTGGTTGTTCCAAATTTCCTTTGCAGCATTTAACAAATTCATGGTCCCTATTACGTTCGTTTTCACAAAAGATAATGGGTCTGTAATAGAACGGTCAACATGTGATTCTGCTGCCAGATGAATCACTCCATCAAATTGATGTTTTCTAAAAAGTTCATTAATAAAATCGGCATCAGTGATGTCGCCCTTTATAAATGTATAATTCGATTCATTTTGAATATCGGCAATATTCTCTAAATTTCCAGCATAGGTTAATGCATCTAGATTAAACACATGATAATCAGAATATTTCTTTACGATTCTTCTTATCACATGTGAACCAATAAATCCTGCCCCGCCAGTAATTACTATTTTTTTCATTGTATTAACACTTTTTATTGCTACTAATTTTTCTAATTCTAAAGAAAAACACTATCAAAGTATTTTAGCTTTTTGAACGGCTTCGCCGCGTCAGTCCCATTAAAGAACCAACTAAATAACTCCATTTTGAAACACTTATAACAAATCAGATTTTGTTAAAGTTATCAGCACTCCTAATTCTTTGAGGACTAATTGTATGCTATTTTTCTTTATATGTTTTACTAATCCCTCTTTCCCTTTGAAAGGACCTTCAGAGATATTTATACTATCTCCAGCCTTTATATTTTTAACCTCAACAGCAGACATTACATTATTTAAGCTTTCCCGCAAAACATCAATCTCTTCATCTCTAACAATTGCGGGCTTTCCTAACCAAAATAAATACCTAACTACACCATTTACCTTAAAAACATTTTCTCTATCCTTTTCATCCACATTTACAAATAAATAGGAATTAAAAAGCGGTACTTGAACTTTCTTTTTTCTATCAGACCACTGCTTTATTTGTGTAACTAAAGGACAATATACAACAATTCCTATTTGCTGTAATCGTTCAGTTACTTTTTTTTCATTTCTAGGTTTAGTATAGATTACATACCAAGGCATAAATAATAATATTTAAGTTGCTTCATAAATAACCAATCCTTTACCGTTGTGCGCTTCGTTTATGTAAAACTTTATTTTCCGTTTTATCTCACCTTCAATTTTAATTGCCAGTTGATCGATATATTCTGTATTCAGTTGGCTTCCAATCAAAATGACTTCAATAACACCTGTATCATTTCCGTTAGCATAATCCCCTATAATGATTACTTTTTCAACATTTCCAATGCGATTCAAAATCATCTCAACCATTGCATCAATACCGATATGCTGACGAATAATTTTCTGCAAAATACCAAACAAGGGGTGTTTACTATTGGCTCTGTAAATAATTTTATTATTGACTGACTCTCTTTCTAAATAACCAGCCTCTAATAAATTATTTAATTCTTTTCTAATAGCATTTGTTGACTCATTTAATTCTTCGGCTAAACCTCGTAAATAACCATTGTTGGCGACATTTATAAAAAATTTCACCAAAATTCTTATGCGGGTTTTAGATGTAATTAAAGTTTCAAGCATAAAACACAAATAACGAGTAACAAAAGTACTCGTTATTTTTAAAAAATCAAATTAATACTGTTTGTTTTACATTATCATAATAATTCATGCTTTGAAATTATTAAATTGTAATACATATAACTTTTGGTTAACTACCCATTAATTTTCCCTTCCTATAGCATTAAAATGGAAACCAATTGCTTTCATTTCTTTTGCATCTAAAATGTTTCTACCATCAAAAACAAAGGCCGGTTTTTTCATATTATCATAGATTCTTTTCCAATCATAGTCTTTAAATTCATCCCACTCTGTCAATATAGCAATTGCGTGAGCGCCTTTACAAACTTCATAAGGATCATCAAAAACACTAACCGCTTTATTAATTTCTTCTGAAGGTCTTGATTTAAGGTAAAGTAAATCGTTTACAATTTGTTTTTCCTTAACTCTTGGGTCATAAACAGCAACATTGGCTTGTTCATGTAGTAAGTAATCCGCAACATTTATTGCTGCAGATTCTCTGGTGTCATTGGTGTCTTTCTTAAATGCCCAGCCTAAAAAAGCTATTTTCTTGCCAGAAACAGTATTATATAACGTTTGTACAATAGTACTGGCAAATCTTTTCTTCTGATGATCATTCATAATCACTACCTGTTCCCAATAATCTGCAACCTTGTTTAAACCATACGATTTAGCAATGTATACAAGGTTTAATATGTCTTTTTGAAAACATGACCCACCAAAACCTACAGATGCTTTTAGGAATTTTGGTCCTATCCTAGAATCCATTCCTATAGCTTTTGATAATTCATTGACATCTGCTCCTGTCTTTTCACATAGTTCTGACATAGCGTTAATTGAAGAAACACGTTGTGCTAAAAAGGCATTAGCAGTCAATTTTGACAGTTCTGAAGACCAAAGATTTGTTGTCAAGATTCTATCTTTTGGAACCCAATTAGCATAAACTTCAACCAAAGCATCTATTGCTTCATTACCTCCATTGATATCTCCTCCAATTAAAACTCTATCTGGATTCAATAAATCATCGACGGCTGTGCCTTCGGCAAGAAACTCTGGGTTTGAAAGAATTTGAAATTGAACTCCATTACCTGTATTATCTAAAATATTTTTAACTGCCTCAGCTGTTCGCACTGGAAGAGTTGATTTTTCGACAACAATTTTATTATCTTTTGCAACGCTCGCTATTTGTCTTGCGCAAAGTTCAATGTATTTTAAATCTGCAGCCATACCTTTACCCAAACCATAAGTTTTGGTTGGAGTATTTACAGAAATAAATATCATCTGAGCTTCGTCTATTGCTTTTTCAACTTCGGTAGAAAAAAACAAATTTCTACCTCTTGCTTCAGCAACTAAATCACTCAATCCCGGCTCATAAATTGGAATATTATTTACATCCGAATCATTCCAAGCTGCGATTCTTTCAGCATTTAAATCAACTACAGTGACTTTTATATGTGGACATTTTTGTGCAATAATTGCCATTGTTGGTCCACCAACATATCCAGCACCTATACAACAAATAGAAGTAATTTTCATCTATGTAATTTTTATTATTTTAATATATAGCTATCTCTATAGTTTACCATCTGCCTGACTTCCCAGAATCCCTTTCACATCATAGAGTATTGCTTTTTCTTTTTTAATTAATTCAAAATTAATTGTAGCGAATTCTTTGTGTGCAACTCCTAAAACTATGGCGTCAAACTTTTCGTTGGGTAATGAATTGGTAGTAAACAAACCATATTCATGTTTAACCTCGCTTGGACTAGCCCAAGGATCAAAAACCGAAACATTTATGCCGTAATCCTTTAAAGCAGTTATAACATCCACAATTTTAGTGTTTCTCACATCAGGGCAATTTTCTTTAAAAGTAATCCCTAGCATCAATAATTTTGCACCATTTACAACAATATCTTTTTTAATCATTAATTTAACCACCTGAGAAGCTACATACTCGCCCATGCTATCATTTAACCTACGACCTGCTAAAATTATTTCTGGATGGTATCCCATTTCTTGAGCTTTTTGTGCCAAATAGTAGGGATCAACTCCTATGCAGTGTCCACCTACTAATCCTGGTTTAAAGGGTAAAAAATTCCATTTTGTTCCGGCTGCTTCGAGAACATCATGGGTATCAATTCCCATGATATTAAATATTTTAGACAATTCGTTAACAAATGCAATATTGATATCTCTTTGGGAATTTTCAATAACTTTTGCTGCCTCAGCAACTTTTATTGTTGGAGCCAAATGAGTTCCAGCAGTAATAACCGATTTGTATAAATTATCAACCTTAATTCCTATTTCTTTAGTTGAACCCGCAGTAACTTTTAATATCTTTTCTACAGTATGCTGTTTATCTCCAGGGTTAATTCTCTCAGGAGAATATCCTGCAAAAAAGTCAACATTAAATTTCAATCCGCTCATTCGCTCCAATACTGGAACGCATTCATCTTCTGTAACTCCAGGATATACGGTTGATTCATAAATGACAACATCTCCTTTTTTTAATACTTTACCTACCGTTTCACTTGATTTGTACAATGGAGTTAAATCTGGACGATTATTCTTATCAACAGGTGTTGGAACTGTAATAATATAGTAGTTACAATCCTCTATATCATTGATGTTAGTAGAACAGAATAATCCTACTTTACCATTTTGAGGATTTTTTAATAAAACAGATTCCAACAATGTTTGTTCCACCTCTAGGGTACTGTCGATTCCTGAATTTAATTCATTAACCCTAGATTGATTAATATCAAATCCTACAACGAGATATTTAGTTGCAAACAATCTTGCTAATGGTAGTCCAACGTATCCTAAACCTACAACAGCTATTTTCATTTTTATTAAATTATTATGTATTGATTTATTTTAAATTTTCCCAATACCATTTTACAGCCTCTTTTAATCCACTTTGCATTGAAAATTTGGGTTCATATCCCAATAGTTTCTTGGCTTTTTCAATACTAGCTAGGGAATGAGGTATATCACCCGCTCTATTAGGGCCATAAGTTACAGAAATATTTGCAATTGACGCATCAAATTCTGAAAGGTATTCTTTGAGGTATTTTATCAAATCATTCAAAGTAGTTCTATCACCATAAGCTGTGTTATAAACTGTGTTTACAGCTTCTGGGTTGGTTGTTGTCATTGCTAATTCATTCATTTGAATAACATTGTCAATGTATGTAAAATCTCTTGAAAAATTACCATCTCCATTAATCACTGGACTTTTATATTCCATGAATTGCATTACAAATTTTGGAATTACCGCAGCATAGGCTCCATTTGGATCTTGTTTTCTACCAAACACATTAAAATATCGTAATCCTATGGTTTCTAATCCATAGGTTTTACTGAAAATATCTGCGTACAATTCGTTGACATATTTTGTAATTGCGTAAGGTGATAATGGTTTACCTATTTTCTCTTCAATTTTTGGAAGACTTTCAGAGTCCCCATAAGTTGAAGAACTTGCAGCATAAATGAATCTTTTTACCTTGGCATCACGTGAAGCTACCAACATATTCAAAAACCCTGAAACATTAACATCATTAGTAGTGATAGGATCATTTATTGACCTAGGTACAGAACCTAAAGCTGCTTGGTGTAAAACATAATCCACTCCAAGAACTGCCTCTTTACAATCTGATAAATTTCTAATATCACCTTCTATAAGTTTGAAATTTTTATCGTTAGAGAAAGCAACTAAATTGTGTTTATGCCCAGTAGAGAAATTATCTAAACAAACAACTTCATATTTCTTTGATAAAAAATACTCGCAAAGGTTTGAACCAATAAAACCTGCTCCTCCTGTAATTAAAATTTTGATGTTTTTTGTCATGTGAAACACTATTTATTTTTATTAGAAACTAGCGAAACTATCTTTTTAAAAATATTTTTAGGCTTTTCTTCCTCGTGATATCCTTCTGCATAATTTCCGTAACCGTAGCCATAACCATACCCATATCCGTAACCAGTTCCGTACTTGGCTTTATTTTGATATCCGTTAAATATGATACTAATATTACTTAACTCTCCTCTTTTAAGTCTATTATTGAGAAGTGTAACCATATCTTTTTGAGTGTAATTTTGTCTCATGATATATAGGATTATATCTGAATATTCTGCCAACTCTATCGCATCTGAAACCAAACCAACAGGAGGAGTATCAAGTATTATATAATCGTATCTATCTTTTAAAATACTCATAAATTCTTTCATACTATCACCGATAATTAGTTCAGACGGATTGGGAGGAATTGGCCCTGAAGTAATTACATCGAGATTAGGTATATGTGTTTTTTGTATTACTTCATTTATCGTTTTTTGACCTATTAAATAGTTAACAACTCCTATTTCATTTTTTATTTTAAAATCATCAAAAATCCTAGGTTTTCTTAAATCCATCCCAACGATGACCGTTTTCTTACCACTTAGAGCAAATACGGTAGCAATATTGAGCGAGCAAAACGTTTTACCTTCACCACTTACTGAAGAGGTAATCATTAATGTTTTTGTTCCTTCGATATCCTGTTTTTTATACAAAAACTGTAACGAAGAACGAATGGCTCTAAACGATTCTGATAATGCTGATTTTGGCTTTTCAAAAACTGACAAATTTGAAGTACCGTGTTTGATTCCAACAACTCCTATTATGGGTATACTCGTAAGTTTATTAATATCTTCTGTGTTGAGGATAGAATTTTCAAGGAAAAAAATTACAAAAATTATAACTAGAGGAATAAGTAATCCTAAAAAGATAGCTAAGACATAATTTACATTTGTATTTGGACCTATCAATCCTCCACCGATATCTTTTGCTTGATCTACAAAATGTATATCAGATAAGTTTGCCGCTGTAGCAATTTGAGCCTCACTCCTTTTTTGTAAAAATGAATTATAGATATTATCACTTAAATCAAATTTTCGAACAATTTTCAGATACTCTTGTTTGTCCTCAGGTAATTTTTTAATATTATTTTCTATTTCAATAATTTTATTATTAACCAAAGACAAATCGTATTGTAGCGAGCTATTTGCTGAATTAATATTTTCTAACAATACTTTTTTGATGGCATCCATTTGTATATCAAACTCATTGAATATTTTTTCACTCTTGATAGAATAGGCCATTTCAGATCGTTGAGTAGATAATGCAATTAGTTTAGATACATTTGTAACTATATTTGGGTCGTCGATACCCGCTACTGTTGGGGCAGGAAGTTTAGAATAATCAACACTATTTTTTAAATACGATTTCAATGAATTATAATAGACTATCTTTCTTGTAATCTCCTCTCTTTTTAAATCGTATTCTGTTAATTGACCTGAAATTTCAGCACCTCCTCCTTCAATTTGAAACATATTTTTATCCCTATTGAATGACTTTAGCTCATCTCCATTGTCCTTTAACTGTTTTCCTATAACAATCAATGTACTATCTATAAATCTAATGGTGTTTGTAGCAAATTGATTTTTTCTTTCCAATTGATTTCTTATCAACATTTTCACAGTAGAATTTAAATAATCTACCATCCTTGCCTTGTTAGATCCAGTGAGCGATAAGTTTAAAATTGAAGCAGCTTTAGAATCAATCTCTACATCTATACCTTGATATCTTGAAACCACACCATCAAAACTATTAAATCGAACAAAATATTCGTTACCATTGTATTTACCTGGATTGTCATTAATTTCTAATTTCCAATTTAAAAATGGCAAAGAAACTTGCTGACCAACTTTGTATCTTTTGACAAACTCTTCCTGAACTACATTAGTTTCACTATTACTGTTGTCAGAATAAAGAATCAGAGGAGCGTGTGTACTTTCAAATTTAATTTTAATCTCATACTCGGATTCACTTAAAAATTTAATTCCAATCAAACTACCACTTAATTGTCCTTTATTTTTATCAATTACAATATGAAATGGAATTTCTCCATAAACATCTTTATAATTGTATTTACCTTGTTGTAAATAATCAATATAAAACTGAAGGTTATCTACCACCATCTCGTTGTGTGACCTAGACCGTAATGTATTTGAAATAAGTTGAACTTGGTCTGAAGTTCCTCCCCAATTAAAAACTAAACTAGTTGATGCGGTTAAAAAAGGATTATTCTCTTCTTTAATAGCAATTGAAGTTTGCATCGCATAAATTTTTTCTTTTCTAATATTAACCTGATGCGCAATTGTTAAGGTTATTAATAAACTAATTATGAACCATTTCCAATAACTAGTGATTTTTATTAAAAACCCTTTAAAATCAAAGCTATTTTGACTTTCAAAAAATGAAAAATCTTTAGTATCAATCATCCTTTAATCAATTTGTTAAAAGTAAATAAGTTGTAGTAATTAATGAAAAGATGGTAATTAAAGAAGACAAAGATTGTATACCTGTTGTACCTGTTCCCCAAGTCTTTTGCTTGAGTGGTTTGACATAAATATAGTCGTTAGGTTGAATGAAAAAATAGGGGGATTTCATGGCATTTACGTCTGTCAAATCAATCTCGTGCAACTCTGTGCCGTGAGGGAATTGTCTAATTACAGTAACTGCTTTTCTATCTCCCGTAAGAGTAATATCTGATGCATTAGCAATTGCTTCTAAAATAGTTACCTTGTCTTGATACAAAATTTTTGTTCCTGGCGAAGTAATTTCTCCATTGATAGTATAGCGAATTCCACTTAATTTAACTGTGACAAAGATGTTTGCTTCTTTATTAAAATATTCCTCAAGCAGTCTTTTCTCTACTAGTATTCTTACCTCTTCGGTTGTGAATCCGATTACACTTAACTCGCCAAGAACAGGAATCCTAATGACGCCATGATCATCAACGGTATATCCATCGAAATACAATCCAACATCTGTTTTTGTGTTCAAATTAGATTCTGAAGGACTAAACATAGCCACTAGCTTTTGATCCAAAGCCTTGATAGTTATGGAAATCACATCGTTAGTCTGTAATCTGTAAGGTTTAGAAATAACTTGATTAATAACTTCACTTGCTTGAAGATTATCTTTGTCTTGAAGATATATCAAATCTTTTGTTGGCACACAAGAACTCAAAACAAGACCAACAAGAAGCAAATAGAGTATACTTTTATTCATTTTTAGGAAAAATTGCAAACAAAGATAGTTTTTCATTTATAAATACAAAAAAGAACATCATTAATTTGAACTAATTGTTTTTCATAGAATTCTCAAAAGGAACACGTTGTAAGATACTTCGTCCTAAAGTAACTTCATCTGCATATTCCAATTCATCACCAACGGATATCCCTCTTGCAATTGTTGATGTTATTACAGTATCATCATGAATTTGCTTGTATATGTAAAAATTTGTTGTATCGCCTTCCATTGTAGGACTCAAAGCAAAAATGATTTCTTTAATGTTTTTTGATTTAACCTTGTCAATCAAAGTACTTATGTTTAACTGACTTGGGCCAATTCCGTCGATTGGAGAGATTTTCCCTCCTAAAACATGATATATACCTCGAAACTGTCCCGTATTTTCTATAGCCATGACATCACGAACATCTTCAACCACACAAACTGTTTGGTGATCTCTATGAGGATTATTGCATATTTCACAGACAGAATTGTCTGATATGTTGTGGCAATTTTTACAAAACTTTATTTCTTCTCTCATCAGCGTTAAAGCTTGCGATAAAAAAATGGTTTGCTCTTTGGGTTGCTTTAACAAATGCAATAGTAATCTCAATGCAGTTCTTTTACCAATCCCTGGCAATTGAGACATTTCATTAACTGCTTTTTCTAGTAATTTAGACGAAAATTCCATGCAGCAAAAATACAATTTATTTATGCAATGCTTTAGTTAGAAACTATTAAATAAATCAAAGATTTGTTCATCAATAAAAAAGTCAATAAAGAAAATTTCTTCATTGACTTTTTTATTAAATCTAAAATATTCTATTGATTACTTTTTAGAAACTTCTCGTACCAAGATTTATTAGTCTTAATCTTATAGCCATAGCCATAGCCATACCCTTTAGTAGAGTCGGTGTCATTAAGAAGCAAACACATGTTTGGTAATTTCTTCTCTTTATACAGTGAGTTTGGAATATTTAACATTCGCTTACCTAAAAAATTTGCCCGGAAAACATAAATAAAACAATCTGCATACTTTGCAATCAAAAGAGTATCTGCCACTAGTCCAATTGGTGCTGTGTCAACTATTATATAATCGTATTGAGATTTTAACGACTCAAAAAGTTCTTCAACTTTTTTACCCATTAATAATTCTGCTGGATTGGGTGGAATTATCCCAGCTGGAAGAACATAAAAATCATCATATCCTTTTTGTTTTATAATTAAATCATTAATATTTATCCCATTTGTAGATAAGTAATTGGTTAATCCTTTATTAGGAATTGTGAAGTATTTATCTAATCTAGGACTTCTAATATCCATCCCTATTAGCAAAACTTTTTTCCCAGAAAGGGCAAAAGTAGCTGCCAAATTTGCTGAAACAAACGTCTTCCCTTCTTGAGGAAATGAGGAGGTTACAAAAAACTTCTTTGCTTGATTTTCGTTGTCTTTATTAACCATAAATTCTAGGTTAGATCGGATAATTCTTAATGCCTCCGCTGAACTTGTTCTACTATTAGAATTCATGATTTCAAATGGAGAATCAGATGTTGGAATATCACCAATGAACGGAATTTTTGTCTTGCCCTCTAAATCCAAACGACTTTTAATTTTGTTATCTAGTAAATCACTGATGTTTATTACCCCAAAAGGTATTATAAAACCTAATAAAAATGCCGCTAAGTATATAATTGTTCTTTTTGGAGATACTGGTTTTTTTAAAGCCTTCGCAGCATCAACAACTCTGGCATTTGGTTCAGTTGCAGCCAAAGAAATGGCTGTTTCTTCTCGCTTTTGAAGTAAATACAAATACAATTCTTCTTTAACCTTTTGCTGTCTTGCTATTACCCTAAATTGACGCTCTTGAACTGGGATTTTACCAATTTTATTATTCAAATCTCCTTCTTTCCCTTTTAAATCTTTCTTTTGAATGTATAAATTAGATTGCATTTGTTTTAAACTTGCACTCACATTTGATTTTAAAGAAGCTATTTGTTGGTCTATTTTAATTACAGTAGGATTTAATGTAGTAGCTGTTTTCAAAATTCTATTTCTATCTAAAACCAGCTGATTATAGGAGTTAATTAATCCCGATGCATCACTTTCACCTGCTATTATGTTGGTCGGCAATAAATCTGAATTAGTTGCTTTTTTGATGAATTCCATCATTGATGCAATCATATTCAACTGAATTTCGGTCTCTAGAACCTTTTTATTGTAATCACTTGAGCCTTCTATATATAATTTAGCTTCCGTCTCTACATCCGTCAATTGATTTGTTCTCTTAAAACTTTCTACATCTTGTTCTACCCCTTCAAGTTCTTGAGTGATTAAGGTAAGTCTGTTTGCGATAAATTTTGAGGTTGTTTCAGAAATAAAATTTTTGTCTGCAGCAGCATTTTCGTTATAAATTTTAACAAGCTGATCCAAAAAATCTTCTGCTTTTTTTATTATGGGATCAGTAATCGACAATGAAACTACACTGGTTGTCTTACTCATAGAAGTAACATTTAGTCGCTTCTGAAAGCTTTCAACAACTTCCTCAAGAGGGCTAACTGTTATCGTTATTGAGATGTTAGAATTTTTGAATATGCTCTCGTTTTGCCCTGATTTATTAATAATTAAATCCCCATATGCTGTTCTTATAAGTTCACCAAATTTGAACTTTTTTTTACTGTTTAAGAGTAATTTCGATTCACTATCAGATGTTTCGTTTTCTATTTCGAAATAATCATTAGAAAAATTGATACAGTTAAAAACCATATCTGTTGAATAAAACTTAGGTGTCCTATTTATAAAATTTACATCTATAGGTGAGTTTCCATAAATCTCACTATCAATTAAACTCCCTTTAATAAATAATGTAATATTTAAGTTCAATTTTCTAACTGTACTTTCAACTAATGTTCTGGATTTAAGAATCTCAATTTCATTATCAACATTTCCTTTGAAACCAGCCGCCAAACCTAAATCTGAAAAAGCAGATAACTCAGAGAGCATACTACCTTTTTTCTCGTCCTTGACCAATATAGTTGTTGTAGCCTGATATTGGGGTGTTGTATATCGTAAATATAAAAAAGCAAAAAGAAGGCAAGAACTGATTCCTATTAAAAACCATTTCCAATGAACGAGATATTTGTCTAATGTATCTCTTAGATGGAACTCGTGCTCTTGAACTTTATTAGATTTTTTTCCCATTAAAATTTTTTATTTTGTAGTGGTTACAATAAGTGTTATCAAAGTAATCAGTAATGAAGTTATAGAAATAATTACACTTGTATTTGGACCTACTGCTGAACCATTAATCTTGTTTTTGTTGGGTTCAACATACACCACATCATTTTGAGATAAATAATAGAATGGAGAATTAATAAAATCTGCTTTTGTTATATCAACTCTGTTATATGTTTTCACACCATTAATTTCTCTTATAACCAAAATATTATCTCTCCTACCATAAATGGTTAAATCTTTTGCCATCGATAGTGCTTCAATTAAGGTAACTCTTTCCGAATTAATAGAATAGGTACCTGGGAGAACAACCTCTCCTTGAACGGAGATTTTAAAATTCAAAATGCGAAGATTTATAATCGGTTTTTCAATATATTTTGATATTTTTTCTTGAAATACTTTCAAGACTTCTGTTCTGGTTAATCCTCCAACTTTTAACTTCCCCAAAATTGGAAAATCAATACATCCCGCAGCATCAACTAAATACAACTGCATTGACTGTTGTCCCATCAGCATATCAGGTTGCTTTGAATTTACTGCACCAAAAGTTTTTAAATTGAATGGAATTGCCGTTTCTTGATCTTCAGCAGATACAATAATCATTAATAAGTCATCTGGCTGAATTTTAATTTCGTACGAAATGGATTCCTTAGGATTTGATAAATTGTCTATATTCTGATAGTAAACTATATCTTTTCTCGATGCACAAGAAAAAATTATCATTACTAAAAAAAGAGGCGCGATTTTTTTCAACAAAAATAAATAGCTCCTAACACAATTATTATTTATTTTAAACATCACTTGATTCTGACTAAAATGGATATTAATTTCACATGTAAACGCTACACATAGGGTACAAATATATGTATTAATTGTTAGTAGACCCTAAAAATAAAAATCATCAAATCTATTAGAAAAATTCAAAGATAATCAATAAGCATTTTTTTCACCTCTTAGTACGTTGGCAACAGTTTGATAAATAATCTTTAAATCTAACAAAAAACTCCAATTTTCAATATACCAAATATCATAATCTACTCTATCCTTCATATCTGCCAGCTCTTTTGTTTCCCCTCTGAGACCATTTATTTGAGCCCATCCTGTAATCCCAGGTTTGGCATAATGACGAACTAGATAATTATTGATTAATTCTGAATATTGCTCTGTGTGTTTGAGCATATGAGGACGTGGACCTACAACAGACATGTTACCCCAAAACACGTTTAAAAATTGTGGTAACTCGTCTATGTTAGTTCTTCTCAAGAATGCACCTACTTTGGTAACCCGCTTATCTCCCCTAGTTGCTTGCTTTTCATCTGCTTTTTTGTTCAAATACATTGTTCTAAATTTCAAACATATAAAAGGATGATTGTCTCTACCTGATCTTTCCTGCTTGAAAAATATTGGTCCAGGCGAATCAATCTTTATCAATAGTATTATTATTGGAAACAGCCAAGGAAAAATCAAAACAATAACTAAAAACGAAAAACAGAGGTCAAATGTTTTCTTTAAAAGCAGATTTAGCGTTAATTCAAGTGGTTCCTTCCTTAACATTAAAACTGGTGTGTTTTCATAAAAACTAATCTCAACTCTTCGCGATTTAGTATACAATTGAAAGTCAGGTATAAATTTAATACGCACCATATATCGTTCACATAAATCAGTCAATTGATTGATTATTTTGATATTGTCAATATGAAGAGCAACGTACATTTCATCAACATTATTTTTAATAAGATACTCTTGTATTGCATCAAAACCACCTAATATTGGAGAAGAAATAAAAGCAAAAGGGTCTACCTTGTCATCAAAAAAGCCAAGTACTCGATATCCGTATGTTAAATCCTTTGATAAAATTTTTCTAATATGCTCTCCCGTATCATTAGCTCCAACAATTATGACATTACTATAATTGTATCCCTTTGCTCTGACATATTTGAGTAGTTTCATAAAAAAAACTCTCGAGACAACGAGAAAAACAAAGAAAATTATATAGAAGTAAAATAATCGTAAACGAGATATCTCATAAAATTTTAGAACTATCACAAATGCTGCTATCAAAGCCGCATGTACTAAAACTAATCGAATTGTTCTAATCAAAATTGATTCAATTCTCTCGATACGAATAATTCGATAAGCATCTTTGTACAGCAATAGTATAATCCAAAGCAGATTTGAAAGTAATGATATCGTCTGAACTTCTTTTAAATCAATATCAGAAATATCACCATTTCTAATTAAAAAAGATATAATTATAGCACTATTTAACAATACAATATCCCATAAAAGGAAACATAGTTTTATGTAACGCGCAAATCTATATCTGGCGAGCTGCTTTAAGAGTGACATATTTGGAATTAGAATTTTGTGGTATTCTCTTGAAAAAAGTTAATTCGTAAACAATAAAATTTAAAATAAATCAATAATTTTTCAATCGGCAAAGTAAGAATTTTGATCGAATAAATTATACTTTTTTTGAAAAAACAGTTCGAAATCCCTCTTTTACAATATGATTAATGAAGATAGGACCATAATATAAATATCTTTTGCTCATACGTTTTGGCTCCTTTATCAATCGAATAAACCATTCTAGTCGTAATTGAATCCAAAAAGAATGTGGTCGTTGAATTGTGCCAGCATAAAAATCAAATACCGCTCCTATAGAACAAATAGTTCCTGCATGTATTACATCTCTATTTTTATAAGCCCATTTCTCTTGTTTTGGCGCAGTCATACCTACAAACAAAACATCTGGATTAAATGAATTAATTGCTTTTAGCATTTGTTGATTTTCAAAATCTGAAAATTCTGTTTTATAGGCTGGCGAAAAAGTTTCAACTTTAATGTTTGGAAATTCTTTAGAAACTCTAGTTGTAATTTTTGTCAAAGTACTCTCAGAGGAACCTAGATAAAAGCATTTTCCTCCCTTACTATTTAAATCATTGAGAAGAAATTGATGTAAATCTGCTCCTGCTATTTTTTTAATTTTTTTTCCTTTCAACAATTGTATCGCTGCTACAATGGCCATGCCGTCAGGAAGCAACAAGTCAGATTTTATTAACGCTTCCTTAAATTCTAAATCTTCATTTGCAATGCAAAAAGAATATTGATTGAGAGTCGAGATAAGTATTTTTTTTTGAAATGACAATTCAGACAAATCCCCACTATAGATGGAATAATCCATTAAAGAAACCGATGGAATTGATTTGTGCATTATCTATTTTTTATGTTGTAAATTGTATTAAAAAACTCTTTTTGTAATTCTTTAGAATATTTTGTCCTAAATTCTTCGGAAGCTTTGGAATACATTTGACGCTTTTCTTCAATGCCCAGGGAGTTGAAATGAATTATATTTCGCATCAAACTATCTTTATTTCCATACTCAAAAAGAAAGCCATTAGATCCATGAAAAATCATTGAAGTCATTGCTCCTATGTTTGATGCTATTACTGGAGTACCATAGGAAAAAGCTTCGATTATGGTCATTGGCATCCCTTCGTACCAGACAGAAGGAAAAATTAATGCTTGGGCTTTTTGCATTTCTTCAGCAACTTTAGCAACACTTAAATTTCCTAAATAGGTAATGTTCTGGAATTCTTTTTCAACTTCGACAACTCTATTTTTTAATGGCCCGTCACCCGCTATTTTCAAATCAAAAATAGCATTTTTAAATGTATCTAAGAGCATTTCAATCCCCTTTTCCTCTGAAAGACGACCAATAAATAGGAAATGTTTTTCTCTTTCATTAAATTCCATTTTCTTTTGATGTTCAGTGAAATTTGGTTTAACGATAAATTTTTCTTTCGAAATACCGAAATTTGACTCTTGGAAGACCTTAACACTAAACGGTGTCAAACAAACATAAGCATCGATTTTTTTCCACGTATCAATTTTTTTGTGAAACCAAACCACAAAAGCAAGCCAAAATGTTTGCAAAATTGACGAGCGATACACTCTTTTTTTAACTGCTGACCAGGGAAAAGATTGCGATAGACTTTTCGTAAACAAATGTCCTTTATGATATAAAATACCTGAGGGACACAATAAACGATAATTATGAATTGTATGAACTATTGGTATTCCGATTTTGTTAATTTCTCTTATAAATAAAGGTCCAATAGCAAAATGCCAATTGTGAACATGCACTATGTCGGGCTGAAAATCTAAAACTTTTTTTACTATTTTTCGACTTGCTGTTCTATTCCAAATAGAGCTTAAAAATTGTAATGCTCCTCTTATTCCACCATTATTTTTAAAGTACAAAACTTCAACTTCATGGTATTGTTTTAGCAATTCCATTTCCTGAAACACTACAGCATCTTCACCACCACGATATTGATAATGAGTATGTATTAAAAGAATTTTCAATGGGGCTTTGTTAAATGAAAGGGTAAAATTATAATTTAATTTTTAATTAATCTGAATAATGGTTAGAGTTATTGTGCTATGATGTGTTTTATCCTACTTGTTTTGGGTTTTTCACTAAAATAGTCTTTATAACATTCTATTATCTTTTGGGACTCGCTAACCAAAATTGCAGGATCTGATAGTAATTTGCCTAGTAGTATTTTTATTTTTTCTTTATCCGATTTAAAATTGTCTAATTCAAAACCAAAACCAATCCCTTTATCTAAATAAACATGATGAACTCCTGCTTTTGAAACTAAAAAAGGCACCCCATAACTCATCGCTTCTAACAAAGAAGCTGCTCCAGAATCGTGAAGTGATGTTGACACAAAAAGCGAAGCATTTTTTAAAAGTTGCAACATATCCTCTCGTTTTTTGAATTTACTGTAATGTATGATATTTTGATTATCTATAAAAGACTCAATCGCAGAATAGTAAGGACCATCTCCAATAACAATTAATTTGTAATCTGTTGGATTATTTGCAATAAACTCGCTAAAAGCTTCTACGAAAAGATGCGTCATTTTCCAATCAATAAGTCTATTGGCAATAACAATATTTTTCTCCAGATTTCTTGCCTCGAGATGTTTATCCTTATCAAAAACCATGACTTCAACAACTACCTTATGTTTATAATAATTGGGAATCATGTTTGCGCTATCTGGAGAAGAACAAATAATTTTTATAGATTTTGAACACCCTAAATAAAATAATGGATTTATGTATATAGAATTTCTCAATACAATTCTGTACAATTCTTTCAAGGCATCGACCACTTTAAACGCTCTTAAATAACTTAAAGGGAAAGATTCCCCGCCACCTAACGGTCCCCAAATAAACTTAAATGGTAATATGAAAAAAATTGGAGGATAATACATTGGAGTAAAAGTTAACTGATGGATTATTGCTCCTTTATACTCCTTATAATTAGATAGTAAATGAAAAAAAACTAGAAATTTCCAGATAAAATAATAGACACGAGTACCTATTATCTTTTTAATAAATAAAAGTTTCTTTGGCAAATCTATCCCTTTACTGAATAACGTTTTGTTGTCTACTATTTCTTTTACATTGTTGTTTTTTCTAGTGAGCAATAAAATTTTTTCGTTATTACAAATTGACGTAATAGCTTTTGTCCAATAGTAGCCGACACCGGGTTCTGAACCACTATCCTCACAGGCATAAGCAACTATTATTCTGTCGTATCTTCTCATCTTTTTGTAAACAACTGATAGCTGTATTCTAATAATTTATTTTCCGCCTTTGAATCTTCACCTTCATTCATACTTACTAGTATTTTGTGAACTAAAAACACAATCAGCAACTCAAGAAACTCTTTTATTTTAATTTTACTTTCCAAATAATCAACAATCTTTTCACACTCAAAAAGCCCTTCCATTTTAGTCCCAGTATGATAATAGTAATTAAAAAGATCTAAATGTTCTAATCCATCTTTGACAAAATACTCAAAGTCAAAAAGTTTTATTTTATTTTTTTTGTCAACAAAGATATTCCATGGAGCCAAATCACCATGCTCATAGCATAAGGAATACAATTCCTTAGATGAATGAGAAACATTTTCAAGGATTTGTACAAAATCCAACCGATTTGACTGATTTGAAAAAGCTATAAGTTGCCTCAATCTAGGATGTTCCGATAAAATAAATTTTGTATTTCTCTTTAATTTATTAAGTTCCACTAAAAGTTGTGAATGCGATATAGGTTTGTTAATTCCTTTTATTTTTTTTACGATGATGTACATGTAACCATCAAAATCACCATTGGCAATTAAATATTCCTTTTTTACAATTTTTGTGGCAGAAGCTAATACGTCTATCGCCTTTAATTCATTCATAATCTTTTGATTACCAGAATCATTGAGCCCAATTTTCAAATATCCTAACAACTTTCCTTGCTCTACTAACAATTGCAAAACTACTTTATCTTTCACAGTTGGATAGTAAATAGAGGAATGTATTTTTTGCCTAAATTTATTTTCAAGGTGAATTATAAATTTACCCGAAGAATATTTTTTAGAAAGTATTTGCCTAAAAAAAGGAATGTTTAACATCAGAAAATAAACAATCTTCTTTAGAATTATTGCTTTTGCAGAAAAAGGATTATATAACTGAATTGACTTTTTAGTAAATGCCGATGAAGAGACATTCAAAGAGACCCGATTATTAAAAATTGGTAAATCAATGTAACTGCCCTCAGAAAAAAACTCTTTAAACTGCACTTTTCTTTTTATTTAGGATTTCAATTAAAACTTGATTCACAATTTGAGCTACCGAATGTGAAACATCAATTTTTGTATACTCATACTCTTCAGATAAATGAGTGTAGCGATTCAATTGTAATTGAAGTTCTTCTACGGTTACTTCTTTTTTTCTGGAGTAAATTACCTGAGTTTCTGCCAATAGAACAAAAGTTAATTCGGGTTTAGGTATTAACAATCTTGCAACTTTTACTGCAAAAACAACTCCTCCATAGCGATATCGCTTCGGGTCGGCTATAATATCGTCAAAATACCTGTCAAAAATAATTATTGTAGGTGTTACTTTGAGTGGCCATATACTTAAAATCCAATTTATATTATACTGAAACACTAAATATACTAATTTTAAATATGACAGTAAAGGGGAATATGGAACGCTTCCATGTGGGTCGTGAACTGTACTTGAATTCTTTTTTTTCTTTATGGGCTTTAAATGAAAATAATTAAAATTAACAAATGGATTTTGGCTTTTTACTCCCTCAATTATTGTACTTTTTCCAGAACCATCAGGTCCTAAAAAACAAATTGTTAGGCTTGATCTTTCATTGATACGTAAAAAAAGCAATTGGACTTTTTGCAGCCACTTTTTGACAGTAAAAATATGTGAGGAAAACCTATCGCTCTTGTTAGCATACAAACTATTTAGTGTTTCCCTATTTGTTGAAGAAATCAATTTTTTCAAATAATCGAAATGGCTATCTATTTTTTCTCTCTTTGAAGCTTTCTTAGTTATGTAATAATCAAACTCGTTAGCATCAGAAATTTTAGTGAAATGAAAATCCCCTACGCTAACTTTTACAGTTTGAGATAAGAAATTTTTAACGTTTATCCCCAATAAATTTTGGTTAGAAAAAGTAATATCTAATTCAATTTTAAAACTATTCCAGTTATTAAAAAAAATAAGATTAAAACGATGTGTCCCTAAATCTATAGAATGATTAATACAATATCCGTCATTTTGCTCACAAAAAGTTTTTACAAACTGTAATAATTGTTGTTTGTCAGAATCTACTATTAAATCTATATCACTATCTGTTGAGAATACATCTTCAACATGGTGAAGAATTGCATAATCAAATCTATCATCAAAAGCATTAAAAAAATCGGAAATTAAAATACTTCTTGTCATTTGAATTTTCTGTAAATTTCCAGAGCTATTCTTATCATCACTGCAAACGAACATTCAAAAATGTTCATTCCTGCATTTCGCCTTGCAATAAAATTCTCTTGTATTGATTTAGATAATGGTAGATGCCCACTTATGCCTCCAAGTCTGTAATTAGTAGTAACTTGAGGTATATAACAAAAACTGTTCTTGTTCTCTATAAAAGCTGACAATACAAATTGATAATCTGAAAGGGATTTTAAATTGATATTGTATTTACGCTTTTGATATACATCTTTATGGATAAACATTGTTGGGTGATTTAGAATCATTCCGTGATATTTAAACAAAAAATCGTTTGTATTGGCTTTTCTAACAAAACTAGCTCCATTAGGCAAAATACATCTTTTATCTGCATGAAATATTTTTTTTGAAATGTCTTTTTGGTAGGCTTGCACAACGAGTTCTACAGCGTTAGCTTCATACCAATCATCACTATTGATTAGCCCTATTATTTCCCCTTTTGCATACGAAATTCCCTTATTCATTGCATCATAAAGTCCTTTATCTGGCTCTGTAAGCCAAAAATTGATACTATCTTTATATTGATTGATAATATCCAAAGTTCCATCTGTAGAACCTCCGTCAATAATTATGTACTCTATGTTTTTATATGTTTGATTACAAACGCTCTGAATGGTTTGTTCAAGAGTTTTAGAACCATTGTAAACAACTGTTATTATACTTATTAGCGGATTATCTGTGTTCATTTCTCGCACAAAATTAATTTAAACGCTTAAATCTTGGTTTCATCAAATACATTTTGCCAATTACAACCCAAATTAATAAAAAGTGAATATTAAAACAGGGTACATTCTCGATACTAAGCATTGTAAATTCAATTAACAACCACACTGATAATGTAAAATTTACACTGCCCGGTTTGGATCTTATAAAACCCAAATAAATCGCACGAATAAAAATAAAGATAGTAGAAATAACTAGAACAAATCCTCCTTTCAATAATAGTTGTAAAAATCCAATCTCAATGGTAAATCGATTAAAACTATCACCAAAATCACCTTGCCATTCCTGAAAATAGGGACTAAAATAGGTTCCTAAAAAACCTCTTCCTGTATAAAAATCATCCACTCTAAAATCTGTAAAAAAATCGACAAAAAGAAAAGTCCTAGAATCAATATTATTAACACTTTTTATAGCTAGCTGTGAACTTAAAAACTCAAATATCTCAGTAAAATTAAAGAACAAAAAATAAATTAATCCTAAAGAAGTTATTAAAAACATGTATCTAACTACTACATTCAAAACAAACTTGAACAACTTAACCAGTAAAAACCCTAAGAATAATAATGAAATAATTAAAATCCCAGAACGGTAATCATAAACAGCAAAAATAGGGATACAGCACAATAGTAATGCACCACTAATCAACCTAATCTTTTTTATTTTAGAAGTAATACAACTATACAATATTAGGCTGTAACAATTTACTAAAATGACTGGGAAATTAAAAAGCAACAAATCAACTACAGTTACAAGAGGTATAAAAATAAGGCTGTATGTACTTACTAATTTAACAAACTTTAGCGACTTTTTATTGACTAAGAAAGCAACTATTCCAATAAAAAAGGCAAGAAACGAATAGGGATGAAAAAATAAAGTTATCAGGTCTTTTTCGTTTAATCGTATAGAAAAAATCAAAATAAGACCTACAATAGTCAGATAGAGTATAAGTAAATTTTTAGAGAAAGGGTTTCTTACTTTTTTTGTGTTTTTGAAGGAGAATAATATAGCAATCAAAAAATAAACGGCAAAAACACTTACAAAAGAAAGAATCCTAAATGCAAAAAATAATGTAGTACTATAATAAGCATAAAAGATACTCGAAAGAATAATAGCAATAAAAATATATCTCGTTACTTTTTGCACTATCAACTATTAATTTTTTTAATAAACTTTGCGGGATTACCTCCCCAAATTTCGTTTTCAGGAACATTTTTTGTTACTACTGAACAAGCGCCAATTACAGAATTATCACCTATAAAAACTCCTTTTAATATAGTAGAATGTGCTCCTATAAAAACATTATTCCCAATTTTTACAGGCTTAGTTTTAGTTCCTTTTATATCTAATTCTCGATTTAATCGTTCCATTGGATTAAGGCTATGAAAATCCGTATCATAAATAACTACATTGCCTCCAAGATTAACATTATCTCCTATTTCAATTTTGTTGTGACAAACAATCGCTGTAGAACTCATCCCAACATTATTCCCTATAACTAAATTTCCCTCTTTAGCCACTATGATGCTACATGAATGAAAACGGCCTATAGGATTTGAAGATTCTCTGTTATTCATGATAAAATTAGCCCCTATGAAGCACTTCGCTCCTAGGCTGATATTTACTTTTGGAATACCATGACTTCTAAAGCTACTAAACTTAACTCCATTCGAGTAAAAAATCCAATAGCAAAAAAACCAATCGACTAGTTTCAAAATGTAATATAAGGCTCTTTTTAAAACTTTTATAAGCAGTATAACTATTCTTTGCATCAATTCTATTTTTTATACTCTTTCTATTTATTGATACTTCCTAAAAAATTATCTATCAAAATGTTCAAAATCATGAAAATTTCTATAATTTTCTCTCAACTTCTTTTCTTCCCAATCCCACCATTTTGAATGACTAATACGATTAATGGTTTCTGCATCAAACCTATACTTGATATGTTTTGCTGGAATTCCTCCAACAATAGAATAGGGTTCAACGTCTTTTGTTACTACTGCCCTTGCAGTTATTATAGCTCCATCTCCAATTGTAATTCCACCAGGAATTAATACGCCTTCAGCAATCCAAACATCATTACCAATTACAACCCCCTCGTATTCTTTAAAATAAATACCATCAGAAAAAGTCTCAAAAGGCTTATTATTAGCATAAAAAATAGGGTGTGTTGAAACAAAATTACTTGGATGTGACCCTAAAACAATCTGCACATTGGGTCCGATTGAACAAAACTTACCAATAATGGTGTTTGTTACTTTTGAATTTGAGTTGATATAAGAATAGTCTCCAATTGTAGAATTAATTAAAGATACGTTCTCTCCCAAAAAATTATTTTTTCCAATTTTACTATTTCTAATATCACAGGAAATAGATAATTTTAAATTTCTTTTCCTAAATTTTAAATACAGTAGCTGTCTCTCTATTTGAAGAAATAACATTCTAAAGCTCATGTATTTAATTATTTTACTCCACCCAAATCCCATTGGCTTTGTTTTTTATTATTTTCAAATATTGTATCGGCGAAATCAAAACATGTGGCACTAAACATAGTATTGTAGCCAATATAACTCCTGAAACTCCCATGTCTAAATTTTTTGCAAAATATATTGATAAAGGAATATTAAATATTGATGTTGCCAACACAGAATACATCTGCAATTTAACTTTACCCGTGCCGTTTATAAAATAAGTAAAAGGCGCATAAAAATTAGTCAAACAAAAGTAAATTGCCATTAAGATAGTTAATTCCATGGGAATCATTACTTTATTTCCTATCCATAATTTGTAAAAAAAATGAGATATAAAAATCAAAATAACAATAATAAAATTCGATAAAAAAGTGATTCTCAATACATTTTTCATTGAACGTCTAATCCACTCAAAATCTCTTTTAGTATAAGCCTCTGTTACAGCAGACCAAAACGGAGTCAAGGTCAAAGACAGAATCATATTAACAATACTAAAATACTTAAATGCAATATTATAAGGCACTACTTCTTTGGGACCAAATAATTGTGTAATGATAATATTATCGGTCGAAAATAATATTATTCCTGATATTTGAATTATAAAAAACTTCACTCCTAATCCAAAAATATCTTTTAAATATTTTTTTTTCCATAATCTAATTGATGGTTTATAGAACTTGTACCGATTATTAAATGCTATAATATTTAAGCTTAAAAGGAGTATTACGGGAAATGCAGAAAAAATAATTCCAAAAGTTAGCAGAGAACTGTCACTAGTTTTAGTCATTATCCAAATAAGAAATAGAGAACCCGCTTGCGTAAAAAAATTAATTTTACCTTCTACTGAATGACGCTGATCGGCAGTGTATATAGTCGAAATTAATTTGACTACCAATTGCAAACAAAAAAAACCAAAAACAGTCGGCATCAAAATAGACAAATCTCTTTTTAAACTTGAAGAAACATTAAAAAATCGCGTCCAATCAATAAATATATTGAGAATTATAAAAACTAACAGTAAACAAAGACATACCAAACCAATCGTGTAATAGGCCGAACTCACGTAACCTCTGGCTAAAGTCATATCTTCCTTGGCCTTTGCCTCAGCAAATTTATTCCTTAGGCCATTACCTAAACCGATATCAAAAAAAGAAAACCATGCGATAAACGAACTCAATGTTAACCAAATTCCATAGTTTTGAGTATCTAGATAATTAATGGTGAGTGGAACTAAAAGAAAATTACAAACGATACTTCCTCCTTTGTATAAAACGGAAAGTAAAACATGCTTGGTAATATTCTTGGTACGATTACTTTCTATACCTACTTTACTATAAATCTTATGAATTGATTTTTTCAAATGTTTTTAGAATAAAAAAGCTAAAACTACGATTAAAATAGGTCAAATTCCAATGTAAAATTAACAACAACTTAACTTTGAGTACAAATATAACTACAAAAAAGCACTTTTAGGTATTTATGGTTCTTTTAATAAAATCGTCTTTGATTAGTGCAAATCAATATTTCATTGACATTTTTTTGTATTTTGGCTACCAATAAAAACCACAAAAATGACTCCATTTACCATCTTGACACTCATTGTTATCTACTTTGGCTTATTGTTTCTGATTTCACATCTGGTAAGTAATAAAAACAGTGGGAATGATGCTTTTTTCAAGGCTAATAAAAACTCTAAATGGTATTTAGTTGCTTTTGGAATGATTGGAACAGCACTTTCGGGAGTTACTTTTATTTCTGTTCCTGGTGAGGTTGGGAATCCTGATTTTCAATTCAAATACTTTCAGTTTGTATTAGGAAATGCTATAGGATTTATTATCGTAGCTAAAGTATTACTCCCTCTGTACTATAGGATGAACCTTACCTCGATATATGGCTACATTGAGAAACGACTCGGAACTGTTAGTTATAAAACGGCAGCTACCATTTTTTTAATAAGCAGAACAGTAGGCTCGTCATTTAGATTGTATCTTGTTGTAATTGTTCTGCAACGCTATGTTTTTGATTATTACAATATTCCATTTGCGGTAACCGTATTAATTTCTTTATTACTCATTTTTGCCTATACTTATAGAGGCGGATTAAAAACAATTATAATTACCGATACTTTACAAACACTCTTTTTAGTAAGTTCTGTCTTCTTGACAATATTTTTTATTTGTAGAAGTTTAAATCTGAATGTTTTTGAAGCTTTTGAGCAAGTAAAAAGTAGTAATTATTCTAAAGTTTTCTTCTTTGATGATTATATGAAAGGAACCTATTTCTGGAAACAAATTTTAGGCGGAATATTTGTAACCATAGCTATGGTTGGATTAGACCAAGACTTAATGCAGAAAAATTTGAGTTGTGCAACCATTGGTGAAGCACAAAAAAACATGTTCACTTTTACTGGAATATTTGTCATCATCAACATTTTCTTTTTGAGCGTTGGCGCATTGCTGTATATCTATGCCAACAAAAACAACATTGCAGTACCTACAGATTTAATTACAGGAAATCCAAGAACGGATTTACTTTTCCCAGAAATTGCTTTCCATCATCTCAGTATAGTGCCGTCAATTGTATTTCTGTTAGGTTTAACTGCCGCTACATTTGCCACAACAGATTCCGCGTTAACCGCTCTAACAACATCTTTTTGTGTCGATTTTCTTGGTATGGATAAGACTGAAAATTTAAATAAACCGAACATCGTTAGAACGAGACATTTTGTTCATATAGGATTTTCGTTTCTAATGTTTCTAGTTATTATAATTTTCAATGCTATAAATGATGCCTCAGTAGTGAGTATGATATTTAAAATTGCATCCTATACTTATGGTCCACTTTTAGGATTGTACACTTTTGGATTGTTCATGAAATCTAAAACGGTTCATGATAAATTAGTTCCTTTAATTTGTGTTATTTCACCAGCCATTTGCTTCTTTATAAGTAAAAATTCAGCTGTTCTTTTTGGCGATTACGTTTTTGACAACGAATTAATTATCGTTAACGGATTGATAACTTTTATAGGTTTACTCCTCATTAGCAAGCCTGCAACCTCAAAAACTAATTTCTAGCCTGAGAAACTACTAATATTGGTTGGTAGCTAACAGGACAAGTGTACATGCTACTTCATATTGAATGTTGTTTTGTTCCAACAATTGGTAGAACTCTGGATTTTCTGTTCCGGGATTAAATACAACACGTTTCGGTTTTGTATCAATGACGTAATTATAATAATCTCTTTGACGTTGCGGATTTAAGTACAAGGTAACTGTATCAATATTTTTTAAGGGAATAGCTTTTGTATGAATTTTAATTCCGGCAACTTCACCTGATTTTTGCCCAATTGCAAGAACAGAATGTCCTTTATCTACAAGCATAGAGATAGCTTTGTAGGAGTATTTATCAGTTTGCGTGGAAGCTCCCAGTACGAGCGTTTTTTTATTTTTCATCTTCTATTTATGCTATTTTTTGGGGAGAAAAATTTCTGCCATCATACATCTAGCACTTCCTCCTCCACATGCCTCAATGGTGTCTAAACTAGAGCTTAAAATAGTTACATGCTCTTCAATTTGGGCGATTTGCTTCTTGGTTAGACTATTGTAAGCCGATGAGCTCATAACAAGGTATCTCTTGTCATCGTATCCTTTTACCTCAAGCATATTTCCTGCAAAATTATTAACTTGTTGTTCTGTGATAAGTATAATTTCTTTTTCATCACCACGAAGACTGTCTAGAACCATTTTTCGTTCTTTTTTATCATCAATACTTTCAGCACAAATTATTGCAAAAGTTTCACCAATACTCATCATAACATTGGTGTGATAAATCAATTTTCGTTCTGCCCCCACTGTTTGAAATGCTTCAAACAATACAGGTGTGTATTCAAAATCTTCACAAAACTCTATAAATAATTCTTCATCAGCTCTAGGTGAAAGAGCACAATAGGCTTTATCATTTTCTCTATCTAAAACGATACTCCCTGTTCCTTCAAGGTAAAACCCATCTTCCTCAGCTGATGAATAATCCATAATTTCATTAATTACAAATCCCTCATCTTCTAGAATATCCAGTATGTCTTCCCGTCGTTCTAATCTTCTATTATCAGCAAACATAGGATATAGTACAACGTCTCCATTTTCATGAAACGAAATCCAATTGTTCGGAAAAATACTATCAGGTGTATTGGGCTCTAATGTATCATCCACAACAATAACATTAACCCCAACCTTCCTTAGTTTTGAAACAAAAGCATCAAACTCTTCTTGAGCTTTAGCATTTACAGAAGCTGGCAATAGATTTTCTATTACTTTTTGATAGTAATTATTAACCGCCGTCTGTTCATTCATCCTGAAAGCTACAGGACGAATCATCAAAATAGAATTTGTTGTTTGTTTCATAACAAAATTTAGTTTAGTCTCTTATTAATGGCAAAGTAGAACATCTCAAAAGCCCCTCTTGTTTTGCAATTTCAGCATATGGTATTTCCTCGACAACAAAATTATTTTTTCGGAGCCAATTATTTAATCTTGTAAAGTTTCTTTCAGAAACCACCACATTTGGCGCTATTGAAAACACATTTGAATTCATGTGATACATTTCATCTCTTGTAATATGAAATAGATTTTCTTTACCAAAAAGTTTCACTAAGAACAAATAATCTGCTTCTTCTCGAAAACCATTTTTATAGATAATAGCTTTATCTTCTCCAACTGGTTGAAAACAACAATCCAAATGCAAGGCATTGTCTCTTGCTTCAATTTTAGATTTTACCAAATCAAAATCCTTAACAATCTTATTTGGAAATAATTCTCGAATATAATTGACTCCCTGAATATTAGTTCTCGCTGTAATATAATCTTTATAATCACTTCCCTTGTAGGTTCCAATGAATATATAATTATTCCAAAGCATCACATCTCCACCTTCTATATGAACTTCTTCTGGTGGTCTTTTTACTTTTGTTGGGTCAATTTGGTCAATAATATATTGAATAGCATCTAATTCTCTTTCGCGATCGGGCAGTATATTCGATTTAAAAAAATAATCATCAATAACAAAACCTATATCTCTGGTAAAAATTTGATTGTAGTTTTCAATAATTTCTGGACGATAAACAGTTACATCATATTTTTTGAATACCTTTTCAAAAGCCTCCATTTCCTCAACCATATTTAGTTCTATAGGATAGGTTCCTGCGAGAATATGTTCTAATGACTTGGGATCATAGGCTTCATCTGCACTAGGTGTTGGGCCGTTACTAATAGCAGTACCTAGAACTACTGCTCTTAATCTTGAGGTCTCATTTTGTATATGAATGTTTAGCATAAAAAGATTTTGCCAAAGATAAAAAAGCTTCTCGATTAGAAGAAGCTTTTTAAGATTTATGATTAATTATCTTTTTTCTATTGGAACGAAATCTCGTAACGGATGACCAGTATATATCTGTCTTGGTCTACCTATCGGCTCTTTGTTAATTCGCATTTCTTTCCACTGTGCAATCCAGCCTGGCAAACGTCCTATTGCAAACATTACAGTAAACATGTCGGTAGGAATTCCTAAAGCTCTGTATATAATTCCTGAATAAAAATCAACATTAGGATACAATTTTCTAGAAACAAAATAATCATCGACAAGAGCTGCCGCTTCTAGTTTTTTTGCAATTTCTAAAATAGGGTCTTCAACACCAAGAGTTCCTAACACTTCATCTGCAGCTTTTTTGATTATTTTTGCTCTAGGATCAAAATTTTTGTACACCCTGTGACCAAATCCCATCAAACGGAATGGATCATTTCTATCCTTTGCCTTAGCGAGATATTTTTCTGTATCACCACCATTAGCATGAATTTCTTCTAGCATTTCAAGAACCGCTTGATTGGCTCCACCGTGTAATGGCCCCCAGAGTGCAGAAACTCCTGCTGAAATTGATGCAAAAAGTCCTGCATGAGATGAGCCCACCATTCGAACGGTTGATGTTGAACAATTTTGCTCATGATCTGCATGAAGAATAAACAATTTATCTAACGCATTAATTACAATTGGATTGGCACTATATGGCTCTGTTGGCAAATGAAACATTAAATTCATGAAATTTTCTACATATCCCTTTGTATTATCATAATAATTCAAAGGATAACCCATAGTTTTTCTATACGTCCAACTTGCGATTACTAAAAATTTACCCATGATTTTACAAACAGACTCGTATAATTCTTTGGGATTATCTGGATTTACAGCTTTTGGATTAAAAGCAGTTAAAGCACTTGTCAAAGCAGACAATACTCCCATAGGATGGGCAGTCTTTGGAAAACCATCAATGATATTCTTCATTTCTTCATTGACCAAAGTATATTTTCTTATGTCAGTTTCGTATTGTTTTAATTGATCTGAAGTAGGTAATTCTCCAAAAATTAAAAGATATGACACCTCAAGAAAATGAGCTTTTTTTGCCAACTCTTCAATTGAATAACCTCTATATCTTAAGATTCCTTCTTCTCCATCTAAAAAAGTTATTTCACTTAGACACGAACCTGAGTTTTTATAACCAGGATCCATAGTAATAACTGATGTTAAATCACGTAATTTGTTTATATCGATAGCAATCTCGTTCTCTGTCCCTACAATTATAGGAAACTCATACTTTTTACCTTCAATTTCTAGTGTCGCTGTTTTTGACATAATAAAATGGAAATTTATCTATTGAAATAATATTTTAACAAATCTATGGAATTTAGAATGAATTAAAAAATGATTTTCAAGGTGAATACGTTAATAATTATATAAAAAAAGAGTTTAAAAAAACCTGACAGGTTATACTAACTTGTCAGGTAAATCTATAAAAAATCGTATTAGGATTATTTTATTTTAAATGCATTTTTACCTGGAAAGTAAGCTGTATTACCTAGTTCTTCTTCAATTCTCAATAATTGATTGTATTTAGCCATACGATCAGAACGAGAAGCCGAGCCTGTTTTGATTTGTCCACAGTTTAGTGCTACTGCTAAGTCAGCAATAGTATTATCTTCTGTTTCTCCTGAACGGTGAGACATTACTGAAGTATATCCGGCATTTTTAGCCATGTTTACAGCTGCAATCGTTTCGGTTAAAGTTCCTATTTGATTTACTTTTACCAAAATAGAATTTGCAATTCCTTTGTTAATTCCTGTTGATAAACGCTCAACATTAGTAACGAACAAATCATCTCCCACTAATTGTACTTTATCTCCAATTTTTTCAGTAAGCAATTTCCATCCATCCCAATCATTTTCATACATACCATCTTCAATAGAAATAATTGGATATTTAGTAGCTAATTCAGTTAAATACTCTGCTTGTTCGGCAGAAGTTCTAATTTTTCCTGTTTCACCTTCAAATTTAGAATAATCGTATTTACCATCTACATAAAATTCAGATGCCGCACAGTCTAAAGCAATCATTACTTCATCTCCAAAAGTATAACCTGCTTTTTCTACAGCTTTCTTAATTGTATCTAAAGCATCTTCTGTTCCTCCAGCTAGATTTGGAGCAAAACCACCTTCATCTCCAACTGCAGTAGACAGACCTCTATCATGTAATACTTTCTTCAAGTTATGAAAAATCTCAGTCCCCATTTGTAAAGCATGAGAAAATGATGTTGCTTTAACTGGCATAATCATAAATTCTTGAAAAGCTATTGGAGCATCTGAGTGTGAACCTCCATTGATGATATTCATCATAGGAAGAGGCAAAGTATTGGCAGAAACACCACCAACATATCTGTATAAAGGCAATCCTAATTCATTTGCAGCAGCTTTAGCAACAGCTAAAGAAACTCCTAAAATAGCATTTGCACCTAAATTTGATTTATTTGGTGTACCGTCTAAATCAATCATGGTTTGATCAATCGCATTTTGTTCAAAAACAGAAGTACCAACTAATTCTTCAGCAATTTTGGTGTTTACATTTTCAACCGCTTTCAAAACTCCTTTTCCTAAAAATGCTTTTCCACCGTCTCTTAATTCAACTGCCTCATGTTCTCCAGTAGAAGCTCCAGAAGGAACTGCTGCTCTACCTATTACACCACTTTCAGTTATTACATCAACTTCAATAGTAGGATTTCCTCTTGAGTCAAAAATTTGTCTTGCGTGAACTTTAATAATAATGCTCATAATTTACTTATTTTTAAATTTTGTACTTTATTTTTTGTATTACAAAGATATTCTATATAAAATAATGATAATATGAAAATATCGAATATTATTAACGATAACGTTTTAGCTTACAGTAGATTTGATATTCTCAACAAATTCATCAAACAAATAACTTGAATCATGTGGTCCAGGACTAGCTTCAGGGTGGTATTGCACTGAAAAACATTTTTTGTCCTTCATACGCATACCTGCTACCGTTTCATCATTCAAATGAAGATGTGTAATCTCGAAATTTGAATTTTTAGCAAGCTCTTCTTTATTAACGGCAAAACCATGATTTTGAGAAGTTATTTCACCTTTACCTGTAATTATATTCATTACTGGATGATTAATTCCTCTATGTCCATTAAACATTTTGTAAGTTGAAATACCATTTGCCAAGCCAATAATTTGATGTCCTAAACAAATTCCAAAAACAGGCTTTTCAGAAGCAATCATCTGTTTTGCAGTTTCTTGAGCTTGATTTAGTGGCTCTGGATCTCCGGGTCCATTAGACAAGAAATAACCATCTGGATTGAATGCTTTCAATTCATCAAATGTTGAATCGTAAGGAAATACCTTTACATAACAATCTCTTTTAGCGAGATTTCTTAAGATATTCTTTTTGATTCCTAAATCTAATGCTGATATTTTATACGTAGCATTCTCATCACCATAAAAATAGGGTTCAACAGTTGATACTTTTGAAGCAAGCTCAAGGCCTTTCATATCTGGCACTGTGGCCAATTGTTTTTTTAATTCATCAATAGGAGTTCCATCGGTTGAAATCACAGCATTCTGCGCTCCACTATCTCTAATGTATGAAACCAAAGCTCTTGTATCTACATCTGAAATACAAACTAAATTCTGTTTTTCAAAATAATCGTAAAGCGTACTTTCTGAATTTGGACGTGAGTGATTAAAACTAAAGTTTTTACATACTAATCCTGAAATCATAATTTTTTCAGATTCAACTTCATCAGCATTGACACCATAATTCCCAATGTGAGGATTTGTGGCTACCATTATTTGCCCAAAATAAGAAGGATCAGTAAATATTTCCTGGTATCCTGTCATCCCTGTATTAAAGCAAACTTCACCAAAAGTTGTTCCAGAAATCCCAATCGATTTACCATAAAAAATAGTTCCATCAGCTAATAGCAAAATGGCTTGAGGTCTTGTTGTGTATTTCATTAGTTGTAGTTAGTAGTTGTGATGCAAATTTAAGATATTCGAATTTAATAGTAAACCTATTTTATACATTTTTAAAAGTAAAATCTAATTAAGATAAAAACAAAAAAGGATAAACTAAATAGCTTATCCTTTTGATATTTATAAGATTGAATTCATTATTCAGCTGCCTCTTCATTGGTTTCTTCAGAAGCCGTTTCTGGAGCTTTCTCTTCTGCAACTGGTGCAGTAGTAGCTTCAGCTTTTTTTGCCTTTCCACCACGACGGCTTTTAGCTTTTTTCTCTTCTTTTTTACCTCCGTTGTACAACTCATTAAAATCAACTAGTTCAATCATCGCCATATCGGCATTATCTCCAAGACGATTTCCAACTTTAATAATACGAGTGTAACCACCTGGACGATCTCCAACTTTGGCAGCAACATCTCTGAACAAATCTGTTACAGCGTATTTACTACGTAAGTAAGCGAAAACGACACGACGGTTGTGAGTAGTATCTTCTTTTGATTTAGTAATAAGTGGCTCAACAAATTGTTTAAGCGCTTTTGCTTTTGCAACAGTTGTATTAATACGTTTGTGCTCAATTAGAGAACAAGCCATATTAGCTAACATAGCTTTTCTATGCCCTGTTTGTCTGCTTAAGTGATTGTTTTTCTTTCCGTGTCTCATGACGTGTTTTTTAAAACTTCATCTTGCTTCAATCCACTTTGGAGAGCAAAATATGAAGTAATTTATTCTTTATCTAATTTGTATTTTGCTAAATCCATTCCGAAGGTTAAATTTTTAACAGCTACTAGTTCGTCTAATTCTGTTAAAGATTTTTTACCGAAATTACGGAATTTCATTAAGTCATTTTTATTGAATGATACTAAATCCCCAAGTGTATCAACTTCTGCAGCTTTCAAGCAATTTAATGCTCTAACTGATAAGTCCATATCAACTAACTTAGTTTTTAGCAATTGTCTCATGTGTAATGATTCTTCATCATACGATTCAGTCTGAGCAATTTCGTCAGCCTCAAGAGTAATTCTTTCATCAGAAAATAACATGAAGTGGTGAATTAACACTTTAGCAGCTTCTGTTAAAGCATCTTTAGGATTAATAGAACCATCTGTTTTGATTTCGAAAACTAATTTTTCGTAATCTGTTTTTTGCTCCACACGGAAATTTTCAATTGAATATTTTACATTTTTTATTGGTGTAAAAATAGAATCCGTAAAAATAGTTCCTATAGCTGCATTCTGTTTTTTATTTTCTTCTGCAGGAACATATCCTCTACCCTTTTCAATTGTTAATTCAAAGCTAAGCTTTACTTTGCTGTCTAAATTACATATTACAAGTTCAGGATTTAAAACTTGAAAACCTGAAATAAATTTTTGAAAATCACCAGCAGTTAGTTGCTCTTTTCCAAAAATAGATATAGTAACAGATTCGTTGTCTACATCTTCTATTTGACGTTTGAAACGCACTTGTTTCAAGTTCAAAATAATTTCTGTTACGTCTTCAACAACTCCTGAAATAGTAGAAAACTCGTGGTCTACACCTTCAATTCTAACAGAGGTTATTGCATATCCCTCTAAAGCGGATAGCATAACTCTTCTAAGTGCATTACCAACTGTCAATCCGTAACCGGGCTCTAAAGGTCTAAACTCAAATTTACCTTCAAAATCGGTTGAATCGATCATGATAACTTTATCGGGCTTCTGAAAATTAAATATTGCCATAATTTCGACTAAGTCAATTATTATTTGTTGTACAATTCGACGATTAACTGCTCTTTAATATTTTCTGGAATTTGTAATCTTGCAGGTACAGAAACAAAAACACCTTCTTTAGTATCATTGTTCCATGTAATCCACTCATAAACATGAGAAGAATTGGCCAAAGATCTTTCGATAGATTCTACAGATTTAGACTTTTCACGAACCGCTACTTTGTCACCTGGTTTTAAGTGATAAGAAGGAATATTAACCACTTCACCATTTACAGTAATGTGTCTGTGAGAAACGATTTGACGTGCGCCTCTTCTTGATGGAGCAATTCCCATTCTGAATACTACGTTATCAAGTCTTGCTTCACAAAGTTGAATTAAAACTTCACCAGTTACACCACGTGCAGCAGAAGCTTTTTCAAACAATCCTCTAAATTGTTTTTCAAGAATTCCATAGGTATATTTCGCTTTTTGCTTTTCCATTAATTGGACAGCATACTCCGATTTTTTACCTCTTTTTTTTGCCATCCCGTGTTGTCCAGGAGGGTAATTTCTTTTTTCGAAGGCTTTATCATCTCCGAAGATTGCTTCGCCAAATTTACGAGCGATTTTGGTTTTAGGACCAGTATATCTTGCCATATTAAAAAATTTAAGGTAGCGGTTATGAATTCAGGTCATATCCTCCGATAACCGTATAATCTACCTAGGTTATACTATAAATTATTTTAGACTCTTCTTCTTTTTGGAGGTCTACATCCATTGTGAGGCATTGGTGTAACATCAATAATTTCAGTTACTTCAATTCCTCCATTATGTATAGAACGAATAGCAGACTCACGTCCGTTACCTGGTCCTTTTACATATACTTTTACTTTTTTAAGTCCTGCTTCTAACGCTACTTTACTACAATCTTCTGCTGCCATTTGTGCTGCATACGGAGTATTCTTTTTAGAACCTCTAAAACCCATTTTACCAGCAGATGACCAAGAAATTACTTCACCCTTCTTATTGGTTAAAGAAATAATGATGTTGTTAAAAGTGGCACTAATATGAACTTCACCCGTTGATTCAACGATAACTTTACGTTTTTTTGTTGTTGCTTTAGCCATATTACTTATTATTTAGTTGCTTTTTTCTTGTTAGCAACAGTTTTTCTTTTACCTTTTCTTGTTCTAGAGTTGTTCTTAGTTCTTTGCCCTCTCAACGGAAGACCAGATCTGTGACGAATACCTCTGTAACATCCAATATCCATTAAACGTTTAATGTTTAATGAAACTTCTGAACGTAGTTCACCTTCAATTTTAAAATAGGAAACGGCGTCACGGATTGCTCCAATCTCATCGTCATTCCAATCTTGAACTTTTGTATCTTGGCTAACTTGAGCTTTTTCTAAAATCTCAATTGCTCTACTTTTACCGATTCCGAAGATGTAGGTTAAAGCGATAACTCCTCTTTTGTTTTTTGGGATATCTACCCCTGCTATTCTTGCCATAACTATCCTTGTCTTTGTTTAAATCTAGGATTCTTTTTGTTGATTACGTATAATCTGCCTTTTCTGCGTACAATAATACACTCGGCACTTCTTTTCTTAACTGATGCTCTTACTTTCATTGTAATACTTTTAATATCTATAAGTAATTCTTGCTTTTGACAAATCGTAAGGACTCATTTCTAATTTCACTTTGTCACCAGGTAACAATTTGATATAATGCATACGCATTTTTCCAGAAATATGAGCAATTACAACATGTCCGTTTTCTAACTCTACACGGAACATTGCATTAGATAATGCTTCTATAATTGACCCGTCTTGTTCTATTGCTGATTGTTTTGCCATAAAAATTAAGCTACTGCTTTTCTATTTTTACCACTTTTCATCAACCCATCGTAATGTTTATTTAATAAATAAGAATTGATTTGCTGAATAGTATCAATTGCAACACCAACCATAATTATTAATGAAGTTCCTCCAAAAAACATTGCCCAAGATTGTTGCACACCAAAACTTACAACAATTGCTGGGAACACAGCTATTAAAGCAAGAAATAATGAACCTGGAAAAGTAATCAATGACATAATATGATCTAAAAAATCTGAGGTTTCAACACCTGGTCTTACACCTGGTATAAATCCACCACTACGTTTCAAATCATCAGCCATTTTATTTGTTGGAACAGTAATAGCCGTATAAAAGAATGTAAATACAACAATCAATGTTGCAAATACAAAATTATACCAAAAACCAAACATATTACTAAACGCTCCAGCAATTGACTGAGAAGTTTCAGATTGAGACAAACCTGCCAATGCAGCTGGTATGAACATAATTGCCTGAGCAAATATAATTGGCATAACACCCGAAGCATTCAATTTCAATGGAATCCATTGTCTATTTCCTCCCATCATGTCTTGCTCAAAGTCACCAGTCGTTGTTCTTCTAGCATATTGTACAGGAATTTTTCGCACAGCCATTACCAACAACACACAAGAAATAATAACTAACAACCATATAATAACCTCGATAACCAATAACATTGGACCTCCGTTATTGTTTGTAATTGTTGACGTAAACTCTTGAATAAATGCTTGTGGTAGTCTAGCTAGAATTCCAACCATAATTAAAAGAGAAATTCCATTACCAATTCCTTTATCAGTTATTTTTTCTCCTAACCACATAGCAAATATAGTACCTGTAGTTAAAATCAAAACCGATGAAAATAAAAATGAGAATGAATCAAATCCTAATAAAAAAGCATTACTTGGTAATGTTCTATACAAATTGTAAATATATCCTGGTCCTTGAACTAGGGTTATAACAATTGTTAACCAACGTGTTATTTGGTTGATTTTCTTTCTTCCACTTTCACCATCCTTTTGTAATTTTTGCAAATAAGGAATAGCGATTCCCATTAACTGAACTACAATCGAAGCTGAAATGTAAGGCATGATGCCTAAAGCGAAAACAGAAGCTTTAGAAAACGCTCCACCCGTAAACATGTCTAGAATTGAACCAATACCATTTTTTGTTTGACCCGCTAAAGTATGTAATTGCGTAGCGTCTATACCCGGAAGAGTAACATGTGCGCCAAATCGATATACTAAAAGAAGTCCTAAAGTTAATAGGATTCTATTTTTTAGTTCCTCAATTTTCCACACATTGGCTAATGATTCAAAAAATTTCTTCATCTTAATAAAAAAATTATAGTACTACAGCTTCTCCTCCAGCAGCTTCAATAGCCGCTTTTGCAGTTGCAGTAAATTTGTGAGCAGATACTTTTAATTTTGCTTTCAATTCGCCTCTTCCTAAAATCTTTACGATTTCATTCTTAGTAGCCAATCGATTTGTAACATAAACTGTCATATCAACAGCATCAGTAACAATCCCGTTGTCTACTAACGATTGTAAAGTATCTAAGTTTACACCTTCGTATTCTTTACGATTGATGTTTTTGAAACCAAATTTAGGCACACGTCTTTGAAGTGGCATTTGACCACCTTCAAAACCAATCTTTTTTGAATATCCAGAACGAGATTTTGCTCCTTTGTGACCTCTTGCTGATGTACCACCTTTTCCAGAACCTTCTCCTCTTCCTAATCTTTTATTTTGATTGTGTGTTGACCCTTCAGCTGGCTGTAAGTTACTTAAATTCATAACTATAATTGTTATTTAACTTCCTCTACGGAAACTAAGTGTTTAACTTTATTTATCATTCCAAGGATAGCAGGATTAGAATCATGCTCTACAACTTGGCCCATTTTACGTAGTCCTAAAGCTTCCAAACCTCTTTTCTGTGTTAGAGGACAGTTGATTTTGCTTTTTACCTGTTTTACTAATAATTTAGCCATAATTTCCTTGAATTAACCTTTAAAAACTTTTTCTAAAGAAACGCCTCTTTGTTTTGCAACAGTATGCGCACTTCTCATCTGTAATAAAGCATCAAAAGTTGCTTTTACTACATTATGTGGATTTGATGAACCTTGTGATTTAGATAATACATCGTGAATACCTACTGATTCTAATACTGAACGAACAGCACCACCAGCAATAACTCCAGTACCATGCGATGCAGGAATTAAGAATACACGTGCACCACCAAATTTACCTTTTTGTTCGTGTGGAACAGATTGTCCGTTCAAAGGAATTTTTACTAAATTTTTCTTAGCATCTTCTACCGCTTTAGCAATAGCTTCAGATACATCCTTAGATTTTCCTAAACCGTGACCCACTACCCCATTCTCGTCTCCTACAACTACGATCGCAGAAAACCCGAAAGCTCTACCTCCTTTAGTAACTTTAGTAACACGATTCACACTTACCAAACGATCTTTCAATTCAAGTCCACTTGGTTTTACTAACTCTATGCTTTTGTATTTATTAGACATACTATATTAGAATTTAAGTCCGGCTGCTCTCGCGCCTTCTGCTAATGATTGAATACGACCGTGATATAAGTAACCTCCTCTATCGAAAGTTACTGCATCTATCCCAGCTTTTAACGCTTTTTCAGCAACCAATTTTCCAACTGCATTTGCTATTTCAACGTTAGTACCTTTACCTATTCCTTTTTCTCTTGAAGATGCAGACAACAAAGTAACTCCATTCACATCATCAATAAGTTGAGCGTAAATTTCTTTGTTACTTCTAAATACAGAAAGTCTTGGTTTAGTGGAAGTACCACTTACAATTTTTCTAATTCTGAATCTAATTCTCTGTCTTCTATCAGATTTTGTTAATGACATAATCTTATATTTTTTTAAGCTGATTTACCTGCTTTTCTTCTTAATACTTCACCTACAAACTTAACTCCTTTACCTTTGTAAGGCTCTGGTCTTCTAAAACCTCTGATTTTCGCAGCAACTTGACCTAACAATTGTTTATCAAATGAAGTTAACTTTACAATTGGATTTTTACCTTTTTCAGAAATAGTTTCCAATTTAACTTCTGGAGCTACTTCTAAAATGATATTGTGAGAAAATCCAAGAGCTAAATCTAATTTTTGACCTTGATTTGAAGCTCTATAACCAACTCCTACCAACTCTAATTCTTTAGTAAACCCTTCAGACACTCCCACAATCATATTATTGATTAGAGATCTGTACAATCCGTGTTTTGCTCTTTGATCTTTATAATCTGATGATCTTTCAACTTGAACTTGACCATCCTCAACTTTTACAGTAACATCTGAATATTCCTGAGTCAGTTGACCTAATTTACCTTTTACCGTGATTACGTTATCGTTTACCTCGACAGTTACACCAGCAGGTACCACAACGGGATTTTTTCCTATTCTTGACATCGTTTAGCTTTTTATTAGTATACGTAACAAATTACTTCACCACCAACGTTTAGTTGTTTGGCTTGTTTTCCTGTCATCAAACCTTTTGATGTAGAAACAATTGCTATACCTAAACCGTTTAAGATTCTAGGTAATTTAGAAGCACCTGCGTACTTACGTAAACCTGGTTTACTAATTCTTTGGATATCTTTGATTACAGGCTCTTTAGTATCTTTATCATACTTTAAAGCAATTTTGATAGAACCCTGAACCGAATTCTCTTCAAACTTGTAGCTCAAGATATAACCTTGGTCAAATAAAATTTTGGTAATTTCTTTTTTTAGATTAGAAGCAGGAATCTCAACTACTTTGTGGTTTGCAGCCACAGCATTTCGAACTCTTGTCAAATAATCCGCAATAGGATCTGTATACATGTTTATTAATTTGCGGTAACGGTTTTCAGCAAAACTCTTTTACTGAACCTGAAACCAATTTATAATTCTTTTTTACCAGCTGGCTTTTTTTACACCTGGTATCAAACCTTGATTAGCCATTTCACGGAAAGTTACACGTGAAATACCGAATTGACGGATATAACCTCTTGGTCTTCCAGTTAATTTACAACGATTGTGTAAACGAACAGGAGAAGCATTTTTTGGTAATTTTTGCAAACCTACGAAATCTCCAGCTTCTAACAAAGCTTTTCTTTTTTCAGCGTACTTAGCTACGGTTTTTTCTCTTTTAACCTCACGGGCTTTCATTGATTCTTTAGCCATATCTTAATTCTTTTTAAAAGGTAATCCCAATTCAGCCAATAATGACTTTGCTTCCTTGTCTGTTTTTGCAGTGGTAACAAAAGTAATATCCATACCCGAAATTTTATTCACTTTATCAATATCAATTTCAGGGAAAATGATTTGTTCTAAAACTCCTAAGTTGTAATTACCTCTACCATCAAAACCGGTAGCTTTAATTCCGTTAAAATCACGAACACGTGGTAGAGCAGAAGTTACTAATCTATCTAAAAATTCGTACATTCTTTCTCCACGTAAAGTAACTTTAGCACCGATAGGCATTCCTTTTCTCAATTTAAAAGACGCAACGTCTTTTTTAGAGATAGTAGCTACAGCCTTTTGTCCAGTTATCTTAGTCAACTCATCTACAGCATAGTCGATAAGTTTTTTATCAGAAACTGCTGCACCAACTCCTTTACTCAAAACGATTTTTTCCAATTTAGGAACTTGCATTACGTTTTTGTAACCGAATTCTTCTTTAAGAGCAGAGATTACTCTGTTCTTATATTCATCTTTTAGTCTAGGTATATAAGCCATCACTATAATACTTGATTAGATTTTTTTGAAAATCTTACTTTTTTATCTCCTTCAACTTTAATTCCAACTCTAGTTGCTTTTTTTGATTTTGGATCAATTAATGCAATATTTGAAATATGTATTGGAGCTTCTTTCTTAACGATACCACCTTGAGGGTTTTTGGCACTTGGTTTTGTATGTTTTGAAACCATGTTAATACCCTCAACAATCGCTTTATTCTTCTCACGATCTACTTTTAAAACTTTTCCTTCTGATCCTTTGTGATCTCCAGCAATAACTTTAACAGTATCTCCTGATTTTATTTTTAGCTTTATCATCTCTTGAATAATTAAAGCACCTCTGGTGCTAATGATACAATCTTCATGAATTGTTTTTCACGAAGTTCTCTCGCTACTGGACCAAAAACACGAGTTCCTCTCATTTCTCCAGCCGCATTTAATAACACACATGCGTTGTCATCAAAACGGATATAAGATCCATCAGCTCTTCTCACTTCTTTTTTGGTACGTACAACAACTGCAGTTGATACTGCTCCTTTTTTTACGTTTCCGTTAGGAGTAGCATCTTTAATAGATACTACAATCTTGTCACCAACAGAGGCATACCTTCTTTTGGTACCTCCTAAAACACGGATAGTTAAAACTTCTTTAGCTCCTGTGTTATCTGCTACTTTTAGTCTTGATTCTTGTTGTACCATAATTATTTAGCTCTTTCAATGATTTCAACTAATCTCCAACATTTTGATTTACTTAAAGGACGCGTTTCGCTAATTCTTACAGTATCTCCAATGTTACAGTCGTTTGTTTCGTCGTGTGCAACATATTTTTTTGTTTTCAACACGAACTTACCGTATAATGGGTGCTTTACTTTAGTTACTTGAGCAACAACAATAGATTTATCCATTTTGTTTGAAGTAACTACACCAATTCTTTCTTTTCTTAAATTTCTTTTTTCCATCTTTCAGCAGAATACAATTATTGTAACTCTCTTTTAGTTAGCTCAGTAGCTAGTCTTGCAACTGTTCTTCTAACACTTCTTATTTGAAGTGGATTCTCAATTGGAGAAATAGCATGTGCCATTTTTAGGTCAGCATATTTTTTCTTAGTTTGACTAAGTTTTTCTTGCAACTCCGCTGCAGAAAGATTTTTTATTTCTGATTGTTTCATACTATAAATTAAATTATGCTTCGAAATCTCTAGCTACGACGAATTTAGTTTTTACAGGTAGTTTTTGAGCTGCAAGACGTAATGCCTCTTTAGCAACTGACAAAGGAACTCCTCCTACTTCAAACATAATTCTTCCAGGTCTAACAACAGCAGCCCAATATTCAACGGCTCCTTTTCCTTTACCCATACGTACTTCAAGAGGTTTCTTAGTAATTGGTTTATCTGGAAAAATTTTAATCCATAATTGACCTTCTCTTTTCATATAACGAGTTGCTGCAATACGAGCTGCTTCGATTTGACGAGAAGTAAGGAACATTCCATCTTCATGTACAGATTTAATTCCAAACATTCCATTAGAAAGTTCATGCCCTCTTTGTGCATTTCCTTTCATTTTACCTTTCTGTACCTTACGGTATTTTGTTCTTTTAGGCTGTAACATTTTTCTTTAATTTTTTAAAAAATTTACTTTCGTTTACGGTCTCCTCCAGATTTTCTGTCTTTGTTGAAAGGCTTACGATCTCCTCTTGGAGCATCACCACCTTTACCACCTCCAGCACCTGCTTGTTTTTTATCCATTCCTACAAGTGGAGAAAGATCTCTCTTTCCGTAAACTTCACCTTTCATAATCCACACTTTGATACCCATTCTACCATAAGTAGTATGTGCCTCAGCAAGTGCATAATCAATATCGGCTCTGAAAGTTGATAGAGGAATTCTTCCTTCTTTGAAACCTTCTGAACGTGCCATCTCTGCTCCATTCAAACGTCCAGAGATTAAAACTTTGATACCTTCAGCATTCATACGCATAGAGGCAGCAATAGCCATTTTAATTGCTCTTCTGTAAGAAATTCTGCTTTCGATTTGACGAGCGATACTTGTTGCAACTAAATAAGCATCAAGTTCAGGTCTTTTGATTTCAAAGATGTTGATTTGAACCTCTTTGTCCGTAATTTTCTTAAGTTCTTCTTTTAACTTGTCTACCTCTTGACCACCTTTTCCGATAATAATACCAGGTCTAGCAGTAGTGATAGTAACGGTTACAAGTTTTAAAGTTCTCTCGATGATTACTTTTGATACACTAGCTTTTGATAAACGAGCATGGATATACTTTCTGATTTTATAATCTTCAGCGATTTTATCACCGTAATCATTTCCACCATACCAGTTTGAATCCCATCCTCTGATGATACCAAGTCTGTTTCCTATTGGATTTGTCTTTTGTCCCATCTTAATTAATTGCTTTGTGTGTTATCTAATTGTCCCAATACCACAGTAACGTGATTAGAACGTTTTCTAATTCTGTGTGCTCTTCCTTGTGGTGCTGGACGAAGTCTTTTTAACATCATTCCACCGTCAACACGGATTTCTTTTACAAATAAGCCTGCTTCTTCCATACTAGCATCTGGATTTTTTGCTTGCCAATTGGCAATAACAGATAAAACCAATTTCTCTAATTTTCTTGAAGCTTCTTTAGAGCTAAATCTTAAAATATTTAAAGCTCTTTCTACTTTCTGACCTCTTACCAAGTCCGCTACTAAGCGCATTTTTCTAGGTGAAGTAGGGCAGTTATTCAATTTTGCAAAAGCTATAGACTTATTAGCCTCTTTTCTTGCGTCTGCTGTTTCTCTTTTACGAACTCCCATTTCTTCTTATTTTTTACCTTTATTTTTTGCTCCAGCGTGACCTCTAAAAGATCTTGTTGGCGAAAATTCTCCTAATTTGTGTCCTACCATATTTTCTGTTACGTAAACTGGTACAAACTGACGACCATTGTGAACAGCAATTGTTTGCCCAACAAAGTCTGGAGTAATCATAGAAGCTCTAGACCAAGTCTTAACCACTCCTTTATTTCCCTTTTCAATATTTTCTTGAACTTTTTTGTCTAATTTATAATGAACAAAAGGTCCTTTTTTTAATGAACGTGCCATATCTTGTTATTTCTTTCTACGTTCTACAATATACTTGTTACTCGGATTTTGCTTAGAACGCGTTCTATACCCTTTAGCAGGTATTCCTTTTCTTGAACGTGGATGTCCTCCAGAAGAACGTCCTTCTCCACCACCCATTGGGTGATCAACAGGGTTCATTGCAACTGGTCTTGTTCTAGGTCTTCTTCCTAACCATCTTGTTCTACCTGCTTTACCAGATACAATTAACTGATGATCCGAATTTGATACCGCTCCAATTGTAGCCGAACATGTTAACAAGATTAATCTAGTTTCACCTGAAGGCATTTTTATGGTAGCATATTTACCGTCTCTTGCCATTAACTGTGCGAATGTTCCAGCAGAACGAGCAATAACAGCTCCTTGTCCTGGACGTAATTCGATACAAGAAATTACAGTTCCTAATGGAATTTTACTCAAAGGCAAAGTGTTACCAATTTCTGGTTGAGCATCAGCACCAGAAACTAATTTCTGACCTACTTTCAAACCATTTTGAGCAATTACATATGTTTTCTCTCCATCAGCATAAGCTAACAAAGCAATAAATGCAGTACGATTTGGATCGTATTCAATTGATTTCACTGTAGCTGGAATTCCATCTTTAGTTCTTTTGAAATCAATAATACGATATCTCTGCTTGTGACCACCACCCGTATAACGCATGGTCATCTTTCCTTGACTATTTCTACCTCCTGAGTTTTTTATCGGCGCTATCAAAGAGCGTTCCGGCTTATCAGTTGTAATAGCGTCAAAACTATTCACAACTCTAAATCGCTGACCCGGGGTAATAGGTTTTAATTTTCTAACTGACATTTCTCTGCCTTATTTATTAGATATTATTGTAAAAATCTATTGTTTCTCCTTCTTGTACTTGAACAATCGCTTTTTTGAAAGCGTTAGTCTTTCCACTGATTAAACCACTTTTAGTATATTTTGTAGTTCTATCTGGTCTTACATTCATAGTATTAACAGAAACAATCGATACTCCATAAGCAGCTTCTACAGCTTTCTTAATTTGCACTTTGTTTGCTTTTCTGTCAACTACAAAACCAAATTGATTCAAAACCTCACCTTGTTTGGTTATTTTCTCAGTTACTATAGGTTTAATTATGATGCTCATATCCTATTATTTGCTTAAATTTTCTTCAATTCCTTCTAAAGAACCCTCTAAAAGGACTAAATTATTAGCATTTAAAATAGCGTAAGTACTTAATTCTGAGTTAGTTACAACGCTAGATGCCTTTAAATTGCGTGAGGACAAATATACATTTTTATTTGAATCACCCAACACGAATAAAGATTTTTTATTCTCTAAGCCTAATGCTTTCAAAATACTAATGAAATTTTTGGTGTTTGGTGTTTCAAAATTGAAATCTTCAACAACAATTAAATTAGATTCTTTGGCCTTAATTGAGAATGCAGATTTTCTTGCCAAACGCTTTAAATTTTTATTCAATTTAAAGGAGTAGCTTCTTGGACGTGGTCCAAAAACAGTTCCTCCTCCTTTGAATAAAGGACTCTTTTTGCTACCTGCACGAGCAGTACCTGTACCTTTTTGCTTTTTAATCTTGCGAGTACTTCCAGTAACTTCAGCTCTTTCTTTAGCTTTGTGAGTTCCTTGTCTTTGATTTGCTAAATATTGTTTAACATCAAGATATACTGCGTGATTGTTTGGCTCTATTGCGAATACTGAATCAGAAAGTTGAACTTTTCTGCCAGTTTCTTTTCCGGTTTTATCTAAAACTTTTACTTCCATTACTTCTGAATGATTACATAAGAGTTTTTATGTCCAGGAATACATCCTTTAATAACAAGCAAATTCTTTTCAGAAACTACTTTTAAAACTCTAAGATTTTGTACTTTCACATTATCTCCACCCATTCTTCCAGCCATACGCATTCCTTTGAATACTCTAGATGGATAGGAAGATGCTCCAACAGATCCAGGAGCTCTCAAACGGTTGTGTTGTCCATGAGTAGATTGTCCAACCCCACCAAAACCGTGACGTTTAACAACACCTTGGAATCCTTTCCCTTTAGATACTCCTTGAATATCTACAAATTCTCCTTCTTCAAAAATGGAAACATCAATGATATCACCTAATTTTTGTTCTGTTGCAAAATCTTGAAATTCAACGACTTTTTTCTTAGCTACAGTTCCTGCTTTTTTAAAGTGACCTACAGCCGCTTTTGAGGAGTGTTTCTCGTTTTTGTCATCGAAACCAAGTTGCAACGCTTCATACCCGTCAACACCTTTGGTTCTGACTTGGGTAACAACGCATGGTCCAGCTTCGATTACTGTACAAGGAATATTTTTCCCGTTTTCGTCGAAAATACTAGTCATGCCGATTTTTTTACCAATTAACCCAGACATAATTATTATTTATTGATTATTAAAAAAATAGTGATTAGTCGTTAGAAAATAGTGATTAGCAAAAACTAATCACTATTCACTTATGACTAATTACTGAAAATTATACTTTAATTTCTACTTCAACTCCACTAGGCAACTCTAACTTCATAAGAGCATCAATGGTTTTTGAAGAGGAAGAGTAAATGTCAATTAATCTTTTGTATGACATTACTTCAAATTGTTCTCTCGCTTTTTTATTAACGTGTGGAGAACGTAGTACTGTAAAAAGTTTTTTGTGAGTAGGTAACGGAATAGGACCAGTTACTACGGCTCCAGTGCTTTTTACTGTTTTTACAATCTTTTCTGATGATTTATCCACCAACATGTGATCGTAAGACTTTAATTTTATTCTAATTTTTTGACTCATCTTGTTAAAAATTAAGCGTTACCTTTTGCTTTTTTGATTACTTCTTCAGAAATATTTGAAGGAGTTTGTTCGTAGTGTGAAAATTCCATAGTAGATGTAGCTCTACCTGAAGACAACGTTCTCAATGTAGTTACATAACCAAACATTTCAGATAATGGAACGTGAGCTTTGATGGTTTTTGCACCCGCTCTGTCACCCATATCATTCACTTGACCTCTTCTTCTGTTCAAATCTCCTACAATATCCCCCATATTTTCTTCTGGAGTAATCACTTCGATTTTCATAATAGGCTCAAGGATAACAGCTCCTGCAGCTTTAGCCACTTCTTTGTAACCCATTTTTGCTGCTAATTCAAAAGAAAGAGCATCAGAATCTACAGGGTGATACGAACCGTCCAATAAAGTTACTTTTAAACTATCTACAGTATATCCAGCTAATGGACCTGTTTTCATAGCTTCTCTGAAACCTTTTTCAACAGCAGGAATATATTCTTTTGGTACGTTACCACCTTTAACCTCATTTACAAATTGCAAACCTACAGGAGTTTTACCATCAACTTGGTCAGCTGGCTCCAAACGGAAAACAATGTCTCCAAATTTACCACGACCTCCAGATTGTTTTTTATAAACTTCTCTGTGCTGTGCTGATTTTGTGAAAGCTTCTTTGTACTCAACTTGTGGTTCACCTTGGTTTACCTCAACTTTGAATTCTCTCTTCATACGATCTACAAGAATGTCTAAGTGTAACTCACCCATACCTGAAATAATCGTTTGTCCAGAAGCTTCATCTGTTCTAACAGTAAAAGTTGGATCTTCTTCAGCTAATTTTGCTAAAGCCATACCCATTTTATCTACGTCAGCCTTAGTTTTTGGCTCAATAGCGATACCAATTACTGGATCAGGGAATTTCATTGACTCAAGAATAATTGGGTGTTTTTCATCACACATCGTATCTCCAGTCTTGATATCTTTAAATCCAACTGCAGCTCCAATATCTCCAGCTTCGATGTACTCGATTGGGTTTTGTTTGTTAGCATGCATTTGGTAAATACGAGAAATACGCTCTTTGTTTCCAGAACGTGTGTTCAAGATGTATGAACCAGCATCCAAACGACCTGAATAGGCACGGAAGAAAGCTAAACGACCAACATAAGGGTCAGTGGCAATTTTAAATGCTAAAGCAGCAAACGGCTCTTTAACATCTGGACGACGTATGATTTTCTTTTGATCTTCTTCTAATAAATCAACATCATCAGGATGAATACCTTCAATACCTTCTTTATCTAATGGAGATGGTAAATATTTACATACCGCATCCAACATGAATTGAACACCTTTGTTTTTGAATGATGAACCAGCAATCATCGGAATGATAGCCATGTCAATTGTAGCCGCTCTTAAAGCATTGTTGATTTCTTCCTCAGTGATTGAGTTTTCATCTTCCATGTATTTATCAAGCAGATTTTCATCGTACTCAGCAACTGCTTCAATTAAAGTAGAACGGTATTGTTTTACTTCATCAACCATATCAGCTGGAATCTCAACGATGTCGAATGTCGCTCCTTGAGTTTCATCATGCCAAATGATTGCTTGATTTTTAACCAAATCAACTACTCCTTTAAAGTCATTTTCTTCACCTATTGGCAAAGTGATTGCAACTGCGTTAGATTTTAACATATCTCTAACTTGTTGACAAACGTTTAAGAAGTTTGATCCTTGACGGTCCATTTTGTTAACGAATCCCATACGAGGAACTCTATATTGATCAGCAAGTCTCCAGTTAGTTTCTGATTGAGGCTCAACACCATCAACAGCAGAAAACAAAAAAACCAACCCATCCAATACACGTAAGGAACGATTTACCTCTACGGTAAAGTCAACGTGACCGGGAGTATCAATAATGTTAAAATGGTACGGTTTTGATTCTGGTAAAATTTTACCTTGTTCAGTTGGAAAACTCCACTCACAAGTTGTTGCAGCAGAAGTAATAGTAATACCTCTTTCTTGCTCTTGCGCCATCCAGTCCATTGTTGCTGCACCATCGTGCACTTCACCAATTTTGTGTGATTTCCCAGTGTAGAATAATATACGCTCAGTTGTTGTTGTTTTACCAGCATCAATGTGAGCAGCAATTCCTATATTTCTTGTATATTTTAAATCTCTAGCCATTTCTTATGAATTAAAATCTAAAATGAGAGAAAGCTTTGTTTGCCTCAGCCATTTTGTGAGTATCCATTCTTTTCTTAACAGCTGCACCTTCTTCTTTGGCTGCTGCCAAAACTTCAGACGCTAACTTTTGTGCCATAGATTTTTCATTTCTTCTTCTTGCATAAAGAATCATCCATTTCATCGCCATAGAAATTTTTCTATCTGGACGAATTTGCATAGGAATTTGGAATGTAGCTCCACCAACTCTACGACTACGTACTTCTACGTGAGGCATAACGTTTGTTAAGGCATCTTTCCATATTTCTACTGAAGATTTTTCTGCATCTTGTTTCTTAGCTTCTACGATATCCATTGCATCATAGAACACTTTGAAAGCTGTTGATTTCTTACCATCCCACATTAAGTTGTTTACAAAACGCGTTACTAATTGGTCGTTAAACCTTGGATCTGGTAAAAGTGGTCTTTTCTTTGCCGCTCTTTTTCTCATGTTTTTTTCTTAAAAGTTTTAAAATTACTTTTTAGCCTCTTTTGGGCGTTTTGCTCCGTACTTAGATCTTCTTTGTGTTCTTCCTGCTACACCTGATGTATCAAGCGCACCACGCACAATATGGTATCTTACTCCTGGCAAATCTTTTACCCTTCCACCCCTAACTAATACTATCGAGTGCTCTTGTAGATTGTGTCCTTCTCCAGGGATGTAAGCATTTACTTCGTTACCATTTGTCAAACGCACACGCGCAACTTTACGCATTGCAGAGTTTGGTTTTTTTGGTGTAGTAGTGTAAACACGCGTACAAACCCCTCTTCTTTGAGGACAAGAATCTAAAGCAACCGATTTACTCTTCTTAGTTATCTGAGTTCTTCCTGTTCTTACTAATTGTTGAATTGTTGGCATAATTAATACTAAAAATATATTATGATTTAATTTCCCGCTTTTTACGGGGTTGCAAATGTAGTAATTATTTTTAACGAAACAAATCATAACTAATTAATTTTTCAACTATTTAAATATTTGTGTTTTAATGAAATATGAATTTACATTTGTTAAAAAAAAGAGCGAAAACAAAGTCGTCGGAAAATTGTGGTTGTAACGATACTGCTATGTTTCAATTTTTATATTATTTCGGGCTTTTTTGCGTTACTTTTATCAAAATTTAAACTCCTTGAAAGAACTATTTCTTATATTTTCAATCCTATTTCTTAGCTTGAATAGCTCTGCACAAAGACTTGCGTTGACTATTAAAGGAAATTCTGACTTTGAAAACAAAATTATTGACTCTTTGAGTTATAACCATGAACATACAAATGCAAAGTCAATACTAGGCGAAATTAATTCGATGTCTGAAAGACTAACAAAAATTGGTTACATTGAAAATAGCGTTACCGAGAATGTAAAAGTTAATGACAGCACATTTTCTTGTCAATTTAGCTTAAAGAGTAAAATTAATTTTAGTCATATATATATAGGTAAAAACAAAATATTTGACTCTTTATCTAACGTAAAATCAAAAAACGATACCATAATCATACCATATTCAGAGACAGAAAGTTTTTTGCAACAAACATTGAAAGAGCTTGAAAAAAAAGGATTTTCACTTGCAAAACTAAAACTTGAAAATCTAAAAAAAATCAATAATTATGTAGTTGCCGATTTAAAAATTGAATTCAAAAACAAGAGAGTAATTAACGATATTGTCGTTCTTGGTTATGACAATTTTCCTAATGGACACGTTAACAATCTTAAACGAATTTATAAAAACAAAACTTTCAATCAAGACAACTTAAAAAGAGTCTACGATGACTTTGAAAAATTTCGTTTCACAAAACAATTAAAATACCCTGAAATTCTCTTTGAAAAAGATTCAACAAAGATTTATGTTTATTTAGAAAGGACGAAGTCAAATAATTTTGATGGTTTTATTGGATTTTCCAATAACAGTGAAAAAAATATTCAATTTAATGGATACCTAGACTTGAACCTAAACAATACTTTGAATAGTGGAGAACTATTTTCTCTTTTTTGGAAAAGTGACGGAAACCAACAAAAAACGATTAACCTAGCAATGGAAATTCCGTATATATTTAAGAGTCCACTTGGAATAAAGTCCCAATTAAACATCTTCAAACAAGATAGTACATTTCAAAACACAAAAACAGCACTAGATTTGGGATATTTTCTTGATTACAACACAAGAGTCTATTTGGGATATCAGTCAACCGAATCGAGTGACATACAAAACCAAAACTCAACCTCCATTAGTGATTACAAAAACTCATTTTTTACAACCAACTTCGATTTTATAAATTTTAAAACTGATGATTACCTTTTTCCGGAAAAAACAAGAATCAATTTAAAAATCGGACTGGGAAGTAGAAAATCATTAGAAAATAGCAGCCAAAGTTTTTTTAGTGTGGATTTACGTCACAACTTGTATTTGAACCAAAAAAATAGTTTTAACATTAAAAGTCAAAATTATTTCTTAAAAAGCAATATATATCTAACAAACGAATTATATCGTTTTGGAGGAATACAATCCATACGCGGTTTTGGAGAAAACAGCTTACAAGCGAATTTATTTACCTCTATATTAACTGAATACAGATATGCCGTTTCTCCTTCATTATATGTTCATTCTATTATTGACTACGGGTATTTTCAAGACAAAACAACTTTCAACAGCGGAAGCTTGACAAGTATTGGATTTGGATTTGGATTAGCCACAAAGAATGGATTACTCAATTTGATTTACGCAAATGGAAGCAGAGACGAATTCTCCTTTAAAAGCTCAAATTCAATTGTTCATGTTAGTTTTAAAACAAATTTCTAGGTTTTTTGTTAAATGTGAATAAAAAAGTGCTTCTAAGATTAGGAAACTTAACAATAAATTAAGACTTTTGAACAACTAATTCAAAATAATTAAAAATGAAACTAAAGTTTAATGGATTCTTAACACTTCTTTTAGTGTTAGTAACGCAAATTACATTTGCGCAAGACAGGACTGTAACTGGAGTTGTTACCGACGAAAGTGGGCTACCAATTCCCGGTGTTAACGTCTTAGTTAAAGGAACGTCAAACGGAGTGCAAACCGATTTTGACGGTAAATTTAAAATTGCCGCTAGCCAAGGACAAACATTAGTCTTTAGCTTTCTCGGCATGAAAACGCAAGAAGTTGCCGCTTCTTCAACTAACTTAAAAGTAAAGTTGAAAGATGATTCTGTTCAACTTGAAGGTGTAGTTGTTACCGCCTTGGGTATTAAACGACAAAAAAGAGAACTTGGTTATGCGACAGCAACCGTTTCAGGAAAAGAGTTAACTGAAGTAAACAATACAAACGTATTTGGATCTTTATCAGGAAAACTTGCAGGGGTGGATATTAGTGCACCAGCTCAAGTTGGAGCTTCTACTAAAGTTGTAATTAGAGGATTTAACTCTTTATCTAGAAGTAAAGAAGTACTCTATGTAGTTGATGGTACTCCTATTAACAATTCTTCAAACGGCGTAACTGGAGTAACTTCTGTTGATAGAAACTATGATGCAGGAAATGGAATTGGTGATTTAGACCCAAACAACATTGAAAGCATGACTATATTGAAAGGCTCCGCCGCTACTGCTCTTTACGGCTCTAGAGCCTCAAATGGTGCGATTATAGTAACAACAAAAAGCGGGAAAAATAATAGTAAACTAAAAGTAGATTTCTCTTCATCTATAGATTTTTCTGAGGTTGCAAGGGTACCTCATTTACAGTATGACTTTGGACAAGGTTGGTTTGGACAGGGCTACTCTGGATTTGAAACACATGGATCTGCAAGTGCTGAAAACGGTTCTTGGGGACCAGCTTTCAATGGAGAATTGCGTCCATGGGGAACAATCGTTAACAACTCTCAGCAGATAAAACCTTATGTTGGTCTAAAAAACAATGTGAAAGATTTTTATGATATTGGAAATTCTTATACTAACAATTTTAGAGTTAGCGGAGGAGGAGAGCATTCTACTTTTTCATTAGGTTTTTCCGATGTTAATTCAAATGGAATAGTGCCTACGGATGCTGATTTGTATTTAAGAAGAAATCTAAATTTAGCAGCAGGTCTTAATTCTGACAAACTTGATGTAAAAATTAATATTAATTACATCAATAAAGATCAAAATGCTGTTAATACAGGACAAGGTGATGATGCAGGAGAAGGTCAAACATTAGTTCAAGAATTATTACAAATTCCATCAGATGTGAGTGTAGTTGATTTAAAGGATTATAAAAACAACCCTTTTAATACCCCCAGTAATTATTTTTCCCCTTACACTTCTAATCCTTATTTTGTAATCAATGAGAACTCAACCAATATTAAGGGGAATAGATTATTTGGTAATACTAACTTTGTATATAAATTTACACCTAAATTCTCTGCTACTTATCAAATTGGAGGGGATTATAGGATAGAAAAAGTTAAAAGCTATGGAGCTGTAGTTAAATATGATGAAGGGTCTTCACAAGATGTGAATCAAACTATTCCAACTGTAGGTGGAGTTACAGAAAAAACAGCACAAAGAACAGAACTTGATTCTTATCTTAACTTTAATTACAATACTAAAATCAATGATGATTTTGAATTTAATGGCATGGTCGGTTTTGCGGCCAATCAGAGACAATCAGATCAACTTCTTGTTAGTATCACCAATCTAGATTTGCCAAATTATTATGAAATATCTAACTCTGCTGTAAAGCCAGTAGTTGGTCAGACAAATAGTATGTTTAAAAGTTTTGGAGTATATACCTCTTTGGAAACATCATATAAAAACAGAGTGTTTCTAACATTAACAGGAAGAAATGACTGGTCATCAACACTACCGGTTAACAATAATTCTTATTTCTATCCTTCAGCTGCGATAAGTGGTATTGTTATAGACAATAACACTACTTTCTTAAAATTAAGAGCGGGTGTTGCTAAGGTTGCAAATGATACAGAGCTATATCAGACAGAATCAAGCTATCTACAAGCTGTTGCTGGCGCAAATTATGGATTTATTAACTTCCCGTTTGGCGGGGTAAATGCTTTTGAATATAGCAGTAATTTAGGAAACAATTTATTGAAGCCCGAAACCACAACTGAAATTGAATTTGGATTAGAAACTAATTTATTTAATAAAAGAGTTACTTTAGACGCTTCTGTCTACAACAAAAAAACAGTTGATTTATTGTTCAAAAGAGATGTTTCTGCCGCTACAGGTTTCTTAACACAAACGGCTAATATTCTAGATTTAACTAATAAAGGAGTAGAACTAGTTTTAAACTTAGTTCCAATTGATTATAATAATTTTAGATGGGACATCAACACCACCTTTACCAAGAACATGAGTAATGTTGATCGTATTATTGATGGCAAAACTAATTTGGAATTAGTTCAGTCAAGAGGAGTTACTTTCAATGCTGTATTGGGAGAGCCTCTTGGAGTTTATAAAGCAAAAGTCCCCAAAAAGAATGCTGCTGGTCAATATATTGTTGATAGCAAAGGATATTATGTTGAAACAGCCGAACAAGAATCTATTGGCACGTCACAAAGAGATTTCGTAATGGGATTACAAAATAAATTCACTTACAAAAATTTAGCCCTATCATTTGGTTTCGATTGGAAGCAAGGTGGTAAAATGTATTCTGAATCCAAATATTTATCCTATTTTACTGGAAATGGTATAGAAACAACTTACAATGATCGTAACACTTTCATAATACCTAATTCTGTACAAGAAGTTGTAGATTCAGAAACCAAGGAAGTTACTTATGTAGAAAACACCACAGCCATCAATTCTCAAACTGGGACTGTTAACTCTGGAGCAACTGTTACAGGTTTTTACAATGCTCAAAACAATTCAACTATTGCAAAAGACTTTTTGATAGATAAAACTTTTATTCGTTTGAGAGATATATCATTAACATACAGCATCAAATCTGAAGTTTTGAAGAGAGTAGGATTATCAGCAGCATCAATAAGTGTTTATGGTAAAAATTTAATGTTATGGACACCAGACAAAAATGCCTATGTAGACCCAGAAATTTCTACCTTTGGTTCATCAGGTATTCAGAGTGAATTTGGAGAATCATATGGTACACCCTCTCAAAGAACTTATGGTACTACTATAAAACTAACATTCTAAACGAAAATAAAATGAAAAAAATAATTATAAGTATATTCATGTTATCAATGCTTTTTATGGCATGTGATACCAATTTAGATATCAATCGCGATCCCGATGCATTATCTGAAGTGCCTTTAAAATCTCAACTACCTGCGGGTATTATTGGAGTGATTGGTGCTGAAGGGTCCTATTATGCACTTATTGGAGGATTTTGGTCTCAGTATTGGACACAAAGTAATGCTTCTAATCAATATAAAGATGTTGACAGTTATCTCATAGGAACAAGTGATTACTTTGGAGCTTGGAGAAATATGTATGATGCATTAGGCGACATTAGAAATGTAAAAAGAAATGCTCTAGCCGCAGAAAATTGGAATTATTTTCTAATTGCTACTGTTTTAGAAGTTCAAGCTTCTCAAGTTTTAACTGATTTTTATGGTTCAGTTCCATACAGCGAGGCTAATAACATATCAATTCTTGAACCCAAATATGATTCTGGTGAGGATATATACGATTTCATGATTGCTGATTTAGATTTAGCTTTGTCAAAAGATTTATCAACATCTAAAGGTGAAGTTCCTGGTTCAGATGATTTAATTTTTGGTGGTGATTTGGACAATTGGACTAAATTTGCAAATACTTTGAAACTAAAAATTTTTATGAGACAAATCAATAGCTCAAGATCTGCTATTGGAATATCTGGAGTCAATTCATTACTTACTAGTGGTGTTGAATTTTTAAATGTTGACGCAGCTGTAACTCAATTTGAAGATGCTCCTAGTTTGAGTAACCCTTTGTATGAAACAGATAGAAGACAATTAAACACAGCAACCAACCTAAGAATGAGTACTACTTTATCTTCTTATTTTGTTGAAAATAACGACCCCAGAAAAGCAAAATACTATGGAGCAGGTGTTGCTTTAAATCAAGGCGATTTTGAAAGTCAAGTTCCTGTTGCTTCATCTGTTGCCGTTGTAGAACTTAGTGCCACAACACCAGCCTATTTGATGAGCAAAGAAGAAAGTCTATTTTTACAAGCCGAAGCTCAAGCAAGATATGGTAGTGGTGCGAAGGAATTATATGATGCTGCAGTTATAGAAAATTTTAGCAAATATAATTTAGATGGTTCTTCATTTGTAGCCAGTGATGGTGCTTATGAATTTCCTTCATCAGGTACTTTGGAAGAAAAAATAGAAGCTATAATAACTCAAAAATGGATTGCTGCATTTCCAGGTAATGGATTTGAAGCTTTCTTCGATACTAATAGAACAGGATATCCTAGAACATCTTTAGTACCTCAAACCGATCCAGGTTATATTCCTGGTCAATTAGTGTACTCAATAAATGGTGTAACTCCTGGAAAGTTATTCCCAAAAAGAATAGTATATCCTCAAGAAGAAACTAATACTAATGGCAATACTCCTGCTTTATTAAAAATAACCGAACCCGTTTGGTGGGCAAAAAATTAAAAATTATGAAAAAAATATTTATAACATTGTTTTTATTCAGCGGTTTACTCTTCGTAAGTTGTGAAAATGAAGACACAGCTAACGTATCAAGAGTAACTAACTATCCATTGATATCGGTTAATGGTGACGATCCAATCTTTGTTAAAAAAGGAGACACTTACACTGATCCTGGTGCAATTGCTACAGAAGGTGGAAGTGAAATATCATTCACTACTGTATCATCTGGTAACTATAGAGGGGCATCATCTTTAAATACAAATTTAATAGATTCTTACAGTGTAATATATACAGCAACCAATAAAGATGGATTCAAAGCTTCTGGAACCAGAACAGTTTGGGTATACAACAATGGGGATTTAATAAACAGCATTGAAGGTATATATACTTCCACAGTTCTTAGAGGTGGAGCATCTTCTGCTCAATATACAGACATGGAGTATGTTTTAATTTGGAAAAATGAAGATGGAACCTATCAAATGTCGGATGGTCTTGGAGGATACTATAACATTGGTAGAAACTATGGTGTAACATATGCCGCTGGACCAGCAATAATTACTGCCAATAACATTGCAACAAATGATTTTTCTGTCACAGATTATGCAGTTGGATTGTTTGGAGGTAATGCAGTTGTATCTGGATTCACCGTAGATCCTGTTGCAAAAACAATTAGTTTCACATCAACATGGGATGGAAGTTCAAACGGTACGTTTAAAGTAACATTAACTCAAGTTCAACCTTAATATCATAAAAATGAATAAATTAAAAAACAATATAATAAAAATACTTTATGGTATTCTTATACTCACCGCATTTTCTTCTTGTGATGAAGGTGGAGACCCAAATCCAGGAGGAACAACTACTGGTGCATTTGCAGGTGAATGGTTTATTAATCTAACAGATAGTGAAGGTTCTCCAATAGTTGAACATGCATTACATTCTACATACAATACCTCAGCAAATGACAATACCATGTGGATTGATGACCACTCTAATGGATATTGGTTAAAATGTAAAGTTACAGTAAATTTAGATAATGGTACCTTTTCAGCTACAGATGCTGAAAACCTTATCGATGGTTCATTTGTTACTATAACTGATGGTAAATTCGAAAAAGGAGCTGCAGAATCTAAGGCAGGTCATGTGGTGGATAAAATTTCATTCAGAGCTCATTTCGATTATGATGATGAAGGATATGATATTCTTTATGAAGGTCACAAAAGAACTGGTTTCTTAGAAGACGAATATTAAAAATATTCCTTAATTATTACCAAAACCATCCGCCTTTGCGGATGGTTTTTTTTTATATTTGCCCAATGGAAAAAGAACATTTAATTTTTGGAATACGAGCAGTAATTGAGGCTATTCAATCTGGTGCAGCAGTTGATAAAGTTTTTATACAAAAAGAAATCTCTAGTGAACTAATGAAAGATTTGATGAAAGTCATGAAACGATTTAGCATCAACTTTTCCTATGTTCCTGTTGAAAAATTAAACCGCCTAACTCCAAACAATCACCAAGGGGCAGTAGCAACTATCTCTCCTATTGGTTTTATGGAGCTAGAACATCTGGTAGATTCCACATTGGAATCTGGAAAAATTCCTTTATTCTTAATCCTTGATCAAATTTCGGATGCGCGGAATTTTGGCGCAATCATACGAACAGCAGAATGTACTGGTGTAAATGGTATTATTGTTCAAAAAACTGGCTCTGCTCCAGTAAATGGCGACACAGTAAAAACTTCAGCAGGAGCAGTTTTTAATGTTCCTATCTGTAAAGTTGAACATATTAAAGACGCTATCTTCTATCTTCAAGGTTCTGGCATTAAAACAGTAGCTGCAACTGAAAAAACAGAACAAACCATTTATGATGTGGCATTAAATGAACCTGTAGCCATAATTATGGGAAGTGAAGATCGCGGAATCAATCCATCTGTCTTAAAAATTGTAGATGAAAAAGCCAAACTACCTATGTTTGGAACTATTGGTTCACTAAATGTTTCCGTAGCTTGTGGTGCTTTTTTATATGAAACCGTTAGACAAAGAATTTAAAATTACTCTTTTCTCTTAATTATATATTTATTATCAAGAGCATTATACTCTACAAAATATTCCTCTGAAGTAGAATCAATACTAATAGGCAATTCTTCTGTAAATTCTGGTGAAGGTAAATTTACAAAATTTCCATTTTCATCAAATCGCTGCATGAATTTATCAGTTTGAGGGTCATAATCGGGTTGTTCCCAATCATAGCGAATCAACTTCTTGTAATCAGTCGTTTTAAAAAGTATTGAAAAAGCAAAACCTGTCATTAATCCTGATAAGTGTCCTTCCCATGAAATCCCTTCCTCTACATGGGGAAAAACATACCATATCATACTCCCGTAAAGCATAATTACTAATAAAGACAAAGCAACTAGCCGATAATACTTAGTTCGAATTCCTTTAAAGAAGATAAAACTTACTAAAACATAAACTAAACCACTTGCCCCAATATGATAGGATTCTCTACCTATCATCCATGTTAAAATTCCTGAGAATAGGATTCCATATCCCAAAATCGGAATTGATTGTTCTCTGTAAAAATATCGCAACGCAGCTATCAAAATTAATAATGGAATAGAATTGTTATACAAGTGCTCTATACTTCCATGAATAAATGGGCTACAAACTACTCCAACTAAACCCGAAAGACTTCTTGGATAAATTCCAAACTGCTCTAAATCAATATTAAATTTAATCTCAGCCCAAAAAATAACCCAAAGAAGCAATACGAATAAAAAAGGAATTGTAATAACAGAAGTAGAGAATTTAAAATGATTATCGTTCATGTCTAGTTTTATTGTTCAAAACTAGAATCAAAAATACAACCAAAAAGATTTTAATGCTATTTTGTCAGCATTTTGTTACCAATCCTATGTGTGAAGAATCTAATTTTGTTAGTAAGATTATCTGATTTCCCTTTCGTTAAAATGATAAAAAAGAGAAAAAATATGTAATTTTACCACATGCAGGCACCATTAGCAGAGAGAATTCGACCACAAAAATTAGAAGATTATATCAGTCAACTCCACTTAGTTGGACCAAACGGCTCATTGACACAACAAATACAAAAAGGTCTTATTCCTTCATTAATTTTTTGGGGTTCACCAGGAACAGGTAAAACAACCTTAGCAGAAATTATTGCTAAAGAATCCAACCGGCCCTTTTATGTTTTGAGCGCTATAAATTCTGGCGTAAAAGACATTCGAGATGTGATTGAAAAAGCAAAACAAAGCGGCGGTCTTTTCACTGCTAAAAACCCTATTCTATTTATTGATGAAATTCATCGCTTTAGTAAATCACAACAGGATTCACTACTAGCAGCAGTTGAAAAAGGTTGGATTACTCTTATAGGAGCTACGACTGAAAATCCAAGTTTTGAAGTAATCCCCGCCTTATTATCAAGATGTCAAGTTTACATATTAAATCCTTTTTCGAAATCTGATTTAGAAACATTACTGCACCGGGCAATTCAAACCGATTTACTACTGAAAGAAAAAAATATATCTTTAAAAGAAACCGAAGCATTACTAAGACTCTCAGGAGGCGACGGGCGAAAACTTTTAAATATTTTTGAACTAGTTGTAAATGCCTCTAAAGAAGATGAAATTAGCATCACCAATGAAAAAGTTTTAGAATTAGTTCAACAAAACACTGTTCTTTATGACAAAACCGGAGAACAACATTATGACATAGTTTCTGCTTTTATAAAGTCAATTAGAGGTAGCGACCCAAATGGTGCAGTCTATTGGCTTGCGAGAATGATTGAAGGTGGAGAAGATGTAAAGTTTATTGCACGTCGAATGTTGATTTTATCCAGTGAAGATATAGGAAACGCCAACCCTACAGCTTTCATCATGGCCAATACTACTTTTCAGGCTGTATCTACAATTGGTTATCCTGAAAGCAGAATTATTTTGAGTCAATGCGCGATATATTTAGCTACATCTCCTAAAAGTAATGCGTCCTATATGGCGATAGGAAGTGCCCAACAAATGGTAAAAGAAACAGGAGATTTGTCGGTTCCTATTCATTTGCGGAATGCTCCGACAAAATTAATGAAGGAATTGGGCTATGGTGAAGACTATAAATATTCTCACGATTATGATAATAATTTTGTGGCACAAGAATTTTTACCAAATGAAATTTCAGATACCGTTTTTTATAATCCAGGAAACAATAGCCGTGAAAACAGTACTCGAGAATTTTTGAAAAATAGATGGAAAGACAAATACAAGTATTAATTATAAATTCACAATTGAGATTAATTCCGAAACTAACACATTGTCCTTGTAATATTCAAAATACCAACCCTTTACTTTACGAATCAAAATCCCGTTTACATTTCCTTTAGAAGCAATGAAAGTATCTGGAGATGAAGTTTTAAAAATTGTCATCACATATTGTGGAATATTGGTATTATTAGTCAACAATTGAAATCCATGCTCAAATGGTTTTGCAAAAAGTGGCTCTGAAAAGGAAACTTCAGTTACAAGACTTTCTTTTGAAACCGATTCTTGTACCGCTGGCTTTCCAATCATTCCTAAACTCTTACTTGACGGCTGAAATTTATAGGTCTTTAATACCTCAAAATTATTGAAAGCCATTCGTAATGCCTCATTATAAGCCACTCTGTACTCTTTATCTCTACTTGTACCTTGTGGTGAGGAAAAAAGAACATTATTTTTACAATCCTTTAATTGAATGGTCAGCTTTGTGGTGAAAAGACTGTTGTTGGCAATGACATCTACATATACTTTATTACAATTGAAATCCACAAAATCCTTCGGTAAATTATCCGAGTCTAAATAGGTAACAAAACCGTATTTTTCCATGAATAATTTGGATAAGGTATTCAATTGATATTGATTTTTTTCTTTTTGAAAACTGAATTTTGACGGAATCAAAGCGTATTGAAATTCATTCAAATTTTCTTGAGCAAAAATGATGTTGAATGTCAAAAAAAGAAGACCTACTATAGCTTTTTTCATGTTTACAAATGCTGTTTTAATTCTAATAAATGACTAATTTGTTTGATTCCTTCAGGAATTGATTTTTGATGTTCATTAAATAAAATAGCGTCAAAACCAGAATGTATAGCGCCATAAATATCGGCATCGATGCAATCGCCAATCATAACACTGCTTTCTTTTTTAGCATTTGCTAGCGTTAATGCATGCTGGAAAATAATCGGATTTGGCTTTTTAACTCCAGCCATTTCAGAATTAGTTATCGTTTCAAAATAATGATTAATTCTGGCGTTATTGAGTTTATTATTCTGAATTTCTGCAAAACCATTAGTAATAATATGCAATCGATATTTGGGTTTCAAATAGTCTAAAATCTCAATCGTCCCATCAAAAAGATGATTGTATTTTGGCAAATAATGGATGTATTGTTCGGATAAAAAATTAATTTTTTCATCGTCAATTTTATACGGTAATAAATCGAAAGTATCTTTCAATCTTCCGTAACGCAACTGAAATTGAGTAATTTGTTCGGAACGATACATTTCCCAATACCTGAGATTTATTGGGATATAATGAAATAAGAATTGCTCTAAATCAATTTGAATTTGATGTTCTTTGAAAATAGTTTCAAAAGCCAATGCTGAATTTTTTTCAAAATCCCAAAGCGTGTGGTCCAAATCAAAAAAAACATCAGTTATAATAGTTTTCAAAGCAATAAATTAATTTAAGTACATTTATAAAATCCCTTCGTCAGCAAAGCTGTAATAGTGATTTTCAGTAATGATTAAATGATCTAAAATTCGGATGTCCAAACTTTCTCCTGCAAGCTTTAATTTTTTGGTAATTTGTTTATCGGCTTCACTTGGTTGCAATGCACCCGAAGGGTGATTGTGAGATAAAATAATGCTCACTGCGCCCATTTCTAATGCTGCTTTAAAAACCAATCGAACATCAACCAGAGTTCCAGTAATTCCTCCTTTACTCAACTGTGATTTAGAGAGCACTTTATTAGAATTATTCAAATAAATAATCCAAAATTCTTCGTGTGATAATTCGCCAATTACGGGTTGCATCAACTCAAAAATGGATTTGCTCGAAGTAATTTTTTGCAATTCTACTACCTCCTCTGCCCTACGTCTTCTACCTAATTCCATTGCAGCTTGAATAGAAATAGCTTTAGCTTCGCCAATACCTTTAAAATTCATGAGTTGTTGCAATGATAATTTCCCTAAGGCATTCAAATTATTATCAACACTCGAAAGAATACGTTTGCTTAACTGAACTGCACTTTCGTTCCGACTTCCAGAACCAATGAGAATAGCAATTAATTCGGCATCGCTTAACGAAGCTTTGCCTTTGTTCATCAATTTCTCTCTTGGTTTGTCATCTTCTGACCAATTGGTTATGGGAAATGCAGAATTTTCCATTTAATTACTAAATTTATCTAATTAGTTCCTTTACCTCATCAAAATTCAATCCACCATAATTCCCAGAACTCATTAGCAATAAAGCTGAATTATCAAAATTTTGTTGGAATAAAAAGTCTTTAAATGCTGCTGGATTAGTATAAATAATCAAGTCCTCACGATTAAATGCTTTTGCGATTTGCTCGTAAGTTACTTCTTCAAGTTGTTTAATTTTTACAGCATCTGGGGAATAAAAAACCACAGCCACATCAGCATATTCTAACGCGCCTTGATATTCTTTGAGAAAGGCAGCATTCAAACTGCTGTAGGTGTGCAATTCTAAGCAAGCTATTAAAGTTCGAGTTGGATATTGCTCTTTTACCGCCTTGGTTGTTGCAGCTACCTTACTTGGTGAATGTGCAAAATCTTTGTAGGCAACTTTCGTCTTGCTTTCAGCGATTTTTTCTAATCGTTTTGAAGCGCCTTTAAAACTGGCAATGGCTTCATAAAAATCGGCTTCATCGACACCCATATTTTGACAAATCCATTTGGCTCCAGCTAAATTATTCAAATTATGAGCTCCAAAAACGGCTATTGGCATATCGCCTTCTGGAGTTTCTAGAAGCGTTACACCGTTTTCAACCTTATAATTTGGGGTGGAATACGGCAATTTTCTAATTGGATTTGTGGCAGTTTCAGCGACTCTTTTTACTTCAGAGTCTTCTTCGTTATACACTAAAATTCCTCCGTTTGTAATCAATTTAATAAAAATTTCAAACTGCTCTACATAATTCTCATAAGTTGGAAAAACATTAATATGATCCCAAGCAATTCCAGAAATTAAAGCAATATTGGGTTGATACAAATGAAATTTTGGTCTTCTATCCATAGGCGAAGATAAATATTCGTCCCCTTCCAAAACTATAAAATCATTGTCTTCCGTTAGATGAACCATGGTGTCAAAACCCTCCAATTGAGCTCCTACCATATAATCAACTTCTATATTATGAAAATGCATCACATGCAAAATCATTGAAGTAATTGTTGTTTTTCCATGTGATCCTCCAATAACGACTCTGGTTTTGTTTTTGGATTGTTCGTATAAAAATTCTGGATAGGAATAAATTTTCAATCCTAATTCTTGTGCTTTCAATAATTCGGGATTATCTGCTTTAGCATGCATCCCAAGAATTACAGCTTGAATATCTGTAGTAATCTTTTCTGGGAACCAACCCATCTCCTGAGGTAGTAATCCTTTATTTTGCAATCGTGTTCTTGAAGGTTCAAAAATGGCATCGTCGCTTCCTGTCACTTGGTATCCTTTGTTGTGTAATGCCAAAGCTAAATTATGCATTGCTGCTCCTCCTATGGCGATAAAATGTGTACGCATTATCTGTTTTTTTATGTATCTGATTGTAACTATCCTTTATTGCGTTCAAAATCTTGTAAGACGAGTTTGGCTCTCTCTGGTTGCTTCATCTTATTCTTATACAAATCAGACAGTTTTTGATAGCATGTTCTTGATTTTCCGACTTCAATTGCTGCCTTGTATTGTTTCTCAGCTTCGGAATATTTTCCAAAATATTCAGCTATATGTCCTCTTGACAAATAACCATCAACAGGAGAAATTCGCAATAATTGATTAGAATACTGAATTGCTTTTGCTTCACTACCACCAATTATAGCTGGTAATTGCAAGTACAACTCTATTAAAGCCCAGCGAGCACCTATATGTTTTGGATTTAATTGAATAGCTTTTTCGAATGATGTCTTTACGTCTCCAATCATTCCAAGTGTCTTTATTTTGCTACTTTCCTTGGCTTTCATTCCTAATGCTCCACCATACTTGTAATGATAATCGGCTTCTTTTGGCATCAATTCTTTCAATTTCTGATAATAGAAAATAGTGGAATCCCAATTTTTTGAATTTCCCTCGATATCAGCAAGATATTCAAGTGTTTTTATATGATTGGGATTTTCTTTTAGAATAGCTTCAAAAACTATTTTAGCCTTAAAAATTTGCCCCTGCTGATATAGTTTTTCAGCCTTAACAAAATCATTTTGAGACATGACAAAAAATGGATTGAAAAAATACAGTAGAAATATATATTTCATTCTAAAAAATTGAAAATCAAAAGTAATGAAAATAAAACTATTTTTTCAATGCCATATAAATTCAATCACAAAAACTCCATGAAACGCACATATAATCGACAAAAAGAAAATCTTAAACAACGCGTCTTCAGCCTATTACGTTATCGTTTAATTTAAAGTTTTAAAAAGGAGTAATTCATCGAGTTTTAAGGTTAGTTACCTATAAAATTATTTTAGATATACGATTAGGAATAATTTTGTGATAAAGTGTATGATACATTAAAGAAAATTATGAAAAAGAAATTACATGTTTTTTGTTACTTAGTTATAGTTAACTTTCTGTTTACCATAAACTTTTATGCCCAATCTCCATCCGTATTTACTACTTCGGGTACCTGGGTTTGCCCACGTGGGGTAAATTCAATATCTATTGAGGCATGGGGAGGCGGAGCAGGTGGTGCTTCTACTCCTAACACCAATAATGCAAATGGCGGTGGCGGTGGCGGTGGCGCTTATGCAAAAAGAAATTTAGTTCCTGTAGTACCTGGGACAACTTACACCATTACTGTAGGTACTGGTGGGGCATCAAATTCAAACGGAACTGCATCTACAGCAACCTTTGGCCTAATAACCATAACAGCAGCAGGTGGTTCTACTGGAACAAGTTCAACAACAACAAATGGTAATGGAGGAATCGGAGGATTAGTATCTGCAAGCCAAGGAGATATAGGACTTGTTTTTGCTGGAGGAGATGGAGGAAATGGAACTTATCAACCGTCAGGAAATAATAGTGGAAGTGGCGGAGGCGGAGGCAGTGGTGCTGGTTCAACTGGTTCAGGAAATTTTGGTAGCGGTACAACAGCAGGTGGTGTAAAATTGAACTCTGGTGGTGCTGGTGGTGCTGGTGGAGTTAATGCTAACGGATCTGCTGCACCAACTGTTGTAGGAAACTATGGTGGTGGTGGTGGTGGTGGTGGTCACAGAAATAGAAGCGGTGGTGCTGGTCGACCAGGAGCTATAATAATCACTTTTACATGTCCGAATGAAACCGCAAATGCTGGAGTTGACCAAATAATTTGTAGTCCAACATCAGCTACATCGTTAGCAGGAAATACTCCTATTAGTGCAGGATTAACCGGGACATGGACTAGAATATCAGGAACAGGAACTATTACGACTGCAAATTCCCCTACTTCAGGTATAACTGGATTAGTAGTTGGTTCAGCAACATTCCGTTGGACAATAAACAATGGTCGCTGTGGCACAACCTCTGATGATGTAATCATTACAAGAACTACAATACCTTCATCAACAATAACACCATCACCCTCAAATGCATCTACTGGAGTTTGTTATTCAGGCGATGGTGCTATAACAAGTATTTCATGGGCTTCTACTGCTACAGCTACCTCATATGACGTCTATTTTGGTGCAGGAAGTTTACCTGGAATAGTTACTGCAAATGTATTAACAAACTCATATTCTACGGGTGTGTTATTAGCAAACACAACCTACTATTGGAAAATAGTTCCAAAAAATAGTTGCGGTCAAGCTGCAAGTTCAGCAACATGGACATTCACAACTTCTTCTAACATTTGTTATTGCACCCCAACCGCTGCAAATGGCATTGAAGGAACTGGGATAACAAATGTATCATACAGCACCGTAAATTATACTACAAACAATACTATTGTATATAACGATTATACTTCACAAATTGGAAATGCAATTCAAGGATCATCTTTGCCTGTAAGTGTTACAACAGCAACACAAAATAAAAAATATAACATCAAAATCTGGATTGATTGGAATAACGATGGCGATTTTTTTGATGCGGGTGAAGAGGTGTTCTCTGGAATAGTGAATTCAAACACAATAAATGGTCTCATCAATATACCTTTAACGGCATCTATTGGAAATCATAGAATGAGAATTGGTATTGCAAAACAAAATAACAAAGCCAACAAAGACGAAATTCCAATACCTTGCTTCAACGGAGACAGAGGCGCCTATGAAGATTACACTATAAACATTACTGCGGCTCCAATATGTACACTCGCACCAACAGTGAGCTCTAATCCCGTAAACCAAACAATAAATAACGGACAAAATACTACCTTCAGTGCTACATTTTTAAACTCTCCTACAAGTTATATTTGGGAAGTCAGTTCTGATGGAGGTATTAACTATACTACCATAACTAACGGGGGTGTTTATTCTACTGCTAACTCTGCAACATTAACAATAACAGCTGCTACAGGAGCAATGAATAATTTTAGATATAGAGTTTCAGCTACAAATGCTTGTGGTACATCTGCAGTTTCAGTTCCGGCAATTTTGAGTGTGAACACCACTTATTGTGCTGCATCTTCATCTTCTGCAACATATTTTATATCTGGAATATCTTCAGATGGGAACTTAAATGATACTTCAAACATGCCAACAGGATATTCATCTGGAGGTTATGGGAATTTTTCAAATATAATAATTGCAACACAAGTACCTAGTGGAGGTATAAATATAAATATTGCCTTAAGTGGAGGTGTGCAATATGTAAAATGTTTTGTGGATTGGAATGGAGATGGCGATTTTGGAGATATGGGTGAAGAGGTGTATACCTCCGGAACTACAGCTTTTGTAACTACTTCATTTGGTTTTGTTGTTCCAGCAGCACAAGCACAAGGGAACTACAGAATGAGAATACGATCTAAACAATCAGATAATACAATTGCATCATGTGGAAATTACTCTACTGGAGAAACAGAAGATTACACTATAGCTATTGTTCCCGATTGTGCCGCTCTGATTCAAAGTGTTTCTAATGGTTCTGTTTGTGGCTCTAATAATTCAGTTACTATTAATGCTATTGGTTTAGGAGGAGCAACACAATACCGTTGGTACGCAAGTGAAACGGGAGGATCTGCAGTTGCTACAACCTCAATAGGAACATACACTACTCCTTCACTAAACACATCCAATACTTACTATGTTACTGCATATAACGGTAGTTGTGAATCTTTAGTTAGGACTCGTGTTATAGCTAAGGTTATTCCAGTTCCTTCAATTATTTTTACACCTGCTTCACCAATCATTTGCGGTGAAAACACCACGATAACCATTAACGCTTCTAACGATACTGTTGAAGAAGATTTGTTTGTTGAAGATTTTGATGGACCAACGATAGGATTAACTGCAACAATTCCGACCAATACCAATGCGGGAGCCGATTCGCCATGGAGTGTAAAAACAAGTACGTATCAACCCACCACAACAGCTGTTTGGAGACCTGCAATAAATTCTGGTATAATTGGCTCAAATTTTGGATTTACTTCATCTGATTATAGCGGTGCAAATATCGTTTCAAGATACACCACAACAAACTCTCTAGACGCATCAAATTATTTGAATCTTACACTTACATTTAATCACTATTATTCATATTACGGTGGTGCTGAAAGTGCTAAAGTACAAGTGTCTACTGATGGCGGAACTACTTTTACTGACGTTGCTACTTACACCTCGGACAGAGGTTCGGCATCTAAGTTTGTATCAGAAACTATTGATTTATCACTATATAAAAACCAAGCAAACTTAAAAATTCGTTTTCAATATACCGCTGGTTGGAAGGATGGTTGGGCAATTGATGACATTAGAGTTTATGGAACAAAGCAGCTAAATACTACATTTACATGGAGTAGTTCGACACCTGTGGATGGTTTTACAGATTTAGCATGTACAACCCCATACGTAGCTCAGACTGTTTCAACTATTTATTTAAAGCCTACCTTTGCACAATTACAGGAAACTGGTTTTCCAATAACTGTAAATGCTACACTAGCAACAGGATGTCCAGTTTCTAAAGTTATAAATGTAATCAATAATTCCAAAATATGGGAAGGAAACACTAGCTCTGATTGGACAGTTGCATCTAATTGGAAACCGAATGGTGTTCCAACAGCATCTAACTGTATTATTATTCCTGACACAACAACTCCCGATCATGATCCTGTTATTTTAGGCACTAACTATGATGCATTCGGGAAAAATTTACTTATAAAACCCGATGGAAATCTTATTGTTAATTCTAACAATAATTTAACCCTTACGGATGAAACAACAGTAAATAATGATGGTACACTCTATTTAAATAACAGCGCCAGTTTAATTCAAATAAATGATAATGCCATTAACTCCGGCAACATAATTGTAAAACGAACTTCAAGACCTATGTATCGTTGGGATTATGTCTATCACGGTTCACCAGTGGCAAATGATGTAATAAGTCAAATCCCTTCTCAATATGATTTAAGGTACAAATATGTCACCAACAAAACTATAACTGGAACTTGGACACCTATTACTACCTCAACATTAGGAGAAGGATTTATTACGAGAGTAAGGAACATTGCTCCATTTAACACAACTCCAACATCAATTGATTTCAACTATGTTGGGGTTCCAAATAATGGTGTAATACCTGTTTCTGGCACAACATACGATGGAGGGCTTACAACCGCGCATGGAAATTCTAAATTACTTGCAAATCCTTATCCATGTGCCTTAGATGCTAAATTATTTTTAGACGACCCAAACAATAAACTCTTTGTTGGAGGTACTATTTATTTATGGACTTCTAACACCTACTACATTGGCACAGGTCCCTACAGTCAAGCTGATTATGCTTCATGGAATAAAACTGGATCCACAGGAGGATTACCACCTCCAGGATTAACTCCTGATGGCAAAATCGCATCTGGACAAGGATTTATGGTACAAATGATTGCAGACGGCACCCTTAATTTTAAAAATTACATGCGAATTTCTGGTTATAATAATAATTTCTTTAGACTCTCTAACCATGCTGTAGAAGCTCCTGAAAATCACAGAATCTGGTTAAATATAACTAACGAGAACTCGTTTAGACAAACCTTGATAGGATATGTTGATGGAGCCACCAATGGAGAAGATAGAAGTTATGATGGTATGACCTTATCTAATTCAAAAATTGATTTGTACTCCTTATTGAATAAAAAAGAATTAACTATTCAGGGAAGAGCTTTACCTTTTGATGTAAATGACTCTGTTGACCTAGGCTACAAAACAAGTGTTGCAGGAAAACTTACTATCGCTATTGACCATCTTGATGGGTTATTTTTAGAAAATCAAGAAATTTATCTTGAAGATAAAATTTTAAATATCATTCACGACTTGAAACAAAATCCTTATGAATTTACTTCCGACATTGGAACTTTCAATAATCGTTTTGTGTTGAGATACGCTAATTCAACTTTAGGAATCGATAATCCAAATTCAAAAATTGGCTTAACCGCTTTGATTTTGAACAAAAAAATAATGGTTCATGCAGCTAAAAAAATCAAGAAAATTGAAATATACGATATGACGGGTAAATTGATAAAAGAATATACACCTAAAATGTCAGTCCAATTTTTTGAAGACGATTTTAGCTTCGCACAAGGAATATATCTTGCTAAAATACGATTTGAAAATGATTCGATTAGCACACAAAAATTAACTAATAATAACTAATAAAAATGGCACTTAAAAGTGCCTTTTTTATTAATTATTATTTTCATTCAACATCTGCCACAATTTATCCTTGAGTTCTATTAGGCCTTGCTGGGCAACAGATGAAATAAATAAATAAGGAATATTTTTAAAATCTTTATCCAACTGTATTTTTAATTCCGCTTTCAATTCGTCGTCTAACATATCACATTTAGAAATAACTAACATTCTTCCTTTGTCTAACATTTCAGGATTGTATTTGGTTAGTTCATTTACTAAAATATCATATTCTGCTTTAATATCTTGTGTATCAACAGGAACTAAAAAAAGCAATGTAGAGTTTCTCTCAATATGGCGTAAAAAATAATGTCCTAATCCTTTTCCTTCAGCAGCACCTTCAATTATTCCCGGAATATCTGCAATTACAAAAGATTGAAAATCGCGGTACGCAACAATACCTAAATTAGGTTTTAATGTAGTAAACGGATAATCAGCAATCTTAGGTTTCGCAGAGGTCAACACTGATAACAAAGTTGATTTTCCTGCATTAGGAAAACCTACTAATCCAACATCTGCCAAAACTTTCAATTCTAAAATCACATCCATCTCAATACCTGGAAGACCTGGCTGCGCATAACGAGGAGTTTGATTGGTAGAACTTCTAAAATGCCAATTCCCTAAACCTCCTTTGCCTCCTTGAGCTAATATCTTTTTTTCTCCATCTTCAGTGATTTCAAATAGAACCTCGTTTGTTTCTTTATCACGAACAACAGTTCCTAATGGTACTTCAATAATTTTATCTTCTCCATCATGACCTGTACTCCTATCACTTCCTCCGTCACCTCCATGACCTGCTTTAATGTGTCGAGCAAATTTTAAATGAAATAGAGTCCAAAGTCCTTTATTTCCCACCAAGTATACATGTCCTCCTCGACCTCCATCTCCACCGTCGGGACCTCCTTTTTCAATAAATTTTTCACGATGTAAGTGCGTAGAACCTTTTCCACCTTTTCCAGATGAAACATATATTTTTACGTAGTCTACAAAATTCCCTTCTGTCATCTTTTTTTATTTAATCGCCTTCACCAGCACTTTATCAATCTTTACACCATCCATATCGATGACTTCTAATTCAAATTTTTGCCAAATTAATTTTTCCCCTTGTTTAGGAATTCGAGAAAGCTCGGTCATGATTAATCCGCTCACTGTTGTAACCTCATAATCACTCGTCAATTCGTCTAATTCAAAATAAGTTAAAAAATCATGCAATGAATAATGTCCGTCAACCAACCATGTTCCATCTTCTCTCTCAATTAATTGAAAATCTTCTTTATAGAATTCTGAAGCATCACCAACTAACGCCTCAAGAATATCATTTAAAGTAATAATCCCTTGAAATACGCCATACTCATCAGACACGAAAGCATAATGAATCCCGCTTTCTTTAAAATTTTCCAATGCTTTATAGGCCGATGTTTGCTCCATAATAAAAGGAGCTTCTGTCAGTATGTCAGCCAAATTAAAATTTTCATTTTCAAAATGAGCAAAAATATTTTTCAAATTTACAACCCCTACTATATCATCAAAATTGTCTTTGTAAACTGGATATACAGAATGCAATTCTTTTAGCATCAAATCCTTTACTTTTTGTTTATCCGAATTCAAAGGAAGAAAAACTACTGATTTTCTATGAGTCATTAATGAATTTACTTTTCGGTCACCAATGTGAAAAACACGCTCTACTATGTCCTGCTCGATCTCTTGAACTTCTCCACCTTCGGTTCCTTCTTTAATTATCGCTTTAATTTCTTCTTCTGTTATTTTACCATCAGCCGAAGGTTTTATCCCTAGCACTTTGAGCAAAAATTCTGTTGAAATTGTCAACAACCAAATAAAAGGCGCTGTAATTACCGAAATCATTTTCATAGGAATTGCAACAGCTTTTGCAATACCTTCAGGATGATTTAATCCTATCCGCTTGGGCAATAATTCTCCTAAAACTAGTGATAAAAAAGTTAAAACCAAGACTACAATTCCTACTGCAATTGAGTTTGCAAATGGTTTCAAACTCGCAAATCCTTCAACAAATAATTGAACATCAGTAGTAATAGTGTCTCCACTAAAAATACCTGTCAAAATTCCAATCAGTGTTATCCCTATTTGAACCGTTGATAAAAATTTATTAGGTGAATTTGCCAAATCTAAGGCCACTTGAGCACTTTGATTTCCTTTTTTGGCAGCATTTTCTAATCTATTTTTTCTAGCAGATATCAAAGCGATTTCTGACATAGCAAAAACTCCATTTAGGATAATTAAGAATAGTATAATTAAAATTTCCATATTTGATTAGAAAACACCGATTGATTACAAGGCTCCAATTACCTTGCTCAATCGTTCCGTTACTTCTGCTATTGTTCCGATCCCGTTTACAGGATAAAATTTATTTTGTTCTTTGTAATATGCTATCAAAGGAGCTGTTTTTTCATTGTATTCGACATAGCGATTTCTTATCTTTTCCTCGTCTTGATCATCAACTCTTCCACTAGTTTTTCCTCTTTCTAACAATCGTTGAATTAAAATCTCATCATCTGCCTCAAGAGCAACAGTTGCAGTAACTTCTAAATTCTTTGTAGCTAAAAATTTATCTAAAGCTTCAGCCTGATTCAGAGTTCTTGGAAATCCATCAAATAAAAATCCTTTGGTGTCCAAATGCTTCTCCACTTCCTCTTTTAACATGTTAATAGTTAATTCATCAGGCACTAAATCACCAGAATCCATATATTTTCTTGCTAATTTCCCTAATTCAGTATCATTCTTTAAATTGTACCGAAATACATCTCCAGTTGAAATATGTGTTAAGTTGTATTTGTCTTTTAAAAATTCTGCTTGAGTTCCTTTACCTGCTCCTGGTTTGCCGAATAAAACAATAGTAATCATGATTGAGTTGTGTAGTTATGTGTTGTTTAAAGTATTATTTTAGTTGATATATTTCGGGTAAATTTCTGCCTAATCCATCATAGTCAAGTCCATAACCAACAATAAATTTGTTTGGAATTCGAATCCCAATATAATCTATTTTAATGTCTTTTTTGTAAGCCTCTGGCTTGAAGAATAAGGTAGCAATTTTGAGATGTTTTACCTTTTGTTCTTTAAAAATGGCTTTCAATTCTTCGATTGTATTTCCAGTATCGATGATGTCTTCAACTATTACCACCGTTCTTCCTTCTAAATTTTGATTGATTCCTATAAGTTGTTGAACTTTATTGGTGGTTTGAGTACCTTCATAAGAAGCCATTTTTACAAAACTAACCTCACACATTCCCCTGTAGTATTTCATCAAATCAGCCACGACCATAAAAGCGCCATTTAAAACACCAACAAAAACAGGCACTTCGTTAAAAAAGTCGTCGTCCATTTGTTTTGCTAAATTTTTAATAGCAAAATCTATCTCTTCAGAAGAAATAAATGGCTCAAAAGTTTTATCGTGCAGGTGTATCATTGTACTGATTTTTAAAATAATTTGCAAATATAGGGATTTCACATTTAGTAATAAGCATTCCATTTATATTTTAAAGGCAAAATCTCAACCTAAATTCAAAGGTATTTTAAGAACCCAAAATAGATTTCAAATCTTAATTTTGTTACCTATATTTGCAGAAACACACAACTAATGAATTATTTCTCTTCCAATTTTAAACTTGGCATATTGGGTGGCGGTCAGCTTGGAAAAATGCTTCTCGCTGAGACTCGAAAATTTGACATTCAGACTTATGTTCTTGAACCTAGTAATGAATCTCCTTGTAAAATTGCTTGCAATCATTTTTTTCTTGGTGATTTAACCGATTTTGAAACCGTTTACAATTTTGGAAAACAAGTGAATGTCTTGACTTTTGAGATTGAATTAGTGAATGTAGAAGCACTAGAAAGACTTGAAAAAGAAGGGGTAAAAGTATATCCCTCATCAGAAACTTTAAAAAGAATTCAAAACAAAGGTGTTCAAAAAGAGTTTTACAAAGCCAATAAAATCCCGACTGCTGATTTTGAACGATTCTCAGGCAAAATCGCTTTAAAAGCTAAGGTAGAACAAAACCAAATTCAACTTCCTTTTGTCTGGAAATGCACCGAGTTTGGCTATGATGGAAATGGAGTTAAAATTATTCGAAAAAGTAGCGACTTAGACGATCTGCCAAATGTTGAATGTATAGCAGAAGAAATGATTCCGTTCAAAAAGGAGTTAGCAGTTATAGTTTGCCGAAATGTATCTGGAGAAATCAAGACCTATCCCGTTGTCGAAATGGAATTTCATCCCGAAGCCAATCAAGTAGAATATGTGATTTGCCCCGCCAGAATTGAGGAAAGTGTCGCTGAAAAAGCACGCTCAATTGCTTTGACACTATCAGTTAAATTTGAACATGTAGGCCTCTTAGCAGTAGAACTATTTCAAACGGAAGACAATCAACTTTTAGTCAACGAAATAGCTCCCAGACCTCACAATTCAGGACATTATTCAATCGAAGCGAGTTATACTTCCCAATTTGAGAATCATGTAAGAGCTATTTTAGACCTTCCTCTGGGAGATACAAACAGTAAAGTGGCAGGAATTATGGTTAATTTATCTGGTGAAGAAGGGTTCTCCGGAAATGTAAAATACGAAAATATAGAAAAGATACTAGGCTGGAGTGGAGTAACACCTCATATTTACGGAAAAAAACAAACCCGACCTTTCAGAAAAATGGGACATGTAACCATTGTAAATGAAAGTGTGAATGAAGCCAGAATTCTTGCAGAAAAAGTAAAAAACACAATTAGAGTAATTAGTAATTAAAAGATTGAAAAATTGTAAAGATTAAAAAATGAAGAACACATCAATGTTTTTAAACCAATCTTTAAATACTTAAATCTTTAAATCTTTAAATTAAATGAGCAAAGTAGCCGTAATAATGGGTAGTATTTCAGACATGCCTGTAATGCAAGAAGCCATCGACATCTTAAAAGGATTTGATATCGAAACCGAAGTAGATATTGTTTCGGCACATAGAACTCCCGAAAAATTATTTGATTTTAGTAAAAATGCACACACTCGTGGTATTTCAGTAATTATTGCTGGTGCTGGTGGCGCTGCTCATTTACCTGGAATGGTAGCTTCCATGTCGCCTCTTCCCGTGATTGGCGTTCCTATCAAATCGAGCAATTCTATCGATGGTTGGGATTCTGTTTTATCGATTTTGCAAATGCCTAGCGGTGTTCCTGTGGCAACTGTTGCGCTAAACGGAGCCAAAAATGCTGGAATTCTAGCCGCACAAATCATAGGAAGTCATGATAAATGTGTATTAGACAAAATCGTTTTTTATAAAGAAAGTTTAGCCGTAGCAGTAAACAAAGCTTCGAGTGAATTGAAAAAATAATTATCTTTGATAAAAAGAATACTATGAATATTCAAACTTCTAAAATTGAGTTAGCAAAGGTTATTTTGGATATTGAAAACCCAAAGTTGATTGAAGAAATTATTCATTTGATTCAATCAAAATCTATTCTAACCGAAAAACAAAAATCAGCCATTGATGAAGCTCTTTATTCATTAGAAAACAATGAAGGAATTCCTCACAATATGGTTATGGAAGAAACTAAAAATCGCTATTCAAAGTATTTCAAATAATGGATATTATTTGGTCTCCACAAGCTAAAAAAGACTATTGGCAAAACATTGATTATCTAGAAAACGAATGGACATTTCAAGATGTAGTAAATTTCATTGACAAAGTCGATGATACTATTATTTTGATACTCAAAAACAATATTAAATTTATTTCTACAAACTATAAAAACGTCAACAAAGTAGTTATAACAAAACAAATCACACTTTATTACAAAATAAATTCCAACTCTCTCGAATTAGTTCGTTTTTGGAATACCTATCAAGATTTAGAAAACTTTAAATTATAGGAATGAAATTGAATCTTTCCTCAAAATAACAATGAAAACACTTACACAAACATTCAACACCAAACATAATACTGCGCCATTTTCGCAAATAAAACTAGAGGATTACAAACCGGCTTTCATCGAAAACATAGCTAAAGCCAAAGCAGAAATTGATGCTATTATCAACAATACAGATGCTCCTACTTTTGAAAACACCATAGAAGCATTAGACTTTTCAGGAAATGCTTTAGACAGATTATCGTCTATTTTTTTCAATTTAAATTCAGCTGAAACTTGTGAAGAAATGCAAAAAATCGCTCAAGAAGTTTCTCCTTTATTGACTGAGTTCAGTAATGATATTTCCTTAAATGAAGAGTTGTTCAAACGTGTAAAAGCGGTTTACGATCAAAAAGACACTTTGAAATTAACTACTGAACAAGCTACTTTATTAGATAAAAAGTTCAAAGGATTTTCTAGAAATGGAGCCTTACTCAACGAAGAAGATAAATTAAAATTACGCGAAATTGACACCGAATTAGCCAAACTAAAACTAACGTATGGTGAAAATGTTTTGGCAGAAACTAACAACTATCAATTGCACATTACCAACGAAGAAGATTTAAAAGGGTTACCTGATGGCGCTAAAGAAATGGCGGCGAGTTTGGCAAAATCTAAAAATTTGGAAGGTTGGGTTTTTACCTTGGATTTTCCTAGTTATTTGCCTTTTGTGACTTATGTTGACAATCGAGAATTGCGTGCAGCAATCACCATCGCTGCTGGTAAAAAAGCGTTTCAAAATAACGAATTTGACAACAAGGAAAACGTAAAACGCATCGTAGAATTGCGACATAAACGCGCCAATTTATTAGGATATCAATCGCATTCACATTTTGTTTTAGAAGAACGAATGGCTCAAAATCCTGAAAAAGTACTATCCTTTTTGAATGATTTATTAGAAAAAGCAAAACCTGCAGCTCAAAAAGAATTTGCCCAATTAACCGCTTTTGCAAAAGAATTAGATGGAATTGAACAATTAGAAAAATGGGATGGCGCTTATTATTCGGAAAAATTGAAACAAAAATTATTCAACTTTGATGATGAAATTTTAAAACCGTATTTCAAATTAGAAAATGTTCTCAACGGAGCATTTACAATTGCTGAAAAACTATTCGGAATTACCTTCAAAGAAATTTTTGACATTGACAAATACCACGAAGACGTTCAAACTTTTGAAGTTTTAGACTTTGAAGGACAATTGGTTGCCGTTTTTTATTCTGATTTTTTTCCAAGAAAAGGAAAACGAAATGGAGCTTGGATGACTTCTTACAAATCACAAGCCATCAAAGACGGAATCAACGAACGACCACACGTTTCTATTGTTTGCAATTTCACACCCCCAACGGAAACCAAGCCATCATTATTGACTTTCAATGAAGTAACCACTTTATTCCACGAATTTGGTCACGCCTTACATGGAATGTTGGCCAATACCACCTACCCTAGTTTATCTGGAACTTCTGTTTATTGGGATTTTGTGGAATTACCAAGTCAGGTGATGGAAAACTGGTGTTACGAACCAGAAGCTTTGGCCATATTCGCAAAACACTACGAAACCGGAGAAATTATTCCGCAAGAATATGTCAATAAAATTAAAGAAAGTGCAAGTTTCTTGGAAGGAATGGCAACCTTACGTCAATTGAGTTTTGGGATTTTAGACATGACCTATCACGGAAAATCGCAAACTATTGACGATGTAAAAGCATTTGAAAAAAGCGCTATGAAAAACACCTCATTGTATCCTGATGTGGCTGAAAATTGCATGAGCACATCGTTCTCACATATTTTTCAAGGTGGCTATTCTTCAGGATATTACAGTTACAAATGGGCCGAAGTTTTAGATGCCGATGCGTTTGCCTATTTCCAAGAAAACGGTATTTTTAATAAAGAAGTAGCAACCAAATTCAAAGACAACGTGCTTTCTAAAGGTGGTACAGAATTACCTATGGAATTGTATAAGAAATTTAGAGGTCAAGAACCAAAAGTGGAGGCGCTGTTGAAAAGGGCTGGGTTGATGTAATTTTTATAAAAAATATTTTAAACATTAAGAAAATTAAGGTTCATTAAGTTTGAAGCTTAACTTTCTTAATGGTTAAATTACCACTTCAAAAACTCCCTAAGACTATCTTTATTCACCAATATTATACTTTTTAAATAATTATGTATAGGGAAATTAGCATTTATGCTAAAATCTAATTCATAAAAATATCATAACTAATACCCACCACAAAATCGGTACACTTTCTACCCAAAACAAAGTGTAATATTGAGACCTTTTTTCATTAGCAAAAAACAAAAAAGAGGCAGTAACAAAAATCAATGTCAATTGCAATGTAAAAAACTTAAAATTGAAATTACTATTAAAAATCTCCAAGCAGCAATGCAACAACAATAATAAATATCCCAATTGCTTTGTCCGCTTCACTCCTATTTGCTGCGGAACAGTCTTTAAATGAGGGTCATCCACTTGCAAATCGATAATTTCAAAAATCAAAATGAGCGTAAAAATCAAGATAAAACGCTGAACACATTTCAAATAAAAATCAGACGTTATTAAAATTCCTGCGTCCAAAATGGGCAAAACTACCGTTACACCAACCCAGCACAAGGCTACAATATAAATTTTTACCCCTGCCCAATTTCTAGCATTTCTCTTATTTGGAAAAAAGGGCAACGTGTACAATACTATTAATCCTAAAAATAGTATCGATACCACTTTCGTGATAAATTGCAACTGAAAAAAATAATATCCTGTGGCTAGTAAAGATAAAAAACTCAAAAAAGCAATCCTTTTTAATTGAAGCGTCATTTTCAATCTTTTGACTCTGGCCAGAGAATCATACTTTACAAAATTATAACCTACAATAGTCCCAAAAAAAGCAAAATAAAACATTGAGAAATCAAATGGAATTCCAAACAATTGTTGTGTAACACTAACCAAAGCACAACATGACATGCTAACATGAATACTAGAGTTGAGATAGAAATCAAATAATTGCTTGAAAATTTTCATAAGGTAAAAGTAATCAATTGTGAATAAATGAGCCTTTCGGTTGAAAAGTTCACAAAAATGAAACCTAAAAAACCACTATTAAATTGCTATTAATACCTAATTTTGCATCACAAAATTGTGACTTTATTTTATTTCTAGATGAAAACAGATGCTTTTGCTTTAAGACATATCGGACCAAGAGAAAATGACCTTCAGCACATGCTGAAAACCATTGGGGTAGAATCAATTGAACAACTTATTTACGAAACCTTACCGGACGATATTCGATTAAAAGCGCCTCTGAATTTAGATCCTGCAATGACCGAATATGAATTTGCTAATCACATTCAACAATTAGGAAATAAAAACAAAGTTTTCCAATCCTATATTGGTTTGGGTTACCATCAAGCAGTAGTGCCCGCTGTAATTCAAAGAAATATTCTTGAAAATCCAGGATGGTATACCGCCTACACTCCTTATCAGGCTGAGATTGCTCAGGGTCGACTTGAAGCAATTTTAAATTTTCAAACCATGATTATCGAATTAACTGGAATGGAAATTGCCAATGCATCGCTGTTGGATGAAGCAACAGCCGCTGCCGAAGCTATGACATTGCTTTTCGATGTAAGAACTCGTGAACAAAAGAAAAACAACATCCATAAATTTTTCGTGTCGGAAGAAATATTACCACAAACATTATCTGTTTTACAAACTCGATCTACTCCTATTGGAATTGAATTGGTAATCGGAAATCATCAAGAATTTGATTTCTCAGAGGAATTCTTTGGAGCTATTCTTCAATATCCAGGAAAATTTGGGCAAGTACACGACTACGCCGATTTTATTGCTAAAGCAAATGAAAAAGAAATAAAAGTAGCTGTAGCTGCTGATATTTTAAGTTTGGCAAAATTGACTCCTCCTGGAGAAATTGGAGCGGCAGTAGTTCTAGGAACCACACAACGTTTTGGAATTCCATTAGGCTATGGAGGACCTCATGCAGCTTATTTTGCTACAAAAGACGAATACAAAAGAAGCATGCCCGGAAGAATTATTGGAGTTACTGTTGATTCCGATGGGAATCGTGCGCTTCGCATGGCATTGCAAACTCGTGAGCAACATATAAAACGAGATAAAGCAACTTCAAATATCTGTACAGCCCAAGTTTTACTTTCTGTTATGGCTGGAATGTACGCTATTTATCATGGCCCTAAAGGATTACAATATATTGCAAACCAAGTTCATGCTTCTGCAGCAACTTTAGCAAATGAATTAGAAAAATTAGGTTTTAAACAAATCAATACGGCTTTCTTTGATACTATTGTTGTTAAAGCAGATGCGAATAAAATAAAAGAAATTGCAGAACAAAACGAAATAAATTTCTATTACATCGATGCCAATACAGTTTCTATTTCGTTAAATGAAACTACTAGTATTGCCGATTTGAATACAATTATTGGCATTTTCGCTTTTGCAAAAGAGACACAAGCAACACCAATTAGTAATCTAACCGAAACAAATCATTTTCCTGAAAATTTAAAAAGAACGTCATCGTTTTTACAACATGAAGTTTTCAACAAGTACCATTCAGAAACTGCCTTGATGCGCTACATCAAAATGTTAGAGCGTAAAGATTTGGCTTTGAATCATTCTATGATTTCACTTGGTTCGTGTACGATGAAACTGAATGCAGCTGCTGAAATGTTGCCTTTAAGTAATCCACAATGGAATAACATTCATCCATTTGCACCGCTAAATCAAGCAGAAGGATACCAAGAAATGTTGTCCAAACTAGAACAACAGTTGAATGTAATAACTGGGTTTGCAGGGACTACTTTACAACCCAATTCTGGTGCGCAAGGAGAATATGCAGGCTTAATGGTAATTCGTGCTTATCATCAATCGCGAGGTGATTTTCACAGAAACATTGCTTTAATACCAGCTTCAGCTCACGGTACCAATCCGGCATCTGCAGCTATGGCAGGAATGAAAGTAGTTGTTACCAAAACTTTAGAAAATGGGAATATAGATGTGGAAGATTTACGTGAAAAGGCTATTCTTTACAAAGACAATCTTTCCTGTTTGATGGTAACCTATCCATCAACCCACGGAGTTTTTGAAAGTGCAATAAAAGAAATTACACAAATCATTCATGATAACGGAGGACAAGTCTATATGGATGGCGCTAATATGAATGCCCAAGTTGGATTAACTAATCCTGCTACTATTGGTGCTGACGTATGCCATTTGAACTTACACAAGACTTTTGCCATTCCGCATGGTGGAGGTGGTCCAGGTGTAGGCCCAATATGTGTCGCTCCCCAATTGGTTCCATTTTTACCTTCAAACCCAGTAATTGCTGCAGGTGGAGAAAAAGCAATTTCTGCAATTTCAGCAGCTCCTTGGGGTTCTGCTTTAGTATGTTTAATTTCTTACGGATACATTTCGATGTTGGGAGCTGAAGGTTTGAAAAAATCGACAGAATATGCTATTTTGAACGCTAACTACATTAAAGAAAAACTGAATGGCCATTACGACACCTTATACTCTGGCGAAATGGGTCGTGCAGCTCACGAAATGATTATAGAATGTCGTCCCTTCAAACAAAAAGGAATTGAAGTTACTGATATTGCTAAACGTCTAATGGATTATGGCTTTCATGCTCCAACGGTTTCTTTCCCTGTGGCAGGAACTTTAATGATTGAACCAACCGAAAGTGAAAACCTAGAGGAATTAGACCGTTTTTGTGATGCTATGATTTCTATTCGAAAAGAAATTGAAGCTTCAAGCATTGAAAACAGTAATAACGTATTAAAAAATTCTCCCCATACCTTAGCGATACTAACTGCTGATACATGGAATTTTCCATACACTAGAGAGCAAGCGGCATTTCCACTAGACTATATTGCCGAAAACAAATTCTGGCCTACAGTTCGTAGAGCCGATGATGCTTATGGCGACAGAAATTTAGTTTGTAGTTGTACACCAATTGAGGCATACATAGAAAACTAATATTAAAATGTCGCAAAAAACTGTGGTATTTTCTTTAGATTACGATTATGAAAGATATTCAAAATCAAGACGATTTATATTTATTAGTTGATGAATTTTACAAAAAACTGCTATCTGACAGTGCAATAAGTTATATCTTTACTGATGTTGTAAAAATAAAACTAGAAGAGCATTTGCCAATTTTAGTGACTTTTTGGTCACAAGCTATTCTTGGAACTGGCGGATACACTAATAATTTGACCCAAATTCATTTGGATGTTAACACTAAAGAATATTTGTCTCCCGAATTATTCAAAATTTGGCTCAATCACTTTTACAATTCTGTTGATGAAAATTTTGAAGGTGAAAAAAGCGAGCAAATAAAAACTCAAGCTCTAAATATTGCTACAGTATTACAAATAAAAATAGCGAATTCGGGCTAATAATTATTGTTAATACTACATTAATAGAAAAATAGTAAAATTTATTAATAGTAGGTATCCGTATTGCTATTCGTAACATTTTTCAAAATATAATCATTAAATTAGCAAGAAATATACAGTAAAATTGAAATGAATATAAAAATAACTGGTGTTGGTAGTTACATCCCTAAAGTAAAAGTGGCAAATACTGATTTTGACAAACACGTCTTTCTAAATGAAGATGGAAGTCCTTTTTCACATTCAAATGAAATAGTTATTGGAAAATTTAAGAGCATCACTGGTATTGAAGAAAGAAGATACGCTGAACCCAATCAGTGTACGTCGGACTTGGCATTTTTTGCAGCTCAAAAAGCAATAGAAAACGCAAAAGTTGATCCCGAGACCTTAGATTATATTATCCTAGCACATAATTTTGGCGATGTAAAAAACAATGCCATACAATCAGACACTGTTCCCTGCATTGCAACAAGAGTTAAACACAAGTTACAAATTAAAAACCCAAAATGTGTTGCTTATGACATCCTATTTGGATGCCCGGGCTGGGTAGAAGGTGTAATTCAAGCCACGGCCTACATCAAAGCAGGTATGGCAAAAAAATGCTTAGTCATTGGAGCAGAAACTTTATCAAGAGTTGTTGACCCACACGACAGGGATTCGATGATTTATTCTGACGGAGCTGGAGCTACAATAATTGAATCTGTTGCTGGTGATAACGAAGGGATTCTGGCACATGAATCTGCTACTTTTGCTTATGATGAAGCGGATTACTTATTTTTTGGGAATTCATATAATAAAGAATGTGATCCTAATGTTCGCTACATCAAAATGCACGGAAGAAAAATTTACGAATTTGCATTGAGCAATGTTCCGCAAGCTATGAAATCTTGTTTAGATAAAAGTGGTATTTCTATTGATGACGTCAAAAAAATTCTAATCCATCAGGCCAATGAAAAAATGGACGAAGCTATTGTAAACCGTTTTTATAAGCTATACGATAGAAAAATGCCCGAAGGAGTAATGCCAATGATAATAACCAACTTAGGTAACAGTAGTGTGGCAACTATCCCTACACTTTTGGATCTTTTGGTAAATGGAAAAATCGAAAAACAGCAAATTCATAAAGGAGATGTTCTTATCTTTGCCTCAGTTGGAGCTGGAATGAATGTTAATGCATTTGTTTACAGGTATTAGAAGATTAATTAAAACATGAACGATTAATTTTTTCGTTCTTCGAAATGACTATGTACGAAAAAACATTTCCTAACAAGCGATTCAAACTTACACTAGAATTTCTAAAAAAACACCTCACCACTTCTGAAACTATTTTAGACTTAGGCGTTGAAAATCCTTTTTCAAAAATAATGAGAGAAGAAGGATACCAAGTAAAAAATACCATTGGAGAAGATTTGGATGAAAATCAAACTTTTATACAAAATCAAAAAACAGATGCGGTAACCGCTTTCGAAATTTTTGAACACCTACTCAATCCATACACCTTATTAAAAGAGATAAAATCGGATAAACTTTTTATTTCTATCCCGTTACGATTGTGGTTTTCGCCAGCTTACAGAAGCAAAACCGATATGTGGGACAGGCACTATCACGAATTTGAAGATTGGCAACTAGACTGGCTTTTAGAAAAAACAGGGTGGAAAATCATAGACAGAATGCAATTTACACATCCTGTAAAAAAAATTGGTTTCCGTCCCCTTTTGCGGATGTTTGCCAATAGATATTACATTGTTTATGCTGAAAAAGTAAAATAATGAATTACTACATTGTCATTCCTTGTTACAATGAGGAAAAATTTATTGCTTTAACCCTGAAATCATTGGCAGAACAAACTGTTTTACCCAAAAAAATTGTTATTGTTAATGACAATTCAACTGACAAAACAGAAGAAATAATTAATAATTTTGCAAAAAAACACTCTTGGATTACAGTCGTAAACACAACTTCAAATGCGATTCATTTGCCTGGAAGCAAAGTCATTCAAGCGTTTCACAAAGGTTTTGAAATTTTAGATACGGACTATGACATCATCGTAAAATTGGATGCAGATTTGATTTTGCCTCATAACTACTTCGAAACTATTATTTCTCATTTCAAAAAAGATTCAAAAACAGGAATGGCTGGAGGATTTGCATACATAGAGAAAAATGGCAATTGGATTCTGGAAAACTTAACCGACAAAGATCATATTAGAGGCGCTTTTAAAGCCTACAGAAAAGAATGCTTCTTGCAAATAGGAAATTTAAAACCCGCCATGGGTTGGGATACGGTTGATGAATTGCTTTGTAAATTCTATGATTGGAAAGTCATAACAGATAAAAATCTAAAAGTAAAACATTTAAAACCAACAGGAGCCAACTACGATAAAAATGCACGTTACAAACAAGGAGAGGCTTTCTATACTTTAGGATACGGCTTTATAATAACGGCTATAGCTTCAGTCAAATTAGCGCTAATGAAAAAGAAGCCTTTACTGTTTTTTGACTACATAAGAGGCTTCTGGAAAGCAAAAATGGCAAAAACACCACTACTTGTAACCAATGAACAGGCTAAATTCATTAGAAAATATCGTCTGCAAAAAATGAAAGAAAAATTGTTTTAATTTTTTAAGACAGCATTCAAATAAAATTATAGTATTTTTACTGCTCACTATAACCTGAATACCGAACACAAAAAATGATGCTCATTCGCTACTTATCACAAATTGGAAAATATTTTTTGATGTGGAAAGAAATTTTCAACAAGCCTACTAAGTGGTCCGTAATGAGAGGACTCATTTTCAAGGAAGTTGATGACTTAGTCATAGATTCTTTAGGGATAGTTGCATTTATATCCTTTTTTGTGGGTGGAGTTGTAGCCATTCAAACTGCCTTAAATTTAACCAATCCCTTAATCCCAAAATACCTTATTGGATTTGCTACTCGACAGTCCATAATTTTGGAATTTGCCCCTACTTTTATCTCCATTATTATGGCTGGTAAAATGGGGTCGTTTATTACATCAAGTATAGGAACCATGCGTGTTACAGAACAAATTGATGCATTAGAAGTTATGGGAGTAAACTCTTTAAATTATTTAGTTTTTCCTAAACTTATTGCTTTATTCTTATACCCGTTTGTGATAGGTATTTCCATGTTTCTAGGAATTCTTGGAGGATTCATAGCTAGCGTATATGGAGGATTTGGCAGTAGTGCTGATTTTATTGATGGATTACAGCAAGATTTTATTCCTTTTCATATTACTTATGCTTTTATAAAAACGTTCATTTTTGCGTTATTATTAGCGACCATACCCTCATTCCATGGATATTACATGAAAGGTGGAGCACTTGAGGTTGGTAAAGCCAGCACTATTTCCTTCGTTTGGACTTCAGTTACCATTATCTTAATGAATTACATATTAACTCAATTACTTTTAACCTAATGATAGAAGTAAAAAACGTAGAGAAGTCATTTGGCGAAAGCAAAGTATTAAAAGGTATTTCAACAGTTTTTGAAACTGGAAAGACCAACTTAATAATTGGTCAAAGTGGTTCTGGGAAAACCGTTTTACTAAAAAGTTTATTAGGTATTCATACTCCCGAAGTGGGAACTATTTCTTTTGATGGCAGAATCTATTCTGATTTAACTCCCGATGAAAAAAGAGAATTGCGAACCGAAATTGGAATGGTTTTTCAAGGAAGTGCATTATTCGACTCCATGACAGTTGAGGAAAATGTTGGTTTCCCTTTAAAAATGTTTACACATAACTCAAAATCTGAAATTCAGGATCGTGTAGATTTTGTACTTAAAAGAGTAAATCTGATTGATGCTCACAAAAAACTACCGTCTGAAATCTCTGGAGGAATGCAAAAACGTGTGGCGATAGCTAGAGCTATAGTTAATAATCCAAAATATTTATTTTGTGACGAACCCAACTCAGGATTAGATCCAAATACATCTATTTTAATTGATAATTTGATTGAAGAAATCACTGACGAATACAATATTACCACAGTGATTAATACCCATGATATGAATTCGGTGATGGAAATTGGAGAAAAGATTGTTTTTTTAAAAAATGGTTTAAAAGCTTGGGAAGGAACCAAAGAAGAAATTTTTAGAACAGATAACGAAGCTATAGTTGAGTTTGTATATTCTTCCAATCTATTCAAAAAAGTTAGAGAAGCTTATTTAAAAGAATAAGCCCGATAAATATCGAGCTTATAGAGCAAAATTTTATTTAAACCAACTACAGTAAAGCGTCTAAGCTATCTGCATAGGTTTGTTTTGGAGCTACTCCAACTTGACGTCCTACTACTTCACCGTTTTGAAATACTAATACTGTTGGTATATTTCTTACCCCGTATTTAGCAGCAAACTCTTGATTAGCATCAACATCTACTTTCCCTATCACTGCTTTCCCAGCATATTCTTCACTGATTTCATCAATGATTGGACCAACCATTCTACATGGACCACACCATGCTGCCCAAAAGTCAACCATAACTGGCTTATCTGATTTTAACACTACCTCATCAAAAGTAGCATCTGTTATTGCTAATGCCATTTTTATATCTTTAAAATTATCAACCAAAATTACTGATTTATTTTCAATGAAATTCATTTCTAAAATTAGTTTTAGTTATGAATATATTGGTTAAAGTTATGTTTGAAATAATGCTAATTCAACTTAAAGTTCACTTGCATTTTTTCCAATTCCTGAAGCAACTCGCTAGAAATTGCAACTTTTAACTTTCTGCTTGGCATTGATAATCTAGTTATAACTCTAGTCTCTTCTACTTCAGTTGGAACGTTTACATCTTGCTCTTCGCCTTGGCTCAAAATCTCGGAGTCTTCATCAATAGAAATATCCTCTGGATTTATGACTTGAGGAGCTATTTCTATTTGCTTCATAATTTTTTCTAACTCCATTATTTCAAAAGTTACTGTATTATCCCCTTTATTAGAATGAAAAATAGAGTTTAACTTCGTAATAAATTCAGCTTGTAAATCTTTAATATTTAGATGAATGATTAATTTTTTTGCAAAAGTTTTTAATACATCTTGTAAGGATTGAACTAAAATAAACTGAATTCTCGGATCCGATTTTTTTCCTGTTTCTCTATTTACCCAACCCTCCTTTATATTCACTCTCAAAAAAACAAAATGATTTTGGACTAAAAAATGCCTGAACTTTAAATACTCTTCGTCAAAAATCCTGAACTCATAACTTTCATCATATCCTTCCAAATTGAACTTTGCCCAACCTTTTCCGTTTTTTGCGGTTAGATGCTGGACATTAGTCACAATTCCGCCAAAAGCAAGGTTCTTATTAACGTACAACTCTATATTTTTCAGAACTTCCAATCTATTTGGACAGAAGTATTGCATCTCAAATTTATAATCGTCTAGCGGATGTCCAGAAATATAGATTCCGACTACTTCTTTTTCCTTGGCTAATTTCTCCATTGTGCTCCAATCTTCACACGGAGGCACAATAGGCTCTGCAATTTGAACATCGCTACTTTCGCCAAATAAACTCACCTGAGAAGAATTTTCGTTTTCTTGAAATTTGGCTCCATAGCGAATCGCTTTTTCATAAAAGGTAATTCCGTCTCCATCGTCGTGAAAATATTGCGCTCTAGTCGTGCCTATAAATGAATCAAAACCTCCCGCTAACGCTAAATTTTCAAAAGCTTTTTTGTTTGCAGCCCTTAAATCAATTCGCTTGGCTAAGTCAAAAATGGATTTATATTTCCCTTCTTTTCTATTTTCAACTATTGTTTCAACCGCACCCATACCCACTCCTTTTATAGCTCCCATTCCAAAGCGAACAGCATAGTTTTCGTTTACCGTAAACTTATAAAAAGATTCATTTACATCAGGTCCTAATACTTGTAACCCCATACGCTTACACTCTTCCATGAAAAACGATACCTGCTTAATATCGCTCATGTTATTGGACAAAACCGCGGCCATATATTCAGCAGGGTAATTTGCTTTTAAATAAGCTGTTTGATAGGCAATCCATGCATAACAGGTAGAATGCGATTTGTTAAAAGCATATTCTGCAAAGGCTTCCCAGTCTTTCCAAATTTTTTCTAATTTGTCTTCAGGATGTCCTTTTTCAGCAGCTTGACTGATGAACTTTGGCTTCATTTTATCCAAAACATCGCGTTGCTTTTTTCCCATCGCTTTACGCAAAACGTCAGCATCACCTTTTGAAAATCCTGCCAGTTTTTGGGACAAAAGCATTACTTGCTCTTGATAAACAGTAATTCCGTAGGTATCTTTTAGTAATTCTTCGCAAGCTTCAAGGTCATATTCTATTGGTTCTTCACCATTTTTTCTCTTGATAAAACTTGGAATATAGGCTATAGGTCCTGGACGATACAGTGCATTCATAGCAATTAAATCATTGAAAACTGTCGGCTTCAATTCTTTCATGTATTTCTGCATTCCAGCACTCTCATATTGAAAAATACCTACTGTTTCTCCTCGTTGAAAAAGTTCATAGGTCTTAGCATCATCTATTGGAAACTCATCTGGATTGATGTCTTTTCCAGTCCTGTATTTTACTAATTTGACTGTGTCTTTAATCAAAGTCAGTGTTTTTAATCCCAAGAAATCCATCTTGAGCAATCCCGCACTTTCCACCACAGAGTTGTCAAACTGAGTAACATATAAATCAGAATCTTTAGCAGTCGAAACGGGAACAAAGTTGGTGATATCACTTGGAGTAATAATTACACCACAAGCGTGTATACCAGTATTTCTTAAATTTCCTTCCAAGACCTGAGCTTGCTGAATAGTTTCCCCACTCAAATCATCAGCGGATGAAATTTCGATTAATTCTTTTATTTTTTCGAAATCTTCTGGACGTAATATTTTCTTTATTTCAACTTCAGACTCTTTTAAAAATCGAGATAAACTCCATTTTGAAGGAATCATCCCTGGAATCAACTTTGCAATTTTATCGGCTTCGAAAAGAGGCAAATCTAATACCCTAGCCGTATCTCGAATAGCCGATTTGGCCGCCATAGTACCATAGGTAATAATTTGAGCAACCTGCTTTGAACCGTATTTTTGAATAACATAGTCCATTACTTTACTTCGACCTTCATCATCAAAATCAATATCAATATCCGGAAGCGAAACCCTGTCTGGATTTAGGAATCTCTCAAAAAGTAAATTGTATAAAAGTGGGTCAATATTTGTAATTCCTAGGCAATAAGCCACCACAGAACCTGCCGCAGAACCACGACCAGGGCCAACAGAAACACCCATTTTTCTGGCTGCTGCAATGAAATCCTGAACGATAAGAAAATATCCTGGATAACCAGAATTTTCAATCGTTAACAATTCGAAATCTATTCTTTCTTTTATTTCAGGAGTAATTTCTCCATAACGCCTTTTAGCCCCTTCGAACGTTAGAAAAGATAAGTAGCTATTTTCTCCTCGTTTGCCTCCATCATTTTCATCTTCTGGAATTAAAAAATCCGTTGGAATCTCAAATTTTGGAAGCAGAACTTCCCGAGCTAGATTGTAAATTTCTATCTTATCAATAATCTCCGTTATGTTTGAAATAGCTTCAGGTAAATCATTGAATATTTTCTTCATCTCATCAGCAGATTTAAAATAATATTCCTGATTAGGCAATCCATAACGGTAGCCACGACCACGACCTATTGGAGTATTTTGTTTTTCACCATCTCGAACACAGAGCAAAATATCATGGGCGTTAGCATCTTCTTTATTGATGTAAAAAGTATTGTTGGTGGCTACAATTTTAACATCATGCTTTTTTGCCAAAGCAATTAATCCTTCGTTTACACGGTTTTCATCTTCTTGATTGTGACGCATGATTTCGATATAGAAATCTTGTCTAAATTGTTGTTTCCACCACACTAAAGCTTCTTCAGCTTGATTCTCTCCAAGATTTAAAATCTTACTTGGAATTTCTCCATATAAATTGCCCGATAAAATAATAATATCTTCTTTATATTCCTCAACAATTTTTTTATCAATTCTAGGAACATAATAAAATCCATCGGTGTAGGCAATGGAAGACATTTTTGCCAAATTATGATATCCTTTTTTGGTTTTGGCTAAGAAAACAACTTGATATCCATTGTCCTTTCGAGATTTATCTTTGTGGTCTTCACATACAAAAAACTCACATCCAACGATGGGTTTTAGTAGTACTTCTGTAGGGCTTTCTCCTTTTTCAACTGCCTCTTTATTTTTTACTTCAACACTTTTATTATGGTTTAAAATATCTCTAACAAAATGAAAGGCTCCCATTAAATTAGCATGATCGGTAATGGCAACTGCGGGCATTTTTTGTTGAGCAGCAGCTTTTACTAATGACGCTACACTGATGGTAGATTGCAAAACAGAAAACTGAGTATGATTGTGCAAGTGCACAAATTCAGTATCTATTAGAATTTGCTTATTGTCAGAAAGCTCTTTTTTTGTGATTGGAGCTGTTTGTTTATCACCAAATTGCTGCCGAATTTTGTTTGAAGCTTCTTTTAAATTGATATGTTTTAAACCAATAAGTTGAATTTCTCTAGGGTTTTTATTCTGAAAATCCTGAAAATAACTTTCTGGAACATCAAGCTCCTCTTTAGTAAAAACTTCTTTACGAATTAACTCCAGAAAGCACCGCGTTGTTGCCTCGACATCGGCAGTTGCATTATGAGCCTCAGCAAATGGAATCTGAAACAAATACTGATGTAATTCAGTTAATGTTGGTAACTTAAACTTTCCTCCTCGACCTCCAGGCAATTTCAATAATGAGGCTGTCACTTCTGTACATGTATCCAAAACTGGCATTGAACTCATAGGACTTTCAACTCCCATTCGGTAAAATTCACAACCCATAATATTGATATCGAAACCTAAATTTTGACCTACAATAAATTTGGCTTTGGACAATGCAATATTAAATTTTTCAAGAACTTCGGCTAATTCAATACCTTCAGCTGCTGCCAGCTCAGTTGAAATCCCGTGAATTCTCTCGGCATCATAAGGTATATTGAACCCTCCTGGCTTAACCAAATAATCTTGATGCTCAATAAGTTTTCCCATTTCGTCATGCAATTGCCATGCAATTTGAACACAACGTGGCCAATTATTTATATCTGTTATGGGTGCATCCCAGCGCTTGGGCAAACCAGTAGTTTCAGTGTCAAATATTAAATACATAATTGAATTTAGAGAGTGTTTTGTGATTTTAAAATCACAAAAATTGAACTTCAAATTTATATTTTTTTAGTCGAAACTTCTTTGGAAGTTATCAACAAAAAAGATTTAAAATAAATTCTTTTCAATCTAAAAAATACCTCTAAACCTAAAAATAAAATTGTTCTTATTTTGGATATCGTAGTAGTGAATTAAAATAGACTCACAATTTGTAGGGTGAAAAATTAACTACATTTAGAACTAAACGCGTTTATTGATGATGCATTTTAAAAAAATATTTAAACCTATTGATTACTTTTTTTTATTTATTTTATCTTTTTCATCGTACAATTTTAAGTTAAATTGATTTTTAATTATCAAAAAAACAACGAATTAACATATATATAAAACTGTTTATTAGACGCTAAATAGAAATTTTTAGTGCGTTGCATCAAAAATCAAGAATTTAAATTCAAATAGCGATAACATCCAAAAATAGTTTAGAGTATCAGAAAAAGAATTTGGTTATCGTATAAATAGAATAATTTAGGATTGAAAACTGTATTTCTTTTTTTAAATTTGCCAACATTGTTATAATTTCAGGTTTAATAGCACTGATTTACATTAAAATACACTTAAAACATTTAAAATGAGTAAGACATTATTTGACAAAGTATGGGATTCGCATGTGGTACGAAAAATTGAAGACGGACCAGACGTGTTCTTTATTGATCGCCATTTCATTCACGAAGTTACAAGTCCTGTTGCGTTTTTAGGTTTAAAAACAAGAGGTATTTCTGTTTTATATCCTGAACGTACTTTTGCAACTGCTGACCATAACACCCCAACAATAAACCAACATTTACCAGTGCAAGATGCTTTATCAGCCAATCAGTTGAAAGCATTAGAAGAAAACTCCAAAGAATATGGAATCAGTCACTGGGGTTTGGGAAATCAAAAAAATGGAATTGTACATGTTGTAGGTCCTGAAAACGGGATTACTTTACCAGGAGCTACTATTGTTTGTGGAGACTCACACACTTCAACTCACGGTGCTTTTGGGGCAATAGCTTTTGGTATTGGTACCTCTGAAGTTGAAATGGTATTGTCAACTCAATGCATCATGCAACCAAAACCAAAGAAAATGCGAATCAACGTAAACGGAAAGCTTCAATTAGGAGTTACTCCAAAAGACGTTGCACTTTACATCATTTCAAAACTATCAACTTCTGGAGCTACAGGCTATTTTGTAGAATATGCTGGTGATGTATTTGAAAATATGACAATGGAAGGCCGAATGACGGTTTGTAATTTAAGTATTGAGATGGGTGCCCGAGGAGGTATGATTGCTCCAGATGAAACTACTTTTGAATATCTAAAAGGACGTCTCTATGCTCCAAAAGGAGAAGCTTGGGATAAAGCAGTTGCCTATTGGAAAACCCTAAAAACTGATGCAGACGCAAAATTTGATGAAGAAATTACCTTTAACGCTGTAGACATAGAGCCAATGATTACTTACGGAACGAATCCTGGAATGGGATTAGGAATTTCAAAAAGTATCCCAAATGCTAAAGAAGTTGCAGAAGGAGAAGAAACCTATGAAAAATCATTAGGCTACATGGGATTCCATCAAGGCGAAGCTATGATTGGAAAACCAATTGATTATGTTTTCTTGGGAAGCTGTACCAACGGTCGTATTGAAGACTTCAGAGCTTTTGCTTCGATTGTAAAAGGAAGAAAAAAAGCCGATAACGTTACGGCTTGGCTTGTTCCAGGCTCACATGTTGTTGAAGCCCAAATTAAAGAAGAAGGAATTCTTGATATCTTAACAGAAGCAGGATTTGTTTTACGCCAACCGGGATGTTCAGCGTGTTTGGCTATGAATGATGACAAAGTTCCTGCAGGAAAATATGCGGTAAGTACTTCAAACCGAAATTTTGAAGGGCGTCAAGGTCCTGGTTCAAGAACCTTGTTAGCTAGTCCGTTCATGGCAGCAGCCGCAGCTGTTACAGGAGTATTAACAGACCCAAGAGATTTAATTACGAACTAAAGGAAAATATTCAACCCAAAAAATAGAACAACAATGGCATACGATAAATTCAATATACTTACAAGTACTGCAGTTCCTCTTTCTATAGAGAATGTTGATACAGATCAAATCATTCCTGCTCGTTTCCTTAAAGCTACAGAAAGAGTAGGTTTTGGAGATAACCTTTTCCGTGACTGGAGATACAATAGTGATGGTTCACCAAAATCAGATTTTGTTTTAAACAATCCAACCTACAGCGGAAAAATCCTTGTTGGAGGGAAAAATTTTGGTTCAGGTTCTTCAAGAGAACACGCAGCATGGGCAATTTATGACTATGGTTTTAGAGCTGTAGTTTCAAGCTTTTTTGCTGATATATTCAGAAATAATTGCTTGAATATTGGTGTTTTACCTGTTCAGGTTAGTGCTGAATTTGCTGATAAAATTTTTAAGGCTATCGAAGCTGATCCAAAAACGGAACTTGAAATCAATTTACCAGAACAAACTATAACGCTTAAAGAAACTGGAGAAAAAGAATCATTCGATATCAACGGATACAAAAAGAACAATATGATTAATGGTTTTGATGATATCGATTACTTGCAAAATATTAAAGATGAAATCATAACATTTGCTGACAAGCAATTGATATAATTTTAATAAAAAGTTCAAATATTTGAAGAAAATAATCCTGTATCTTTTCACTAAATGATACAGGATTACTTTAATAAAAGTAGTCTCCAAAATGGATTTCAAACCGAGTACAATTGAAGATATTGATGAAATTTTTAAGTTTTACGACTGGGCTGTAGCCTATCAAAAAGAAAAATTCAACAAACATTGGAAAGGCTTTGAGAGAAATTTAATTGAAAAAGAAATTGCCGAAAATCGACAATGGAAAATCTGTATTGACAATGAAATTGCTTGTGTTTTTGCAATCACTTTTGAAGACGAAAGCATCTGGAAAGAAAAAAATAAAGACAAGGCCATCTATTTTCACAGGATTGTAACGAATCCAAAATATAGGGGACAACATTTTGTCAAAAAAATAGCAAAATGGGGTAACGCCTTTGCAAAAGAGAAGAGATTAGATTATTTAAGAATGGATACTTGGGGTGATAATACGCTACTAATTGACTATTATCAAAAATGCGGTTTTGATTTCATAGGTATTATTACACCTGATTTTACCAATTTACCAAAACATTATGAGGGAATAACGCTGAGTTTATTCCAAATAAAAGTAGACAATTAAATATCCTAAAAAATTATAAAACCCTATTTAGGTCGTCACTATGGAAAAAAGGAAAATTGAAATAATGGATACCACACTTCGAGATGGCGAGCAAACATCTGGAGTATCATTTTCTGCTACAGAAAAATTAACCATTGCACAATTATTGCTTGAAGAATTAAAAATCGATAGGATTGAAATTGCTTCAGCAAGAGTAAGTGAAGGTGAATTTCAGGCTGTAAAAGGAATTACAAGTTGGGCAAAAGAAAAAGGATACGAGGATAGAATCGAAGTCCTTTCTTTTGTTGATGGAGGTATCTCTATAGAATGGATGAAAGAAGCAGGAGCCAAAGTTCAAAACTTATTGACCAAAGGTTCTCTGAATCATCTAACACATCAATTAAAAAAAACACCTCAACAGCATTTTGATGAAATAGCGCAAATCATTGCTCTAGCCCAAAAAAATGGCATCGAAACCAACGTATATCTTGAAGATTGGAGTAATGGAATGCGAAATTCTCCTGATTATGTTTTTCAATATTTAGACTTTTTAGTCACCCAACCTGTCAAAAGAATTTTATTACCAGATACATTGGGAGTTCTTATTCCCAGTCAGACATTTGAATTTATCTCTAAAATTACGGCAAAATACCCAACCATACATTTTGACTTTCATGCTCACAATGATTATGATTTGAGTGTTGCCAATGTATTAGAAGCACTAAAAGCTGGCGTAAAAGGATTACACGTTACGGTAAACGGAATGGGTGAACGAGCAGGAAATGCTCCGCTTGAAAGTACTGTTGCTGTTATTAACGACTTCTTGCCACAAATAGAAATTGGCGTAAAAGAATCCTCTTTATATTCTGTTAGTAAACTAGTTGAAACTTTCACGGGCTATAGAATTCCTGCAAACAAACCCATTGTGGGGGACAATGTTTTTACTCAAACAGCAGGAATACATGCTGATGGAGACAATAAAAATAATTTATACTTCAACGATTTGCTTCCTGAGCGTTTCGGGAGAAAAAGAAAATATGCTTTAGGCAAAACATCTGGTAAAGCTAACATTGAGAAGAATCTTCAAGAATTAGGATTGCAATTGAATCAAGAAGACTTAAAATTGGTAACTCAGAGAATTATCGAATTAGGCGACAAAAAAGAGACGGTAACCAAAGAAGACTTGCCTTATATCATTTCAGATGTGTTGGATAGCCAAACCTATCAAGAAAAAATAGTTGTAGAATCCTACGTATTAGTTCATTCTAAGGGATTGCGTCCTTCTACCACCTTATGTTTGAGAATTGATGGTGAAATTCACGAAGAAAATGCACAGGGAGATGGTCAGTTTGATGCTTTCATGAACGCTTTGTCAAAAATTTACAAAAGCAAAAAAATGGCATTACCTAAATTAGTAGATTATGCTGTTAGAATTCCACCTGGAAGTAGTTCAGATGCCTTGTGTGAAACTATCATCACCTGGACCAACAACGGAAAAGAATTTAAAACCAGAGGATTAGACTCTGATCAAACTGTAGCTGCTATTATAGCAACTCAAAAAATGCTAAACGTTATTAGTATCTAAACTTGAATAAATTACAAACGAAACTAAATAAATAGAGAATGAAATATACTATTGCCCTTTTAGCTGGTGACGGAATTGGACCAGAAGTAATAAACGAAGCTGTAAAAGTTTCTGATGCAATTGCAAAAAAATTCAATCATGAAATCAATTGGATGCCTGCATTAACTGGAGCATGTGCCATTGATGCAGTGGGAGTTCCTTACCCAGATGAAACCCATGAAATTTGTATGAAAGCCGATGCAGTACTTTTTGGCGCTATCGGACATCCAAAATACGATAATGACCCAAAAGCAACTGTTCGACCTGAACAAGGATTGTTATTAATGCGTAAAAAATTAGGTTTATTTGCAAATGTCCGTCCAACCTTTACTTTCCCATCATTGATAGATAATTCTCCTTTAAAAAGAGAACGAATTGAAGGAACGGACTTAGTTTTTCTTAGAGAACTTACCGGAGGAATTTACTTTGGTGAAAAAGGAAGAAAAGACAATGGAGATACAGCTTACGACAATTGCGTTTACACCAGAGAAGAGGTACAACGTTTGGCAAAAAAAGGATTTGAATTAGCCATGACTCGTTCAAAAAAATTATGTTGCGTGGACAAAGCTAATGTTTTGGAAACCTCACGCCTTTGGAGAGAAACCGTTCAAGCTATGGAAAAAGACTATCCTGAAGTAACGGTAAGCTATGAGTTTGTTGATGCTGTAGCCATGCGTTTGGTACAATGGCCAAATTCATACGATGTATTAATAACCGAAAATCTATTTGGTGATATTTTAACAGATGAAGCTTCAGTAATTTCAGGTTCAATGGGATTAATGCCGTCTGCATCAATAGGTGTTCACACATCCTTGTTTGAACCTATCCACGGTTCTTATCCTCAGGCAACAGGATTGAATATTGCAAACCCACTGGCTACTGTACTTTCGGCAGCGATGATGTTTGAAGATGCTTTTGGATTAAAAGAAGAAGCTAAAGCAATTAGAGCAGTTGTCAATAAATCGCTAGAACAAGGTATTGTTACTGAAGATTTAGCTGCAAAAGGTGCCAAATCCTATAAAACGAGTGAAGTTGGAGATTGGTTGGTAGCGAATCTGTAAATAATGAAATCGCATAGCGAATTAAAAACACACCCGAAAATTTTAGAATTTTCGGGTGTTATTTTTTAATACATTACTTTTTAAGTTGGCTCACGATACCTTTAATTTCTTGTTCTTTACTTTTTGGATAAATTAATAACACATTGTCTTTATCCACAATAATAAAATCTTCCAAACCATCAATAACAACTATCTTATTTTTTGAAGTACTTATAATATTGCTCGAAGAATTATTCAACAAAACGGATGCGTTTACTACCGCATTATTATTTTCATCCTTATCTAATTTTTCGTGTAAAGAACCCCAAGTTCCTAAATCGTTCCAATCAAAAGTTGCGGGAAGAACATAAACGTTCTTTGCATTTTCCATCACAGCATAATCGATAGAAACATTCTCTGCTACGGCGTAATTTCTTTCAATAAATGCTTTTTCAGCATCTGTATTGTACTCTTTCCAACCATTTAAGAACAAATTATTCATTTGTGGCTGGAATTTTTCGAATGCCTCAGTAATACTTTTTACGCTCCAAATAAAAATTCCGCCATTCCACAAAAAATTACCACTTTCTAAAAACGCCTTTGCAGTTTCATAATCTGGTTTTTCTCTAAATTGATTCACTTTTTTGATAGAATTAGCATCAGCCTTATCATATTCTATATAACCAAAACCCGTATTGGGAAATGTAGGTTGAATACCTAAAGTCATCAGTGCATTTTCCTTCGCACAAAAATCAAAACATTGTTGTAAGTTCTCGGTAAATGCCTTTTCATCTTCAATCCAATGGTCACTTGGTGCAACCACCATAACAGCATCAGGATTTTGTTTTTTTATTTTCAATGAAGCATACAAAATACAGGGTGCTGTGTTCCTCATAGCGGGTTCCAACAGAACTTGTTCTTGCTTGACCATTGGTAATTGCTCCAAAACCAGATCATTGTATCTTTCGTTAGTTAAAATCAGAATGTTTTCAACTGGAATCAATTGAGATAATCTGCTGAATGTTTTCTGGATTAAAGTATGTCCAGAACCCAACATATCATGGAATTGCTTTGGAAAATCAGTTGTGCTCACTGGCCAAAATCTTGACCCTACTCCACCAGCCATCAAAACAGCATAATAATTCTTATTCATTATTTAAACTTTAACTTGGTAATAACTCTACTTCCGCATTAGGGTTGAACAAATACATTCTTCCAGAACTAACCTCAACACATTCATAACGTTTTGTTCTCAATGCTCCTTTCTTGAAAATTTTCCCATTGTGAATTCGGAAATGACTTCCGTAAGGGAGCTCAAAGATATAATTTTTATCATTTTGTTTGTCAAATTGTTTTAAGGCCAACGAAAGGGTTGCATCAACATCACTACTTGCTGATGGATTTTTGAAATGCCTTGCCAATAAAGGCAATAACTGACTTGGAAACACCTCTGGACGAATAAATGGAACCATCAAGCGCTGAAAAGTAAATTTCCACTCATTGCCATGAGGCTTGATATTTCTACCAAATTTTTCAAATGCCACAAGATGCGCAATTTCGTGAATAAGAGTAATTAAAAATTTGTATTTATTTAAACTGGCGTTTACTGTAATTTCGTGTTTCCCAGTGTGGCCTTTCCGATAATCGCCGTGACGAGTCACTCTTTCGTTTACAATTTTAAGATGTACTTCGTTGGTAACAATGAGTTCAAAAACTGGTTTAACAGCGTGCTCAGGTATATATTTAGCAAGAGTTTCGCTCATATACTATTTACGGTGTTGATGAAGAAACTTGCAATACTTTTCCGTTATAATATTTATTCCCGGTCAAAGTAAAATCAAAGATATAATTTGCCATTTCTGCTGCAGTTAATGGTGCTTTGTATCCAGGAAATGCTTCCGCCAACATTTCGGTTTGAACAGAACCAAGAGCTAAAACATTAAAAGCAATTCCTTTTTCTTTATATTCTTCTGCTAGTAATTCTGACAAAGTTATTACTGCTCCTTTGCTCGAACTGTAGGCTGAAAGCCCTGCAAATTTCATGCTGCCTTGAATGCCTCCCATTGAACTTATGGTAACCACATGGCTTCCTTTTTGTAAATATGGCAAGCAAATTCTAGTAAGATTAGCTACACCAAAAACATTGACTTTATAAATGCATTCAAAATCTTCTGAGGTAGTTTCTAAAAAAGGTTTTAGCAATAAACTTCCAGCATTATGTACTATAGCATCCACATTTTTCCATGAAGATGAAAGAAAATTTTCTACTTGAAGTAAATCATCTTCATTTGACAAGTCTACAGAAAGACAGCTGATGTTTTGTTGGCCCAATAAATTTGGAGGAATCGTTCTTGAAAGTGCTAAAACATGATGCCCTGCTTGAGCAAATTGCAAAGCCAACTCATGTCCAATTCCTCGTGATGTTCCTGTTATAATGATGTTTTTTTTCATTCTTTTCTTAATTGTTGTAAATATACTAAAAGTAAGAAGATGAAATTAGTTGTTGTGTTTTTTATAAAAAGTAATTGCTTGAAAAACCCCTAACCCAAAAAACACTAATGGAATAATAATTTTCATTAAATAATTGGATAAAAATGCAACATTGGTAGCAAAGTAATACAGCGAGAGAATGAGAATCAACATACCACAAAAAGTTCCTGCAAGCGTTCCAAAAAAATAAAAGTACTTTCTTGATTTAGAAACTTCAATATAATTCCCATTGACCAAATATAAATTCCAACTTAACCAAAACGGAATTTGTATAAAATTTAAACTACTTAAAAAAACACCTAAAAGTAAAGACGTAAAATTTAAATAAAGCCCATCAAATAAAGGAATTGAATAGGAAGTGTTTGCATTAGTGTAAAAAACATACGCCAAAACGAACATAAAAACAACTGAAAAACCCTCGATAAATTTTAAAAGAAATCTATTGCTATTTAGTTTGTGCGCTAAAAGTAAGGTTCCTAAAACGACAAAAAACTCAATTAAAACCACTCCAATCAAGTAGTATTGGGTTTGTTCTAAACCGCGCCTTTTATAGATTTCAAATCCAATTATATTTAAATATCCCAACGGAATCGAACCCACAAAACTGACTAAAAAACCCACAAATATGTTTTTTAGAATCTTCATTTTAAAAATTTAGAATCTTATTGTTTTGTTCTATATGCAATCGGTATTCCTTCATTCCGTTTTTGTAAGACAGATATTCAACTCCATTAGCATTATTGAAAGCACTGATTTCATACATGTACTTGATATGACGCAGCAACTCTTTCCAACCAAAAAAGATAGAATGTTTTGGGTCATAAATGTGTGTCGGTTCACTAGCCGCACCATTTAATTCGACAATAGCGAAGTTCCTTCCTTGTTCTAATTCTTCTAGGGTATTGTACATTAAATCCATTCTGCCAAAATAAAAATTCGGAATTTGTATACACATTTCGTTGATGACTGAAGTTAATTTTGGAGAAATCCAATGGCTACAATCTATAAATTTTGCTCCACGAATATGATTACCATAAGGAACCAAATTTTTTTGTTGTCCTTTTTCTAAAACATCTTGTAATTGGCTTCCATATTCTTTTCGAAGTGCTTTTAACTGCATTTCGTGTCTTGGATCTTTTCGCAACAATTGTTCTATGGTTGATATTCCATCGCCTGTTACTACTAGAAATTCTTTGGCTACAATTCCTGTTATTTTGCCTTTGGCTTCATAAGGGTAACGCACATAGAAAATTCCTATTTCATTCTCAAATGGAATTAACTCTTGAATTAAATAATCAAAATTTACTTTTGAATTGTATTGCGCTAACTCTTCCTTATTATGGATTTTCTTAACGGCCGAACCTCGTAAACCAATATCGGGTTTTGCAAAAAATGGATAGTGTAAATTTACTTTTTCAATTTTCTCTAGAACATTTTCTATGGAAGTCCCTTCTGAGATTAATTCGGTTTTAGGGTAGTACTGTTGCGGAATCAAATTGTAAATCTGTTTTTTTGATTCCATAATAAATCCTCCGTTTTTAATGGATGGATTGGAGGCGTTAAAAAAGAAAATAGTTTTGGCTTTAAAAGCATAATATACCCACAAAAAATAAACAGGAATATACACCAGCTGAAAAGGCCAATACTCCCAATGCAATAATTTATGTATGAAAAGTTTCAAAATAAAATAGTTTTTAAATTAAAAAACGATACGTTACACATAAAGAAACGAATTGGAAAAATCTTTTTCCTCGATTAAATCGTGATGCAGTAATTGGACTCTGTTTTTTTCAATCACTGTCTGAGTAATGCTCAAAGTCTTTAAAGTATCATTTCTATTGATAACCAAGCCATGATTTGAATTCTGAATTTCAGTGTATCGATGAAAATGAAACATTTCATCTGCTGAAACTTCTGGCTTTATTTCTAAAAAAGTATGAAACCATTGCTCTCGCTGGTCTCTAATTTCTTTAGCATATAAGGTTGATGAAGACCAAACATAATTATGATGTACATTCAATTCAACAGTTTCTTTTCTGTTACCATCCCATCGCAATTGATACAATTTCTGATTTTGAAATAAAACCAAAGTAAAAGATTCAATAGCGTCTAAATTAATTTCGTCCCATGCTTCAATTGCTGATTTAGCACTAACCAAATCAACAACTATTTGACCTCGACTTTTTCTATACGGCGGATTCCATTCGTGTTTTTCTGAAGCTCCATTAAGTAACACCAACACATTTGCTTCTTCGTCTATAGCATACCAAGTTCCTCCCGCTTTAGAATCTTTTGGAAAAAAAATATTCTTATCGTTTACAGCATAACTTTTGGGTTCAATGGATGGTCGTACAATTTGCTCATCTCTGTTAGAAGTGATGATGATTTTATCATTGGAATTAACAAAACTTACTGTGCACATTGTTTTCTATATTCGATTGTGGAACGAGCTACACCAAAATTAGCATCGACATTTAAATGATCCAATTGCAAAACAGCCACTTTTATTAAAGCTTGATGATGGATGCAATGTTCTAAATTATATAACAATTCCCGATGATAGTTCGATTGAATCATAATTTCTTGTCCATCAACCACTTGTTGAAGTTCCAGATTGATATTAGGCTTGTTTAAGTTCATCAATACCGTTTCGATTGCTTGTTGTGCAAATAAAACATCCGTTTGAATTACATAATCTCTTTTTCTTTGGTCATAATTGACAACTCGATTTTCGTATTGGTTTTGTAAACATTGAAACATTTCAACTATGTGCCGTGTATGTTCGCCAATGGTGGCACCGCTCAACTCATGACAAGGATTAGAATATTCTTCATTAGTAAGCTGAGCCACTAAATCTGACAATTCTCTTAAGGTTTTATGGATGGATGGAATAATCATATTGCTTGATATTTTCCTGACAAAAATCAAAAACCGATTTTCTTCAGGCATGAATGTAATAATTAAATTTTAAATCGCAGTAAATCAGGGATTTTATTTTTATTTTGGAAAACTAAAATGACACAACAAATAAGCGTAATAATAGCTAGAGCAAATAATTCTCCACCATCATTTTGAACTACTATTCCTAAAATTAAAAGATGTGACACTATAGCTCCAAACATTGTTCCTAAGCCCATGAGTGCTCCTAACAATGTGGTTCTTGGGATTAAAATTAATAGTGATGCAATTAATTCGAAAATACCTGAACCAATTCTACCAAAAGGTTCAATTCCTAATTTTGTAAAAATGTAAATGCTTTCTTCGGCTCCAGAAAATTTAAAGAATAAGGTTTGTAGCAGAATAACAACTGCTATGAGTTTGACAATCCAGATAAAAATATTGTTTTTCATAATTCCTTATTTTATAATTTTTTTCCAATTTAATTCAGCTTTTGCTTTCAAATGCGCTTCGTCTTTGTTCCAACTTTTTAAAGTATTATTGAAATACGCATTATAGAATAAGTACAATTTGCCGTCAACAATCTTGAAGGTTTCTGGATCGATCTCTACTTTTTCGCCAGCACTTCCCATGGCATAAGCACACCAACCACCAAATTGAGGTTCATAATTTGTTGGCATTTTCAGGAATACATCCTTATTAGCTTGGCTTGAAAAATTATATGTCACACCTTCATAAGTTGTAACAATGGTTGTTTTGCCTTTTACTGCTTTTTTCTGTGTAAAATAAGCTACAGGATCATATCCCTGAATGGCAACTTTTTTATCTAAATTGTATTCAGCTACCCTTTTTGCGGCTGATTGTCCAAAAACGGATGTTGTGAGAACAACAAGAAATAATACGAGTGTTTTTTTCATGATTTATAAATTTTGTTTTCTAATGAAACAAAGATATAACGAGCTAGTATTGGACTTTGTCTGCTACTTTACATTTGAGACAAAAAAGGATATTTATTTATTAAAATGAATGTTGATACTGCAATCCGAGAACAAAACTTCGAGTTAAACCGTCAGGACGAATGTCACGAACTACAAAAGGTGTTGCCAATGATAGTTCTAAACTACTTTGCTTACTCAATCGATAATTGGCAATCAAATTTCCGTTAATCGTTAACCCATCTGAACCCTTGATGTTTTCTCTTTGCCCAAAAATGTTTTCGAAACTATCTTCTCCTAAATGATAGATAAACAACAGATTAAGTTTGAAAGTAAATTTTTTATTAGCCGAATTAATAGAATAAGTGGCTCTAACTAAAGCATCGGGTTGACGTTCAAACAAATTAGTTGACGGAAAATCATCCGTTCCATTGTATTCTTTGAAATATGAATTCTTATTTAAGTTTACTATTGGAATTTGGATAGCAGCATTAAAATCCCATTTCCTATACTTGAGATTGGTTCCTAGAAACAAATCGATTGTTCCTAAGCTCGACTGATAATCCAAAGGCAACGAATAGTCATTAATTTTTAAATTAGATGCTGTAAACGGAAACTTAAAACCAAGCAGTGTACTCCATTGTTTTTTGTTATTCTCTTTAAAAGCGTAATTTCCAATCAAAAAAGCATCACCAAATTGACTTCGAGTACCAAAACTTCCGTTAGCTGTAGAAAATGTAATTTTAGAAGTAAAGGAATAGTGGTCATTAAATCGTTTGGTATAGGAAATATAAGGGGAAAGGTACGTTACATCTGCTTCACCAGCAGCAAATATAGTTGCTACTTCTATCCTATTTTTGAATTGTTGTTCTTCTGTTGTAAAACCATGATTGATGGAACAAATTCCTGCATCGCTACAACCCTGAGCTATTGTTTTACTTATTGGCAGTAAAAACAAAATCAGTACAATCTTCTTCATAGCTTTAGTTTTGAGTTAAAAGAGCAATAGCAAACAAATGATTGTACTGTTGACAATGAATCAACACATGCGAATAGTCGGCAACATCAACCGATGATGGAATAGCATAAACCGTTTGTGAAGTCAAATTTCCTAAATTGACAAATTCGGTTGGAGTGGCAGCTTTAGACAAATACACTTTCAAATCAGGACCACTTGAAACGCTAAAGTTCTCTAGTTGGACTTTGTATTGTCCGTTTTCTGAGTAAATTTTAGCTTCGCCTGAAACCGATATCCCACTTGTGGGTTCAAAAAGACCACGAAATTTCAACTCCGCTGTTGGCACTATTGCAGCTACTTCAGCGCTTCTTGTTAAAGGACCTTCTTCTTGGCAAGCCGAAAAAAGTACTGGAATAATTAGTAATACAAACATCTTTTTCATAGCAATTGTTTTTTAATACAACAAAGCTATAACAGATGTAAAAAATGAAATGTCAGGTAGTTGACAATTGGATAAAAATTAAAACTTAGAAATATCTTCTATTATAATTTCCTTTCTGCCATAATACATCAAGCCGTTTTCTTCTAACTCGTTAAGCAATGAAGTGGCGGTTTGTCGAGAGGTACAAATAATTTGTGCGATATCGTTTTGAGTAAGATAGTTATCAATAACTACTCTATTACCCACTTTTTTTCCATCTTTTTCTGCCCAGTCTTTTATAAAGTTAAGCAAACGACTTTTGGCATCTTTAGACATTAGATTGGCGTAACTGTTCTTTATGCGCTTCATTTTCAATCCAACAAATTTGGTATAAGACAAGGCTAAACTTGGATTTTGCAACAATAAGTTTTCGAAATCTGACAGCAAAAAACTACATATAGCGACCTCATCTGTTAATGCCTTAGCATATTCATTAGAATTTCTATCGCTGTCTAATTCTAATTCACCAAACAAATCGCCTTTTTGGATAATATCTTTTATAGTTTCGTTTCCGTCTCCATCAATAGAAACAATTTTGATATTCCCTTTTTTGAGTAAAAAAACTCTTGGGACATCAGAAGATGAAAAATAAATAATATCTCCTTTCTTTGCTTTTTTAAAACCTGTAATAATACACAATTGCTTAATTTGTGACATACTTAATGTCCAAAACAACTTATGATCTCGGAGATACCAATATTTTAATTCTTCATACATTCATTATGCTTTATGTAAATTTAGTAAATTGTTTAAAAAAACAAAGCCTTTTCATTTTATTCTGAAAAGGCTTGCTTCTATTTTTTCTCTTTTTAAGAACCTAAAGTCCTCGAAATAACTATTCGTTGAATTTCGGAAGTACCTTCATAAATTTGAGTGATTTTTGCGTCACGCATCATTCGCTCCACATGATACTCTGACACATATCCATTCCCTCCATGAATTTGAACGGCTTCGATAGTAGTATCCATAGCAGTTTGAGAGGCATATAATTTAGCCATAGCGCCTGATTGTGAAATATCTTTCCCTTCATCTTTTTCTGAGGCGGCTTTCATAACTAGCATTTTGGCAGCCATAATTTGTGTGGCCATATCTGCTAATTTGAAAGCAATAGCTTGGTGATTAAAAATTTCTTTCCCAAAAGCTTTTCGTTGATGGGCGTATTTTAAAGCCAATTCGTAAGCTCCTGTTGCAATCCCTAATGCTTGTGATGCAATGCCAATTCTTCCTCCATTCAAAACATTCATAGCGAAATTAAATCCAAATCCATCGGCGCCAATTCTGTTCTCTTTTGGAACTTTGACATCTGTAAACATCAACGAATGTGTATCGCTTCCTCGAATTCCCATTTTCTTTTCTTTTGGTCCTATTTCAAAACCCGCCCAGCCTTTTTCAACAATAAAAGCATTAATTCCTTTGTGTCCTTTTTGAACATCTGTCTGTGCCATCACAATATAAATTGAAGCACTAGAACCATTGGTAATCCAATTTTTTGTTCCATTTAACAAATAATAATCTCCTTTATCAATTGCAGTTGTTTTTTGAGAACTTGCGTCAGAACCTGCTTCAGGCTCAGACAAACAAAATGCTCCTATAACTTCGCCCTTTGCCAATGGCACTAGATACTTGAGTTTTTGTTCCTCATTACAATATCTTTCTATTCCAGCACAAACTAAAGAATTATTTACCGACATGATGACAGCAGCAGAAGCATCAACCTTGGCAAATTCAGTAACGGCAATAGAATAAGAAATATTATCTAAGCCTGAGCCCCCATATTTTGGATCAACCATCATTCCAAGAAAACCTAGCTCGGCCATTTTTTTTACTTGTTCTGTGGGAAACTTAGAATGTTCGTCTCTTTCAATTACTCCGGGTAGCAACTCATTTTGAGCAAAATCTCGAGCTGCTTGTTGAATCATTAATTGCTCTTCGGTAAGATTAAAATCCATAGTTGGTATATAAAATTGTGACTAATATAAATTTTATCAAAGGTAATTTTTTATTGTGAAATTTTCAATTTTGATTCGTAATTTTGACCAATGCCAAAAGTATACTACAACGTAATTGGAGTGATGTCAGGAACATCTCTAGATGGTGTTGACCTAGCACATATCCACTTTAAAATTTTGAATACCAAATGGTCTTTTGAAATTTTAGAATGCGAAACAATTGGTTACGATAGCAACTGGGTCAATAGATTGAAAAATGCCATCGATTCGACTAGCGAAGAGTTAACTTTATTGAATCAAGATTACACTGTTCTTTTGGGAACTATTATTTCAAATTTTATACAAAAGCATAGCATTTCAAATTTAGATGCTGTTTGTTCTCACGGTCACACCATTTTACATCAACCACAAAAGAAAGTAACATTACAAATTGGAAATCTTCCTATGATTGCCTCAATTTGTAAGCAAACCGTTGTTTGTGATTTTAGAATTCAAGATGTTTTATTAGGTGGTCAAGGTGCTCCTTTAGTGCCAATAGGCGATAAGATTTTATTTGCCGAATTTGATTATTGTCTAAATTTGGGTGGTTTTTCAAATATATCATTCGATTATAACAACCAGAGAATTGCTTTTGATATTTCACCTGTAAATACCGTCTTAAACTTTTATGCAAATCAACTGGATCTGGATTATGACGACAAAGGTGCTATTTCACGTTCAGGAAATATCAATGAGAATTTATTACGAGATTTAAATACTATTGATTTTTATAAAAAAGGCTTCCCGAAATCGTTAGGTTTTGAATTTGTAAAGGAAATTATATTACCCATTATTGAAACCTACTCCATTTCTATTGAAGATAAACTTCGAACATTTACTGAACATATTGCAATTCAAATTTCTATGGTTTTATCCAATAGAACGGGGAAATTACTAATTACTGGCGGAGGCGCTTATAATGATTTTTTAATCGAGCGAATTCAAAATTATCTGCCTAGTGTAGAAATCATTATCCCAACCTCTAAGGTTTTGGAATTTAAAGAAGCCTTGATTTTTGCATTACTTGGAGTTTTAAAATTACGCAATGAAATAAACGTTTTTAGTAGTGTTACCGGCTCACAAAAAGATCATAGTTCTGGTTTCATTTATAAACCTATCGAAAAAAATCCTTTGGAAACAAGTTTAATTTAAAAACAATTTATTTTTGTTATATTCGTTATAAATAAAGTTAAAATCGAAATAAACATGGAGTTTGCTGAAATCGAAAATAAAAAGAAATCATTAGTACTAACAACAGCATTATTTGTGCTGTTATTTTTACTTTTCGTCTTTTTAAAATTTTCCAATCAAACCGAACTTCCTCTTCTTGAAGGCGGTGGCGGTGGCGGTGCAGTTGCAGTAAATTTTGGCGATAGCGATGTGGGTTCGGGTGACAATTTTCAATCGGTAGAAAAAGTACTTTCGGCTCCAAAACAGACACAACCTACTCCATCTGCAGAGAAAGAAATCATAGTTAGCGATAATGATGATGCTCCAGCCATCGCTGAAGTTAAAAAACCTTCTGAAAAACCAAAAAAAGTTGAAATTGAGAAACCCGTTATCAAGGTAACTCCAAAACCTTCAAAATCAACTTCTGACGCACTATCCAATTTATTAAATGGATCTAACTCATCTGGCGATGGTGACGATAAAGAGGCTGGAAACAAAGGAAAAAGCAATGGTGATAAAAATGCTAGCGGCTATAATGGAGGTGGTGGTAGCGGAACAGGTAGTGGCGGCGGAAATGGATCTGGACAAGGTATAGGCACTGGTAGCGGTTATGGTTCTGGCTCAGGAAGTGGTACTGGAAACGGAAATGGAAATTATCAATTAGGTAATAGAAAAGCACTAAGTAAACCTCAACCTAATTATGTATGTGATGAGCAAGGAATTGTTGTGGTGCAAATATCTGTTGATCAATCTGGGACAGTTATTAGTGCTAATCCTGGTATTAGAGGTACTACCAATGCTGCAAAATGTTTGTTAGATCAAGCAAAAATTGCTGCATTAAATACCAAATGGCAATCTGATGCTTCTGCGCCTGAGAAACAAGTTGGAAAAATTATTTATAATTTCAAATTAACCGACTAGTCTAAACTTTGCATTCATTTTACTCATAGAAATAGAATGACTTATCAAGAAACGGTAAATTGGATGTTCAACCAACTGCCAGTATACCAGCTACAAGGTGCTATTGCTTACAAAAAGGATCTAACCAATACTATTCTATTAGCAAACTATCTTAAAAATCCCGAAAAAGACATACGTTGCATTCATGTTGCAGGAACCAACGGAAAAGGATCTACTTCACACATGTTGGCTTCCATTCTTCAGGAAGCAGGTTACAAGGTGGGGCTATACACTTCACCACATTTAAAAGATTTTAGAGAACGAATAAAAATTAATGGTCAAGAAATCTCCGAAAGTTTTGTCTGTGAATTCATCCAAAAGCATAAAAAATTTTTCGAAAGTAACGAACTGAGTTTTTTTGAAATGACCGTTGGATTGGCTTTTGACTATTTTAAAACAGAACAAGTAGATATTGCCATTATTGAGGTTGGCATGGGTGGTCGACTGGATTCTACTAATATCATTACTCCACTAATTTCTGTAATTACTAATATTGGAATGGATCATACTCAATTTTTAGGCAATACATTAACTGCCATTGCAGGAGAAAAAGCAGGAATCATCAAACCAGCTATTCCCGTTGTAATTGGAGAATATACTGATGAAACTAAATTGGTGTTTTCAGAAATTGCCAAAAAAAACAATTCAGAAATCTATTTTGCGAGTGAAACCATCACAAGTAGTTATCCATCCGATTTGAAAGGAGATTATCAAGAACAAAACAAAAAAACTGTTTTGCAGACGATACAGCTTATAAACTCTCAAAAGATATTCAAAGTTTCTGAAGAAAATATAAAACAAGGTCTACTTCATGTGGTGAAAAATACTGGTCTTTACGGCAGATGGCAACAAATAAACGACTTCCCAAAAGTAATTTGCGATACCGCACACAACAAACATGGTCTCACGATAACGTTAAAACAGATTCAAAACGAAAAATATAATTCTTTACATATCGTTTTAGGTGTTGTAAATGACAAAGATTTAGACGAAATCTTACCTTTATTCCCAAAAAAAGCAAGCTATTACTTTTGTAAACCAAATATTCCTCGAGGACTTGATGCTGTTTTATTGCAACAAAAAGCATTGATACATAAACTAAAAGGACAAGTATTCAATTCTGTTTCAGAAGCTTATAATGAGGCTTTACACAAAGCATTGCCAACTGATTTTATTTATGTTGGCGGCAGTACATTTGTCGTCGCAGAAATTTTTTAATTTTTATTGATTTTTACTTGCATATCAAAAAAACTGCCTTATATTTGCACACGCAATCAGAAAAAATTCTTTTTGTACTCGGGCGATTAGCTCAGTTGGTTCAGAGCATCTGGTTTACACCCAGAGGGTCGGGGGTTCGAATCCCTCATCGCCCACACACTTAAAAACAAATGGTTTCAAAAGCCGATAAATCTTATGATTTATCGGCTTTTTGCTTTTGGACATATACCAAATTATTCATTCAATCTTAATGCTAAAGGGACAAAATCGAGACCCTAAAAATTTCTACAATTTTGGGTCTCGCTAAATTCTCTAAAGCACTGTAAACACCGTACTAACAACCAGTTTAATACTGGTTCAAAAGGTGTACATCTTGTTTACTAAATATTTAAAAATTAAATTGAATACTAATTAAAAGGTCACCACCATGAAAGCAAAAATTACTGTGCATATTTATGCAAAAACTTCAAAAGCTAACAAAAACGGTCAATTGCCAATTTATTTCAGGCTAACTGTAAACGGAGAACGTTTTGAATTCAGCACCAAGAAATTTATTGATAAATCAAAATGGTCCGCAGAACAATCAAAAATGAAAGGTAATTCAGAAGAAGCCAGAACAATAAATAACTATCTTGATTTAATGAAATCTAAAATTTTTGACATTCAGATGGAATTAATACACAAAAATGAAGATTTGACAATTGAAAATTTTAAATCAAAACTAACTGGAGCACAAGAACGTGAGCGAATGATCATTCCAATCTATCAAAGTCATAATGATAAAATTAAAGACCTAATTGGAAATGGTTATGCCTATGGAACTTTAGAACGATTTAAAATCTCATTAAAACACTTGCAGGAGTTTATCATTTGGAAATATAACATCAATGATATAAGCATCAATAAAATCGACTATGCCTTTGTAACCGAGTTTGAATTTTATTTAAGAAGTGTAAAAAAATGCAACAACAATACAGCTGTCAAATATGTTAGAAATTTTAGAAAAATCATTAAGATATGCCTGGACAATGATTGGTTAGATAAAGACCCTACTACTCGATATGAAGGTAAAATGAAAGAAGTTGAAAGAGACTTTTTGACTGAAGAGGAATTGTTGAAAATCTACAACAAGAAAATTTCATCACAAAGACTACAACTAGTTAGAGATATTTTCATTTTTTCTTGCTACACTGGTTTAGCCTACATTGATGTAAAAGGATTGAAAAAGGATCATATTGGTATAGGCATTGATGGAGAGAAATGGATTTTCAAAAACCGTCAAAAAACAGATACAAAATCAAAAATACCAGTTTTACCTATTGCCCAAGAAATTATTGAAAAATACAGTAATCACCCTAAATGCTTAAATGAAGATACTATTTTGCCAATCTTAACTAACCAAAAAATGAATGCTTATTTAAAAGAAATTGGCGATTTATGTGACATTCCAAAAGAAATAACGTTCCACATGGCTAGACACACATTTGCAACATCTGTAACTTTGACTAATGGTGTTCCTATTGAAACAGTTAGTAAAATGCTTGGCCATAAAAACCTACACACAACCCAACATTACGCAAAAGTTTTGGATAGAAAGGTTAGTGAGGATATGAAGATTTTAAAAGATAAATTTTCAATTTTAGACAATAATATATTGAAAAAATCTTCAGTCACAAGCTAAAAATTTCTAGTAATCAAGGCTATTTAAAGCTATTAAGACTTTATTATTTGTTAAAAAAAGCATAAATACTATTTTAGTAATTTTATTTTAGTAAATTTGTTAACCAAATAGTTAAACTATATAATTAAACAACATGGATAAAATTAAAACTGAAAATACTGAAACTGAAATATTAATAGCAGCAAAAGAAATCTTTCAGCAAAAAGGAATGGCAGGTGCAAGAATGCAAGAAATAGCAGATAAAGCAAAAATTAATAAAGCATTATTGCATTATTATTATAGAAGTAAACAATTATTATTTGAAGCTGTTTTCAAAAGTGCTTTTTCACTTTTAGCACCACAATTAAATAAAGTGTTAAATGATGATAGTGACTTATTTGAAAAAATACGAAAGTTCACTGAAAATTATGTTTCGTTTGTAATCAAACATCCCTATTTGCCAAATTTTGTAATACAAGAATTAAATAAAAACCCAGAATTTGTTCAAAAACTTCGCTCTGAAAAAAATTTTCCTTCCATTGAAAAATTTAAACTTCAAGTAAGTGATGCTATAAATCAAGGAATTATCAAACCAATCGAAGCCGAACAGCTATTTATCAATATTATCTCTTTAAATATTTTTCCTTTTATCGGAGAACCGCTATTAATGGCACTTGTTAATATGGATAAAGAAAGCTATAATAAAATACTAGAAAATAGAAAAACGGAAGTGGCTGAGTTTATCATTAATTCAATAAAAATATAAATTATGAAAACTAAGTTAATCATACTGATAGTATTGTCTATATCAATATATGCTAATGCACAACAGACTTTAACCTTGGAAGATTGTTACTCATTAGCTACAAAAAATTATCCTTTATCAAAACAAACAGGATTAATACAACAAAAATCAAGTTATGAAATTGAAGCATTAAGCAAAGGAAAATTACCAAAAATCGATGTAAATGCACAAGCAACTTATCAATCTGAAGTAATAGGATTACCTACTTCACTACCTGGAGTTCAATCTTTAAATAAAGATCAATATAGAGCAACTTTAGATGTAAATCAATTAGTATACAATGGTGGAATAATTGATGCAAATACTAAATTAAAAGAAGCACAAACCAAAACACAACAGCAACTAATTGAAGTTAGCTTATATCAAATAAAAACTCGAATTAATCAATATTTCTTTTCTGTTTTGTTACTTCAAGAAAAAAAGGCACTACTATCTTCAAAAAAAGAGTTATTAACTTCCAAAGTTAAGGAAGTGAAATCAGGAGTCAAATTTGGAGCAATTCTTCCATCATCAGAACAGGTTTTAGAAGCAGAAATTATTAAAATAAACCAGCAGTTAACCGAAATTAAATTTGAAAACATCAAATTATTAAATAACCTTTCAGAATTAACTTTTTCAGATATTGATACCGAAACAACTTTAATACAACCAGTATCATATCCAAATAGCACTAATACAACAAGACCTGAAATTGCTTTTTATGATTTACAAAATCAGCAATTAGAGTTCTCGAAAAGTGTACTATCTAAATCAAATCTTCCAAAAATAAATGCTTTTGGTCAAGCGGGTTATGGTAATCCCGGATTAAACATGTTAGACAATTCTTTTCAAACATTTTATGTTGTCGGCCTAAAAGCGAATTGGAATATTTTTGATTGGGGCAAAACCAAAACAGATAAAAAAGCATTGGATATATCTAAAGAAATAGTGACATCTGAGAAAGAAACATTTGAATTAAATAACAAAATACAATTAGAAGAGCAAGATTTTGAAATTAAAAAATTAGAACAACTGTTGCTTTCTGATACCGAAATAATTCAAATACGTGAAAAAGTTATTAAATCCTCAGATGCTCAATTAAAAAATGGTGTGATAACATCGTCTGAATATCTTATAGAATTAACCAATTTATTTGAAGCAAAAAACACTTTAAAGATGCATGAAGTTCAATTAGCAGCAGCTAAATCAAATTACGAAATAATTAAAGGAAAATAAAATAGTACCCGAAAAATTTAAAAAAATGAAAAAAATAAGCATAATAATTTTAGCAACGATAGGGTTAATTTCTTGTAACAAAAATAACGACAAAGCTGACGGTTATGGGAATTTTGAAGCAACTGAAATAACTATTTCTTCAGAAGCTAACGGTAAAATAGAGTTTTTAAAAGTCGAAGAAGGAGATGAATTAAAATCTCAATTACAAGTAGGATTAGTTGATACATTACAATTACATTTTGCGAAACAACAATTAATTGCCTCTAAAAGCACCGTGTCGTCAAAATCCGCAAATATAATATCACAAAAAAGCGTCTTAAATGAACAATTAAAAACAGCTAAATTAGAGAAAAACCGAATCCGTAATATGTATGCTGAAAATGCTGCAACTAAACGACAAGTAGATGAAATTGAAGGAAAGGTAAAAGTTATCGAAGAGCAAATAAAAAGTGTCGGAACTCAAAACGCACCTATTTTAAATGACTTAAAATCGATAGATGTACAAATTGCTAAAATCAATGACCAAATAGCAAAAAGTAAAATTATTAATCCTATTAATGGAACTGTTTTGACTAAGTATGCAGAACCAGGCGAAATAACAGCATTTGGAAAACCACTATACAAGATAGCTGATATTTCTGAAATGACTTTGCGAATCTATGTAAGCGAAACACAGTTGTCAAAAATAAAAGTTGGACAAAATGTATCGGTAAAAATTGATGCTGAAAAAGATATGAAATCATATCAAGGAACCATTTCATGGATTGCATCTTCAGCAGAGTTTACTCCTAAAATTATTCAAACAAAAGAAGAACGAGTAAATCTTGTTTATGCCGTAAAGGTAAAAGTAAAAAATGACGGTAGTCTAAAAATCGGAATGCCAGCAGAAATGTGGATTAAAGATGGAGATTAAATAATTAATAATTATGAAAAAAAAGCTTCATTATCTAATCGCATTTCTGTTAGCTGCATTTGGTTTACTTACCTTGTTTTTGAGTGCTTCAGTAATTTTTGACTTATTTGGAATTAGAGCCAAAGAAGGAAATTATGTTTTGTTCATAGTTTGGGCAAATTTCATCAGTAGCATAATCTATTTAGTAGCAAGTTATGGCTTTGTTAAAAACAAAAATTGGACATCAACTATTTTAGGAATTTCGGCACTAATTCTTATAAATGCATTTATTTGCTTTATTATTTATATCTACACAGACGGAGTGCATGAAACCAAAACAATTGGTGCAATGATTTTTAGAATTGTTGTAACCATAATCTTTGTTGCATTTGCTTATTTCACTATCAATAAGAAAAACCAAATTAATATTAATTAAAAAATTATAGAACATGTTAAAAATAAAAATTGCCCTTTTAGCTACATTTAGTTTACTTCTTTTCTCTTGTAATACGAAATCGAAAGAAGAAAAAGCTACTAAAATTAAAACTGAAGAACACCAACATTCTGAAAGCGAAACAATTCAATTAAACAATGGTGAAAAATGGAAGGTAGATGATAATATGATGCTACACATTCGTAATATGGAAAAAGACATAATACATTTTGACCAAGAAAAAAGCACAAATTATTCATTGTTAGCCGATAAATTAAAGACAAATATTGATTTACTAACATCAAATTGTACCATGAAAGGACAAGCTCATGACGAACTTCACAAATGGTTAGTTCCATATATAGAGTTAGTCGATTCGTTTTCTAAAGAAAAATCAGCAAATCAGTTTACAGAAATTCAAAATTCGTTCCTAACATTTAATCAATATTTCAAATGATTTTAAAAAACTTACATACCGAAAATAAACCAGTTCAAACACAATTATTATTTGAACCAAAAGACGCTAAAGTAATTTCATTGCAAATAGCAAAAGGTGAAACACTTAAAGAGCACGTTTCAAAAATACCTGCATTGTTAGTTTGCATTTCAGGAAATGCTGTTTTTACTGATGATAAAGGAACAGTCGTTAATCTCAATTCAGGCAATTATGTAATGATTGAAGAAAATGTAAAACACGCTGTAAAAGCAATCGATGAAAGTAATTTCTTATTGATGAAATAATGAGTATTGCAGTAAACAACATATCAAAATCTTACAAAAAGTTAAAAGCAGTCGAAAACATTACTTTTAATGTAAATGACGGAGAATTATTTGGTTTAATTGGACCTGATGGCGCAGGAAAAACAACTATTTTCAGAATACTTACTACGCTTTTAGTTGCCAATGAAGGAAGTGCTGAAGTAGCAGGTTTTGACGTAGTCAAACAACTCAAAGAAATCAGAAACTCTGTTGGCTATATGCCAGGAAAATTCTCGCTATATCAAGATTTAACTGTTGAAGAAAATCTACATTTTTTTGCCACTATTTTCGGAACCACAATTGAGGAAAATTATGATTTAATTAAAGACATATACATTCAAATTGAACCATTCAAAGACAGAAGAGCAGGTGCTCTTTCGGGCGGAATGAAACAAAAATTAGCATTATGTTGTGCGTTAATTCATGCTCCAAAAGTATTATTTCTTGACGAACCAACTACAGGAGTTGATCCCGTTTCTCGAAAAGAATTTTGGATAATGCTAAAAAGATTACAACAAAAAGGCATTACAATATTAGTTTCAACACCCTATATGGATGAAGCTTCTCTTTGCGATAGAATTGCATTAATTCAAAAAGGCAAAATTTTAAAAATAGAAACACCTGAAAATATCATTAACAACTACGAAAAAGTAATTTATGATGTACAAGCAAAAAACACACACGGATTGATTCACGATTTAAAAAATTATCCAAATCAATACAGTGTTTATGCTTTTGGTGAGTTTGTACATTACATAGATAAAAATGCAACTTTCAATCCAAACGATTTACAAACCTATTTGAAAAATAAAAATCATACGGATATAATTATTAAACCTGCTACAATAACCATTGAAGATGTTTTCATGGACTTATAAACAAAAAAATGGAAAGAGAAAAAATAATATCTGTAAAAAATTTAACAAAAGAGTTTGGTCATTTTACTGCTGTAAAAGGCATTTCATTTGATGTTTATAAAGGAGAAATTTTTGGTTTTTTAGGAGCCAATGGAGCAGGGAAAACAACAGCTATGAAAATGTTGATTGGAATTTCAAATCCTACTTCAGGTGAAGCCAATGTTGCAGGTTTTGATGTTCACTCACAAGCCGATATGGTAAAAAAAAGTATTGGTTATATGAGCCAAAAATTCTCAATGTATGATGATTTAACTATTAAAGAAAACATTACTTTTTTTGGTGGAATTTATGGATTATCAAGAATACAAATCAAACAAAAAATAGTCCAATTAGTCGAAGAATTAAAGCTTCAAGATGTGGTCAATAATTTAGTGGGATCGTTACCATTGGGTTGGAAACAAAAATTGTCGTTTTCAGTTGCATTACTGCACGAGCCAAAAATTGTTTTTCTCGATGAGCCAACAGGAGGCGTTGACCCAATAACCCGAAGACAATTTTGGGAAATGATTTATACACAAGCTTATAAAGGTACTACCATTTTTGTAACCACACATTACATGGATGAAGCAGAATATTGTGACCGTGTTTCTATTATGGTTGACGGCTCTATTGAAGCTTTAGACACCCCAAAAAATTTAAAACAACAATTCAAAGTAGATTCTATGAATGATGTTTTTTTAAAATTAGCAAGGAATATAGAATAATAAATCACTACAACACTTGAAACTTAAACTAGAAACAAAAAACAAATGAAAAGATTTATCGGATTTGTAAAAAAAGAATTCTACCATATTTTCAGAGATAAACGTTCTTTGTTTATTCTGTTTGGTATGCCGATTGCCCAAATTTTATTGTTTGGTTTTGCCATAACAAATGAAATTAACAATGTTGACATTGCCATTTTAGACCAATCAAATGATATAGAAACACAAAAAATTATCTATAAAATAAAAGCATCACCCTATTTTAATGTTGAAAACCAAATTGAAAAAGAAAGCGACATAGAATCAGAATTTAAAAAAGGAAAAATCAAGGCAGTTCTTATTTTCGAACCAAATTTTAGTAAAAATCTCGAAACCAAAAAAGTAGCAGTAGTTCAAGCAATTACCGATGCGACCGAACCTAATGTTGCCAACACAATTGCAAATTATACCTCAGCAATTATACAAAATTATCAATCGCAAAAAAAACAATCCAATAGTAATCCGGTAAAGGTTGAAGTACAATCGAGAATGTTTTATAATCCTGAACTCAAAAGTGTTTTTAATTTTGTTCCAGGTGTAATGACTGTTATTCTAATGCTTGTTTCAGCTATGATGACCTCTATTTCTATCACACGAGAAAAAGAATTAGGCACTATGGAAATTCTTTTAGTTTCTCCATTAAAACCATTTCAAGTAATTATTGGAAAAGTATTTCCTTATATTTTTCTTTCAATTATCAATGCAATAGTAATATTAACATTAGGCTATTTTGTGTTCAAAATGCCTATAAATGGAAGCATCTTTTTGTTAGCTTTTGAAAGTATATTATTTATCATTTCTGCTCTTTCATTGGGGATATTAATTTCTACCGTTTCTAATTCTCAACAAACCGCAATGATGTTATCATTAATGGGTTTGATGCTACCAGTAATTATTCTATCAGGATTTATATTTCCTATAAATAGTATGCCTTTACCCATGCAAATAATCAGTAACATCATACCTGCAAAATGGTTCATTATTATTGTAAAAGCCATTATGCTCAAGGGAGTCGGAATTCAATATATATGGAAAGAAACCCTTATATTAATTGGAATGACCGTGTTTTTTATAACATTAAGTATCAAAAAATATAAAATTAGATTAGAATAATTTTTAGGAGCTATTTCCTGCTTTCCGCTCCAATCTTTTCTATTTTAAAAAGAAAAGGATTTCTACTGCAATCAGGGCTAAAAATCAAACAATGAAAACAATATTATTCATCATACAAAAAGAATTCAAGCAAATTTTTAGAGATAAAAGTATGCTCCAACTGATATTTATTTTGCCCATTTTACAATTATTAATTTTGTCAAATGCAGCCACATTCGATGTTAAAAACATCGCAATAACTTTTGTTGACAATGACCAAAGTCGGGAATCAAGAGATTTAATAAATTCGTTTAAATCCTCAACCTATTTTAAAGTTACAGAACCCTATTTTTCTGAAAAAGAAGCTATCCAAGAAATGCAAAAAGGAAAAACCGACATTATTGTAAATATTCCAATTCACTTCGATCGTGACCTTCAAAAAGACCAAAAAACAACTATTTCAGTAAGTATTAATGCTATAGATGCTGCAACAGCAGGTGTTGAAAATGTATATGTAACACAAATCATAAATACATACAATCAAAATATTCAAATGCAGTCCAACTATTTTTCAGGAAACAAAGAAATACCTCAAAATATTATGGTTATACCGTCTTTTTGGTACAACAAAACCTTGAACTACAAAACCTTTATGGTTCCAGGTATATTGGTTTTATTGGTTACCATGCTTACTTTATTTCTGTCATCAATGAATATAGTTAGAGAAAAAGAGTTAGGTACATTGGAGCAAATTAATGTAACACCAATAAAAAAATATCAGTTTATAGTTGGAAAATTATTTCCATTTTGGGTGCTTGGCTTAGTGATTTTGACTGTTGGTTTAGTAATATCCAAAGTTGTTTTTAATGTCCCTATGTTAGGTAATATTTTCCTTGTTTATGGTTTCACATCAGTGTATTTGCTATTAATTTTAGGATTCGGACTATACATATCTAATCATACCGAAACCCAACAACAAGCAATGTTTATTGCGTGGTTTTTTATGGTGATTTTCATATTAATGAGTGGTTTATTTACACCTATCGAAAGTATGCCAAAATGGGCACAGAACTTAACATTGTTAAATCCTATTCGATACTTTGTAGAGTTCATAAGAATGGTTCTACTAAAAGGATCCGGATTTTTTGAAGTATTGCCAAACCTATTAATTGTTACCGGATTTGCAGTATTTGTAAACGGCATGGCGGTTTGGAGTTATAAAAAATCAAATTAGAAGTTTAAGTTTTTAAAAGGTATTAAAAATGAATGGTAATAAATTAGTTACGAATGAATCTTTATTCTTTCGAGGTCCGCTATCGAGATTTAAAGAGCTAATGTTCACATTTAGGGTTCAAATTAATTTTATAAGAGCATTTAGAAAATTACATTTCCTTGGTCCATGTGTAACTATTTTTGGTTCGGCTCGGTTTACACCAGAATCAGAACATTATAAAAATGCTGAAAAAATTGGTGCAGAAATTTCTAAATTAGGTTTTACAATAATGACAGGTGGCGGACCAGGAATAATGGAAGCCGCAAATAAAGGAGCATTTGAAAATGATGGTTATTCTGTTGGTTGCAATATTGTATTGCCAAGAGAACAAAAACCAAATCCATATTTACATAAATGGATAGATATTCCTTATTTTTTTGTTCGTAAAGTTGTTTTGATAAAATATTCGTATGCCTTTGTAGTGATGCCAGGTGGAGTTGGTACTTTAGATGAATTATTTGAAGCACTTACATTGATACAAACTAAAGTAATTAAAAACTTTCCGATAATTATTTTTGATTCAGATTATCATAAAGAACTTTGTCATCATATTAAAATTATGCTTGAAAATGAAAGCATCAGTCCAGAAGATATGAAGCTCCTTTTTGTAACTGATTCTATTCCTGATTTAATTACACATCTTGAAACGCATGCAATCAAAAAATTTGGGTTAGTAAATAAACAATATAAACCAAAATGGTGGTTTTTAGAAAATTAAAACAATTCTTGTCTATGTCTTTTTTAATTAATACTAAAATGTAGAAAAATATTATTTTCTTTCTTGTAAAATATCTGAAAATATAGACGAATTAGCAATAAAATATGAAAAAGAATATAGTATTAGTTTTTATTATTGTAATAACGACCATAACTTCAGCTCAAACTAAAGTAGATACAACAGCAATTCTATCTTTAGATAAAATAGCACAAGTTAACCAAGGAGAAAGTTATGTTACATTTCCCTTTGATATTGGTAATTTAGAACCCTTACTATTTGAAGCAAATGTTAGTCCTAATTTTAAAATTCGAGAACGTAAAGATTCAAGATTAATGGCAGTACTTACCTCTCAAATCATTATAAGAATGTTTGATGAATATTCATATCCTGTAAAAACACCCAGTTATATTCCTCAAATAGCATTTTATTTTCTAACAGGACATAAAGAATCAGCCAATAAATTAACACTTTTTGGTAAAATTGCACATCATTCGAATGGTCAAAACGGAAATTTCTATACCGAAAATGGAGATGTCAATTTACAATCCGGAAATTTTGCAACAAATTATATAGAAATTGGATTTTTAAAATCATCTTACAGTAACCAACTCAATGCCTTCAAATTTATTAAAAGCTCTATTGAAATTCATCCAAAAAAATGGATGTTAGAAGAACTTCAAGGTCAATATAGTGGACTTCGATGGCACAATACCTTTTTAGCCTACAAGCTTCCTATGAAAAGTAATCTAATAAAAAACAAAGAGCAAAGAGCAAACTTTTCTGTAAAAGCTGAAACTACTTTGATGCTTGATAATATGAATAATTGGGATACTTTTAATATAGACCGACTTAATACAAGTTTAATTGTTTATTATCATCCAAAATTTTTAGAAGATATTGGATTCTATGTTCAATTCTATCATGGTATGGATTATTATAATATTTATTTTCAACACCAAGTCAATACAATCCGTTTTGGTATTATGACAGAGGCTTTACGTTTTTAAAATATTTTAGAATTGAATTTAAAAATAAACACATTACTTTCAGACTTAAATGAACAGCTGAATTTTATAGATATAGAATTTGATGATACAATTAATCGATGCGAAAAAGCAATTGAAATTATTATAGTTTCAATTCAAAAACTTAAAATTTTGTTTCTCAAAGAAAAATTTAAAAATCAAGAACAAGAAATAGATTTTTTCAAAAATATAAAACCAAAGTTTACTTCAAAACTAATATATTACAATGTAATTTTCAAAATTGAAACCAAAAAACCACATGGTGGCGAACGTATTTTAAAAAAATATCTAAACAATGAATTAGATAAGTTAAAACGTTACTTCGATAACAATTTAGATTTTTACAGATATTATCGCACAGGAAGTAATTACTTAGATATCAAATATTTCACGAGAGGAAAATTTGATATTAAGATGGCATTAGATAGTTTTTATTTCGAAGCAGACCACACATTTTCAACATCTCATGATTTTAAAGTGGCAAAAATTTTGGCGCATGATTTAATCCAAGTTTATCTTGAAGACAAGTTATTAATTATGGAAAATAGAGATCCAAAAGAAAAGTCACAAGTCAATTCCAAGGTCAAGCAAAATTGGACAGGTTCTAAGGTCGCGTTAATAGAACTTTTATATGCTTTGCATACCGAAGGTGTGTTCAATAATGGTGCATCAGATTTGAAAGATATTGCAGAATATTTCGAAAATGTGTTCAATATCGATTTAGGTCAGTATCATAGAGCTTTCCTTGAAATTAGAATGCGAAAATCCGACCAAACAAAGTTCCTCAATACACTAAAAGAAAAATTAGTAAAACGAATGGAAAACACAGACGACTTGCATTAATACTAATAAATACAATACTTTACATAAAAATCTATCACAACTTGTGATTGACTTGTGAAATAAAACTATTCAAATACTACAATTTTGTACCATAACAATCTAAAATATACGTTATGGCAATCGAAGTAATTACTCGCGAAGACTTAAACGAATTCAGAAGTCTTCTTTTGAACGATTTAAAAGAAATCATTCTATCCAAACCACAACAAACAAAACAGTGGCTCAAATCCAATGAAGTCCGCAAACTGTTAAACATCTCACCAGGTACTTTACAAAATCTCCGTATCAATGGAACACTAACCTATACCAAAATAGGCGGCATAATGTATTATGACAATTCAGATATTGATAAGTTATTAAATGGAAATAAAGTAAACGCTTTACCTTCTCTATTCAAGTAAAGTCATTGCGAGGAACGAAGCAATCTTTTCTAATCACTTTTCACTAATTACTAATCACTAGTAAATGAACTACATAAAACACCTAACAGGTTTCTTTGAAAAAGTAGCCATTGATAAAACGTTGAACCCTACACACGTTAGTCTATACATAGCCCTATTCCAATTTTGGAACTGCAATCGTTTCAAAAACCCCATCAGTATAAATCGCGATGAGGTGATGCGTATAAGCAAGATTAGTTCCAAGGCAACCTATCATAAATGTCTGAAGAACTTGCATAGTTTGGGTTACATTAATTACGAACCATCCTACAATCCATTTAAAGGCAGTCATGTCATTTTATTCAACTTTTCAGAAGATTTAAAACCGCTACCAAAATCCGAAAGAAAACCAAAAAATGAACCACTTATTGAACTTGTTTCTGAACAAGCTTTGAACAAGTCTTGTACTAGTAGTGAAACAGGTACTGAACAAGCAGTAGTACCTTCTATAAACTATATAAACAATACAAACATTTTAAACGATAAAAACGTTTCAAACTTGGAAAAGCTCACAAAAAATTTTGAAGAAATAAATAATTATTCAGATAAAATTGTCATCCCGAGCGCAGTCGAGGGAACTCTAAAAGAAGAAAAAAGTTCCGCGAAAAAAGAAGAAAAGTTACATCCATTAATCGAAGAAGTTAAAACCTATTTCCAAGAAAATAACTTTCCGGAACAAGAAGCTCAAAAATTCTACAATTACTTCAAAAGTGTCGGTTGGTTAGTCGGAGGTAAAACACCAATGGTCGATTGGCAAGCAGCAGCACAAAATTGGATGATTAACGCACCAAAATTTATTTCAAATGCAGAACAGCCCAACAGAGCAAAACAACTCAACACCACAACCGATAAAAACTATGCAGAACCATTATAGTTCTTTTGTCATGCTGAACTTGTTTCAGCATCTCATCCTTTGCGTCCCGAAAACTTTCGGGATTGCGTCAACCTTTGTGACCTTTGCGGTTAAAGAAAAATCCGTGTAAATCCGTTTAATCTGTGTCATCCGTGTTCCAAAACCTTCGCTTTAGCGAACAAAAAGTAACCCAATGAATGAAAATATAAAATCACATTACAGCTACACCGAAGTAATCAGTTGGCTCGAAGCAAAAGATTTGATAGTAAGAGGAGGACTGCCAGTGGCAGTCAGGTATTAAAATTATAAGTTATGAATACGACATTAAGTTATTTAGAAATCATTGCTTGGTTAGAAAAAAAAGGAATTGAGTTGTATGGTAAGAAATTCAAAATCTTAGAAACAGACCATGAAATAATATACAAACTAATTGCATACTTTTTGAAGGATGAACAAGCTTGTTATCAATTCAATATCGATTTAGAAAAAGGCATCTTATTAACCGGACCAATCGGCTGCGGAAAAACATCATTGATGAACTTAATGAAATACCTAACAGCAACAGAACATAAATTTTTCGTAAAACCCTGTAGAGACATAAGCTTCGAATTCATCCAGGACGGTTACCAAATAATTCACAAATACAGCATAGGTAAACTCTACCAATCAGAACCAAGAACCTATTGCTTTGACGATTTAGGAACAGAAAACAACCTAAAATACTTCGGCAACGAATGCAATGTAATGGCAGAAATTCTATTAAGCCGATATGATCTATTCATTTCAAAAAAACTCCTAACCCACATAACCACAAACCTATCAGCCACAGAAATAGAAACCCATTACGGCAACAGAGTTCGCTCCAGATTACGTGAGATGGTAAATCTAATTGCCTATGATAAATCAACACCTGACAAGAGATAATAAAGCTTCGCGAACTTTGTGCCTTCTTTGTGCCCTTTGCGGTTAAAAAAATAAAATTCGTATAAATCCGCGTTCCAACAACTTGAAACCTGAAACCTGAAACAAATGAACACAATATTAAACTTCTGGAACTACTTCCAACAAAACAACTTCGTTTTCCTACTCCTAAACGAAATCTCAAAAGACGAACTAAAAATCCATTTCGAAAAACTAATCGAGATACTTCATCAATACAACAAAGACCTAGACCTCATCATCAAGAACAAAACAAACGGTGCAGAATTAATCATCACCGCAAACGGAAACCCTTACCTTTTCAAAGAAGTAGAATTACTAGTCCATCATGCACCAGTTGTTGAACGTTGGAAAATAACAGCATTCCTTCAACCAGAAACCAACCTAACCAAATACGAAAACGGCACCGACAAACCACTAGAATATTACGGCATCACTTTACGAATAAGCGAAATGTATTTCATCCCATTAGAAAACCCAAACAAACCAACCGATTTAGGAATAAAAGTGCTACTCAAAAACTACATAGTCCACAAAGACAACCCAAGACTTCGCGAAGCGGTTTACATTCATATCGAACATCTAATTGGTGAAAAAGCATTTGCCAATGATATTTCATTTATTGAGATTGGACAATGGGAAGGAGACAATGAAAACCAAATCGAATTGTATAATCTAAAATCCTATATCGACATTGAAATAGATAATTAAGTTTCGGCAATAAATCTCATTTACTGCCAAAACTTAACTAATATTTTGTTCACAAAACATTACACAATCTGTAGTAAATCGCAAATGAAATTATGTATTATTTGTCCCAATTATTTACCAAATTTGGGACAAATAGAAACACTAAAACAAATAATTTTAATTAATACTTTTTCAATAATACTTGTATATTAAATGGTTTTTTTGTATGAAATAAGAGAAATGTTAACTATTTTTGGCAATAATTTGCATCAATTCAAATTAATTTAAATGATTAATCAAAACACTATAGAAGATACTTTAGCAGCTATTGATAAAGAGATGCTTAACGGTGAGAACCACGATAAAAGAGAGTTCGTTAGAAAGATACTCAATTATCCTGCTATGATGGTTCCATCTGTTCAAGAATCTATTATAAAAGCCATCCTGACTTTTTTACCACCTGAAAATCGTTCTTTAATTGATCCTTTCATGGGTGCTGCAAATAGTCTTGTTGCAGGAATGAAATATGGATTCAATGTATATGGACAAGATATAAATCCTTTATCGATATTGATAAGTCAAGTTAAAACAGCTGATTACAATATCCAAGAACTAAATGATGCACTTACTAGAATAAAACTATTTGTAGAAAATGATGATAGCAATGCTGTTGATGTTAATTTCAAGAATATAACAAAGTGGTTCAAGCTCGAGGTTCAACAAGAACTATCAAAATTGAGAAGAGCAATATTATCTGAACAAGATTTATACATTAGAAAGTTTTATTGGGTAGCTTTAGCTGAAGTAATCAGAAACTGTAGTAATGATAGGACTTCCACTTTCAAAATGCATATTAGAACAATTGAAGATATTCAAAACAGAAAAATTTTTCCAATAATAACTTTTCTGAATTTATCTAAAAAAAGTATTGCTGATATTGAAGATTTCAGAAATTCACTTGAAAAAGAAAATCTTCTAGAGAATGGTAAATATATCAAAACTTCTGAAGTAAAATGGGGTAACTCAATGCAAAAAGTTTTAACAGAAGAAAAATTCCAATTGCTTCTTACATCACCACCATATGGGGATAATCATACAACTGTAACCTATGGACAGTTTTCATATTTACCACTACAATGGATTCCTGTAAATGAAATTGATGAAACAATAACTTTAGATTATTTAAAGGTAATAAATGAAATTGACTCTAACAGTTTAGGTGGTAAAAATTTAGTTTCTTCAAAAGAGTTAGAAGACAAATTATTTCCAAAATCTAAAACATTAAAAGAGTATTTTAATTTTCTTACTACTGACGAAAGAAATAAGGCTAGAAAAGTATTAAATTTTATCAATGATTTAGATATTACAATAGATAATGTACTTGAAAAAATGGATATCAATTCCTACCATGTTTGGACTATTGGTAACAGAAACGTAAATAATAAAGAAGTAAAAAACGATAAGATTCTAAAAGAATTATTAGAAAGTAAAGGTTTATTCCTTGTTACAGATTTAACAAGAGACATTCTTAGCAAGAGAATGCCTGGTAGAAATAATTTTTCTGATACTATGAATAAAGAAAAGATTTTAATATTCAACAAACCTTTTTAATGGGAGATAATAAACAAGAAAATAAGTATCATTTTGATATAACACCTCATATAGTCAAACAATTAGGTGAACAACTAGTCCCAGATGAAGTTACTGCACTTTTAGAGTTAATTAAAAACTCTTACGATGCAGATGCAACTTATGTATCAATTGAAATTAATACAAGTGGAGAATACTTAAAAGAAAAAGTTTTTTATCCAGACCAGAAAGGATTTATAGCTGTTGAAGATGACGGATTTGGAATGGACGAAAAGACTATTATGAAGTCTTGGTTATTGATTTCATATTCCAATAAAAGAAATCAAAATGGACCTAAAGAAAAAACGCCTGAAGGAAGAACCCCTCTAGGAGAGAAAGGTCTAGGAAGGTTGAGTACGCAAAGGCTTGCTAATATATGTGAGATTTTTACAAATAAGTTAAATGAACAAGGAACCCATATAGCTTTCAATTGGAAAGATTTTGAAACAGAAGAAGCATTAAGTGATGTTAATGTAAAATATGAATCTTTTAATAGTAAAAAAAGGAAAGGGACAACACTTTTATTAACTGACCTTAATAATTCTGAAGTTTGGCAAGGTAAAAACTTAGAGAAATTTAAAGGACAAATTCTACAAGTAATATCTCCATATAAAGAAAATAGACCTTTTGAGGTTTATCTTAAAGTAAATGGTCAATCAATAGAATTAGATAAGTTCAATGAAGGACTATCCGATTTAGCGATTTCAAATTTTACATTCAATATCACAAACAACATTCTAACTATTTCAGGTAGAACTAGATTAGTTAAATTTTTAGGGAATGATATAGAGACTAAAGAGAATTATCACAATTTTGTTGAAATTGATAACGGGAAAAAACTATATGAATATTTATTAAATAAAATAAGCGATTTAAAGCAATCTGAAAACCCCTATTTTATAAATTTTGAAAGGAAGTTTGATGTAGATAAGGATATTAAATTGGAAATCGCAAATGGAGAAAGGGCAAACCCTGGTGAGTTTTATGGTACAATAAATGAATTTTCATATAAACAGGAGCAACTAAAAGATGAAGACTCTCTAAAAGACATTTTTGGAAAATTTGAAAATTATAAAGACTTTGCACAAGCTCAGATTGGTATAAAAATTTATAGGAATGGATTTGCAGTTTTACCGTATGGAATATCTGAAAATGATAACAGTAATAAAGATTGGTTGGGTCTATCAAGTTCTCAAACAAAAACTACTTTTTATGATTTAAGACCCGATAACGTAATTGGTTATATTTCAATTGATGAAGGAAGGAATTATGAATTGAAAGATAAAACAGATAGATCTGGTTTAATATCAAATCCTTATTCTAGGAATTTTTTCACATTAGTACATTTCATTAAGGATCAAATCAATTTATATCAAAGGTCTATTAGAAGAAATTACAATGACTTTATAAGTACATATAAAATTGAAAATAATGGCATAAAAACAGTTAACCAAGCTTTTAAAGAACTCAAAGATACCCAAGCTAAAACAGAAGATGTAAAAGTGGATTTTAAAAAAGCTAAATCACAAGTAAATAATTCAATAAGAGTTCTTGCTGAAACAAGCCAAAAGGTTAAAAATGATCCTCTTTTTACAACAGATTTAGAAAAGGAAACTGCTCAAAGAATAGATTCACTGACTGGAGAGTTAAAAGCAATTGAGAGCACTCTGGAAAAACTTGAAACAGTTATTGCAAAAACGGAAAAATTAAATGAAGTTATTGATATACTTGAACCTAAAATCCAGATTTTAGAAGAACAGTTAACTAACTTTTCAGAATTAGCAAGTTTAGGACTAACTGCTGAATCTGTAAGTCATGAGTTTGCTTCAATAGCGGATAGATTAGCGGAAAAAGCATCTTTTTATGCTACAAAACTCCAAGGGAAAAAATTAAATGATTCTGATATCTATGTTTTTATAGAGTATATAAATACAACAGTAAATGGTTTAAAAACTCAATTAAAACACCTTGACCCAGCATTAAAATATAATAGAGAAAAAAAGTCAACTTTTAGTTTATCAGAGTTCTTTAGTGAGGAAAAGGAATATTACAAAAGCAGATTCGAAAAGCAGAATATTGAGTTTAATATTCTCCAAGAAGATAATTTTACAATCACAGTAAACAGAGGGAAATTAGTTCAGATTATTGACAATATTGTAAATAACTCTGAATATTGGCTTATTGAACGAAAGAAAAATGAACCCCAATTTATTCCTTCTATTAGTATAAAAATAGAATCGCCATGGATTTATATCTCTGACAATGGTTACGGAATAGCTCCAGCAGTGGAAAACCAACTCTTTGAGCCATTTGTAACAACTAAACCTAAAGGCGAAGGAAGAGGTTTGGGATTATTCATTATTCAACAATTATTGGATTCATCGGGATGTACTATAGCACTAGAACCAACCCGAAATGAACATAAGAGAAAATACATTTTTGCTATTAATCTTTCTAACATCATTGTGAGCTAATGGAACATAAGGTATCAACTAATATTAAAGTAGAGGCAACAGCTCCTTTTTTAAACGAAGATTTGCGAAATAAGGCAATAGAAACCACAGTTCATTTATTAGATACAGAAAACATAGCTCATGTAATTTATATAGATGATAAATTTGATATTGAAGGTCAAAAAGCAGAGTTTGTTGGCAGAGTAAAAAGCTTAAAAGATCAGCAAAAATATATTGAGGGAGGTAGTTTTGTGGAATTCAATTGGGATGGTCCAGATGAATTAATAAATAAACTATGGGAAGAATCAGAACAAAAAGGAATTTTGTTGAATGAAGTTTGCAGATTTGAAAATGATGATGAAAGTGCTAATGTTATACCTGCTTTAGAGATAATAAGCTATTTTGGAAATAAAGTTGTTCCAATGACGCCAGATCAATGGAAGCAGAATGATTATGCATTATTGAAAGGTCTAGAAGAAGGAAAAAGAGCGATATGTCTATTTGATTTTGAATTTCAAAGTGGAAATAAGTTAATTGAGGGCAGAAATGGTGCTCAGTTAGCACATCTGCTTTTAGAACAAGAAGATGTTAGTGAAAAGGTAGTGTGTGGAATCTTTTCTCATAAGTTCAGAGAAGAACAAGAAGATGAAATAAGATTAGAATATGCAGCCCAATACGGGATTAATAAAGCTAAATTTTATACAGTATCAAAATATCGTTACTATTTTGACCCTCTTATTGCTGGATTTTCTGAAGGCATAAAAAATCTATTGTTGCAACCTCACGTTGAAATTTTAAAGCAAGAATCAAAGGATGTTTTAAAAAGTTCGAATGAAAAAGCTTGGGAGAGAATCGATGATATAACGCCAAAAACTTTCAATCAAATTATTCAAAAGTCATCATTAAAAGAAGGTGTATGGGAGATTAGTACTCTTTTTAGATTATATGGCATTCTTTCCAAAGAAGAAAACTATAATAAAATATCAGATTCCGAGACTAGAAAAAAATTCAATAGTTCCATAGAAAGAATTAGATTAATAGACAATGCGGATACAGGATACATTTCAAAAATACCCAATCAGCAACTAATTGATTTAAGAAATAGTGAATTATACCTAAATGGAGACCTAGTTAATAAACTTCACTTACCAATATCTAATGGAGATATTTTTAATATAAAAGGAAAGCTTTTTGTGCTATTAGTACAGCCGTGTAATCTTGCTATAAGAGCAAAAGATACCGAATGTGGTTCAAGAAGTAAAAATTATAACAATGCTTTTTTAATTCCTCTTAGAGAATTTTCAAAAAAGCAATTGAATCATACAAAACAGGAAGTTTTGTCTCCAACTAATACTCCTGAAAAGGTTCTTTGTGCTTACTTTCCTGAGTTTAAAGTTCTTTCACTAGATTATCTTGATTTAACTGTTTTTAATGAAACAGGAGAGTCTTTTATTAATATGACAATTCCAGAACTAGATAATGATGTTATTCATTTTCCTTGGAAAAAACGCTATTACCATATTTTTGAAAAACTAGTTATTTTAGAAGAGAAAATCAAATCATTCATCTATATAAAAAGCCTAATAAACCCTAAAATTGAAGAGCTTTCCGACTCCATAAGAGAGCTTACAAAAGATTTTAGTAAGCTTGGTAAAAAGGAGAAAACAAAGATCATTGAAAAATTAAATCCAATTAAATCTGAAAAAAAAGATTTAGAAAATCATTTAAAAGCATTAGAAGAAAGTATTTATTCCATTGAAAATTTTGATAGTTTTAATTTAAATCATATCAATAATTATGATGAAGGAACCCGTACATTTTCTTTTGAAATTAAGAGAGAAAGACATTATAAATCACCGTATTCAGATGATTTGCTACAGAACTTTATGTTGTACTTGTCGAGAAATGCCTTTGAACATGATTTTACTTCATAATCTTTGCTAGTCCATATGTATCACGATGAAGTTAATAAGCTCACACAACTTATAAAAAGCAGCTTACAGATAAAAAATGAAAAACATAGAGAAGATAAAGAAGTAGCTGATGCAGATAACTTATGGAATGCATCATTATTCCTTTCTAAAGTTTTGCATAAGGCTTCCTATGATTTTTCATTTACTAAGTCTGATTTTCAGGAATTTAAAGTTGACTTTGAACAAACTTATGGCGTAGAGATTAATGATAAATCTTTATTTGATCGATATTGGTTACGGGAAATCTTAGGGCAAGTTAAACTTTCAGGTGCAATTGATTCTTTCTGCTACAGATTTGATGAAATTACCGATTTTAGAGGAGAACTTAAATTTATTTGTAAACTTCAAGAAGATAATAAACCTGAGCGTTTTGAATCTAAAAAGAAGTTTTCAAGGGAGTTCCTGTTGGATAAGATTGCAGAATATGAAAAAGCAAATAGCCTATCAATTAATATAAAAGGGGTATTATTTAATAGATGGTCTAGTGAAAAAGATAATGAAATAGGGTTTTCTGATATGGAATCATATTTCAAGCCGTATTTGGAATATTGGGATGATTTTATATTTCTGAACGCTTTAAGAAAGCATCTCTCAGATAGGAAGGAAATAAAAATAAATGTATCTGATTTTACAGATATCCATTTTGCACATAAAAATACATTTTCAAGAACTCCTACTATAGAGCAATTAATAAGTCAAAGATTATTAATTAAGATTAATGATGATTTTAGAATTGAATTTTACAATCCGGAACCTAGATATTGGTCAGGTTTAGAGAATAAGATATCTGCTTATCTCTGGCAATTTTTACTTGACGATTCGACATTTCAAGATGATAGTGAAAGACTTATTAATTGGACTTATAAAGTTCACTATTGGGAAAGCTGGCCAAATCCATATCAATACTTAACCTCTTCATCTGCAAAAAGGTTATTAGATGCAGCATTTGCTTATATTATCAATGAAAAAGACATAGAAGGGTGTGATGATGAATTCAAAAAAGTAAAACTAGAAGGAGAACATCGAAATGAAATTTTTATTCTTTCCGAAAGAAGTCTGAAAAGGGACAGTGAGTTTTCTTTAAACAATGATGATTTATTTCAGGTTCTTAATAGTTTAGAATCATGGGAAGATAGAGCAAGCAGAACTTATTTATATGATCAATCAACAAGAAATGAAATTGGTTTTTTGATTTATTTGGTAGTTGTGCAAGATGAGGAATATCATAGGATTGAAAATGAATCAGATGAGGATGATTATAAAATTGAACATTGCAAGAGGATAAAAGATTTACTAAGAGCGGGTATAAATAAACCCTATTTAGTTTGGAAAGTTTCCCGTGTGATAAGATACCATAGACCAGAAGTCATTCCACATTTACTTTTTGAGAAAGATATTTGTTCTATGTGTTTTATAATATTAGATCAGCTAGAATATAATGCTGAACACAGGGACTATTTTGAAAGCAAAATATGGATAGAATATATTTCATTTACCTTGAAACAGTTAATTAAGGAGAATGCGTCTAAACAAGAAATAGCCACATTAATCTTTAATCTATATCAGGTTATAAATAAGGATAAATATAGAATTTACAATTATCAGAATAACCCTAAGAATGCTGATAATTTGAATAACAGGGAATACGAATATTTAACATTGCTTGAGAATTATAAAATCAATTCAGCAAGGTTTTCTTCGTATAATCAAGACTATCTTCTACCATATATTTATGAAGAATTGTCTGACTTATTCAGAAATCTCAAAATAAAGCCTAAATATAATAATGGTACAATTCGGTTCCCGATGTTACAATGGGATGGACTCATTTGGTTATTGAAAATTTCAACATATTGGAAGTTTAAGAATGATTTTACAAAATCAGGTATAGAAATAGAAAAACTCATAAATGAGTTTTATAAATCCTACTTAGAGATCATAGAAAAGAAAGAAATAACAAAATATAATTTCTTTGATGATAAAGATGAGATTGGAATTCCCTTGTGGAGTGAAAAAATAGAAACCGTTGGTTTTTTAGAGTGGCTATATCCTGTTTATTTTATATCAAAAGCAGGAAAATTAAATTCATTTCTTTCTCCACGAATCGAAATTGATAAAAGTAAAGGCAAATATGATAAAGAAAATAGCTTTGGTGTACAAAAGTTAAGAACACATATTGGTGTATTATTACAAGTATTAAGGAAAATTATTGAAACACCAACTCCTTATGGTTTTGAAGAAGAGAAAATTCTAGAAATAAAGAGAAGAATAGAAGGTCAAATTGTTGATTATATTTCTCAATATTCAAATTATGACCCTGAAGATAAATCTATTGATTTATTTGGCTACAGTGAAGAGCGTCAATTTCAAAATACAGATAAGGAAGCATTAATGCCCCAACTGTTTAGAGCAATCAACTGGTTTTCGGATAAAGAGAAGGTTGTTAATTTAATAGTAAATAATGGAGATTTAACCAAAATTCTTGAACTGCTAGAAAGCAGTACATCGGAAGGAGCGAAGAAACTGTTGTTAGAAAAAATAAAGAACATTAATATCAGAGAGTTTTTAGAAAACTTTAGCTGGATTCCCGAGATTGAAAATGTTTTATTGAAAATTTCTCGTTACCCAGAGCTAATAGAGCAGGCGGAAGAAGCTGTAAAATATTGGGAAGAAAAAGTTTTGCAACGTAGAAAAGAACTTAATTACAAAGAGCTATTATTTACTACGAAATTATTACTAGCTTATTTTAAAACTGATCTATCAGCTATTAATACTATAGAAGCTCCTGGAAAGGATAATTTTTATGATTCCAGAAAATTACCTTATTCCGTATACAAGCGTTTCTATACAGCGTTAATATACATTCAATCAGAGCCTGAGAAAGCCTATAATATCTTTAATGAATTAGTTAAACATTATCCCGATTACTATTCATTTGCTTTAAATAGAATGGTCGCCAAAGTAAATTGGGCTGAAAAGGAAATTAAGATTGACTTCTATAGAGAGGCTTATGAAGAATGGAAAGAATATCGAGGAGTGTATGATGATTCAAGCTTTGACTTAAAAGATAATACAGAGTCTTTATCTGTCTTGGACTTATTGAATAGATTGGAAAAGTTTGATGAGTTTGAAAAAGTTTTTCAAAATTTAGAGTTGCCAATAAGAATGTATCCAAATATTCTTAAGCTTAAAATTGAGAACCTTGTTAAACAAAAGAAACTTGATGAAGCATTAATATTGAAAGAAACAGCTTGTAAATATCATCAATCTTCTTCTGAAACACCATTTGAATTTCTTGCAGAAATTGATAGTTTGATCAGTGGCATTGATAATATTGATGAATTAAAGTCTTTTTATCACAAAATCTTTTCAAGTACCCCGAATAAGTTAGTGCGGATTATTCCTGATGATATTAATGATAAAGAAAAATTAGATGAATTCATTGTAAATGAAGTTGTGACTGCTTCAAATAAGATGCTCGAAAAAATAAAATCTATTTCCGAAATAAAAAATGAAGATAAATACAACGATATAATGGAAGTACTTATTGATGCTAGAATTAACCCTTGGGGTTGGCATGTTGGAGCACAATCAAGAGGTGGATATTCTGCCCCAAAAGATGGAAAGAATAGCTTTCAACCTGGTGAAAGAGATTTACCAATAATGAATCGTAATAATCAAGCAATTCAAATTTGCGAAGCTTTTATATATAGAGGAAGTACCACCGCAAAAGAACATATAAATAAACTATTTGATTATCATCATAAAAAAGAAGAAATGACCATCATTGTTTATGATACAGGAGAAGTCAAAGGGAAAACATTTAATCAAAACTGGGGTGATTATAAAAAAAATATAGTACCTAAGACAAAGTACCCCTCTGGTTTTGAATTTGAATCAATTATTGAAGTAACCAATGATTATAAAATGAAATTATCAGCTGTTAAAATTGCAAAATCCAATCATAAATCAGGCACAATTTTACATCATATTTTTATAAATATTAATTACAAAACAACTTAATTAAATAATGAAAATAATAGCAGATACAAATATTTGGTATGGTCTTGGACAAGATAAAGAGTTATATGAAAAATATAGTAATGAACCAATTTCGCCAACATTTGCAAATATTCATGAATTATCAAAATCAGAAAATCTTTTAGACAAAGAAGAATTATCCAGAAGTGCTATTCAAATGTTGTTTAAGTTTAAAGAAAATGTAATCTATCAACCTCCATTTGTCTATTTAGCTCAATTAAAACAAGAATTTAAATATGATATAGCTTCAGAAATTGGTCACTGGTTAGATTTTACATCAAAATTTGCAAAAGGTCATTCAATAGATCCGAATAAAAAAGAGATTTTTAAACAAGAAATTTTAGAAGGTAGAAAAAATTTAGAAGAGGTTGCAAAATTGTTTAATGATGAAGCAGAAAATATTAGAACAAGAATTTTAGATAAAAAAGCACATAAAAAAAATGACACATATCAAATAACGGCTGAATTTATAAATTTTTGTGTCAAACAGTCAACAAAAGGTAAAGTAAATATTGATGGTTTTGAACTAGATAATATTGAATTATTAGTAAAGACATTAGATCATTTTTTCAAAACTCTTGAAACAAGTCAAATGAAGGTTCAAGCAAATGACTGGTACGACTTTGCTATACTTACTTATATGCAACCAGGAGATAAATATTGGACAAGAGAAAAAAGATGGATTAATTTAATTACTGACGCAGGTTGTGGTCATTATTTGATTACCGAATAGAATATTAGATAATCATTATCTCATTCAGACTGCACAAAAACCGTTTTTAGTCCAAGTATTCCTAAAGCCGGTTCTTTGTTTGCTTCATTTCGCTTATTTCATTTTCAATCACAAGAGTATTTTTCTGTTTAGTGGTAGAATGACGTTTTAGTTTCTAGTTGCCCCTCCTTCCCAACGCTCCAAAAGTTTTTGTATACCAGAAGTTAATCTCTCCGATAGACAAATAGTGCAAGGCAACAAAAACTTTTCCCAAAGCTTAGTTACATAATGTGGCATTATAGTGCATAGGGACTATCCTGCTACTAATCAAAATCTCGGATGCACTATAATAACATTATGTAAAAAAGCCGCTCACCCAACGCTCGTGCCAGTGGCTCCAGGACAACTTTTTTTGTAGCTCCCATCGCATCACCCAGCTACAAAAAAAACCGTCCTTCGCCACTGTCTTTAAGAACATTCACCATTTCATAGGAATAGTTTCGGTTACCATTGCTTTTATGAACGTTCACGGTAACTGTTTTTATCAACTTTGCGTTTAAATAGGAAGTGTTTTCATTGCTTTTGTAAGTTCTAAAAATGGCTTTAACTTTTAGTGATTTGCCTGTGGTAAATCCATTTTTAGAACCCACAAAACCAAAATACCCAGTAAGAGTATCATTTTTTATTTGCCAAAAAACTAGCAATAATTGCTCCAGCGAAAAAGCTGATGCCATACCGTTTTTTAAGATAATCTGCCGAATACTGAACAATGCGACTGCCAGCTAAATTTCAAACATCAGCTTTTCCACTAAAGCAATCAGAAACTTCCCAGTGAGCAAATAAAAAATGATACCCTTACTCACGCTACTGCCACATCCCACTCGGTAGTATAATGCATTGTTTTTTGAAGATGCTTCCCATTTTCAGTACAACATCCGACTAAATTGAAAACTTCCATTTCATAGGACGATTAAGCATCCTCAAAAATCAAAACCAAGAAATGGCCACAAAAAAAAATCCAAATAAAAAGAAGGCCATTACGTTTGACCAATAAAAAACAATAAACACTTGCAAACGAAAGAGTATCAAATTCTTTAGCCGGATGAATAGCTTTTTTATTTTCTGATTTGGTTTATTCATCCATCCAAAGAATTTGATACCCTTTCCGAAGACGTCTATCTTTCAAATCAACTTTCAATACTTCGGATAAAATCCGATTAAACAAGGACATCTGATTGGAAATAGCCAACTAAAAATAAAATTCCGATTTCAATAAAAATGGCTATTCTCAATTTCCGATTAAAAAACAAATAAAAAAGAATTGAAAATTTCAAAAAAAAATAAATAAAAAAAGGAAGCAAAGATAAGTTCCAGGTATTCAAAAAAGCAAGTTCAAGCCCTGCGGGTTTCAGAAAAAATCTCCACCCAAAAAGTTTCAAAAGATATTCATTCTGATTAGACGCTGACGATTTAAATCACGTATCGGGTAGTATTTTTTCTGAAAAACTTGCTTTTTTGAAACCTTCCACTAGACGAATGGCTTTCTTTTTTTCTTTTTTTTCTTTTGAAATGAATATTCTTCGCTTCCAATTTAAAATAACTTTTGGCGAAAAAAATTTAATGGGCGGAGCGTAGCGAGGCACACCTGCATTCATCAGAAACTCAACAGAAAATTAGAAGAAAACCTAATTTTTAAATCCGAAGCCATGATGAATTTTATCGTTAAAACCCACAAGAAGAACACCATTTACAACAAACCACACTTTTTTGTTTTAAACAAAGGAATGAACAGCGGTAAGCCCCAAAATGAGCCATTCACAAACAGTTTCGTAATCATATTTGATGGTGAAACTGATTGCGAAAATATTTTTTGGATTGCATACAGCTTGTGGAAATCTAAATTCTGGCACCAGCATTTAGTAGGTTCTGTAATTTCATTTTTACGTCTTCCTGATTTCAAAAGAGAGTTTTTTCCAAAGTCAAAGTTCTTGATGGAAGAACACGAAGCACATTTGAAGCATGTTGAAGCTTTAAAACTTTTGGAGTCAAAAGAAAAACAATTTCACGAAAACATCAATTTAATCAACGATATGCGTAGAGTTATTTTGCATCGCTATTGTAACAGATAATTTATTTATAATCCTTAAAATCAATTCTATGAGTGTATTTCTATTATTTCAAACCGATAGTTGGAAGTCAAAAGCATCAAGAGTGTTCTTTGGAGCTTTTGATAGCAGAGCAAAAGCATTAGATTATGCAAAATACAACGATTTGTATTGGTATAATTCAGAAGTTGTAGTGGTTGAGGTGATACTCAATCAATTTGGAGAAGTTTAATATTGAAAATGCCTAGTTTTTAGCTAGGCACTTTAATTTTTTTATACATTCATAAAAATTAAATCGTTTTTTAAATTTAATTTCCAAGTAAACCAAGATGTTTGAAACCAACTTCCTTTTTTTTCTTTGATGAAATTAAAGCGTTTACTCGGTATCAAAATCTGGACTTTGTGCTGCTGGAACATTTTGCTTCGCTTTTTGCCTTCCAGAGTTGTTATAGGGAGCAACATCATAAAAGGTTTGTCCAATTCAAATGCTCTTTTCAAGAATTGATCTTTAAAAGAATAAGGAGGATTGGTTATAATCAAATCATAATGCTGAGGTTCGTATTCAAAAAAGTCCAAACCATCTTTTATATGTGATTTAATTACTTCAAAACCATTAGCTTTTAAAACAGTGACTATTTCACTATTCTCAATAGCGGTGCATTCCCATATAACTTTAACAGTATCAGGAATATAAGGAAGAATGCACTCTATAGCTTCTTTTGGTGTGTATAATTCGTCAAAAGCACCTCTTTTGATATAATCTATTTTGTTTTGTATCATAACAGTTATTATTAAATATAAAAGCCCATTCCGTTAGGTTTGGGCTTTCATTCTGTTTAACCCAAAGGTCACCACAACTAGGTTAAACTTATTTTTTGTGCTTCTTACAGAGGTATTTGAGCAATACCGAAATTGAAAAACTCACCACAGCTCCAACAGTTGCTAAAATCACTGTCTTAATCAAATCTTCTGAGTTCAAATTCGGTACTATACTCAAAAAAGTACCTCCGGCAGTTCCAACTAAAGTTGAATTACTGTGGCTGTTCATTCTTCTCAACAGTCAACTGACTAACTGCTGAAATAACACCACCAGCAACAGCTACATAACCACCAACGGTTGTCACAATTACTGGCAGAGAAACTGGTGCAGTTAAAACAGCAGTACCAACAGTAGCCAATACCAATCCAATAGTTCGAAGCACTTTAAAAAACTTTGGTGTGGGAGCACTCGCTCTCTCTACAATTTTATTCATAATCTACTTTTTTGTCATTTCCGCGAAGGCGGAAACCTATTGAACAATTAATTCGACACTTTCTTTATTGTCCAAAGCTTTATAAACAATGTCTTTCAGCTTAGTAAAAGCTATTCGAGACATCAAACCAAGCCCTGGACCAGAAAGTTTTGTAACAGGAGCAATACAGCCTTGTAATTCCTTTTGAGCATTATTGGCAGGATGAAAAAGAATAAATTTTCTGTTCGGTACATCCAATACTTCTAAATGCCATTTGTATTTGGCACTGTATCGCTTTCTAATAAAATATTTCCCCTCAGGAATGCAGGAAACCTTCGTTTCGTTCATCTTCCACGGTAATTCAATTGTGTTACAAATCACCTTACCTTCGCATTCGAGTTTACCATTTGTTCCATCAGGGAAATAAGTTCTAGTTAACCAAATAACCATTACACACCGCTGTCAACTTTTGCAATAGACAATGGGTTAAAAGCACCATTTTTCAATGGGTACATTTGTCCATTTATCTCCTGATAGAACTCAACACCTAGAGCCAAAAATAAAGGCTTAGTTGAGTTAGCAGTAACCACATTCACTTGATTAATTGGAGCAGTAGCAGTTCCGTCCCAAGGTAAAATTGCCGTTTCAGAAGTAGCAACCACATACGTTTCAGCTTCAAAATCAATCTCAGCTCCTCCAGAAATGATTTTGTAGTGAGTAGTTCCACTTGGAGCAGCAATCATATTCGCAGGAATAAATGATGCCAAATCCACAGTAATTTCACCAGCCACACGGTCAATAGTTGCCACAAACGGAGCAAACAGAGTGGTTCCAAGCTTACCACGAATATTGAATTCAAAACCAAATAACAATTCAGCTTCTCCATCAATTACGTTTCGCAAACCACGTTCACTAACTGTATCTGCTTGGATAACTTTAACCATCGCTTGTGTCAAACGACTAACCATTCTACTATCCGCAGAATTTAAAAGCAATGGTCGTAAAGCGGTTCTTAGCACTTTCCCTGCCTTACCAGCTCTACCAAACTCGGAACCATTCTCACGAGTTCTTTGAAACGCAGGATCACTTGCAATTCTACTAGCGTCAATTCCTCCTTTTTCTCTTGCCAAGTGCCCATCTTGCGTTTTGTAAAAAGTAATATCTCCGATAGTACCTTTCAATTTAATTATGCCTTTCTGTCTAGCCATAACTTCAAAATTTTGTTAAACATTCATCTATAATCTCCTTCATTCTTTCAATCAGTTGCAACCATATTTTGAATGATTAAAGCAAAGTTTACAAAGCATTTCACTAAAGAAAAAGTAACAAGTGTACCATATGTCCAAAATCGACACAAGTGTCTTAAATGAACATAAAAACACAATAAATAAGTATGAAAAATTATAACTAAATTGCAAAAGATTTTCTGCACGTCAGAAGTATAGCATAGCTATATCAAAGGTATGGATAAAGTATGAAATTGAATAATCAGAGGGTATGCATCTATCCAAAGGACATACAACGAATAACAGGCAAGAGTTATCGTCAAAGTACTAGATTAATGCAAAAGATAAAAAAAGACCTCAATAAGCTCGAAAATGAGTTTCTAACGATTGAAGAGTTCTGTACATATAGTGGCATAAAATATGAACAAGTAACTCACTTGATTTTTGGTTAAAATAGAAGAAATGCTAAAACAAATTTTAATCAAGAAAAGCACCTATAAACACTTAAATAACCAGTTCATTTTTTAGTATCATTTAGTAATGAATTAATTTGCAGAAGATTATAAAAATTATTAAATTTACAGTATTAAGATTTAGTGATGTTTGTTTCTATATGAAGGAGCAAAATCGAGACCTTTGATTTTTAGACTTATATAATTTATTATATATGAGCGCATTATGAGGAAAGTTCGAACCCCTCATCGCCCACAAATTAAAACCCTATAAATCTAAATTTATAGGGTTTTTTATTTTTAATTATATTCGGCAAATTATGCCTTTTTTTTGACTGCCATAATTTTTGATGATTCAAACTATAAGAAAAAGTTAAAGTTTTGTGTAAAAAATGGAATAGACTGCCATGAAATCGTTTTCGTAAGATTTTACTTGTTACATCAATGTTTTTTTTTATTGTTGATTCATTTTTTTCAGTAGTTTTGACCCCATTATGAGGACAATTACATTTTTCATATACCTTCTTTTTTTAATACTTGGTGTTAAGCAGAACTCCTATGCTAATATTCAAGAGAGTTTAACGGATAAATTTTCTGTCCAAAATCTTACTACAGATTTCCAATCTAAGTATACAATCAATGAACAAATCTCTACTCTGATTGAAGATACTGACTTGGATTCAGACGAAGATCAAATTAAAAATAATTCCAGAAAAAATAGACCCGATGATAAGTCTATAATTTTAAAAAGTAGTTTTGTAAGCAATTGTAATGTAATACTACCTCATTCATCTTGCCCAAACAACCACAATAACTTTAAAAATCACACTTCTTTCAGTATACAACCCTTACCTATTTACCTAAAAAATAGAGTTCTAAGGATTTGATTCTCCGTTTTTAGCAGTTATCTTTTATTGCCTAAATATGTTTCTATGCATGTTTAAGTATAACAACTGCTTCACTATTTTCCAGTTTCATTTTTACAGCCAAAATCTTTTGACTTTGGTATAAAATTTCAAATCCAAAACGTTAATCGTTATATTTTTCATTTAAACACCATGAAGAGAAACATCATTTTCATAGGCTTAGTTGCCGTGTTGCACCTAACTAGTTGTACAACAAAAAAAGAAGAAAAAGAAGAAGAGGTAAAATTTACCGTAACCAAAGCCGCGGTTATGGATACCGTATTTAATAAAGAATATGTTTCGCAAATCAAATCCGTGAGAAACATCGAAGTACGTGCACAAGAAAAAGGATTTCTACAAAACATATATGTAGACGAAGGCCAATTTGTAAATACAGGTCAACTCCTATTCCGAATCATGCCAGGTATGTATCAAGCCGAATTGCTTAAAGCACAGGCAGAAGCTAAAGCAGCTAGCATAGAATTAAAAAATGCTAAATTATTGGCCGATAAAAATATCATTTCCAAAAGTGAACAAGAAATAGCTCAAGCAAAATTAGACCAAGCTAATGCCGAAGTAGCTTTAGCAAAATTACACTTATCATTCACAGAAATCCGAGCTCCTTTTGCTGGAATCATAGACCGTCTTCCTAAAAAATTAGGAAGTCTTATCGACGAGGGAGAATTACTAACTAGCCTTTCAGACAACAGCAAAATGTTTGCCTACTTCAACGTTTCAGAACCAGAATACATCAATTATCAAAATAATATAAAAGACCGCGCTAATAGTAATGTAAATTTAATATTGGCTAATGGCGAATTATTAAAATATAAAGGTAAGATCGAAGTTATCGAAGGAGAATTCGATAACGAAACAGGGAATATAGCTTTCCGAGCGAGCTTCCCCAATCCAGATAAATTGCTTAAAAATGGTGAAACTGGAAAAGTACAAATGAATGTTCCAGTAAAAAAAGCGCTGATTATACCTCAAAAAGCTACTTACGAAATTCAAGACCAGAAATATGTTTATGTGGTAGGAAAAGATGGCGTTTCTAGATCCCGAAATATAAAAGTTGCCTACGAACTTCCTGACATCTATATCATCGATTCTGGATTAGAAGCCGAAGAAAATTTCTTGTTAGAAGGGGTTCAAAAAGTAAAAGAAGACCAGAAGATTAAGGCAGAATTCCAAGATCCAAAAAAAGTACTTCAATCATTAAAATTAAAAGCAGACTAGCTCTACCTAAAAGCGAAAATTATGTTTAAGAAATTCATTCGCAGACCCGTTCTGTCAATAGTGATCTCATTGATCATTGTATTTTTAGGGGTTTTATCTTTAGTAAAGCTTCCTGTAACACAATTCCCATCGATTTCTCCCCCAAAAGTGAATATCACTGCGGAATATCCTGGCGCTAATAACGAATTACTAATCAAATCCGTAATCATTCCTATGGAAAGAGCCTTGAATGGAATTCCCGGGATGAAATATATGGACTCTGATGCGGGTAATGACGGAGAATGTACCATTCAAATTGTTTTTGATTTGGGTACAGACCCTAATGTGGCAGCTATTAACGTACAAAATCACATATCGTCAGCTATCAATAAATTACCTCCATTAGTAGTTCGTGAAGGGGTAAAAATTACCCGTGAAGAACCTAATATGCTTTTGTATGTAAATGTTTATAGTGATGACCCAAAAGCCAATCAAAAATTCCTTTTCAACTTTGCAGATATCAACCTTCTTTCAGAAATAAAAAGAGTGAAAGGAGTTGGTGACGCCGATATCATCGGAACTCGCGAATATGCTATGCGAATTTGGCTAAAACCTGACCGAATGACTGCATACAACATTTCCGCAGAGGAGATAATGGAGGCTCTCAGTTCGCAAAGTTTAGAAGCTTCACCGGGGAAAACTGGTGAAAGTTCAGGTAAACGCTCACAGTCGATAGAATATATTTTAAAATATCCTGGTCGATACAATAACGAGAAAGATTACGGAAATGTTATTTTAAAGGCCAAATCAAACGGTGAGTTTGTACGATTAAAAGATGTTGCCGAAATCGAATTTGGCTCCAACATGTACGATATATATTCTACGTTAAACGGAAAACCTTCAGCCGCCATCAGCATCAAACAATCGTATGGTTCAAATGCAAGTGACGTAATCGACAATGTAAAAGACCTGATGGTCAATCTTCAAAAAACAACTTTCCCTAAAGGAATGCATTATGAACTCAGTTATGATGCTTCCCGATTTTTGGATGCATCCATTGAAAAAGTTGTACATACTTTATTTGAGGCATTTATTTTGGTAGCACTTGTTGTGTTCCTATTTTTAGGTGATTGGCGCTCTACTATAATTCCAATTATTGCCGTACCTGTATCGCTAATTGGTGCTTTTGCCGTAATGTCTGCCTTTGGAATTTCGTTAAATCTAATTTCACTTTTCGCTCTAGTGATGGCAATTGGAATTGTGGTAGATGATGCAATTGTCGTCATCGAAGCCGTCCATGCCAAGATGGAAGAAAAGCATCTCTCCCCACTCAAGGCTACAGAAGAAGCGATGCATGAGATAAGTGGGGCAATTATAGCCATCACTTTAGTTATGGCATCGGTATTTATTCCAGTGGCGTTTATGTCAGGACCTGTTGGAGTATTCTATCGCCAATTTTCTATTACCATGGTGTCATCAATTATTCTTTCGGGAGTGGTAGCACTAACACTAACACCAGCATTGTGTGCACTTATTCTTAAGAACAATCATGGAAAGGAAAAAAAGAACACTCCGATTAACCGATTTTTAGATAAATTCAACAATCTATTCACGATTGGAATGGGTAGATACCATAATTTATTGACGAAAGTTATTAGCCGAAAAGCTATCACGCTTCCGTTTCTATTAGCTTTTTGTTTTGCCATCTTTTTACTAAGTAATAAGGTTCCTTCTGGTTTTATTCCAAGTGAAGACCAAGGAATGATTTACGCCATTATTCAAACGCCACCAGGTTCAACGTTGGAGCGAACAAACCAAATTGCATTAGAACTTCAGAAAGCCTCTGAAGATATTGACGGCGTGTCATCGGTTTCCTCATTAGCTGGTTATGAAGTTCTTACAGAAGGAACGGGATCCAACTCAGGAACTTGTTTGATTAACCTAAAAAATTGGAGCGAACGAAAAGAATCTGCTCTGGAAATCATCGAACAGCTTGAGAAAAAAGCCAAAGAAATTCCTGGTGCCAATATCGAATTTTTCCAACCACCAGCCATCCCCGGATATGGAGCTGCAGGAGGATTTGAGCTTCGTATTATGGATAAAGCAGGAAGCGGCGATTATCACAAAATGGAACAAGTGAGTAATGATTTTGTGAAAGAACTGAAAAAATGTCCCGAAATAGGGTCAGCCTTTACCTTCTATTCTGCTAGTTTCCCTCAGTATATGTTAAAAATCGACAATGATTTAGCAGAGCAAAAGGGAGTAACGATAGAAAACGCAATGAACAATCTTTCTACATTGATAGGCTCTAACTACGAAACAAGTTTCATTAGATTTGATAGACCCTACAAAGTGATGGTTCAAGCAGAGCCTCAATACAGAGCATTGCCAAGCGATTTACTAAAACTGTATGTTAAAAATGATAAAGATCAAATGGTTCCTTATTCCGACTTCATGAGATTAGAAAAAGTATACGGTCTGTCAGAAATCACAAGACATAATTTGTATAATTCTTCCGAAGTTAGCGGATCTCCAGCTACAGGTTACAGTAGTGGAGACGCCATCAAGGCCATACAAGAACTTGCAGATAAAAAACTGCCTAGAGGTTTTGGAATTGACTGGACTGGGATTTCTAAAGATGAGGTTTCTCGTGGAAATGAAGCGATATATATCTTTTTGATATGTCTTGGTTTTGTTTATCTCATTCTTTCTGCACAGTACGAAAGTTTTATTCTTCCATTGCCAATTATCCTTTCATTACCTACCGGTATTTTTGGAGCTTTCTTAAGTCTGTATCTGCTAGGATTAGAAAATAACATTTACGCACAAGTAGCGATGGTAATGCTCATTGGTTTACTCGGTAAAAATGCTGTATTGATTGTCGAATTTGCTGTTCAAAAAAGAGCCGAAGAAGGCGTTTCTGTAAAAGAAGCGGCTCTACAAGGTGCTGCCCTTAGATTCCGACCTATTTTAATGACATCTTTTGCCTTTATTGCTGGTCTTATTCCTCTTGCTCTAGCAACTGGTCCAGGTGCAATTGGTAACAGAACTATCGGAACTGCAGCTGCTGGTGGAATGCTAATTGGAACCATTTTCGGATTGATGGTAATTCCTGGACTCTATTACATCTTTGCAACAATCGCTGATAAATCGAGATTGGCAAGATATGAAAATGAATATCCTTTAACAGAACAAACTGAACCTTACAAACACGATGGAAAATTTGAAGATTAAAAATAGCTTAGCAATTGTTGCATTATTGCTTTTTTTGGCTAGTTGTAAAGCACCAGCTATTGCACCCACAAAGGCTTCCGCAACGGTACCGGAATCTTATGGTTCAAACAACGACACTGTAAACATTGCGAGAATATCTTGGAAGAATTTTTTTAAGGACAAGTATTTACAAGACTTAATTGATACCGCTATCCAGAACAACCAAGAGTTGAAAATTACCTTGCAAGAAATTGAAATCGCAAAGAATGATATTCGAGTGAGAAAAGGAGCTTTGCTGCCTATGGTTGGACTAAGAACTGGTGCAGGTATTGAAAAAGTAGGGCGATATACTAGCCAAGGTGCTGGGGATTCAACGACAGAAATCATGCCAGGTAAAGAATTTCCTGATCCATTGGCTGATTTCACTTTTGGCGCTTATGCCAATTGGGAAGTAGATATCTGGAAGAAACTCCGCAATTCAAAAAAAGCGGCGGTCAATCGCTATCTGGCGTCAATAGAAGGCAAGAATTTTGTATTGACAAACTTAATTTCTGAAGTTGCAGATTCTTATTATGAATTAGTATCTCTAGACAATCAATTAAAAATTGTCAAAGAAAATGTACAACTTCAAAAAGACGCCTTAGAAATTGTAAAAGTGCAAAAGGAAGGAGCTCGTGCCACAGAATTAGCTGTTCAAAAATTTCAGGCGGAAGTCTTGTCTTCACAAGAGAGAGAGTTTGAGATTCTACAAAGAATAAAAGAAACAGAAAATCGGATTAATTTTCTTTTAGGTAGATACCCACAAGAAATACCGCGTGACAAATCAGAATTTTCTAGCTTAACTTCTCCTCTAGTAAATGCTGGTATTCCTTCACAATTACTTGATAATAGACCCGATGTAAAACAAGCGGAGCTAGAATTGGTCGCTGCTAAACTCGACGTAAAAGCAGCACGTGCAGAATTCTATCCTTCACTTGACATCAGTGCTAGTTACGGTGTAAATGCATTCAACACAAGGTACTTGTTTACTTTACCTGAATCACTTTTATATTCCTTGGTTGGCGATTTGACTGCACCTCTAATAAATAGAAACGCAATAAAAGCAGAATTCAAAAGTGCTAATTCACGTCAACTTCAAGCACTTTACAACTATGAACGCACCCTATTAAATGCTTATCTAGAAGTTTCAACACAATTATCAAAAATTGACAATTTAGAGAAAAGTTACAACATGAAATCACAAGAAGTAGCTGCTTTGAAAAAGTCAATTGAAGTTTCGAATGATTTATTTAAATCTGCTCGCGTGGATTATTTTGAAGTCTTAATGACACAACGCGACGCGCTTGAATCGACATTAGAATTGATAGAAACCAAAAAAGAGCAGCTAAATGCAGTAGTGAATGTATATAGAGACTTAGGTGGAGGATGGAAATAAATTTAAGCTAGATGACCAATGCATTTAAAACTAAAAACTCCATAAGAAATTATGGAGTTTTTACTTAAATCAATTCGAGGGTTCTTTCCAAAGCCATCCCTCTTGAACCCTTAATGAGAATTATCTTGTCATGATATTGATGTTGCTTAAAATCATTAGAAAAGTCATCAAAAGTCTCATAGAAGTGAAAATTTTTATTCTCAATTTTGTTGTAATAAAAATCTTTTCCGACAAAAAAGCAATCTATATCATCATGGTTTATAAGTGATTCAATGATAATTTTATGTTCCTTTATACTATCAAATCCCAATTCAAACATATCACCAAGTATGACTATTTTATTTTCTTTTTCCAACTGAACGAAATTAGAAATCGCCACAGCCATACTGCTTGGATTTGCATTATAGGCATCTAAAATAATCTCATTAGAATTACGCTGTATAAGTTGAGATCTATTATTTGCAGGAACATAACTCTCTAATGCCTGCTTAATATCTTCATTTGTTACCTTAAAATATTTACCAATAGCTATCGAAGCATTAATATTATTTGCATTGTAAAGTCCTATTAAATTAGAACATACCTTAGTATTTAAAAAAGTAACTTCTACAAAAGGATTAGCTTTTACCTCAGTAATCATAACATCTGAATCAACTCTATCAATTCCAAAAGTGTAAACATTCATATTGTTTGTTTTATCCACCTGAATTGCGTCGTCAAGATTAACAAAAACTGTTTTATCATTTCTTGAAAGATAAGTATACATCTCACTTTTACCCTTTATCACTCCCTCTACTCCACCAAAACCCTCTAAATGTGCTTTGCCAAAATTTGTAATATAACCATAATCTGGTTGTGCTATTTCACATAAAAATTCAATTTCCTTTTGGTGATTCGCACCCATTTCAACAATCCCAATTTCAGTTTGAGAAGTAAAAGAAAGTAGTGTCAATGGAACACCTATGTGATTGTTAAGATTTCCAATCGTCGCTTTAGTAACATATTTTTTAGAAAGAACAGCATTTATCAACTCTTTTGTAGTTGTTTTTCCATTGCTTCCAGTCAATGCAACTATTGGTAATTTTAAATACTTTCTATGAAATTTAGCCAATTCTTGAAGTGTCCTCAAGCTGTCATTTACCAATATAGTTCTCTCATCGATGTAATACGATTCATTATCAATAACAACGTAGGATGCTCCCTTTTCGATGGCTTCTTTTGCAAATGTATTGGCATCAAATCGATCTCCTTTGATAGCAACAAAAAATGAATTGGATTCAATTTTTCTTGTATCTATAGAAATAGAATTACATTTCAAAAATAAACTGTGAATGGATTCAATATTCATTGAAAATAATTTTAAAAAATAAAAGCCCTAATGAAAGGGCTCTTATTTTATTATACTTTTGAAATTAGTTTCTTGCTCTTTTCTTTTTATCAGCCTTAGGTCCAACTCTAGACATCGCACATCTAAAACCAATATAGTCAGTTGCCATATCCTGTGGGAAATATCTTCTTTGGGCTGGATCAAGCCAATATGCTCTATCTCTCCAAGAACCTCCTTTATAAACTCTAACATCATCGTTAATTAAAGTTGTTCTTTTGTTAGATTTATCATACAGCTTTTTCATATTACCTAGACTGTCTGTTGTAATATTGTGTTGAGGAGAATCGTACATTCTTGTTTTTTCTTGTTTCTTAGGATCATCCTCATCCTCAGAAGAACCAAACTTATAGTATCTCGTAGATTGTTTATCTCCGTCTCTATAGTTTCTTTCATCGCTCTTATCAAAATTTTGTCTCAAATAAGTCTCGTTTTCATCAACAGGAACTTGAGTGATTTGACCAGGGAAATTTCTAGAAATTATTCTACCATTAGATAATGTATCAAATTTTTGAGTCTCCTGTGTCACTAAATCAACTTTCCCGTCGTCACCAATTTTATTCTTGGTGTAAACATTACCTCTAAAATAGTTAAAGTCACTCGCTTCATCATCAACTATTGGTCTGTAAACATCAGCAACCCATTCTGCAACGTTACCAGCCATGTCATATAATCCAAAATCATTTGGCGGATATGATTTCACTACATTTGTAATATCAGCTCCATCATCAGACCAACCTGCAATTCCTCCATAATCTCCTTTACCTTGTTTGAAGTTTGCCAATTGATCACCTCTAACTTGTCTTTTTCCTGAACGAGTATAACTACCAGACCAAGGATATTTTTTCTGTCCTTTATAAATGTTGTACTCTCTTTGTCCTACATCAGCAGCAGCAGCATATTCCCATTCAGCCTCAGTTGGAAGTCTGTATTCTGGAAGGATAAGCCCTGAAGAACGTTGTGCATATACATTTTTTGCAGCAGTCTCAGTTGATGGATTGTCTTTTGTACCTTTGGTTTTAACAGGTTTTGATTTTGAATTTTTAGGTCCTTTAAAAACAATCTTTTCATCTCCTCCAAAAGCTTTTGATGGAGCATTTAAATAGGTTTCTGTGTCAAAAATCGCATCTGCTTTTACATCAAGAACCTTTGCATCTTTTTTCAAATATCCTTGAGTTTCTAATGTACTTTCGTTTACACGATTTGTTCTCCATTTACTAAACTCAACCGCTTGAATCCAATTTACTCCAACTACAGGGTAGCTAGCATAAGCTGGATGTCTAAGGTAGTTGTTAGTCATTGTTTCATTATATCCTAATCTATTTCTCCACACAAGTGTGTCTGGTAATGCACCCTCGTATATATTTTTGTAATTCTCTTGGTCTGGTGGAAAAACTCTTTTTAACCAATCGATGTACTCCATGTACATCAAATTAGTTACTTCTGTTTCATCCATGTAAAATGACTGAACATGCTGTTGGTTTGGGGTATTATTCCAATCATGCATTACATCATCTTGAACCTTTCCCATAGTAAAAGTTCCTCCTTCAACCATTACTAAACCTGGTCCTGTTGCCTGCTTTTTGAAATTTGAAGCATACTGAAAACCTCCTTTTTTATCGTTGATTTTCCAACCTGTTGCAGTTGATGAGTTTTTTGAACTGGATTTTTTACTACAGCTTGTAGCAAAAACTAACACTATTGCTAGTGATAGCAACAATCTTACAGTCATAATTTTATTTACTTTCATACTTCTTGTAGGTAATTAATTTCGAGGCGCAATATAATAATTAACCTTTATATTGCAACATCTTTTTTTTAAAAAAATAATTTTGCGCGTTTTTAGATACTAACATCTTCTATAACGCAAAAATAATTTAAATATTTTAATCTTCTTGACGAAATAAATTATTTTTACTCCCCGTAATAATTTATGCTTAAATACGTTATTCATTAACTATGAAAAAAATACTGTCTTTACTATTTTTATTGCTTTCTGTAATTTGTTTTGGTCAACAAAAGGGAGAAATCGTTTTAACATGGAACACAAAATCATCTATTTCATTTGGCTCTTATAAATTGACTGTTCCAAAATTTAACGACGCTAATTTTCAGTTTGACAGCTACAAAAAACAACTATTCTTCAATTTGAAAGTTGCAACGCCTTCCAAAATTGACGAAAACTCATTACGAATCACTAATGTTGTCTACGAAAGTATCGATGAATCTGAGCTTGGAGATTTATCTACAAAGGCAATTCCTTCTCGAATAAATGCTAGAGCAAGAAATATGCAAGCGAGAAATGTATCTTTCGCTTTTATTTCATTATCGCCAATAATCAAAGATGCTGACGGCTACAAGAAAGTTAAATCTTTTTCCTATTATATTTCATTTAATAATACCCTGAAAACTGCTACCGCATCTAATTCTAATACAATAACCAACTCTGTATTAGCTTCTGGAGAATGGCGTCGTTTTTATGTAGTGAAATCTGGCGTATATAGATTAAGTAAAAGTTTTTTAGCACAAATGGGGTTTGAAGTAGATGCTGTAAATCCAAAAAAAATAAAAATTTACGGAAACGGTGGACGAATGATTCCTCTCAAAAATAGCGAATATTATCCAACAGATTTAACCGAGAACAGCATTCAAGTCATTGGCGAAGACGATGGTATTTTTAATGACAGTGATTATATACTATTTTATGCTGAAGGAGTGGATCAATGGAATGAGGATAGTCAAACATCAACTAATTTATACGATTCAAAATCCTATTATTATGTAAACATGCAAGGTGAAGACGGCAAAAGAATATCAGATTTACAGCAACCATCAGGAAACAGTGACCTAATTATCAGCGAATTTGATGGTTATAATTACTATGAAGTTGATAAAGTAAATATTGTCAAATTAGGCAGACGTTGGTTTGGAGAACAATTTAATATAGATGACGAGCAAGACTTCAATTTTAATATTCCAAACATTGTTACTTCTAATCCTATAAACTTGACTGTATTTGCCGCAGCAACTTCTTTTACCAGAACATCATTTGAGATAAAAGCAAACAATCAATCTGTGGGCTCCATTTCATTTTCAGCTACTGGAGGAGCTACTCAAGCAGACCCAGAAGAATTAAACACCTCAATTCCTGCGTCAGAAAACATCAAAATAACTCTGAAATACAACAATAATGGTGTACCAGACTCAAAGGGCTATTTAGACTACATTTTACTAAGATCTAAAAGAAGCCTAAAAGGCTATGGAAAGCAATTCCAATTTCAATATGATGCAGCCATTACCTCGATAGGAATTGGAGAATATCAGATAACAAATGCAAGTACATTGCGCCAAGTTTGGGATATAACAGATATTTATAATGTAACCAAAGTAGAAAACAACTCCCAAAATAGTCTTTCATTCAAAGTTAATCTTGGAGAAGTCCGAAAATACATTGCTGTAGACGCTAATGATTTTTATAGCCCTCTTAAAGATTCACAAACTAGAGTAGCCAATCAAAATTTAAAAGGAACCATTTTTAATAATGCTCAAGGCTTAAAACAAGATGTTGATTATATAATTGTTTGTCCATCAGCATTGGGAACACAAGCTGAAAAATTAGCGAATTTCCATAGAGATTTTTCCAAATTGAATGTAAAAGTAGTTTATCTTGAAAATATCTATCAAGAATTTTCCTCCGGCAAACAAGACATTGGAGCGATTCGCAATTTTGTAAAATACGTCTATGACCATCCTATAGTACCAGGCAACGAGGTAAAATACCTCAATCTCTTTGGTGATGCATCATACGATTTCAAAAATAGATTGCCTAGAGAATTCAACACGAATATTGTACCCATTTACCATGCTTTAAATAGTTTCACTCTTGGTGAAGCCTCATTTGCATCAGATGATTTTTTTGGCTTAATGAGCGACAATGAAGGTGATGTCGACAATTTTGTAGGTAGTTTAGATATTGCTGTGGGCAGAATGATTGCCAACAATCCGACGCAAGCAGACGAATTAGTCAATAAAATCATCGATTATCATGATATTAAATCCTACGGAAATTGGAGAAATAATTATGTTGTGATTTCTGATGATGCTGATGTAGCTAGTGATGCCAGCCTGCAATCGAGAATGAATAATTTATCAGATACTATTGAGTCAGAAAAACCTTTTTTGAATGCAAAAAAAATATTACTTGATTCCTATGTTCAAGAAACCTCTGCAGGCGGATCTAGATATCCTAAAGCTCGTGAAGAATTGTTTAACGCCTTCGAAAAAGGAGCATTAGTATTGAATTATCTTGGTCATGGTGGTGAAGATGGATTAACCCAAGAACGTATTTGGGAAAAATCAGATGGGCAAAATTTGAGTAATCGCTACAAATATCCATTATTCATAACGATTACTTGTGATTTTTCTAGATTTGACAATCCTTCTAGACCTACTGCTGGAGAGTATACCTATTGGAATCCTCAAGGAGGAGCAATTTCAATGATAACTACTATTCGTGAAATTGGTCAAACCACTGGAGAGAATTTTAACGATGTCTTATCAAAATATTTATTTTCTTATGGTTCAAATGAATATACTTCTATTGCAGAAGCATTACGATTAGCAAAAAATGAATTTGCCCCTAGAACGGACGTAGTTTTTTATTTAGGTGATCCCGCACTAAAATTAGACATTCCTCAGCCTATGATCAATCTCACTAAAATTAACGATAAGCCCATAACTGGACCTGTTGATAATTTAAAAGCATTATCATTTGTTAAAATTGCAGGTGAAATCACAGACGAAAACAATATCCTAATTCCAGATTACAAAGGCGAATTATCGGTTCAAATTTTTGATAAAAACATCTCCAGAACAACACTAAATAACGATGGTAATAGTGCATCTATAAACTTTAATACATTAGGAGAAACTATTTTTAGAGGAAATGCAACAATTACGAATGGTCAATTTGAATTTGGTTTTATAGTTCCTAGAGACATTTCAATACCTCTTGGAAATGGAAAAGTCAGTTTTTATGCTAAACGAGGAGAAATTCTTTTAGACAAAACAGGTTCAAATTCTACTTTAAAAATTGGCGGAACCAATGATAATGCTGCTGTAGACAATATTGCTCCAAGGGTAAAACTGTACATGAACGACCAAACCTTTATTTCGGGTGGAATAACAAATGAATCTCCATTATTTTTAGCTTTTTTAGAAGATGAAAACGGGATAAATACAGCTAGCGGTATTGGTCATGATATCATAGCTATTTTGGATGGAGACGAGAACAATCCTTATAAACTCAATGATTACTATGAAACCGAATTGGACGATTACACAAAAGGAAAACTAAAATTCCCATTCAGAAACTTATCTGTGGGATTACACACAATCACATTCAAAGCTTGGGATGTTTACAACAATCCTGTAATCTCAGAAATTCAATTTATCGTTGTTGGGGATGAATCCATTCAAATTACCAATGTTTTAAACTATCCCAATCCATTTGTAAATTACACCCAATTTTGGTTTACACACAACAAACCTTTTGAACCCTTAGAAGTTCAAGTTCAAGTGATGACTGTTTCTGGAAAAATTGTTTGGTCAAAAAATCAAACGGTGACTACTGAAGGATTCTTGTCGAGAGAGATTACTTGGGATGGTAAAGATGATTTTGGTGACAAAATTGGAAAAGGAACCTATATTTATAAACTTACTGTAAAATCTGTTTTAACAAATACAAGAACAGAAAAATACGAGAAACTTGTTATCCTTTAATAAAACACTATATTTGTTAACTTTTTTAAAAATTTAGAATGAAAAAAATTGCAGCAATACTAATCTGTTTATTAGTAGTACAATTAACAAAAGCTCAGGAAAGAGTTATTACCACTGGAGTTCCTTTCTTATTAGTGGCGGGAGATGCTCGGTCTGCAGGTATGGCAGACAACGGTGTAGCTACCTCGACAGATGCTTACTCTCAACAATGGAATCCTGCTAAATATTCATTCTCACTTGACAAACAAGGATTCGCTCTAAGTTACACTCCCTATTTAGTCGAACTCGTTAATGATATTTCACTCGGTCAAGTCAACTATTTCAACAAAATTAATGACCGTGGAGCTTTTGCTTCAAGTCTTCGTTTCTTTAGCTTAGGTGAAATTGAATTAAGAGAAAGCATTGATGCCCAAGCCAATGTTGTTAAACCAGCAGAATTTGCAATTGATTTATCCTATTCACAAAAACTAAGCGAACGCTTCTCCATGGCAGTAGCCGGTCGTTACATAAGATCAAACCTAAGAATCCCTACTGAAGGTCAGAGTTCTGCAGCAGCAAGTTCTTTTGCTTTTGATGTCGCTGGTTTCTATCAATCTGAACAAACTGCATTTACTGATTTTGATGGTAGATGGAGAGCTGGTTTCAATTTCCAAAATTTAGGTCCAAAAATTAATTACGACCAATCTACTGATTCAACTGTGGGTTCGAATTTCCTACCTGCAAACCTAAAATTAGGTGGTGGATTTGATTTTATTTTAGACGAATACAACAAAGTTGGGTTGAATTTAGAATTCAATAAACTTTTAGTTCCAACACCTCAAGAACCAAAAGATTTAGATGGAGATGGAGAAATTTCATCAAGTGAAAAATCCCAAAACAATATTGAATACAACAAAATTGGCTGGGTTAATGGAATTTTCAAATCTTTCAATGATGCTCCTGACGGATTTAGCGAAGAATTAAAAGAAGTAACCTATTCTGTTGGTGCAGAATACATGTATCAAGACTCCTTTGCATTTCGTTTGGGTTATTTTAATGAAAGTCCAATGAAAGGAGCAAGAAAATTTTTCTCCATCGGAACTGGATTTACTTATAATGTAGTAAAAATTGATGTGTCCTATTTATTTTCAGCATCTAATGTGAAAAACCCTTTAGAAAACACTTTACGTTTTTCTCTGAGCTTTGCATTCGGAGACAAATATGACGAATATTAGTATCATTTAATTAATAAAAAAAGAATCCAAATTTCAAAATTTCGAAATTTGGATTTTTTTTCCAAAAAAACTAAAGAAATAGTCTTGTTTAATACACCATTAAAAATACCATCTTCACATGAAAGAAATTAGCATTACAACAACATTTTCGGGTTATGATTCGTTACAAGATTTACCAACTGACGTTCAAGATTTGATGTCTAAGGCTATCGAAATCAGAAAAAAAGCATACGCTCCCTATTCAAAATTTAGAGTTGGAGCCGCCATTCTTTTAGACAACGGAAAAATCATTTTGGGTTCAAACCAAGAAAACGCTGCCTATCCATCAGGACTTTGCGCTGAAAGAGTAGCAATTTTTCAAGCTGGAGCAACTTATCCTGAAGCAAAAATCTTAAAAATAGCCATTTCAGCAGCATCCGACACAAATACAACGACATCCCCTATTCCTCCTTGTGGAGGTTGCAGACAATCCATAGCCGAATACGAATTCAAACAAGAACAGCCAATAGAAATCTATTTTATGGGCGAAATCGGTGTAGTTTATAAATCAGATTCACTCAAAAATCTACTTCCATTTACATTCGATAAAAACTTCTTATAAAAAGAGGAAAAACTGTGTTTTAAATTTTAGTTCTTAGTAGGAATGTCTTATTTTTGCTCTTCGCAAATTTGCGTAAGAAAAAAATCAGTTCATTAAAGTACTGATTTATTGAATTACGAAATTTCAGACTACATGCTTTAAAACAATTTAGCAAAATAAAAATAGCCAAATGAAAGAAGTTACAAAAGAAGTTTACTTAAAGTGGTATGAAGATATGCTACTTTGGAGAAAGTTTGAAGACAAGCTAGCTGCTCTTTACATACAACAAAAAATTAGAGGATTTCTTCACTTATACAACGGCCAAGAAGCCGTTTTAGCAGGCGCTTTGCACGCTATGGATTTGAGTAAAGATAAAATGATTACTGCCTATAGAAATCACGTACAACCCATAGGTATGGGAGTTGACCCTAGAAAAGTAATGGCAGAACTTTTAGGTAAAGCCACAGGAACTTCAAAGGGAATGGGAGGCTCCATGCACATCTTCTCAAAAGAACACGGTTTTTTTGGCGGACATGGAATTGTTGGAGCACAAATTCCAGTTGGTGCAGGAATTGCTTTTGCAGATCAATATTTCGGAAGAGATGGTGTTACATTAACCTATTTTGGAGATGGTGCTGCACGTCAAGGTTCTTTGCATGAAGCATTCAATATGGCTATGTTATGGAAACTTCCTGTAGTATTCATCGTCGAAAATAACGGTTATGCAATGGGAACATCAGTTGAAAGAACCGCCAATCACACAGATATTTGGAAATTAGGTTTAGGATATGAAATGCCTTGTGGCCCTGTCGACGGAATGAATCCCGTAAAAGTAGCCGAAGCAATGCATGAAGCTATAGAAAGAGCTCGTCGTGGAGATGGCCCTACATTTTTAGAAATGAAAACCTACCGTTATAGAGGACACTCTATGTCAGATGCACAATTGTATCGTTCAAAAGATGAAGTAGAAGAATACAAAAAAATTGATCCAATCACACAAGTTTTAGATGTGATAAAAGATCAAAAATATGCTACCGATGAGGATATCGAAGCAATTGACGAAAGAGTAAAAAATTTAGTAGAAGACTGTGTTGCCTTTGCTGAAGAATCTCCTTTCCCAGAAGTACAACAACTGTATGATGTTGTATACGAAGAAGAAAATTATCCATTTTTACCACACAAACTATAATTGAATTATGGCAAAAATTATTACAATGCCACGTTTAAGTGATACTATGACTGAAGGAGTAGTAGCAAAATGGCTTAAGAAAGTAGGCGACAAAATTAATGAAGGTGATATCTTAGCAGAAATTGAAACCGATAAAGCCACTATGGAATTTGAATCATTCAATTCTGGAACCCTTTTACATATTGGCCTTCAAGAAGGAGAAACTGCACCTGTAGATTCGCTTTTGGCTATTATAGGAGCAGAAGGTGAGGATATTACTCCTTTACTTAATTTAGGAAAACCCTCAATCTCAACAGCGGCTCCAGTTGTTCCAACTCCAGTTGTTGAGGAGAAAAAAGAGGAAATTATAAATACTACACCAGTTTCTACAAGTATACCCGCAGGAGTTGTTGTTGTGACTATGCCTCGTTTAAGTGATACTATGACCGATGGCACAGTAGCAAATTGGTTGAAAAAAGTTGGAGATGCGGTTGCAGAAGGTGATATTTTAGCAGAAATTGAAACCGATAAGGCTACTATGGAGTTCGAATCGTTCAATTCTGGTACGCTTTTATATGTAGGTATTCAAGAAGGACAAACTGCTCCCGTTGATAGTTTATTAGCTATTATTGGACCTGCTGGTACAGATATTTCAGGAGTGGCTGAAAACTTTTCAAAGGGAGGAGTTTCAACTCCAGAAAAAGTAGTTGAATCGAAAACAGAATCTTCTACAGCTATTGCTGATAAAGTAGACGAACCTATTCAAGTGGTTTCTGATGGAAAAAGAATTTTCATATCTCCTTTGGCCAAAAAGATTGCTGAAGAAAAAGGAATTAACATTGCACAAGTTAAAGGTTCTGGTGAAAATGGACGCATTGTAAAAAGTGATATTGAAAATTTTGTGGCATCTACTACAAGTGCTAATTCAGCCGTTGTGAATTCAGCACCAGAATCAAGCACAAAAGAAGTAGTCGCTACAAGACCATTTGTTCCCTCGGGACAAATTGCCACAGAGGAAATCAAAAATTCACAGATGCGAAAAATTATCGCAAAACGTTTGTCTGAATCTTTATTTACTGCACCTCACTACAATTTAGTAATTGAGGTTACCATGGATGAAGCGATGAAATCAAGAGTTGCTATAAATAGTGTTCCTGATACTAAAGTTTCGTTCAACGACATGGTAATAAAAGCATGTGCTTTGGCTCTTAAAAAGCATCCAAAAATCAATTCTCAGTGGAAGGAAGATGCAATCATTATTAACCATCATGTAAGTATTGGTGTTGCTGTTGCTGTAGAAGATGGATTGGTTGTTCCTGTTTTACCTTTTACTGATGGTATGAGTTTATCTCAAATTGGTGCTAGTGTAAGAGACCTTGCAGGAAGAGCAAAAAACAAAAAATTATTACCAAGTGAAATGGAAGGAAGTACATTTACCATTTCTAATTTGGGAATGTTTGGAATTACAGAATTCAATTCTATCATTAATCAGCCCAACTCAGCAATTCTATCAGTAGGAGCAATCGTTGAGAAACCCGTGGTAAAAGATGGGCAAATTGTTGTTGGAAACACCATGATGCTATCTTTGGCTTGCGACCACCGTACAATTGACGGGGCAACTGGAGCGCAGTTTCTACAAACTTTAAAACAGTATATTGAAAACCCAGTGACAATGCTGGCGTAAAAAATAAACCTTATTAAAAACGAAAAACCTGATATTTTACAATATCAGGTTTTTTTATCTCTTATTCTAGGAAACTTTATTTTTTTACAATCAAAAATTCTGAACGTCTGTTGAGTGCATACTCTGCATCGGTACATTTATTTTTGCAATCTACCTTTGGTTGTGATTCACCAAATCCGTTTCCTGAAATTCTACTAGGATCAATACCTTTAGAAATAACATATTGTACAGTTGACTTGGCCCTGCGTTCAGAAAGATCTAAATTGTATTTATCACTTCCTCTAGAATCCGTATGAGATTTGGCATAAATCACAAGTTTAGTATTCTGCGACATTACATACACTAATTTGTCCAATTCGGCTGCACCTTGCTTAGTAATATTGCTTTTGTCATACTCAAAATAAATAGGATTTAGGATAATTTCTGTGTCAGTTATAATTGGATATGCAAATAAAAAGTACAGTTTAAGTTAAGCGACATTTTTGTAAATATTGTTTTGATTATTAAATTCTTCGATTGTTTTGTAATTCAATGCCCCGTGTCGTCTTTTTTTGTTATACCAGATTTCTATGTATTCAAAAATTTCCAGTTGCATTTGTTCTTTGGTTATGAGTTTATTACCGTAAATTAATTCGGTTTTTAATGACTTAAAGAAGCTTTCAGCCACTTCGTTATCCCAACGGTTTCTTTTCTACTCATGCTTCTTATTACCTCATAAGACTCAATAGTATTAGTAAATTTTTTGTTTGCATATTGAATGCCTCTATCAGAATGAAAAATTAATCCTTTTTGAACACTTCTGTTTCTAATTGCCATTTTCCATGCGGCAAGAGTTGTTTCATTTGTACTCATACCATTGCTTAAACTCCAGCCAATCATTTTTCGGTCGTATAAATCAATAATTGTTGTCAAGTATAAAAATCCCTCTTTGGTCTGAATATAAGTGATGTCTGACACCCAAACTTTAGATGGATTATCAACCTCAAAACCTCTATCTAATATATTTTCTACCACTAAATAATTGTGCTTTGAGTTGGTTGTGACTTTAAACTTTTTGCTTAACTTACTTCTTAATCCAAGCTCTTTCATGTATTTTGCAACTGTTATTCTTGATATTTTGTAACCCAATGCATTTAATTCAATGGTAATTCTCGGACTTCCATAACGCTGTTTTGAAGCAAAATAAATGGAAGTTATTTGTTGTTTTATCTCATTTTTTCTAACTATTCTATTGGAAATAGGTTTGCTTTTCCATTTATAATATCCACTAGAACCAACTTCTAAAACCTTACACATTTTTTCAATCGGAAATAAGTACTCATGATTTTTAATGAACGTATATTTCATCGACCGCTCTTGGAAAAAATGCCGATTGCTTTTTTTAATATATCACGTTCTAGTTCTGCATCTTTCAACTTTTTCTCTAATTCGTGAATCTTTTCTTGTTCTGGTGTTAGTTTAAGATTTCCTTTTCCAGGAAAACTGCCTTTGCCAAATTCTTCGTATTCTTTTCGCCATTTGTAAAGTAAGGTAGCTTTTATTCCAAGTTCTCTTGCCAGTTCTGAAATATTATCTCTTTCATTACTTAATTGGACTGCTTTTGTCTTAAAAGCTGGATCATAGATTTTTCTTTCTCGTTTCATATGTTAAAAATAAGATTTTATTCTTAACTTTAACTGGAAGCTAAATTAGTATATCCAATGTGAAATTGTATAGGAAGAGGAATTGATATTTTAATCTAAAAGAGGCTGTTCAAATTATGAACAACCTCTTTAATATATCTCTTTTACTCTTTAGAAAACTTAACTGTAGATTCAAAACCATCAACAGATCTAATTTTCACAAAGTACATTCCTCTATTTAATGAAGTAACGTCAAAATTAGAATCTGTACTAAAAGAACCATTAAACTGTTTTACTACTTTACCTGTTATATCATAAATGTAAAGATTTGAAACCTGTTTATTAATTTTAAATGATTTAGAAACTGGATTTGGATATAATTTCAATTGAGTTGAAGCATTTGTCATTTCCTCAACTCCTAATGTTGAGCAATCCGTTTCAAGAACATCTAGTTTTGTATTTGTTCCTGTTGGAATATAACAAGTGTTTTTATTTACTGATAAAATATCAACCGTTTGAGGTCCTGATGTTCCTTTTGTAAAAAGAATATTTGTACTGGCAATATTTGTGAAAGTATAAGAATAATATCCATTAGCATCTGGACCTGCCATTTTTTTACCTGGCCAAGTTGAACCCGCCAGATTAGTTGATGGTAAAGCATTCCAATGATGCACATAAATTGTCGTTCCCCAAGCAGTTGGAGCTTTATATTTTACTGTAATATCCCCAAGAGTCATGAAAGTGTATGTTTGTGAGGCAACGTCTGAAGACAATCCATCTGAATCTATAGTTATCGCTTTTACTGTTGTAGTAGAGGAAACATTTATAGGTGCTGTATAAACTGAAGAAGATGCAGTAGGTGTGGAACCATCAGTAGTATAATAAATAGTATAGCCTGCTTTATCATCTGATCCTGTAATTGTTACAGCTTGAGAAGTACCCGCTCCATACGTAGTTGATGTTGGCGTAATTGCAACCGTTGGAGCCACATTTACTGCAATTTTAGACCAAACTTCATAATCTGTACCTGAAGCATTCAATATCCATCCTGAACCAGGATTCCAAGTTCCTGGACCAATTTTAACAACTACTTTACCATCAATTGTTGCAGAATAAAACCCACTTGAATTGGATACAGAAACTGAACTGTAAGCATTAATTCCATTTGTTCTTCTAACGGCAATTAATTTTTTTATTGCAGCTTCATTTGCCGTGTAGGTCACAGATACATTTGTGTTGTTTTCACTTTTAGTAAAAGTACCACCATAGTAGTGAGGAAAGAAAACACATGGTATACCTGGATGTGTTAATATGTATGCGTATGCTTTCATAATATTATCATTGTTGGTAAAACTTCCTGGTTTTACAAATGTGTCATGATTATCAACAAATGTTACTGCTTTGTCAGCATAACCAAACTGACCAGCTAGACCAGGATTCCCTCTAAGAGCTCCATAATTACCACTATTAAACGCTGGTCCAAGAGCGTTATAATACATAGTAAAATCAAAAGCTGCCGACTTACTTCCTGTACCTGTTATCCATGATTTTAATGTATTTACATTTCCATCCCAATATTCCCCAACAGAAGCATATGGCGAAGAAGCTGTAATATATTCTCCAATGTAGCTTGCAGAAAATCCTTTAGCTACGTCCCATCTCCAACTATCAAAGCCAAGGGCTTTCAATCTTGTTAAATATTCTTTTACACCATTTCTGACAGTAAGACTAGTATGATCTAAATCTCGAGCACCACTAAAATCTTCACCTGTATCATTTGCTCCTGATGGTTTACAACCTACATAAGTCGCCGTTTGTGTAGCACCTCCATCATCATTAAAGCATATTGTCTCACATCCCCAAGTAGGTTCTGTAAAATCCGTCCAACTTGTAGTCCCTCCTCTATGATTCACAACAATATCAGCCATAGGATGTACCTTAGGTGACGCCGTATTTAAACTTGTCAACAAAGCTCTCAATTGAGCTTCAGAACCAAATGAAGTTTGACTAAAATTAAATAGTCTTGTTGGTATATATCCATTTCCCCCTGTTGATTGGCTAGGTGGTGGCAACCAAAGAACATTAAATCCTGCTTTAGATAGTCCTCCAGCACGATTATTCAAATAATTATAAAGTCCTCCTTCAGCAATAACAGACGCCTTTGTGTGAACATCCCAGCCAAATGCCTGCAACATAACATCGTTTATATTAGCAGATGATTGAGATCGTACTGACGAAAAAAATGTTGTAAAGAACAAAACTACTAATAGCAAGAAGTTTTTAGAAAATAATTTCATAATGATAATTTTTGAGGTTAAGTGTTTATTCAAATAAATTAAAATAATTACTAATAAACCCACATTGAGTTAATATTCATCACATTAAATATATTTGAACGCTAAAATTATATAAATAATAACAATCTATTACATAGCAATCTACAATCTTAATTACGAAAACGTAGTAGTGTTGATAAATTTATAGTATTTATTATCTATCACTCATTTATTTATAAAATTATAATATTATTACAGTAGTTTCCTTATTTTTTACAAAACATTAACTACCAGTACTGATGACTTAATTATTTTCGATCAATTGTTAAAATTTATACTCAGTGAGATATCACTAATATCCAAAATAGAAAAATACAATCATAAAAGCAAGAACTAAAATATAAGAAAAAGAAAGTTGAGATTATAACAAACAAAAACCAAATCGTATTAAGAAAAAGCTTTGAAGAAAATCTTAAACATGCCCATCTCGAAGGGTGAATAGGGCTTACCTACAAAACAAAAAACCCTATCCAAAATGAATAGGGTTTTCAAAAAGAAAGGCGACGACATACTCTCCCACATAACTGCAGTACCATCTGCGCTGGCGGGCTTAACTTCTCTGTTCGGGATGGGAAGAGGTGAGCCCCGCCGCAATAACCACCTTAAAACTTAGCCCCCTCCGGCTCCCCCAAAGGGGGAGAGTTAGTACTTTGCGGTTAGCAACCGGAAGGAAACGTAATATTTTAACATACTGAGATAAAAATTATTTTTTTGAGAACCTGAAACGAGTTCAGGTTAAAGAAAGTTGCCCCCACCCTCTTTACTCCCTCCCTTTTGGGGAGGGTTGGGGTGGGGCTTGTACATAAGCTTACGGGTTATTAGTACTACTCGGCTATGACATTACTGCCTTTACACCTATAGCCTATCAACGTGGTCATCTTCCACGACCCTTAAAAGAAATCTCATCTTGTGGTGGGTTTCGCGCTTATATGCTTTCAGCGCTTATCCCTTCCAAACGTAGCTACTCTGCGGTGCCCCTGGCGGAACAACAGATACACTAGAGGTTTGTCCAATTCGGTCCTCTCGTACTAGAATCAGATCCACTCAAATTTCTTGCGCCCA